>NZ_JBWKKY010000012.1:153305-299900 GCF_056430805.1 Streptomyces sp. NPDC045955
GGCCATGATCCAGTATCACAGGTCAAGGTGCCGAGCAACCCTTCGTGTGTGTCTCACGGGCCCAGGACTGCTACACCGTAACGAACGGGACGGGCACCGCCAGAGATGGCCGACGCATCCAGAACCGTGATGCCTTTGACGAGTCCTCGTGCGGCATCGGGCAGATCGGCACGGAGTTCACCTCCGTCTACGCCGCCTCCAAGTTCGCCGTCGAGGGCTGGATGGAAGCCCAGCACCACGACATCAAGCCGTACGGCATCCGTACCACGATCGTGGAGCCCGGCCACTTCCGCACCGAGCTGCTCGTGGACGCCTCCAGCACCTGGCCCGAGCCCACCATCGACGACTACGCCGAGCGCACCACCGCCACGGTCGAAGCCTGGAAGAGCATCAACGGTCAGCAGCCCGGCGACCCCGCCAAGCTCGCCCACGCCCCAGGTCGAAGCCTCTCGTGAGCTGGGCGGCAACCTCGGCCACGACGACACCAACCCCTGAGCTTGGCGTCCACGCCGGCCACAGCTTGCCGCCCAGCAGCTGCCAGACCGGCACCCCGCTGGACGTGGACGCGGCGGCGGAGTTGCCGCAGCAGCAGGCCCGCTTCGACCTGGGGGCCGAGGGCTGGGAGCGGCGCAAGCCCAAGGGCGCCCAGTGAGTGCCTGCCGTCCCGGTACCAGGGGGACCAGTGAGCACCGCCGTCGTCATCGAGGCTCCGGGCGAGCACCGGCTGGCGCGCACGAGCCCAGGCAGCCGGAGGCCGGCAAGGCCCTGGTCCGGTGCACGCCTCCGGCATCTGCGGCAGCGTCCGCGATCAGCACACCTACGGTGCGGGAACGCGGCCGATGCCGCCACCTGTCGTGCTTCGGCCTGATCCATATCGGTGGGAATTGACGCCGCAGGCTGATCGTCAACGCGAGCGTGTCCCCCGTGGGGTGGAATCTGAGTCGGGCGCCCAGGGCGGGGCAGGGGCCGGTAGGCTCCTGTCGAGATTCCGCCGCGTTGTCTCCTGACGAGACGGTTGGGAGAGTGTTGTGGCTGACCCCTCGGTCGAGAGGATCGCCTCCGGCCGCTGCCTGGTAGCGAGGGTCAGCGGCGAGATGGATTACGTGACCGACCCGGTGTTGCGCCCGCAGTTCAAGGAACTGCTTTCGCGGGGCGACCGCTTCATCGTGCTGGACCTGTCCGATGTCTCGTTCTGTGACTCAGCCGGGCTGAACGTGTTGCTCGGAGTCTGGCGGCAGGCGGATGCGAGGGGGACGGTGCTGGTGCTGGCGTGTGTGCCCGAGCCGTTGCGGCGGATCCTTGAGATGACCGGGGTGGATCAGCTCCTGCGGGTCTATGACACCGTCACCGATGCAGAAGCCGTCTTCGCCGGCTGAGCCGCACTGTCTGCAGCGAGTGCAACGAGGTCGCGGACGCAGAGGCCGGCTTCCGCCGGGTGCCGCAACGGCTGGTCGAGGTTGAGGGTGTACGGGTTGCGCCGTCCGGCCCGTTGCCGGCGCAGATAGCCGGCCTGTTCGAGGTCGGTGATGATGGCCTGGACTGCTCGTTCGGTGATGAGGCAGGCGGCGGCAATGGTTCGCAGCCGTGCACCCGAGTCCCGTGCGATGGCCAGCAGCACCCTCGCGTGGTTGGTCAGGAACGTCCACCGGCGGTCTTGGTGATCCATGGCATCAGCAGCCATCCCCGCCCCGTCTCCCGCCTTATGTGCGATGAAAAATGCCGGAAAACCCCATCACCTATTTTGCACGCACGAACATGAGGGGAGCCGGCCCTGGGGAGGAGTCCGGTCGGATCTCGCGGGAGCGGATCAGCCGGATGACTGCGGTGCGGATGGCGTCGTACACCGGGTCGTCGACGGGTCATGACGTCGGCCTTCACCGTCCATCGATCGCCCTGGCGCTCCACGGCACCGAAGACAGCGCGCTGCTGCTTGGCCTGCCTGTGCGCGGCTTGAAGGCGTCCATGCCCGTGGCGTCGGGGATGAGGTCGGAAGGGCAGGGGGCTGGCAGCGGCTGCATGAGGAGCATCGTGCCAGGACAGGCGGAGCGGCACGGGCACGGGTGAAAGCGGCGCTGCCGGTGGTGCGGCGGGCCGAACGGCTGTGATATCGGGACCGTTGGTTCGTCGTTATGCGCCGACGGGAGCACGGAACGTGGGGGAGCGCAGTAGTGGGAGGATTGCGAGGGTGATGGCAAGAACCAGTGACATCGAGAAGGCGGCCGGTGTACTGCGCGCCGGGGGCCTGGTGGCTCTCCCGACCGAAACCGTTTACGGCCTGGGCGCCAACGCCGAGGATCCCGCCGCAGTCGCGCGCGTCTTCCAGGTCAAGGGGCGTCCGCCCTCCCACCCGCTGATCGTCCACATCGGCGGCGCGGAGCAGCTGGGTGACTGGGTCGAGGACGTGCCTGCGACTGCGCGCCTGTTGGCCGAACGCTTCTGGCCAGGACCGCTGACGCTGGTCCTGCGGCGCGGTCGCCGGGTGCCCCTGGAGGCGACGGGTGGGCTGGAGACGGTGGCCGTGCGTATGCCCGACCACCCGGTGGCACTCGCGCTGCTGTCGGCTTTCGGCGGTGGTGTGGCGGCCCCGTCCGCCAACCGTTTCGGCTCGGTCAGCCCCACCACGGCGGACCACGTCCGTGCGGAGCTTGGTGATGCCGTCGACTTCGTGCTGGACGGAGGCCCCTGCGAGGTCGGGGTCGAGTCGACCATCGTCGACGCCACGGGCAATGCCTTGAGCGTCCTTCGGCCCGGAGGGGTGACCCGCGAGGACCTCGAAGCGGTGCTGGGGCGCCCGCTTGCCGTCCCTTCGACGAGCCCCGTCCGGGTGCCGGGCCAGCATCCGTCCCACTACGCGCCGCGGGCGCGGGTCGTCCTCGTCGAGCCCGAGAAGGTCGTCGCCGAAGCGGAGCTCGCTCAGGAGCTGGGACACCAGGTCGGCGTTTTTCTTCCCCCCTCCCTCGCCGATGCCCCGGTGAAGGCGCACACCGTGGTGGCGGTCCCCGGTTCGATGGCCGCCTACGCGCACGGGCTGTATGGGTTCCTGCGCGAGCTCGACCAGCAAGGGTGCGACCTCATCGTCGCGTCGTTGCCGGTGGAGGAGGGGCTGGGACTGGCTATCGCCAACCGGCTCCGCCGCGCCGCAGGGCCCCGGCCCTCTTGAAATGACCAGCACCGACGCCGTCCGATGATCCTGCCACGGCTCCCACGATGCGCGCCGAAGCCGATGGCGCACGGTCGTGCCGGACCATCGGAACGCCGAACACCCCGCGTCACGACACCAAGTCTGCAGGTACCTCAAGGCCGTGGGCGGTGACCAGGCGGGCCGTTCCGTCGGCCAGCCGGTACGACAGCCCCACCACGGCGGCCTGTCCGGCCTCGACCGCCTGCGCCAGGACGCGGGAGCGGTCCAGCAGCAGGCCGACGGTGTGCCGGATGTGCTCGGCGATGAAATCGGCGTCCTCGGTGCGCCCGGCGGCGCGGGCGGCGAGCACGCTGGGGGTCACCCGCTCGATCACGTCCCGCACGTAACCGCCCGCCGGCGTGCCGTCCTCGACGGCGGAGCGGGTGGCCGCGACCGCGCCGCACGCGTCGTGGCCGAGCACCACGACGAGCGGGGCGCCGAGCACGCTCACCCCGTACTCGATGCTGCCCAGCACCTCCGGTCCCGCGACGTGTCCGGCGGTGCGGACCACGAACAGGTCGCCCAGCCCGCGGTCGAAGATGATCTCGGCGGCCAGGCGGGAGTCGGAACAGCCGAAGAGCACGCCGAAGGGGCTCTGGGCCGGGACGACCTCGGCACGGCGGGCGGCGTCCTGGTTCGGGTGCTCGGGCGCACCGGCGACGAACCGCTGGTTGCCGTCCAGCAGCAATTCGAAGGCTTCACGGGGCGTAAGAGTCTGATTGTCGGCCATGGGAAGCAGACTACGACCAGGCCCCGGGCACGGCTCTGCCAGGTCTGGCCGTAACCGAGGCGTTGGACGAGGTCAGGAACAGGGGCGGCGGCACCCCCAGCCGCTGGGCGATGGCGTCTTCTGCCCGGGACCTCAGCGCGCGGCGAAGCTGGTCGGCCCGGTACGGCCGGCCCACATCGGGGGCCGGTTCGGCCCCACCGCGCTCGTCGCCGCGCTCCTCACCGCCCGCCGTCACACCACGCACAACGAACAGGGACGTGGACCCGCCGTAGACCAGATGAGGGAACGGGCATGCTTCGACCGCGGCGGTGGGGCCGCCCGGTCCGCTGCCCGCAGGCCGGGATCATCGGGACGACTTTCGTACGTCCGACCTCACTCGCGCCGTCAGCGTCTTCGGCGAGGACGCGGTACAGCAGAGGCCGACTGATCTGCCGGGCGACGGCCACGGTGGATTCCTCCGGGGCGGCCTGCCCGGGCGCGGCTGTGTCCGGCTCAGTGGCATGCCTCGGTCAGGGAACTTTCCTCCGCCCGATGGGGCTATCCGGCTTCATCGAGCAGGCGGGCCGGCTCCAGCACGGTGATGCGGCCTCGGGCAGAGCCTTCTTTTGCCCGCGTCCTCTTGGGCCCGCTGCCGTCGAAGCCTTACGCATGCCCGTGGCGCCTGATCGGTCAGCGGGGCCAGGCTCGCCCGTTGACCGCGCTAGCACAGCCACCCCGGCTCCGTCAGGCCGTGGCCTCAGTGGCTGGGCGCTGTTCCACGGGCCGCAGGCTGGGCCGATGGTGTGATGCCGTTCGGAGGTGCCGTTGTTTTGACCGGTGATCACACGTTGTACGGGGTGGTCGTCTGTTCGGCGGTGGCGGTCGTCGCCGCTCTGGCGCAGGTGAAGGTGTTCAGTGTGGCGCGGGCGCCGGGTTGAGGTGAGTATGAGCGATCCGCAGAGACGGTCCTGGACTCCGGTGGCGGGATCCGGTGGCTGCCGGGTGCTGCGTGACCAGCTGGCCGAGGCGATTGTTGCCATCTGCTGGGAGGCGCGGCTGGTGCGGTTGGCACAGGCCCTCGATCCGGCGGGTGACGGGCCGGATGGAGCGTGACAAGCGCACCCCTTATCGCTTACTGGGTGCAGTGCGCGGTAAGCGCAGGCCTGGTCGACACCTCGTTGGCGTCAACGTACCCGACGTTCTTCGGGGCTATCCCGAAGAGGGGGGTTGCGGCGAGCGTAAGCATCGCCTCTCCGGTCCTCGATCGGAGCTGACGAGAAAGCCGGACACCGTCGCAACCTACATCCGGAAGGCAGCCTCACTGACAAAGCGACGGGGTGGTTCCCCGGCAGGTTGCCGCGGTGCGACGGCGCTGCCAGATGCGAGGATCCGGACCGGATGCCAGCCTGGTCACAAGGAGCAAAGGCTATCCGGGAGGTGCGGTCATGGGCGCGGAAGGGATGAGGCAGCGAGCCAAGGACATGGCTGACAAGTTGCGGCAGAAGGGCCAGGGTGGTCAGAAGAGCAAGTCGCGACACAAGACCCAGGGGCGCAGCAAGCTCATCGAGGAGCAGATGAAGAAGCTCCAGGAGCGTCGGCACCGGCACCGGTGACCGGTAGCCCGGCTGTGGGTGGCGGCCCGAACGTGTTGGGCACGCGCTCGCTCGGGTTCCCGGGTGCTCCCTTACGCAAGCTTGCGTCGTCACCCTGCGAGGACGAAGTCCCCTGGACAAGGGCCGAGACGCAGGGTCTGCCCGGGCCGGACCCGGTGGGCCAGGTACGGCGGCACCCGTCCGTCCGGGATCGCCCGCACGGTGATGGAAGTCGTCCGGCAGCAACGGTGTGGTCAGCCGCCCGGCTCCCCGCCAGACGGGCCGTGCCAGGCGCTGGTACGGGCCCGCTTGCAGTAGCCCACCAGCGGGCCCGGTACCGGGGCGGTCGCATCATTCAAAACGTCGGCGGTCCTCCTCGTCCCACTTCCGGGTGTCGCGCGGCTCGAGGTACGGCTCCTCGCCGGCCGGATGCCCCCCTGCGACGGCGCGCTGGCGGGCCATCTCCGCGTCGAACTCCAGGCCGAGCAGGATCGCCAGGTTCGTGATCCACAGCCACACCAGGAAGATGATCACGCCGGCGAGGGCGCCGTAGGTCTTGTTGTAGGAGGCGAAGTTCGCCACGTACAGCGCGAACCCGGCCGAGGCGATCATCCAGATCACCAGCGCCAGGAAACTGCCCGGCGTGACCCATTTGAGGCCGCGGCCCTTCACGTTGGGTGTCGCCCAGTACAGGATCGCGATCATGATCGTGACCAGGATGACGAGCACCGGCCACTTCGCGATCGACCACACGGTCAGGAACGTGTCCCCGATGCCCAGCGCGGTGCCGACCTGCCGGGCCAGGCCGCCGGTGAGGACGACGATCAGCGCGCTGACCACAGCCATGATCATCAGCACCACCGTCACGCCGACGCGGACCGGCAGCACCTTCCACACCGGGCGGCCCTCGGGGACGTCGTAGACCGCGTTCGCGCTCCTGATGAACGCCGCGACATAGCCGGACGCCGACCAGACGGCGAGGGCCAGACCGACGATCGCCATGATCGAGCCGAGCCCGCTGTTGCCCTGCATCTGCTTTACCGCGTTGCTGAGGACATCGCGCGCCGCGCCCGGGGCGAGCTTCTGGATGTTGTCCAGCACCTGCTGCGTCGCCGACTGCCCGACGATCCCGATCAGCGAGATCAGCGCCAGCAGGGCCGGGAACAGCGCCAGGATCCCGTAGTAGGTCAGCGCCGCGGCCCGGTCGGCCAGCTCATCCTTCTTGAACTCCTTCAGGGTGCCTTTCAGCACCGTTCCCCAGGAGCGTTTGGGCAGGTCCGTCGGAGTGTCCGGCGCATGCTGTTCGACCTCCGTATCCGGACCAAATCTCTCCGGCTTCTCGTCGCGGCCGTACGCCGTGGCCTGCCGCTGCTCGCGGGTTTCGTGGCCCCGATCATGGCGAGTGTCGTCACGCCTGTGTCGCAGTTTCATGACACAGCTCCTTACGGACGGAAGACGCGGGCCCGGCGCTCGCGTTCTGCCAGGACTTCTTGGGCAGATTGGTGGGCGCTGTCGGCCGGACAACTGCCTTGCCCCCGGGTTCCCAGGCTGCCCTCCCAGCCGGGCCACCACCTGGTCCGGGCGCCCGGGCGGGCCGTCACTCCCGGTCCGGGCGCCCGGGGTGCGAGGAGACCAAGGGCGGCGGCGCTTGCCGCGCTCCCCGGTCTCGTCGGCCTCGATGCGCTCCTTGCGCACTTCGCCTGTGACGGTTGCGCTCGCGGCAAGGGCCAGCAGCAGGGCGGGAAGGAGGTAGGAGGACCCAGCCTGCGCGGCAGTCCCCGTGGTGCCGCACAGAGCCGGGCAGAAGGCGCCGACCGACTGTGCGCGACAGTCTCTGCCGGGTCGGCGAGGTGCAAGGGTCAGACAGGGCCGGAGCTCTGCCCGCGGGCTTCGTCGGCCACCTGCTGCCCGGAGTCGCGGGCCTGCCCGGACACTTGGCCTGCCTGGTCGCGGGCCTCCTCCTTGGTGGTCTTCGCGGCCTCCGCGGCGGTGTCCTTCACGTCCTGGGCTGCCTGCTGGGCGGCCTCGGTGGCGTCCTGCTTCAGCCGCTGCGCGGACTCGACGGCTGCCTCCTTGACCGGCTCGAGCGTTTCGCCGGCCTGCTCGGTGATCCGGGAGGCTGCTTGTTCCTCGGCCTGGGACGTCGGCAGGAGAGAGGCGGTCAGCAGTCCGGCGCCGAAGGCGATCAGCCCGGCCGCCAGCGGGTTGCCCTGCGTCTGTCGCACCGCCTGCTCCGGCGCCCGGCTCACCGCCTCACGGGCCTGTCCGGCCGCCTCGCCGACCTGACCGGCGGCCTGCCCGGCTGTCTGGCGCACCGTGTCCGCGGCCCCGCCGGTGCCTTCCTTCACCGACTCCGTGGCTTGCGCCGTACGGTCCCGCGCCGTCCCCGCCGATTCGGCGACGGTGCCCATGACGCGGTCACGAAGCCCGGACACCGCGCCTCGCACCCGCCGGGTGCGGCGGCGCACCATCTGCCTGGGTCGGGCTCGGTCGGCCAGCCGGTTGACGTTCTCCGACAGGCGTTCCCGGGTGGTGTCGATCTCGGACCTTATTTGGTCGGGTGCCGTGCCCATTGTGCGTTCTCCTTCAGGGTTTGCGCCGTCTGTTCCGGCTTGGGGGACACCTCCCGCATCCGGGAGCGGCCCATGACGTACAGCACAGCCGCGATCACCGCCCACACGGCGGCGACGATCAGTGCCGCCCAGCCGGCGTCCATCACGTTGGCCAGACCGAAAACGGCCGCGAGCGACAACAAGAGCGCCACCATGTATCCGCCGAACCCGGCACCCCCGTACATCCCGGCGGCCTTGCCCGCCTTGGTGGCCTCCTCGCGGATCTCCGTCTTCGCCAGCTCCACCTCCTGACGGAACAGCGTCTGCAGATCCGACGTCACCGCCGACAGCAACTCGCCCGCCGAGCGGTCCGGACCCGCCTCTGGCTGTCCACCGGCTGCCGGCGACTGCGGATAGATCGACGACATCTCACACCCCCGGATGCGCCGGATAACCGGACAGCTCCGGCGGCGGCACCGGTGTGCCCGCAGGCAGCGGGCTGCTCTCCTCGCGCTCCAGCCCCTGCCGCCGAACGTCCTGAGACGAAGCCGACGGGGCCTGCGCGGCCTTGGTGCCGGCCTTGGCCAGGCGGCCCACCACCAGACCGGCCAGCACCGCCCCGCCCAAGAACGCCCCCGGCCGGCGGCGCGCGAAGTTCTGCAGGTCGCCTACCAGGCCCTCCACGCCGTGCTTGTCCAGGTAGTCCGCCGCGCGGTGGCCCTGATCGGCTGCCTGGACCGTCAGACTCCTGGCGGGCGAATCACCCGAGGCGTTCTCCGCCATGCCCGCGAGATCATCCGCCCACTGCCGCACCGTCCCGGCCAGCCGTTCCACCTGTCCCTGGCTCTCCCCCGCAACCCGCTCCCTGAGGTCGCGTATCGCACCGCCTGCCTGGGCGCGTACTTCGCCCGCGACGGCCTTTGCCTGCTCGGCAGCCGTCCCGGCGACCTCGCCGGCCGCCTGCCCGGTCTGCGCGGCCACGGCCGACGTCTGTTCCTTCGCCTTCTGCCCCGTCTGCTGAACGCGACCGGCATCTTCACTCATGAGCCATTCCTCCCTCGGTGCTCCGAGGCGGCCGACGGACTCGGCGCCTCCGGATCCGCGTCCATGAGCGGGTACCCCACATATCCACACAGAACAGTCAAAAAGGGTGCAATCCGCTATGCCTTCGGGAGGCCGGTGTGTGGTCGATCGCGAAGTGGCCGGTGCTCGTCGGTCTGGTCACGATCATGATCGCGATCCTGTACTGGTCCAGCACGGTCGGAATCTGCTCGCGGGTGATCGCCGCGATACTCCTTCTGCTGGCCTTCCGGCTAACTCTCACAAAAATCATGAAACTGGCTAAATGGATCAATTCGGGCGGATGTAGAGCGTGGAACATGCCGGGTGGGCGCGCGGATACCCGTCCGTCATGGCACGGATGATCACAATGCGGAGGCCGGGCCGGCACGACAGGACCGGCCGGGACACCGAAGCCCGGCGCGAGAGCGGGGTCGGACCGGGTGAACAGGTGGAGCGGCGAGCCCCGGATGAGCCCACTCAGCTGCCTGGGCGCTCCTGGCGGGCGGTGCTGAAGGGCACCGTCAAAGAGTTCGAGGACGATGAGCTGGCCGACCGGGCTGCGGCGCTGACCTACTACGGGGTGCTCTCCCTCTTCCCCGCGCTGCTGGTGCTCGTCTCCCTGCTCGGGATCGCCGGACAGTCGGCGACGCAGCAGGTGCTGGACAACCTCCAGAAACTCACCCCTGGATCGGCCCGTGACGTCATCCGCGATGCCGTCACGCAGCTGCAGGGCAACGGGGGTATCGGCTCGGTCATGGCGATCGTGGGCCTGGCGCTGGCGGTGTGGTCGGCATCCGGCTACGTCGCGGCCTTCATCCGTACCGCCAACGCCGTGTACGACACGCCGGAGGGACGCCCGGCGTGGAAGGTGCTGCCGGTTCGACTGGGCGTGACGGTGGCGCTGCTCATCCTGGCGGTCGTCAGCGCGCTGATCGTGGTGTTCACTGGCGGCCTGGCCCGACAGGCAGGTACTGCTCTAGGCGTCGGGGGCACGGCGCTGACAGTGTGGTCGGTCGCGAAGTGGCCGGTACTGGTCGCGCTGGTCACGATCATGATCGCGATTCTCTTCTGGGCGACACCGAACGTGAAGGGCCGCGGCTTCAGGTGGGTCACGCCCGGCAGTTTCCTGGCCCTCGTGATCTGGGTGATCGCGTCGGCCGGGTTCGCGTTCTACGTGGCGAACTTCGCCTCCTACAACAAGACCTACGGCACCCTCGCCGGGGTGATCGTCTTCCTGGTGTGGCTGTGGATCAGCAACATCGCGATCCTGCTCGGCCTGGAGTTCGACGCGGAGATGGCCCGCCAGCGCGCCGTCGCCGGCGGTCTGCCCGAGGAAGAAGAGCCCTATGTCCCACCCCGCGACACCCGGGCGTGGAGCGACGAAGACCGGCGCCGTCTCGAATGAAGTAGTCGCCGAGGTCATTGAGTTAGGTGCTGCTCTGGTAGGGAAGTCGCAGGTCATGAGAGTGCTGGCGGATCTTCGTGAGGGTGATCACCGGATGACGCGATGGGTGGCGTCGTGGCGGTCGGCCTGTGTACGGCGGGTCCTGCCGGCGGTGGAGGAGAGTGCCGAGCACACCAAGCTGTGGTGGGGCGCGGCCGTGGCCCTCTCCGCCGCCGGGTGGCGGGGACGCAGGGCCGCGGCCGTCGGCCTGGCGAGCATGGCCGTGGCGGAACTGGCCTCGAACTGTGTCCTCAAGCGCGTGTGGCATCGGTGTCGGCCGCCGAAGGAATGGATCTCGCACGAGGAGGTCCATGACCGCCCCGATTCCTCGTCCTTCCCCTCCGGGCACACCGCCGCAGGGACGGCGTTCAGTGCCGCGGTGGCACTGGTGTGGCCATGGGCGGGCGCGGTGTGTGCGGTGCCGGCCGTCATGGTGGCCACCGAGCGCGTACATACGGGCGCCCACTACCCCTCCGACGTCGCTGTCGGTGCCACGATCGGCCTGGCCGCAGCCGCCTTGGTAAGTCGTGCTCCCCGCCTGGCCGTGCGCTTGCTGCGATGACAGCCACAAGCCACCGAAACCGCAGGTCCGCCGGATGGTGCACCCGCGTCCGGGTACCCGGGACCCGGTGAGGCGGGCGTGGGCCGTTCAAGGCACAAGTTGTCGCCTGCATCCCGGCGACGCCGGCAGCTGAGAAAGGTGGCGATCCGTCATGAGTACGCAGCATTCCCACCATGACCCCAGCGGTTCGCAGGAGCCGGTGGGTGATCTGGTCCAGCGGGCCTCCCAGCAGCTGACGGAGTTGGTTCGCGGGGAGATGCGGCTGGCTCAGGCGGAGATGAAGGAGAAGGGCAAGCGGTACGGCAAGGGCGGGGGCCTGTTCGGCGGGGCCGGTCTGGTCGGCTTCCTGACAGCGCAGGCCCTGGTCGCCACCGTCACCGCAGCCTTGGCTGTTCCCCTCCCGGTGTGGGCCGCGGCCCTGATCGTCACCGCCGTTCTCGGCATGATCACCGCGGTGCTGGCCGTGACGGGCAAGAAGGAGGTCAGCCAGGCCGCACCGCCGGCACCCGAGCAGACCATCGACAGCGTCAAGGCCGATGTGGCCGAGATCAAGGAGAGTGCACAGCGATGACCCAGCCGCCCCACGACGAGTCCACCGCCTCCGGCAGCGAAGAGCTGCGGGAGCAGGTTGAGCAGACCCGCCATGAGCTCGGGGAGACGGTCGAGGACCTGGCCGCCAAGACGGACGTCAAGTCCCGCGCACAGGAGAAGGCGACCGCTGTCCAGGAACAGGTGGGCGTGCTGACGGAGCAGGCGGGCGCCAAGGCCGCAGAACTGACCGGGCAGGTCAAGGTGAAGGCGGCCGAGGCCGCGCACCTGGTGCAGGACAAGCTGCCCGAGCCGGTCAAGGACAAGGCCACCGCAGCTGCCGAGCAGGTGAAGGCCAAGGCCGGACAGGCGGGTCAGGTGTGGCAGGACAAGGCACCCGAACCGGTCCGCGTCAAAGCCCAGCAGAGTGCCCAGGCCGCCCGCGACAACCGCACTGCGCTGATCCTGGCCGGCGGCGTGGCGGTGGCCGCTTGGCTGCTGCTGCGCCGCCGGGGCGGGAGGTAGCCCTGAAGGCATCGAAAGTCGCCTACAAGCCGGTCGGCATGGCACTCGGCGCGCTCGGCGGCGGGGGTCGCCGGTGGCCTGTTCAAGCAGGTGCGAGCGCGGCACCGAGCAGCAGCGCCGAGCCCGCCACCAGCCCCCAAAATCCAGCCTGTACGACGTCAGCCATGCCGACCCGTCCACCCGCTATGGATGTGGATCAACGAGGCCGGCGCGGCAGTGTGCACCGGAGTGAGCCATGCCGCCACGCAGAAGGCGCAAACGAAACAGGATGGGGGCACCTGACGCTGGTCCGGCCCCATGTGCCAGGCACTGCTCGGCACTGATCCTGACCCATCCGCGGGCAGGGAGACTCACCAATGCACGATCTGGCCCACCTTCTGGAAGAGGCGATGGACCGGCGCCACATGAGTGCGGAAACCGTCGCCGATGCCACAGGCATCCGCACTCCTCGTATCAGTACCTTCCTCCAAGACGGGGCCGCAGGGCCCATTCACCCGACACGGGAAGAACTCGAGGAACCCGTCGCGCTCCTGACTCTGCCGCAGACGGAAGTGCTCGAAGTGACCCGCAGCATCGGAGCCGCGCCGCGTACAACGCTGTGCCGAGCCGAGAGCCTCGCGCGGCCCTTGAGGAGGTCGTAAGCGCGGAAAGAGCGACCCACCAGACCGCTTACGTTTCTGTGTGACGTCAGCTACATCAATGCAGGTCACGGCGGTGTGCGCGGAAGAGTCGCGCTCCGATGCCCACGACGAGGTGCGGTCAATATGTGTCGGTGGGCGAGACCGCAATAACGCCCCGCGCGGGCCTTTGAGCTGCGGAAATCTCTCAGCGAAAGAGGTTATCCGCAAGGTGTGGAGCGATGCCCGTGCCGAAAAGGGCAACGGTCAAAAGACCGTGTGCGTTTTGTCGTGTACGCAAAAACTCCCGACCTGTATTTCTGCAGGCCAGGAGGTTTTCCCGGAGTGCCCCCGGCAGGATTCGAACCTGCGCACACGGCTCCGGAGGCCGCTTGGGACCTGGGCGACGCGGCAGGTCACAACCTTTCACGCGGCAGTTCAGGACGGACGAGTCCACGGATAGTCCACGGCTGGTTGAGTACTTCTTCACCGTATCCTTCTCGGTACTTGTGCCAAGGGCCTTGGCTGCGTCCGCGACCACGCGCAATGATGCGGCACCATCCGCTCGGCCCTGTCGCCAGGGACCGGCCGAAACTCCCGCCAAGGATGGTTGTCAGTGACCGGCCCTAGGGTGCCCACGTGACGACATTTCGATCCGGCTTCACGCTCTGGCAGATGGTCCGGACGGCACGTGAGCTCACCGCTGATGAGCGCGTCCGGGAGCGTGTTGACACGGTGCTGCAAATCATGGGCGGCCTCGGTGGAACGTATGGCAAGGGCAGGTCCCTGGTGGATGCCTTGGAGGATGTGGCCCAAGAGGCGATTCTGCACGGAGACTTCGCGCTCGCTCAGCGCTTTCAGCGCTTCGCCGCCTATGCAAGAGGCGACCTGTTCCTTGAAATCCTGGAGAACTACTACGACGACGAAGCCCGGCAGCGCAGCGAGGAACACATGCGGAGGATGGCTGCCATGGGTGCTGACAGGGCGGTCGCCGCCCTGGACGTTCTGTGCCGCGACCGACCCGACGCGACCGCAGCAGACGCTCGTGACCTCTTCCGCGGCATTGCCCGATCCGCCGACTACCTGAGCCTTGGGGACGGCGAGGGCGGGATCCGGCTATCAACCCGGGAGGTGAGGCGACTTCAGCAGTACGGGCACATGGAGATAGTCCTCCGCAACCTGCCTCGGCCCGCCTCCGCCGGGGCCGCACGGATGATGAACGACGTCCTGGCCGATGTCGACGCAGGCACGCTGGCACAGTTGCTCGAACTGAGGGCGAGACAGGCCGGCCTGGCGGCCCTGCGTAGCGTGGTGGAGGACCCGGACAGTCCCGAGAGCGCCCTCCATGCCTGCCTGAAGAACCAGGAATGGATCTTCGGCGGGGCTTACGTGGCCGAGTTGGCACGCCGGCAATACACCCCGGAAGCAATCCTCGACATCCCGCTCCTGCGCGGCGACGGCTCTCTCCATGTGGTGGAGCTCAAGCGCGCCAACATCAAGGACCTGGTCATACGGCGCTCCGGCCACCTCATGCTGGGTGCCGCGGCGCACCGCGCGGTCTCCCAGGCGCAGAACTACCTCAGGGCCATGGACGAGAACCGTCCGAGCATCCTGGTCGAGCACGGCGTCGACACTCGCCGGGCCTCGGCGACGGTCGTGATCGGACACCCGCCGTACGTGACCGGCGGCGTGACCTCTCGGGAGATCGCGGAGACGCTGCGCACCTACAACGCGCACCAGACACGCATTGAAGTGATCACATACGAGACCCTGCTGAATTCAGCCTCCCGCATGCTGGCCCTGTCGTCGGCACGACAGGACGCTGACCCGGACGAGGAGCCTGCCGCATGACTGACGCGCCGACCGCGATCGAACCGCTCCTGGCCCGCCTGTGCGGCGGTGAGATCACCGACAAGGACTACGTCGGATACTTAATGAACGAGCACGGAGAGGAACTTGTGTTCGCCCAGAGCCGGGGTGAGAAGACCGCCCGGCTCTGGCACAGCGACGCGGACTGGGAGATGTTCCTAGTTGGTGACCGCTCGATTCGACTCGACGGCCCGATGGACGGGATGATCACTGTCGCTGGCCTGATCATCAACCGCGAGGAGGCGACATGGTTGTCCTCCTGTCTTGCCGCCTCCCGCCACCTGCGGCAGGGGCGCGCCTGACCACTTCCTGTTGCTTAACGCCCATCGACGCGGCGGCGGCATCTCCTGTGATACCGCAGAAACCCGTCAGCGGTTGGTCACACCGTTCTGGTGCGGTTGCGGTGGCGCAGCCGCACCACTGGCTCGGAAAACAAGGAGACCCCGGGTCTTTGACGGGTTATTTATGGAGCGGGTGACGAGAATCGAACTCGCGCTCTCAGCTCGGGAAGCTAAGGTGATCTAGGGCCCGCTGTGGCGCTGACCTGCGGCGGAGTACTCGCAGTGATTGGCTGGCCGTCGCTCGATACCCTGGTTTTCCCCGTGATTCCCCGCTGTATCTGGCACGCTTCTGGCCCGTCAGTGTTGATGCTGACGGCCGCCACGGGGCCGTTCGCCGATCGTCGCGTGCGCCCACTGGATGTCAGTTCATGATGTTCCGTGAAGTGGTCACACAGAGCGTCCCCTACTCTGATGATGTTGGGATGTCCGACGCGTTGTGGAGCAAGCTCATCGGAACGGTTCCCTCAGTACTCTGGGTGGCCTTCGCCGCCACCGTGTACTTCACTCTGCGAGGGACGATCGTTCAACGCATGGTGCCGCGGTTGACCGCCGTACGCGCACTCGGAGTTGAAGTCGAGCTCGCTGGCGAGTTGCTCGATCGCGCTCAGGATGAGAGCACGACGACTGTCACTGCGACTGCCAGGCGTACGGCGTTGGGCAGGCTGGAGCATGCCGCCGACGTTCTGAGAGGCGGCAAGTTGCTGTGGGTTGATGACCGCCCTGAGGGCAATGCCCCACTAGTTGAGCTCTTTCGCACCGCCGGCATGCACATCGATGTGACCCTGTCGACTGAGGAGGCCACACCCCTGTTTCGCCGCAGGCCGTACGACATCATCGTGAGCGACATTGACCGGGACGGCGATCGGCAGGCAGGGATCAAGATGCTGCGCCTGCTGGAGCAGTACAAGATCGACGTTCCCGTACTGATCTACACAGGCCGGTTCGATCCAGAGAGGGGCGTTGATCGCAGGATCTTCGCGGCCACTACCGCGCCTGTCGAACTGGTCCACTACGTAATTGATCTCATGGAGAGGGCGCGTCTGGGGTCACTCTGACCTCGCGGTTGGTGTCCCTGGGCACTGGCGAGAAACACCCCATCTTGCCCGACAGCTACCCTTGGGCGAAACGCGTATGGGCCGGGGCCCCTGACCTGGGGTTTCGCTGTTGGTGGCTCTCGCTCGACTGTCAACGTCGGTCGCCGTCGGGCGGCCGCGGGTGCCCCTGGCACGGCCCAGGGACGGCCCAGCATCGGGGGTGCTCTAGAGGCGGGGGCGCCACCCGCAGCCGTTCCCTGTGGAGGCCACAACTGAGAGGGCCACGGCGAAGCTCCACGCGCTGCTGAAAAGGCCAGGACGATCACAGAGGGGTGCCCTTATCGTCATGGCATGAGCGATTCCTCCGGCAATCAGAAGTTGAAGCGCCGCCACCACACCGTGCCGCGTCTGCTCCTGCGGCGCTTCGCCGACGGCGAGCAGATCATCCGCGTTCCCCTTGATGGGGGACGGCGGCGCTCGGTTGGGATCGCTGACGTCACTGTCCGCCGCGACTTCTACTCAATGCGGGATGGATCTGGGCAACTCGACGACACTGTGGAAGACCTGTTCGCAGAGTTGGAGGGCAAGGCGGCGAGGGTCATCCGCAGGGTTGTCGACGGGGTGTGGCCACTGCCGACCGGAGAGCGTGCTGTCCTTGCCGAGTGCATTGCGGCGCAGCATGCCCGGATTCCCGCCGCCCGTAAGGCACACAATGAGATGGCGGACCACCTGGGCAAGGTATTGATCGCCATGGGCGGAAAACCTGAGATCCGAAGGCGCCTTGCAGAGAACACCACGGAGCCTGTGTCGGACCAAGACGTCGACGCTTTGTGGGAGGAGCTGACGGACTTCGACGGCTATTATGCCGAGATGTCGGTGAACGACCACATGGCGTTGATGGGCCAGTCCATGAAGACGGCCTACGAAGTGTTCATGGCACGTTCCTGGGGTTTGATCAAATTCGAGCGCCGCGCACTGCTTATCCCTGACCATCCGGTGACGCTTGTGCGTGGCGACGATGTGCCGCGCTGGTTCGGAGTCGGGATTGGTAACGCAGCCGCTATTCTCGTACCTATCGATCGACGGGCAGCCATCATCATGGCGTCGCCGGGGCACGATGACTTCTTCGTACGGACCTTCACCAAGCTAGTCAAAGAGCTGAATCAGCGCTTCGCAGACAATGCGCGCAATGAACTGTTCCACCACCCCGATGACAACCCGCTGGATGGAGTGGAACTGCCCGGGGTCCGAGAGCGCGAGACGCAGGTCAGTCAGCCGCCACAGAGCTACCTGATGCAGGACGGACCCTCTGACGCTTTCAAAAGGACGATGAGCGACGTCTCGCATCCCCCGAGTGACGGCCGGCCGGACACTGGCCAGGGGCCTAAGGCTGCCCTGCATTTCCGAAACGGGCCCAACAACGGGCTGAATGCCGAATTCCCGGTCGACGACGACCAGGATTACCTGTGGTTCCTGAATAGCGCGACCGGCGCGAACGAGCGCTACCGCCGCACAAGCGAGACCATAGTGATCAAGGGCGTCACTCATACGATCTTTGAGTACGCGCCTGGATAGTGCACAGCCGCGATTGCTCCGCTCCAGGCCGCCAAGGCAAAGCAGGCGGCAAGCGTTCGAATCGGACAGGCGAACCCGGGGGCACCATGCCGCTAGATCAGGCTAAGCGGCTGCGGAGGCCCCTTGAGAGCCGGTCAACGCGGCAGGTCACGGTCCTGCACGTGCCAGATTAGGCGGGACGAGTCCACGGACAGTCCACGGCTGGCTGACACCGCTTTAGGAGAGAGGCTGGGTGATCTCGGACCTGAGCTGCGGCTTCGCCGACCGAGGAAGTGGAGGGCCACTCGACCGCAGGCACCGATGCTGACCGTGGCTGGCCCCTGCCTCTGGCACGGTTGTGGCACGAACCTCAGCCGACGACAACCAGCCACGATGGTGTGTGCCAAGCTGCAGGACCTCATGGTCCGCGTGGTCCAGCCCTCGGAGCGGGCCCAGCTGATCTACCAGCACGAGCGCCATGGGCCGCATCTGGGCCGCTGCCCAGCATCCTGGACCGCCGCTGCTTCATGGCGTCGGCCCGTCCAAAGGCCTCGCAGACGCCGACTTCTCCACGCTCGCCGGTTGGCTCCGCGCGCTGCGTCGGCCTGCAGTCCGGTGACGCCAGAGCGATGAAGGCATTCGTTCCCAAAAAATGTGGAGCAAGCACTCTACGCGCACCCACCGTCAAAATGTGATGTCACAAGGCGGTGCAGATCTCTATGGTGGAGCAGGGCGTTATGCGGTGCAGGGCCGCAACCGGTGATGCTGAGAGGAACACATGCCTGTTATGGACCAAACGCTGTGGGGTCTGGCCAAGCCAGCAATGCAGGACGCCCTTGAAAAGATCGGCAGAGCGATGACAGAAAGGAAAAGTATCGAGAGCTATGACTCCTATCCAGCCATCGATATGAAAGACGGGGAAGTCTTTCCGGCTTTTAAGACTCAACATCGCGTGCCTGATCTCCGAAAAGTTTTTGGATGGGAGAAGGGTTTCCAGTCAAGGCCCTTCACCTATGAAGGCATCAAGGGATTCGGGGATGTTGTCTCCTACGTTGCAGGCCAGAGCGATTACGCGTCCTTTCACGGTGCCGGACATGTAAAGTCAGAAGATCTATTGGTAGAGGTGGCTGAGTTTGGAGCCAGAAAGCTAATTGTCGAGGTAGCTGCACGGCATGCAGACGACCGGGGATTTGTATGGGACGAAGAGTACGCACTGTCGAGGTACCTGGAATTGGAGGCATGGTGGCGGCAGGATCAACTCCCTGTTGATGTTTTCATACCAATCGTGAATGTCTCCTTCGTGGACGATCGGGTTAAGCTGTCAGATTCGATTAGCATCGAGCGAATCAGTGACGAGCAGCATCTGGCTAGGGTCATCGGCTTGAAGGCTTATGAGAGAGACGATTGGCTCGTCAGAGCATGTACTCATGCGCTAGTAGTTCGCAATGCTGCTTCTATCGAATGGCCATTCGCTATGGGGCGTGAACAGTGGGACGTATTTCCGCACGATCAAGTTGATCGTGCGATACAGGCGGTCTCGGTCGTGACCTCTGAGCCAACCGGATATGATCAAGTTTGCTTCATTCCGGATGGATGGACTCATGGATACGTGCGAACGCTTCCGACGGTCACGAACTCCTTTTCTGCTAAGCGCTATGATCGACACATTCCGATTGGTAGTTTCTCGCCTACGGTGACTTTGTCATCAGACCAGGCGAGACGCGTTGCGGAGCTATACAGGGCTCTTGAGGTTGCTCACCCCCAGGTCTCTCTCGCTGCGCGTCGACTTCAGCTTGCCAGTCTTCGTGACGATGAACTGGACGAGATAGTTGATCTGTGCGTCGGAATCGAGGCTCTCCTCGGAGGAACTACCGCTGGAGATACAACATACAAGCTTGGGCTTCGGGGGGCCGCTGTCTTGATACGAGCCAAGTTTGAAGACTCGGAAAAGGTGGCTCAACTTATCAAGAAAGTGTACGCCTATAGGTCGAACATTGTGCACGGGCAAGTTAAGTACGAGAAAAAGAGATTTGTGGTAATTGGAGATGAAAAATATCTCGCGACTCACATCGCGCAGTTTCTCCTGAGAGAGATTCTGGCTGTCATGTTGAAAGAGCCTGACCTGATTTCGAAGATTGATAATGATCGGGTTATCTTTGAGCTACTGGATCTGCGAGCGGCAGCAGAGGAAGCTCGCTCTGGTGGAGACAACGCCTGAATCCGTCGCCGCATTTGGCATCGACGGGCGGCCGAATTACCTCCCGTGTGGGTGTAGCCGAGTCTGTTGCCGTCTGTGTGTAGGGCGTGGCCGTGGCGCGATGGCTCGTGGTCAAGGGGGAACCGGCAGCCCGGCTTGTGACGACGACTGAACAGCCCGTCGTCGACGGCCACCTGTGACCTTCCGGAAACGCCTGACCGACGGATGCCCATCGTGTCCGGCCGGCCCATAGCTCCGATCGCTTGAAGACCATAGGGCGTGACGCCAGCGGTTCGCTCAGGCTGAGCTGCTATGCAGCCACAACTGATCATTGGCGGCCGTGACCTACGGCTACGTTATAAATCAATGCCCTGACCTGCTTATGAGCTGTCGGCCGTTGTCGACGTGGTCATCACTGAGCGCCCTTCCACGGCCCGAGAACGGCGCGGGAGGGCGCTTGTGCGGTGGAGGCATGGCTCGTGGCTTGCAGGAGTGGATCCTCGACCTGCTGTGTCGACCTCAGGCGCAGTGGCCCAGTGACGCGTTCGGTGCAACGAGTGTCTCTCGGGTTTTGGTGAAATAGTTACTTGACGTGGCTGGAAATTCTAGATTCATCTTGTAACTCACGAAACAGTGGTAACTAGAGTTCACCATTTTCTCTTGGGTGACAACGCGGCATTGTCGGCAACAAGAACCATCCGTACTCTCCCATCTCGTTGTATTAGCTAGGGGGAATGCGGGGGTGCTGTGACCAGCGGGCAGGGCAGCGCAGGGGGACGTGGAGGCTCTGTTGGGCAAGGGGGGAACACCCTTCCCGCACTCACAGAAGAGCAAGAGCGGCGCTTACAGGAGGAGTATCGCCAGCGCGTCAAAGCGTATGACGAGATCGAAGACGATCTGCGCGCATCTAGGACCTTCCAACGGATTTTCATTCTGTGCCTGTTTGGTTCCATCGCCCTAGCGTTCCTGTTGGGGTACACCGTAATCGTAGGACTCTGGGAATCTAAACCCGATTTCACGCGCTGGGCCGGACTGATCATTGTTTTAGGATTATGGGTCGCTCTGACTTGGGTTATTTGGAAAAATCGCAAGAAGATCGTTACTCACACAGGCTTGCTTCGCAACGCCTTGCAGGATCGGCAGACGGCTGCTGCGCACTTGCCCCTGGATTCGCCGTCCGCCCTCCGAATCTATCGTGAGGCATCCCTAGATCTAATTACTCAGTACCGTAACGGGGCCAGTAAGAACAGAAGAGTGCATAACGTGTTCCAGCTGGTGATCATCAGTGGCTCTATCGTTACGTCCACTCTCACGGCCATGAATCAGGGGAGTAACAAGGCTCTAGCTATCAGTACCTCGGCGCTGAGTGCTTTGGTCGGTATCTCGGCAGGTGTCACCGGTTACTTCAAGTTCCGGGAGCGTGGTTACAACCTTCAATCCACTGCTGATGAGATTGAAAAGCATTACAACGCTTCTCAATTCATGCTTGATGACTACGCCAATCAGGACGGGGTTGCTTTGCCTGAGGCTGATCGCTTGCGCCTGTTTGCTAGGTACGTCGAGCGACTCAAGGAAGAGCAGCGAAAGCGTGAGCTGCAACTTGAGCAGTCTAGTTCGGCTCGCGAGGAAAGGGCCAGCTGAAGCCCGTCCTGAAGCTGCTATCGAACTAACGGGGAAGTTCGTGACTGCAATGTGGCGGTGGTTCCTGGCGCCGATAAGCCAGTGGAGAGCCCATCGTTTAGTGGCACATCATGGCCCCTCGCTGAACTATGAAACGGCTTGGTGCTTAGTGCTGCTGGCGCGTGATCCGGCATCTCTGCCCTACGTGCGCCGCTTATCCCTTAAGGATCGACATGAACCTAGGCGAGCGGGTGTGCTCGTAGATGTCTGGGTTCAATTGAGCCGGTCCGAGCAAAGTAGACGCGTCAAGTGGTTGAAGCGTCACTCGGAGACGCCCTTACATAAATTAGGAATCACGGAAGAGGTGATCGAGCTGGGGGAGCTGCTCGTTGTTGAGTGGTCCTTACCCCCGGGTTTTCAGGCCGCCTCTATCGTGGTGCAGCAGCGAGGGTGCTGATCTGAGTGACCAGGCGAATAGGCCCTCGAACTCGTACGAGGTCGGTGGAGCGGCTTTGGGCTGGAGCTGCTTTGGCGCGAGTGATCATGGCCCCGTAAGCTTCCGGCGCGTCGGGCAGTCTGTGGACCTGCCCGGTAAAGCACGACGTTGGGGCCATGATCTTCGAGGCTCGCGCCAAAGTGGCTGCCTAAAGCCGTGGAGGCGACCGCCCCAGCCACGACGTTTCCCTTCTCTGGCCTCAGGTGACTGATTGCTGTGTGCGCGGCACGGGCGCCGGGCGGGCTGGAGCGGGGCGGAGACAGGAGCGCAGGCCCGGCCGGGGGCCGGGCCGCGCACGGTGAGCGGAGCGAGCCGCCTTGAACCAGTAGAGAAAGTTGTAACTCAGTCTGTGGTGCGGGGCGTGAAGCCGTATGCGCAGGCTGGGAGATCGACGCCCTGGCGGTGGGCCATCGGCAGGAAGACCACTGGCCGAATCGTCCAAGTGATGCGGGTGTTGGCGTGTGTCAGAGAGACCGTGCAGGGTTCCATGCGTAAGAGGGCTCGTCGCGTATCGATGCGGCCGTCGTAGAGCCAGGCCCAGGCCTCGTCGGAGGCGTCCGGGTCGAGTGCTGGTGAGATGGTGCGCAGGGCGACTGCTACCCATCTGTCTGCCTGTGGTGCTGAGTAGGCGTCGAAGGATGCCCGGAGTGCCGGCCACCCCGTCTCGTCGTTGACGTCCTGCGTCCAGCACTCGCACCAGAATCCCCGCTGGGGCTTGTCCATCAGCATGGGTGTCCTCCGGGCTGAGCGTCCGTGAAGAGTTCGGCGGTGACGGTGTAGCCGCTGTGGCTGCCGTGGACGACGACCCGGTGTGCGATGACGCTGACCATGCCCAAGCCGCGGCCGTGTACCGCGTCCTCGCTTGGCTGCTCGACCTTCGGGGCGGTGCCCGTTCCTCCCTCGTCGGTGACCGACAAGGCGACCACCTTGGGGGAGACCGCGAGGGCCAGGTGGAAGCTGCCGAGTCCGCCGCTCGCGGTGTGGAGGATCGCGTTCGCGCTGAGCTCGCTCACGATCAGTTCGGCGTCGTCGGCCAGGGGAGATCCGCGCAGGATGTCCCGTGTCCAGCGGCGAGCCCGGCTGACCTCTTCCGGAAAACCTGGGCAAGTGAGTCCCCAGACCCGGGCGATGCTCGTATACTCGTGCATACAAGTTCCTTCGTGCTGGTAGGCCGCCATGTGCAGCGGGTTCGGGCTAGACGAGTTTCACGCCGTCGTGGGCGCGGATGGCTGGCGGGGATACCGCGTCGAGTGCGTCCAGGACGCGGATCGCGTATGCCTCGTCGGCGAGTTCGATGACTTCTTCGCGGGTGGCCCAGCGCAGTGCGCGGGTCTCGTCCCCGGTGGTGGGCGTGCCGTCGGCGGCCTCGCAGCGGAAGACCATGGAGACGATCAAGCCCTTCATGTTCTTGTAGATCCCGGTCAGCGTCGCGGGAAGCGCGATCTTGATGCCGGTCTCTTCGAGAACTTCGCGCTGGAGGGCCTCGGGGATGGTTTCCTCGCGTTCGAGGACTCCGCCCGGGGGTTCCCAGTGGCCGTTGTCGCGGCGCTTGATCAAGAGGGCGCGGCCCTGGTCGTCGACGATGACTCCGGCGACGCTCACGGAGTGCGGACGGTCGGTGCTCACGTTCCTCTGCCCTCTCGGATGGCTAGGCTCTCCACCGTAGCAAAAAAGCTCGCCCACTCGTCTAGATACCTAAAGGAGTACACGTGCCCTCTCTTTCCTCCGGCCTCCTCGGCGATCTCGACCCCACGAGCGATCGTGCGGTCTTCCGGCAGATCGCCGACCAGCTGCGCGAGGCCATCGACCGTGGGCGATTCAAGGAGGGCGAAAAGCTGCCCTCCGAGGCCGAACTCGTCGAGCATTACGGGGTTTCCCGTATGACGGTTCGAAACTCCTTCTCCGTCCTCCAGGGCGAGGGCCTGGTCCACGCCGAGCACGGCAAGGGCGTCTTCGTACGACCACGACCGCCTGTACGACGGCTCGCCTCCGACCGGTTCGCCCGGCGCCACCGCGAGCAGGGGAAGTCCGCGTTCATCGTCGAGGCAGACGCCGCCGGCAGTCACCCGCAGGTGGACAGCCTGGAGGTCAAGGAAGAGAAGGCCAGCCAGGACGTCTCCACCCGGCTCGGGTCCGTGCGGCGAGTGCTGGCCCGGCGTCGCCGGTATCTCCTGGACGGGCGGCCGGTGGAGTTCGCCACCTCGTATCTGCCGCTCGACATCGCACGGGGCACGCCGATTGCCGAGCCGAACCCCGGGCCCGGTGGCATCTACGCCCGGCTTGAGGAGCTGGGGCACCGCCTCGACCACTTCGAGGAAGAGATCCGTGCCCGGATGCCCTCGCCCGATGAGGTGCGCACGCTGCGGCTGGCTTCCGGCGTGCCGGTCATTCACTTGATCCGTACCGCGTTCGACCAGGAGGGACGGGCCGTGGAGGTCTGCGACACGGTCATGGCGGCCGACGCCTACGTCCTGTCGTACCAGCTCCCGGCGACGTGAGCGCCTGACCGGTGGTGGTGCGCGGGGAGGCTTCTCCGAACTCGTACACCCCAACAGGCTTACTCGTATAGACGAGTGGGCAAGTTGTGTGGCAAGGTGGTTGCCGTTCCCGAGAGATCGGGTTCGAACACTGCACCTTGTATAGACGAGTAGATGGGAAGAAACCTTGCGTACCATCCGTGTAGAGACCTCCGCCGCAACGATCCTGCTGACCGAGGCGCCCGAGCCCAAGGTCCGCGACCGGCAGACGGGCGAGATCGCCAAGGACGCCACCAGCGGAGAGGCCCTGATGACGATCGGCGTCGTCTACCTGGAAGACGGCGAGTCGTCGCTGATCAAGGTCACCGTTCCCGAGAGCGGCATATCCGAGGGGCTGACGCTCGGGGCTCCGGTCTCGCTGCCGGGGCTGGTGGCCCGACCGTGGGAGAGCGTCTTCAACGGGCAGCAGCGCCACGGCATCGCCTACCGCGCCGCCGCCGTGACACCGGCCGCCTTCCCGGCCGCCACCGGGGCCGCTGCCTGATGACCGACCTGACGACACTCCTGGAAGTGGGTGGTCCTGTCGCCGCACTCGGCGGCGGGGCCGCCTACGCCCGGGCCAAGCATCCCGGGGTGTACTGGTCCACAGTCGGCCTGCCGATATCCACGGCCCGGCTCCTCGGCTCCTACGGCTCGGTCATGGAGGCCTGCGGCCTGACCGTGGCGCCGTCCCGGCTGCGGATGCTGGCGGTCAAGGCCACCACCCGCCGTGAGGTTCGTCCCGTACCGCCGCGCCGGGGCATCATCCGGCCCACCTCGACCGGGCTGCGGCTGCGGCTCCGGCTCGCTCCGGGGCAGGAACCAGCCGACGTCGCCGCCTCGGCCGAACGGCTGCGGCACGCCTGGGGCGTCCACGCCGTGTACGTGACCGCGATCAAGCCCGGTGTGGTCGAACTGCGGCTGGTCGGCTTCGACGTGCTGAGGCAGGTGCGGATGCCTCGCAAGGTGGACGCCGGGTTCCTTCAGGTGCCGGTGGCCCTGCGGGAGGACGCCATGCCCTTCGTACGCGACTACCGGGCCGTACCCCACCAACTCACCCTCGGCGCCACTCTGTCGGGCAAGTCCATGTATCTGCGGCACCTGATCGCCGGACTCGCCCCTCAGGCGGTCGCCCTGGTCGGGATCGACTGCAAGCGCGGTGTGGAGCTGGCGCCGTTCGCCTCCCGCCTCTCCGCGCTGGCGACCGACCCGGAGCAGGCAGCCGAGCTGCTGCCCGTGCTCGTGAAGGAGATGGAGGACCGATACGACTTGATCAAGGCCCGGCAGGGCATCGCCCCGGACACCCCGGCCGAAGAGATCACCTCCGACATCTGGGGACTGCCCGAGTCTGAACGCCCGGTTCCCCTGGTGCTGTTCGTGGACGAGGTGGCCGAACTCTTCCTCGTCGCCACCAGGAGGGACGAGGAACGCCGGGACGAGATGGTCACCCAGCTCGTTCGCCTCGCCCAGCTCGGCCGCGCGGCCGGCATCTACCTGGAGGTCTGCGGGCAGCGCTTCGGCGCCGAGTTGGGCAAGGGCGCGACCATGCTGCGGGCCCAGTTGACCGGCCGCGTCTGCCACCGAGTGAACGACGAAGCCTCCGCGAAGATGGCGCTCGGCGATATCGCCCCCGAGGCGGTCTCGGCTGCCTGTGCCATCGCACCTGAACGCCCCGGCCTGGCCGTCGCGGGTGACACCTCCGGTGGCTGGTCTCGCATCCGCACGCCGTACCTGTCCCTCAGTGATGCGGCGGCGGCCTGCCGAGAGTCCGTACACCTGGTGCCGGACGTGCCCGCGCTCAAGCCCTTCCTGCCAGAGGCGGCCGTACGGCCGATCGCATCTCCGGCCCCGGTCGTCGAGCCTCGCCCGGCTACCGGCTGACATCCTCCACCAACCCCGGTCGGCGTGACCGCCTCACGCCAAGTCCCTACCCCTCCCATGCCTGAATCCGGAAGGAGCCGCATCATGCGCGCCCAACTGGCCCGCGTTGACGCGGTGCTCATCCAAGCCGTCATCGCCGCCGCGCTGTCCTTCGCCCACCTGCACGACATCGCCTCGGCGGCCGGGCAGGACGGATGGAAAGCGTGGGCCTACCCGATCAGCGTCGACCTGTTGCTCGTCGCCGCCTGGCGCCGACTGCGGTCCGGGGAAGCCAAAGCGGCCGGGTGGTGCTGGTTCGTCATCGCGCTCACCGCCTCCCTCGGAGCCAACGTCGCAACCGCCGGCCTCCTCGACATGAACCACGTACCGGCCTGGCTGCGCATCCTCGTCGCGGGCTGGCCCGCGGTCGCCTTCCTCGGCGGCACGCTACTCGCGCACTCCGCGCCGACAACCCTCGACCAGGCCGCCGACCCCGACAAGGACAACGAGGTCCACAACCGCGCGGAGGCACCAGAACCACGTCCCGAGTCGCTTGCACACCCGGTCGCCGAACAAGCCCCGCCCCAACCGGCCGCCGAGCAGGAGCCGCCCGAGCCCCCCGCCTTGCCCGTCCCGGCCGCCCTGGTCGCCCACGCACGCAAGGTCGCCGCCGAACACCACACCCGCACCGGAACACCCATCGACACCCCGACCCTCCGAGCCCGCCTCGGTGTCCCCGCACCCATGGCCGAAGCCATCGCCACCCACCTCTGAAGGAGACCTCGTGACCGCCAACCGCCGCTTCCGCAACGTCGTCCGCATCGGCCCCGTCCGGGTAGGCACGTACTACGACGGCCGGGGCCAGGAGAAGCACACCGCCGCTTGCACCGCCCCGCGCTGCGGCTTCTCCACCGACTACGACGGCCGCGCTGCCGCCGAGCTGGCCGCCCGCACCCACCGCTGCCCTGTCCGCTGAAAGGACTCTCGCCCGTGACCGTCAGCCTGCCGCTCGTCGTCATCCTCGGGTTCTTCGCCTGGGGAGCAGTCAGGTTCCTCGGCGTCCGCGTCTGGATCGTCGTCCTGATCGCCCTCTTCGGCTTCTGGCTCTCCCGCACCTTCCTCGCACCCGCCATCGAGTCCGGCACGCGCTCAGGCGTGACCGTCATAAACGGCTCACACGTATAGACGAGCAGATAAGGAGATCGCGCCCGTGTTCCTCCCGAAGTACCCCGACAGCCCGACCCCGCCGCCCGCGCACACCCACACCCCGACCGAGCCTTCACCCGTACGGCGCTCGCTCCCGTCGGTCTCCATCGATCAGAAGACCGTCGTGGCCCTGGTCGTCGGCGGAGTCGTCCTCACCGCGCTCCTGGCGGCCGTCGCCGTCACCGCCATCTCCGTTGCCGTGGCCGCCGTCGTCCTGCGCTCCATGCTCCGCGATCACCAGCGCCGCTGAAACCGCGCTGGCCTCCGGGGCGGCGGCACACGACCAAGCATTTCGCCGCCCCGGGGCCTGTTCCTCCCGACCGAGCCCAGCCAGAAGGGGAAAAGCCATCTTCACCCGCACCACACCGCCCCCACTTCCGGAACTCGTGAACCTGGCCGCGCAGGGCACGCTGCCGGGTATCCTCCGCCAGCTCTCCGGACTCGGCGGCTGCACCCACCCGATCCGCCTCGACGGCCACCGCACCGAGTACGACGTCGACACCCGCACCGGCGAGATCGGCAATGTCCTCCACCGCCTCGACTCGACCAGCCTCCCGGCCGGACAGCTCCTCGTCCGCTGCAACAACCGCCGCACGTCGCGCTGCGCGGCCTGCGCCGAGGTCTACCGCCGCGACACCTTCCATCTGATCACCTCCGGCCTGCGCGGCGGCAAGGGCACCCCCGAACACGTCGCCATGCACCCGCGCGTGTTCGCCACCTTCACGGCGCCGAGCTTCGGCCCGGTCCACAACCGCCCCTCCAGTGGGCGCCCCTGCCGCTGCGGCACCCACCACGACCAGGACGACGACGTACTCGGCACCGCGCTCGACCCGGACACCTACGACTACGAAGCCGCCGTGCTCTGGAACGCCCACGCCGGTCCGCTCTGGCGGCGCTTCTCGACCTACCTGCGCCGGGAGGTTGCCAAGCGCGCCGGCCTGTCCCAGCGGCGCTTCCGCGAGCACGCCCGCGTGAGCTTCGCCAAGGTCGCCGAGTACCAGAAGCGCGGCGCGGTCCACTTCCACGCCGTCATCCGCGTCGACGGCCCCAGCGGCGGCGACACGCCACCCCCTACTTGGGCCACGGCCGAACTGCTCACAGACGCCATCCGCGCTGCCACCGCCAAGGTCCGCGTCGACGGCCCGACCATCGACGGCCGCACCCACACCTTCACCTTCGGCCGCCAACTCGACGTCCGCACCATCCGCTCCGCCGACTTCAACGACGGCCAGGAACTCACCGAACGAGCCGTCGCCGCCTACATCGCCAAGTACGCCACCAAGGGTGCCGAGACAGCAACGGGAGCTCTCGACCGCCCACTCAAGTTCGCCGCCGAACTCGCTCAACTCGACATCAGCGACCACGCCCGCCGCATGATCCGCACCGCCTGGTTCCTCGGCGCCCGCAAGGACCTCGAACACCTCCGCCTGCGCGCCTGGGCCCACATGCTCGGCTTCCGCGGCCACTTCTCCACCAAGTCCCGCCGCTACTCCACCACCCTCGGCGCCCTCCGAGACGCCCGCGCTACATGGCGCCGCGCACAAACCGCAGCAGCCACCGGCCCCGAGCCCGAGACGACGTACGTCCTCGCCCACTGGGTCTTCGCCGGTACCGGCCTGTCCGACACCGAAGCCTGGCTGGCCGCATCCCTCGAACCCGCCCCCGGAACGGAAGGAGAACCGACATGGACCGCCGACGGGACGAACTGATGACTGTCCCGCAGATCCTCGCCGAGCTCGGCGGGGTGTCCCGCCGAACCTTCTACCGCTGGCGCGAGCTGGGGCAGGCTCCGGAAGCGATCAAGCTTCCGAACGGTGAGCTCCGCGTTTGGCGCAGCGACTTCGACGCGTGGCTCCACGGGCTCGCGGAGGCGGCGTGAAGTCGCATGACGTGAGGGTGTGGGGCATCCGCAAGCGGCCGTACAAGACGCCGTCGTATGACGTGCGATGGAAGGTCGGCGATGCCCCACCGTTCTCCGAGACCTTCCGGACGAAGGCGCTCGCCGACAACTTCCGAGCCAAGCTTCTTCGGGCTGCCCAGAAGGGGGAGGCATTCGACACGGAAACTGGTCTGCCGGACTCCATGGCACCCGCCAAGGTGTCTCGCACCTGGTACGACTTCGCACGGGCCTACGTCGCCATGAAGTGGCCGCACGCGGCTCCGAACTCCCGCGACAGCCTGAACGAGACGATGACGCTCGTCACAACTCAGCTTTTGGGTGATCGCCCGGGGCGGCCAGCTGACGACGTCTTGCGCCGTGCGTTGCGGGGCTGGGCTTTCGTCGTCCAAGCCTCGGACGAGGAAGCTCCGCCGGTCGATATCGCGAACGCTCTTCGCTGGGTGGCCAAGGCCTCGCTGCCGTTGGCGACACTCAAGAATCCGGCAGACATCCGCCGCGTCCTCGACTCGCTCAAGCTCAAGCTGTCCGGCGCTCCAGCAGCCGCCGAGACGGTACGGCGCAAGCGCGCGGTCCTCTTCAACGCCCTCGCCTACGCGGTCGAACTGGGGGAGCTCCCGGAGAACCCGGTCACGCTCGTGAAGTGGAAGCCGCCGAAGGTGACCAAGGAAGTCGACCGCAGGGTGGTGGTGAACCCTCGGCAGGCACGCGAACTCCTGGCCGCAGTCTCTTACGTCGGCGGCTACCGCAGAGCCCGTGGGCGGCGCATGGTCGCGCTCTTCGCCTGCATGTACTTCGGTGGGCTTCGGCCGGCGGAAGCTGTGGCGCTGCGTCGTCCGGACTGCACGCTGCCGGAGACCGGGTGGGGCTCGCTGATCCTGGAGAAGACCCGCCCGACCGTGGGGAAGCGCTGGACCGGAACCGGGGAGGTTCACGACAACCGCGGCCTCAAGAATCGCCCCGCGAACGAAACCCGCATCGTCCCGATCCCGCCTCGCCTCGTCCGCATGCTCCTGGCCCACATCGAGGAGTTCGGCACCGCCGAGGATGGGCGGCTGTTCGCCAACGAACGTGGGGGAGTGGTCGCGTCCACCACGTACTGGCGCGTCTGGGACGAGGCTCGGCATCTGGCGCTCACGCCGGAACAGGTGACCTCGCCGCTGGCCGCTCGGCCGTACGACCTGAGGCACGCCGCGCTCTCCTCCTGGCTCAATGCCGGCGTCGACCCCACTGAGGTTGCGGAGCGTGCGGGCAACAGCGTCGAAGTGCTGCTGAGCCGGTACGCGAAGTGCCTGGACGGTCGCCAGGACATCGCCAACCGCCGGATCGCCGAGCTGCTCGGTGAGGACGACGGCCAGGAGGACGAGCCCGGCGACGGGAACTGATCCCAGCACACCTTCGACGCGCGCACCTGCGGCATGATGGCCCCTGGACTACGGTCCGGGGGCCTCGGCGTTTTCCGGTCCTGACCTGCGGATTCCTACCCTGCGGCCAGTCCACGCATAGTCCACGGCCCCCGACATACAGCCGCTCCGACCGGCACACCCCTGCACATACGCGAAGACCCCGTCTCAGCGAATGCGCTGATGGCGGGGTCTTTGGGCACCTAATCCAAGGTGCCCCCGGCAGGATTCGAACCTGCGCACACGGCTCCGGAGGCCGTTGCTCTATCCCCTGAGCTACGGGGGCGTGTCCGTCGCGTTGCTCGCGGCGACGGGTAGAACACTACCAGCTCCCCCGGGGTGGTCATGAACGGGTTTCCGCTGTCGGGGGCGGGGTTGCGGGTCGCCCGGTCGGGGTGGAAGTGGGGAAAACCCGGACGCGGTGGCCGGGGTCGACCTACTCTCGAGTTGTGCCAGGCGCGTCGGGCCGGGTGCTTGTTGTGGACGACAACAAGGTCATCCGGCAGTTGATCAGGGTCAACCTCGAGCTGGAGGGGCTGGAGGTCGTGACCGCGGCCGATGGTGCCGAGTGTCTTGATGTCGTTCATCAGGTGCGGCCCGATGCAGTGACCCTCGACGTCGTCATGCCCCGGCTGGACGGGATCCGGACCGCCGCCCGCCTGCGAGCCGATCCGCGGACCCGTGACGTGCCCCTCGCCATCATCAGTGCCTGCACCCAGTACGAGGTCGAGGCCGGGTTGGAAGTGGGCGTCGACGCCTTCCTCGCCAAGCCGTTCGAGCCCGCCGAACTCGTCGGGATGGTGCGGCAGTTGATCGAGCGGGAGCGGAGTGAGGGTCGGCCGGGGGGTGGTGCCGGCGTCAGTGGCGGGGTCGGCGTCGGTGGCAGTGGTGGCGTCGGCGGCGGTGGTGCGGCCGCTTATGGGTCCGTCCTCGGTGCGGGGGAGGCAGAGCGGGCCGGGAGCGCCGGCGGGTGATCCCTCGGCCGCGTGGGGATCGTCGGTCCATGGCTGGGCAGGCAGCTGCGCACAGCCCCGCGGGCCGGGCCGCGGCATCGCCCCGCGTCCACATCCCGGACCCTCCTCAAAACCGGCTCGCCTCTCCACCCCCCTCCTCCCATACGCTTGTCCCCGTGACCCCCGTCGAGCTCTCCCGCACCGTGCTGCACGCCGTGCGCCGCGCTGTCGACGAGGGTGAGCTCAGCGTGACCGTGCCGGAGCGGGCCGTGGTCACTCCGCCGGGGCCCGGGGGCTGTGGCGACTACGCCACCGGCATCGCCCTCCAGCTGGCCTGCGCGGCAGAGCAGCCGCCGCGGCGCGTGGCCGAGATCCTCAGGGCGCGGCTCGCCGGTGAGGCCTTCATCGACGATGTCGTCGTCACGGGTCCCGGATTCCTCAACTTCAGCCTGGAACGCGACGCCTCCGCACTCCTCGTCGAGGAGATCCTGCGGCGCGGGCGGCGGTACGGCCACGCGGAGGGGAGCAACGGGACCATCGTGCGGCTCCGGTGCCCGGCGGAGGTCCGTGCCGTCGTCGTCGCGGATGCCCTGGCCCGCGTGCTGCGCAGCCAGGGCGACGTCGTACGCGTCACGTGCGACGGTCGGCCCGCGCCGGAGTGGGAGACCGTCCTCGGAGTCGACGGCAGTCATTCAGACAGTCGCCTCGACAGCCATTCCTGCCGTGGCCTCGGCAGTGGTCCCGGCAGTCATTCAGACAGTCGCCTCGGCAGCCATCCCGGCCGTGGCCCCGGCAGTCATTCCGGCCGTGGCCCCGGCAGTCATTCCGGCCGTGGCCCCGGCAGTCATTCCGGCCGTGGTCCCGAAAGCCATTCAGCCACTGACCCCGGCAGCCATTCAGGCAGTGGCCCCGGCAGCCACCCCCGGAGCCCCTCCGCGAGCTCCGGCCCCCGCTCCCTCCCCGACCTCGACGTCACCCTCCACGCCGTCCCCGCCCCGGCCGACCCTCTGCCCCTCGGCCGCGACGCCGCCCGCTGGGCGCTGCTGCACCCGGCCGCGCACGACCGGCCCCGGATCACCGGCGATCATCTGGTCCAGCGGGAGGCCAACCCCCTCTTCCGCGTCCGGTACGCCCACGCCCGCACCCGGGCGCTCCGGCGCAATGCCGCCGACCTGGGCTTCCACCCCGAGCCCGGCCCCGTGAGCGACGCGGAGGCATTGCTCGCCGCACTCGGCGACCACCCCCGTATCCTCGCCGCCACCGCCGCCCACCGCTGCCCCGACCGCCTGGCCCGGCACCTCGTCAGCGTCGCCGACGCCACGCTGCCGCTGCTCCCGGCCGTGCTGCCCCTCGGCGACGAGAAACCCTCGGCCGCCCACCGTGCCCGGCTCGCCCTCGCCGAAGCCGCCGGGGCGGTGCTGGCCGGTGGCCTGTCCCTGCTCGGCATCGACGCACCCGACCATCTCTGAAAGACGACCGATCATGAGCCGTTCCGCCCACCCCGCCGGGCCCCGTCACGCCGACGTCCTCCCCGAGGGCCACTACTCGGCCCCGCCCGCCGACCTCAATGTCCTGGACCCGAAGGTCTGGGCGCAGACCGTGACGCGTGACGAGCGCGGTGTCGCCACCGTCGGAGGGATCCCCGTCACGCGGCTCGCCGAGGAGTTCGGCACCCCGGCCTACATCCTCGACGAGGCCGACTTCCGGGCCCGCGCGCGTGCCTGGCGCACCGCGTTCGGGACCGGCGCCGACGTCTACTACGCCGGCAAGGCGTTCCTGTCCCGTGCCGTCGTGCGCTGGCTGCACGAGGAAGGGCTGAACGTCGACGTCTGCTCCGGCGGCGAGCTGACCACCGCCCTGTCGGCCGGCATGCCCGCCGACCGCATCGCCTTCCACGGCAACAACAAGTCCGTCGACGAGATCACCAGGGCCGTCGAGGTCGGTGTGGGGCACATCGTGCTCGACTCCTTCCAGGAGATCGCCCGCGTCGCCCACATCGCGCAGGGCCTCGGGAAGCGGCAGAAGGTCCTGATCCGGATCACCGTCGGCGTCGAGGCCCACACCCACGAGTTCATCGCCACGGCCCACGAGGACCAGAAGTTCGGCATCCCGCTGGCCGGTGGGCAGGCCGCCGAGGCCGTACGCCGTGCCCTCGCGCTCGACGGGCTCGAACTCGTCGGCCTGCACAGCCACATCGGTTCGCAGATCTTCGACCTGTCCGGGTTCGAGGTCGCCGCGCACCGGGTCGTCATGCTGCTGAAGGACATCCGCGACGAGCACGGTGTCGAGCTGCCCGAGATCGACCTCGGCGGCGGGCTCGGGATCGCGTACACGAGTGACGACGACCCGCGCGAGCCGCACGAGATCGCCAAGTCCCTCAGCGAGATCGTCAGCCGTGAGTGCGAGGCCGCCAGGCTGCGCACGCCGCGCATCTCCGTCGAGCCGGGCCGCGCCATCGTCGGCCCGACCGCCTTCACGCTCTACGAGGTCGGCACCACCAAGCCCCTCGACGGGCTGCGCACCTACGTCTCCGTCGACGGCGGCATGTCGGACAACATCCGCACCGCGCTGTACGACGCCGAGTACAGCGTCGCGCTGGTCTCCCGTACCTCCGACGCCGAGCCGATGCTGGCCCGGGTCGTCGGCAAGCACTGCGAGAGCGGGGACATCGTGGTCAAGGACGCGTTCCTGCCGGCCGACGTGGCACCGGGCGACCTCATCGCCGTACCGGCCACGGGCGCCTACTGCCGGTCCATGGCCAGCAACTACAACCATGTGCTGCGGCCGCCGGTCGTCAGCGTGCGGGACGGTGAGGCCCGGGTGATCGTCCGCCGTGAGACGGAGGAGGACCTGCTGCGTCTCGACGTCGGCTGAGCGAGGGGCCGAAGGGCACGGGGCGGAAGATCTCCTGTCTTCCGCCCTCGTACAAATGAAATAGACATCTCACGATCCGGACCGGGGGCAGAAACTCCCGTCCGGTGAGTGAGACTGGTTGCACCGTAGACGGTAAAGAGGAAACGAGGTCGGATGATGCGTACGCGTCCGCTGAAGGTGGTGCTGCTGGGCTGTGGAGTGGTCGGCTCAGAGGTGGCGCGCATCATGACGACGCACGCCGACGACCTCACGGCCCGGATCGGGGCCCCGGTGGAGCTGGCGGGCGTGGCCGTGCGGCGGCCCGACAGGGTCAGGGAAGGCATCGACCCGGCCCTCGTCACCACCGACGCCACCGCCCTCGTCAAACGCGGCGACATCGACGTCGTCGTGGAGGTGATCGGCGGCATCGAGCCCGCGCGGACCCTCATCACCACCGCCTTCGAGCACGGCGCCTCCGTCGTCTCCGCCAACAAGGCGCTGCTCGCCCAGGACGGAGCGGCCCTGCACGCCGCCGCCGACGAGCACGGCAGGGACCTCTACTACGAGGCCGCCGTCGCCGGTGCCATCCCGCTGATCCGTCCGCTGCGCGAGTCCCTCGCCGGCGACAAGATCAACCGGGTGATGGGCATCGTCAACGGCACGACCAACTTCATCCTGGACAAGATGGACTCGACCGGCGCCGGGTATCAGGAGGCCCTGGACGAGGCCACCGCCCTCGGATACGCCGAGGCCGACCCGACCGCCGACGTCGAGGGCTTCGACGCCGCCGCCAAGGCCGCCATCCTCGCCGGCATCGCGTTCCACACGCGCGTGCGCCTCGACGACGTCTACCGCGAGGGCATGACCGAGGTGACGGCGGCCGACTTCGCCTCCGCGAAGGAGATGGGCTGCACCATCAAACTGCTCGCCATCTGCGAGCGGGCCGCGGACGGGGCGTCCGTCACCGCGCGCGTGCACCCCGCGATGATCCCGCTGAGCCACCCGCTGGCCTCCGTGCGCGGCGCCTACAACGCCGTGTTCGTCGAGTCCGACGCCGCCGGGCAGCTCATGTTCTACGGCCCCGGAGCGGGCGGTTCCCCCACGGCCTCGGCCGTGCTCGGCGACCTCGTCGCCGTCTGCCGCAACCGGATCGGCGGCGCGACCGGACCGGGCGAGTCCGCCTATGCCGCGCTGCCGGTGTCGCCCATGGGCGACGTGGTCACGCGCTACCACATCAGCCTCGACGTGGCCGACAAACCGGGTGTTCTCGCCCAGGTCGCGACCGTCTTCGCCGAGCACGGAGTCTCGATCGATACGGTTCGCCAGTCGGGGAAGGACGGCGAGGCCTCCCTCGTCGTCGTCACGCACCGCGCGTCCGACGCCGCCCTCACCGGGACCGTCGAGGCGTTGCGCAAGCTCGACACCGTGCGTGGTGTCGCCAGCATCATGCGGGTTGAAGGAGAGTAACCAGCAATGACCCACCAGTGGCGCGGAATCATCGAGGAGTACCGGGACCGGCTTCCGGTATCCGACACCACGCCGGTCGTGACGCTCCGCGAGGGCGGCACGCCGCTCGTGCCCGCGCAGGTGCTCTCCGAGCGCACGGGCTGCGAGGTCCACCTCAAGGTGGAGGGCGCGAATCCGACCGGGTCCTTCAAGGACCGCGGTATGACCATGGCCATCACGCGGGCCAAGGAGGAGGGCGCCAAGGCCGTCATCTGCGCCTCCACCGGCAACACGTCGGCCTCCGCCGCCGCGTACGCCGTGCGGGCCGGGATGGTCTGCGCCGTGCTCGTGCCGCAGGGCAAGATCGCGCTCGGCAAGATGGGCCAGGCCCTCGTGCACGGCGCGAAGATCCTCCAGGTCGACGGCAACTTCGACGACTGCCTCACGCTCGCGCGCGGCCTGAGCGACAACTACCCCGTGGCGCTGGTCAATTCGGTCAACCCGGTACGTATCGAGGGCCAGAAGACCGCCGCGTTCGAGATCGTGGACATGCTGGGCGACGCGCCCGACATCCACGTGCTGCCGGTGGGCAACGCGGGCAACATCACGGCCTATTGGAAGGGCTACCAGGAGTACGCCGCCGACGGCGTCGCCGCCCGGACCCCCCGCATGTGGGGCTTCCAGGCCTCCGGCAGCGCCCCGATCGTGCGCGGCGAGGTCGTCAAGGACCCGTCGACGATCGCCACCGCCATCCGCATCGGCAACCCGGCTTCCTGGCAGTACGCGCTCGCCGCGCGGGACGAGTCGGGCGGCTTCATCGACGAGGTGACGGACCGTGAGATCCTGCGCGCCTACCGGCTGTTGGCCTCGCAGGAGGGTGTCTTCGTCGAGCCCGCGTCCGCCGCGTCCGTCGCCGGTCTGCTGAAGGCCGCCGAGCAGGGCAAGGTCGACCCGGGGCAGCGGATCGTGTGCACCGTCACGGGCAACGGCCTGAAGGACCCCGACTGGGCCGTCGCCGGTGCCCCGCAGCCGGTCACCGTACCCGTCGACTCGGCGGCCGCGGCGGAGCGCCTCGGACTGGTCTGACGTGCGCCGACGCACCGAGCGCCGGTGTAACGTCCGACACGGTCCGGCGTAAGACGGCGCTTGACCGGGGAGGTTCCCTACGGGGGGTGCACAGGGGGCTTACGACACGCATCGTGCGCCTCCTGTGCGCCCTATGTCGCCACAGAACCTTCCTTCGATAGGCTGTACTGAACCCGCCCGCCGCATATGCCGCGGAGCCACGCCGTCTCCGCGGCCCCCAGGGTTCTCGTACACCATCGAATGTCCATCCCACGTCATTCGACATCACGCAGCTCAAGGAGAGTCATCGAGCGATGGCCGGTCCAGCGTTCCGAGCCGCCGCCGTCCGGGTGCGCGTCCCCGCCACCAGCGCCAACCTCGGCCCGGGCTTCGACGCCCTCGGCCTCGCGCTGGGGTTGTACGACGACGTGGTCGTCCGGGTGGCCGACTCCGGGCTGCACATCGACATCGCGGGTGAGGGCAGCGAGACACTCCCGCGTGACGAGCGGCACCTTCTCGTACGTTCCCTGCGCACCGCCTTCGATCTGCTGGGCGGACAGCCGCGCGGCCTGGAGATCGTCTGCGCCAACCGCATTCCGCACGGCCGGGGCCTGGGCTCCTCCTCGGCCGCCATCTGCGCCGGCATCGTCGCCGCCCGCGCCGTGACCATAGGTGCCGAGGCCAAGCTCGACGACACGGCGCTGCTGGAGCTCGCCACCGAGATCGAGGGCCACCCCGACAACGTCGCCGCGTGTCTGCTGGGCGGCTTCACCCTGTCCTGGATGGAGGGCGGCGCGGCCCGGGCGATCAGGATGGAGCCCGCCGATTCCATCGTTCCGGTGGTTTTCGTGCCCGGAAAGCCTGTACTCACCGAAACAGCGCGCGGCCTGCTGCCGCGCACCGTGCCGCACGTCGACGCAGCCACCAACGCGGGCCGGGCCGCCCTGCTCGTCGAGGCCATGACGCGGCGCCCCGAGCTGCTGCTGCCCGCCACCGAGGACCGCCTGCACCAGGAGTACCGCGCCCCGGCCATGCCCGAGAGCGCGGCGCTGGTGGAGCGGCTGCGGGCCGAGGGCGTCCCCGCGGTGATCTCCGGCGCCGGCCCGACGGTCATGGCGCTGGCCGACGCGGGCACCGCCGACAAGGTCGAGGCCCTGGCGGGCGCGGACTGGGCCGCCAATCGGCTGAGTCTCGATGCGCAGGGCGCGATCGTCCTGCCGCTCGCGACGTCCAGTGACATTTAAAAGCGCACGGTTGCCGGATTTCGAGAGGGGGAATGTTTGTTGGATCCGGTAGTGTTAACCTCAAGTCTGCACCCGACCCCACCATGGCGAGGTGCCTCGTGTCCCCGTCCGGGACAGACATTCTTCCGGGAGCCCCCCAAGCCGCACTGTGTTCCGTACGTCGGACCGTACGCCGTACACGGACACTGAGCGGGGCGCAGGGCACGCTCCGGAACCGGTGCGACCACGCCGCGTGACACTGACACTGGGTGTCACGGCACATGGAAGCGCCATCACCAGATTCCTCCGCCGCTGAGGCGGACCACCGCCCCGGCACGGTTCACACCACACGGACCGAAGCCGGACAGCACAACCGGTCGCCGAGCCAGACAGGCCGACGTCCGCTCCAGGGAAGGACCCTTCGTGAGCGACACCACCGATCTGATGGGCGCACGTGTCGAGGAGACCGCTGCCGCGCCCGCCACGGACGCCTCCGCGCCTGCCACCGGTGCCGGCTCCCGGCGGCGCCGCGGTACCGGCCTCGAGGGCATGGTGCTGGCCGAGCTGCAACAGGTCGCATCCGGCCTCGGTATCAGGGGCACCGCGCGTATGCGCAAGAGCCAGCTGATCGAGGTCATCAAGGAGGCGCAGGCGTCCGGCGGCGCCGCTCCGGCTGCGAAGGCCGACGCCCCCGCCGAGACCAAGCCGAAGCGCCGCGCCACCTCCCGGACCCGTACGGGGGACAACGCCGAGAAGGCGGAGAAGACGGCGGACGCGAAGCAGGCCTCCGAGGCCCCCGCCGACAAGGCCGACAAGGCCGACAAGGCCCAGAAGGCCGTGGCCCAGCAGCAGATCGACATTCCCGGCCAGCCGGCTGGGGGCCCCTCCCGCGCGAGCGCGGCCGAGCGTGGGGGAGATGACGCGCCCTCCGAGCGCCGCCGTCGCCGGGCCACCGCCGACGCCGGTTCGCCGGACGCCGCCGCTCCCGAGACGGTCGCCACCGAGGCGAAGAACGAGTCCCGGGGCGAGTCGCAGCCGCAGCAGCAGTCCCAGAACGACGCCAGGTCCGACGGGGGCGAGGGCGGCGAGGGCCGTCGTCGCGACCGCCGTGACCGCGGCCGGGACAGGGACCGCGACGGCGGCCGCGACCGCCGGGGCAACAAGGGCGACGACCAGCAGGGCGGCCAGCGCGGCCAGCAGAACCAGCAGCAGGGCGGCGGCCGCCAGGACCGTGACCGCCAGCGGGCCGATGAGGACGGGGACGACTTCGAGGGCGGCCGGCGTGGCCGTCGCGGGCGTTACCGCGACCGCCGGGGCCGCCGTGGCCGTGACGACATCGCCTCCGAGCCGCAGATCGCCGAGGACGACGTCCTGATCCCCGTCGCGGGCATCCTGGACATCCTCGACAACTACGCCTTCATCCGTACGTCCGGCTACCTGCCCGGCCCGAACGACGTGTACGTCTCCCTGGCCCAGGTCCGCAAGAACGGCCTGCGCAAGGGTGACCACATCACTGGTGCGGTCCGTCAGCCGAAGGAAGGCGAGCGCCGCGAGAAGTTCAACGCGCTGGTGCGCCTGGACTCCGTCAACGGTATGGCGCCCGAACACGGCCGTGGCCGCCCGGAGTTCAACAAGCTGACGCCGCTGTACCCGCAGGACCGCCTCCGTCTGGAGACGGACCCGGGCGTTCTCACCACCCGCATCATCGACCTGGTCTCGCCCATCGGTAAGGGCCAGCGCGGTCTGATCGTGGCCCCGCCGAAGACCGGCAAGACCATGATCATGCAGGCGATCGCCAACGCGATCACGCACAACAACCCCGAGTGCCACCTGATGGTCGTCCTCGTCGACGAGCGTCCGGAAGAGGTCACCGACATGCAGCGGTCGGTCAAGGGCGAGGTCATCTCCTCGACCTTCGACCGCCCGGCCGAGGACCACACGACGGTCGCGGAGCTCGCCATCGAGCGCGCCAAGCGGCTGGTCGAGCTCGGTCACGACGTGGTCGTCCTGTTGGACTCCATCACGCGTCTGGGCCGTGCGTACAACCTCGCCGCCCCGGCCTCCGGCCGCATCCTGTCCGGTGGTGTCGACTCGACCGCCCTGTACCCGCCGAAGCGCTTCTTCGGTGCGGCCCGCAACATCGAGGACGGCGGTTCGCTGACCATCCTCGCCACCGCCCTGGTGGACACCGGCTCCCGCATGGACGAGGTCATCTTCGAGGAGTTCAAGGGCACCGGCAACGCCGAGCTCAAGCTCGACCGGAAGCTCGCCGACAAGCGCATCTTCCCGGCGGTGGACGTCGACGCGTCCGGCACCCGCAAGGAAGAGATCCTGCTCGCCAGCGACGAGCTGTCCATCGTCTGGAAGCTGCGCCGGGTGCTGCACGCCCTGGACCAGCAGCAGGCCGTCGAACTGCTCCTCGACAAGATGAAGCAGACGAAGTCGAACGCCGAGTTCCTGATGCAGATCCAGAAGACCACTCCGACGCCGGGCAACGGCGACTGAGGTAAGCACTGCGTAAGAGGGCCGCTCCCGGAAACGGGGGCGGCCCCTTGTGCTGTTCCCGTAAGGGTAGGATCACGCTCTCTTCGAACATGTGATCCCGAGGGGGGACATTCGTGGGTAGAACCATGCCTGGGGGCGGTCGGCACAGACGCCGGATACGCATCGCCCTTCCCGTCGCCGCGGCCGGTGTGGCCGCCGCCGTGGCCGCCGCGCTGATGACGACGTCCGCCGGCGCGGCCACGCCGCTGCCGCAGCCGACGGTCAAGCCCGCCACCAGCTCGCCGTCGCTCGCCGAGCTGGAGAAGCGCGTCGCGGGGGCCATGGCCGGTGACGACATCGCGGGCAAGACGAGCAAGGCGTCGCTGAGCGCGAGCTCGGACACGAGCCCTTCCACCATCGACCCGAAGATCATCGGCGGCAGCGAGACGACCATCACCACGGCCCCGTGGATGGCGCAGCTGCACTACTACGACGACCGGGGCACCTCGACCACCAGCGACGACATCGGCTTCTTCTGCGGCGGCGCCGTCGTCGCGCCGACGAAGATCCTCACCGCCGCGCACTGCGTCAAGGGCTACGACTGGCACGCCAACGGCGCCATCGTCACCGGCACCTCCCAGCTGCCCTCGGCCGACGGCACCGACCTGCACGGCGGTACCGTCACCGGCGTCTGGCGGCAGTGGAACCACCCGTCGTACAACGCGACGACCATCGACAACGACATCGCGGTGCTCACCCTGCCCGTCCCGGTGAAGGCCACGCCGATCCGCATGACGACGTCCGGCGACACCACGTCGTACCAGGCCGGCACCAGCGCCAAGGTCTACGGCTGGGGCCGCACCAGCTCCACCAGCGACGACATCTCCGAGACGCTGAAGACGGCCACGCTGCCCGTCCAGTCGGACACCACCTGCGCCGGCGCGTACGGCAGCGACTTCATCAAGGGCCACATGGTCTGCGCGGGCCAGCCCGCCACCGGCAGTGACAGCGGAACCACCACCGCCTGCAACGGCGACTCCGGCGGCCCCCTGGTCGTGAACAACCGGATCGTCGGTGTCGTCTCCTGGGGTGTGACGGACTGCGTCGCCAAGGGCGCCTACAGCGTCTTCAGCAAGGTCAGCACCTACGTCGGCGCCGCCTACCCGCGCCTCGACGACACCAACATCAGCGGCGACCACAAGGCCGACCTGTGGGTGCGCAACGCCTCCACCAAGACGGGCTACTCCAAGGACTCCAAGGGCACGTCGTTCGCCGCCCGTGAGTCCTGGGGCAACTGGAACGGCTTCAACACCGTCCTCCAGACGGACCTCGACCGCGACGGCTACCAGGACCTGGTCTACCGGCGCAGCAGCGACGGCGACGTCTTCTGGGCCCACTACGTGATCTCCACCGGCACCTGGTCCACCAAGCAGATCGCCGACAACTGGAAAACCCGCACCCGCATCATCACCCCCGGTGACGTCACCGGCGACTACCTGCCCGATCTGCTCTCGGTCGACTCGGCGGGCGTGATGTGGATCTACCCGGGCCAGGGCAACGGCACCTTCTCGCCCCGCGTCAAGGTGAGCTCCGGCTGGAACCAGTACAACTCCGTGCGCGGCCACGGCGACTTCACCGGCGACGGCAAGACCGACCTGATCGCCCGCAGCGCCTCGGGCAGCTACGTGTACCTCTACAAGGGCACCGGCAAGGCCGGCTCGGGCGCCTTCTCGGCCCGGGTCAAGGTGCGCACCTGGAGCGGCTACAACGCCTTCGACGCCACCGGCGACATCACCGGCGACGGCAAGGCCGACTTCCTGGCCCGCACCCCCGGCGGGACGCTCTACCTGTACCCGGGCACCGGCAAGGCGACCAGCGAGATCTTCGCCACAAGGATCTCCGTCGGTACCGATTTCAAGCAGTACGACATCTTCGGCTGAAACCGCAGGTGAGCGAGGTACCCCTCGCTGACACGAACACACCCTGTGCCCACCGCCCCACGCGGTGGGCACAGTCCGTTGTGCAACCCTTTCCCGAGTTTCTCCGTCTGACCAGGCGGAGTGACGATGGTGCCAGGAGGAAGTCCCCGACCGTGCACGCCTGGCACTGACCGCAGGGGGTAACCGACCGTAGACGAGCTGAGGAGCACATGTCTGCCGAGAGCACGCCGGGTCCGGGTATACCGGGCGATACCGGCATCACCGGGCCGCGCCACCGCGCCAAGGGCCGACGCCGCAAGCCCCGTAAGCGCCACAAGGCCCTGATGGTGACGGCCTGGACCGCTGCGGGCATCGTCGCCGTGGGCGGCGCCGGGGCGGGCTACGTCTACTTCAAGCTCAACGGCAACCTCAAGAGCGTCGACATCGACCAGGCCCTCGGCGCGGACCGGCCCAAGAAGGCCGACAACGGCTCGGAGAACATCCTCGTCCTCGGCTCCGACACCCGCGCCGGCGGCAACAAGAAGCTCGGCGGCGGCAGCGACGACGGCAGCGCCCGCTCCGACACGGCGATGATCGTGCACGTCTACAAGGGGCACAAGAAGGCAAGCGTGGTCTCCATCCCGCGCGACACCCTCATCGACCGGCCCGCGTGCACGGACACCAAGGGCAAGGAGTACCCCGCCGCGAACGGCGTGATGTTCAACTCCGCGTACTCCACCGGCGGGGCCGCCTGCGCCGTGAAGACCGTCGAGTCGATCACCGACCTGCGCATGGACCACTACCTGGAGGTCGACTTCGCCGGCTTCCAGAGGCTCATCGACGACCTCGGCGGCGTCGAGGTCACCACGACCAAGAGCATCGACGACCCCGACAGCCACCTGAAGCTGAAGGCCGGCACCCACAGACTCGACGGCGAGCAGGCCCTCGGCCTGGTCCGCACCCGGCACGGCGTCGGCGACGGCTCCGACCTCGGCCGCATCCAGCTCCAGCAGGCCTTCATCAAGGCCCTGGTCAACCAGGTCAAGGACGTCGGCGTCTTCACGAACCCCAAGAAGCTGCTCGACCTCGCGGAGACCGCGACCAAGACGGTGACGGCCGACTCCGACCTCGGCTCGGTCAACAAGCTCGCGTCCTTCGCGGGCGGCCTCAAGGGCATCACCCCGTCCCACATGCACATGGTCACGATGCCGGTGGCCTACGACCCGGCCGACCCCAACCGTGTCCTCCTCCAGAAGAAGAAGGCCGACGAGATCTGGAAGGCCCTGCAGGACGACAAGCCGATCCCGAAGAGCGCGACGAAGGGCACGGCGACGGGTGAGGCCAAGGGTGTCGTGAGCGGTACCTGAGGGCCGCGCCCAAAGGGGCGCGGGGCTGTATCGATATGCGGCTCCGCCGCGCGGGCGCGAGCACCCCCCGACGACCCGCGGGGAACAAACAACGGCAGCCCCCGGTTTTGGGGGATGGCGCCAGTCCTGGCAGACTGGTACGTCGGCCCCGGTTCACGCTCCCGCACCCCGCGGCAGCGACCCGGAGCCCTCCCGAAACCTAGGAGACACCTTGAAGCGCGACATCCACCCCGCGTACGTCGAGACGCAGGTCAGCTGCACCTGCGGCGCGTCGTTCACCACCCGCAGCACCATCGAGTCCGGCGCGATCCGTGCCGACGTGTGCTCCGAGTGCCACCCGTTCTACACGGGCAAGCAGAAGATCCTCGACACCGGTGGCCGCGTGGCCCGCTTCGAGGCCCGCTTCGGCAAGGCCGCCGGCTCCAAGAAGTAGCGAGCCCCATTTCGCCGGTCCGCGGACGCGCCCCCTCACCGGGCGCTCCGGGACCGGCGTTTTTGGTCGCCCGCCCTTCACCCCCGTCCCTGCACAGGAGCCCAAGATGTTCGAGGCCGTCGAGGAACTCGTCGCCGAGCACGCCGACCTGGAAAAGAAGCTCGCCGACCCGTCGGTCCACGCCGACCAGGCCAACGCGCGCAAGATGAACAAGCGTTACGCCGAGCTCACCCCGATCGTCGCCACGTACCGCTCCTGGACGCAGACGGGCGACGACATCGAGACCGCGCGCGAGTTCGCCGCCGACGACCCCGACTTCGTGGCCGAGGTCAAGGAGCTGGAGCAGCGGCGCGAGGAGCTGACCGAGAAGCTGCGCCTGCTCCTCGTCCCGCGCGACCCCAGCGACGACAAGGACGTCATCCTCGAGATCAAGGCGGGCGCGGGCGGCGACGAGTCGGCCCTGTTCGCCGGTGACCTGCTGCGCATGTACCTGCGGTACGCCGAGCGCGTCGGCTGGAAGACCGAGATCATCGACGCCACGGAGTCCGAGCTGGGCGGCTACAAGGACGTCCAGGTGGCCGTGAAGACCAAGGGCGGCCAGGGCGCCACGGAGCCCGGACAGGGCGTGTGGGCCCGCCTGAAGTACGAGGGCGGCGTGCATCGCGTGCAGCGCGTCCCGGCCACCGAGTCCCAGGGCCGTATCCACACCTCCGCCGCCGGTGTCCTCGTCACCCCCGAGGCCGAGGAGATCGACGTCGAGATCAACCCGAACGATCTCCGCATCGACGTCTACCGCTCCTCCGGGCCGGGCGGGCAGTCCGTCAACACCACCGACTCCGCCGTGCGCATCACGCACGTCCCGACCGGAGTCGTCGCCTCCTGCCAGAACGAGAAGAGCCAGTTGCAGAACAAGGAGCAGGCACTGCGTATCCTGCGCTCCAGGCTGCTCGCCATGGCGCAGGAGGAGGCGGAGAGGGAGGCCGCCGACGCCCGCCGCAGCCAGGTCCGCACCGTCGACCGCTCCGAGAAGATCCGTACGTACAACTACCCGGAGAACCGCATCTCGGACCACCGTGTCGGCTTCAAGGCGTACAACCTGGACCAGGTCCTGGACGGCGACCTCGACGCGGTGATCCAGGCCTGTGTCGACGCGGACTCGGCCGCCAAGCTGGCCGCCGCGTAAGGACACATAGGAGTACCGAACACCGGAGGACTTGCGTGCAGCAGTCATTTGGGGGGCGACCCCCAAGCCCCCGCAGCGTGCTGCTCGCGGAGGTGGCCCAGGCCACCCAGCGGCTCGCCGACGCCGGCGTGCCCTCGCCGCGCACCGACGCGGAGGAGCTCGCCGCGTTCGTGCACGGCGTCAAGCGCGGCGAGCTGCACTCCGTCAAGGACTCCGACTTCGACGCCCGCTACTGGGAGGTCATCGCCCGCCGCGAGGCCCGCGAGCCGCTCCAGCACATCACCGGGCGCGCCTACTTCCGGTACCTGGAACTCCAGGTCGGCCCCGGGGTGTTCGTGCCCCGGCCGGAGACGGAGTCCGTGGTCGGCTGGGCCATAGACGCCGTACGGGCCATGGACGTCGTCGAGCCGTGCATCGTCGACCTGTGCACCGGCTCCGGCGCCATCGCGCTCGCCCTCGCCCAGGAGGTGCCGCGCTCGCGCGTGCACGCCGTGGAGCTGTCCGAGGACGCCCTGAAGTGGACCCGCAAGAACGTGGAGGGGTCCAGGGTCGAACTGCGCCAGGGAGACGCCCTGACGGCCTTCCCGGACCTCGACGGCCAGGTCGACCTCGTCATCTCCAACCCGCCGTACATCCCGCTCACCGAGTGGGAGTACGTCGCCCCCGAGGCGCGGGACCACGACCCGGAACTGGCCCTGTTCTCCGGCGAGGACGGCCTCGACCTCATCCGCGGCCTGGAGCGCACCGCGCACCGGCTGCTGCGCCCCGGCGGTGTGGTGGTCGTGGAGCACGCCGACACCCAGGGCGGCCAGGTGCCGTGGATCTTCGCCGAGGACCGGGGCTGGACGGACGCCGCCGACCACCCGGACCTGAACAACCGCCCGCGTTTCGCCACGGCCCGCAAGGCGCTGCCGTGAGCACACCGGGCACACCCCAGTCTTCGTGGACTTCATTCCAGCAGCACGTGTACGAGGAGGCCAGCTAAAGATGGCACGGCGATACGACACCAACGACGCGACCGACCGTGTGACCGGTCTGCGTGAGGCAGCGTCCGCCGTCCGCCGTGGCGAGCTCGTGGTACTGCCGACGGACACGGTGTACGGCATCGGCGCCGACGCGTTCTCCTCGGAGGCGGTCGCCGACCTGCTGGAGGCCAAGGGCCGGGGCCGCAACATGCCCACTCCCGTGCTGATCGGCTCCCCGAACACGCTGCACGGGCTCGTCACGGACTTCTCGGAGCTGGCCTGGGAGCTGGTCGACGCCTTCTGGCCGGGCGCGCTGACGCTCGTCGCCAAGCACCAGCCGTCCCTCCAGTGGGACCTGGGCGACACCCGTGGCACGGTCGCCGTGCGCATGCCGCTGCACCCCGTCGCCATCGAGCTGCTGACGGAGGTGGGCCCGATGGCCGTCTCCTCCGCCAACCTGACCGGCCACCCGGCGCCGGAGGACTGCGACGCCGCGCAGGAGATGCTCGGCGACTCCGTCTCCGTCTACCTGGACGGCGGCCCGACCCCCGGCAACGTCCCGTCGTCGATCGTCGACGTGACCCGTGAGGTGCCGCTGCTGCTGCGCGCCGGCGCGCTCTCCGCGGAAGAGCTGCGAAAGGTCGTACCCGACCTCGAGGTGGCGAATTGACGGCCCCTGGAGCGGGGCGTGGCATAGGCAACGGGGAAAGCGCGGCGGAGATCACGACGACGTTCGTGGGTCTTCCGCGCGACAGCTTCCGCATCCTCCACGTCAGCACCGGCAACGTGTGCCGCTCGCCCATCACCGAGCGGCTGACCCGCCATTTCGTGCGGGAGCGGCTCGGGATCCTGGGCGGCGGGCTGATCGTGGAGAGCGCGGGCACCTGGGGTCACGAGGGAGCCCCCATGGAGGCCAACGCGGAGACCGTGCTGGCCGACTTCGGCGCGGACGCCTCCGGCTTCACCGGGCGCGAACTCCTCGACGAGCACGTGATCCGCGCCGACCTGGTGCTGACCGCCACCCGCGACCACCGGGCGCAGGTCATCTCCATGGGGCACTCGGCGGGCCTGCGGACCTTCACGCTCAAGGAGTTCACCCGCCTGGTGAAGGCCATCGACCCGGCGACCCTGCCGCCCCTGGAGGAGGGCGTGGTCACCCGCGCGCGTGCGCTGGTGCGTGCCGCGGCGGCTCTACGCGGGTGGCTGCTGGCCCCGAACGCCGAGGCGGACGAGGTGTACGACCCGTACGGGGCGCCCCTTCCGTTCTTCCGGTCCATCGGGGACGAGATACACCAGGCACTCGATCCGGTCGTCACGGCCCTCACGGGCGTCCCCGCAAAGACGTAACGGCCGAGCGCGCCGGGGGCCCCGGGCCTACATTGGACGTACGTCACCGTCGACGCCGCCCGGAGCCCACCATGACGGTCACCCCTGCCATCGAGGCCGACCTCCTGCGCCGCCAGGACCCCGAACTCGCCGACATCCTGCTCGGCGAGCGGGAGCGGCAGGCGACCACGCTCCAGCTGATCGCCGCCGAGAACTTCAGCTCGCCGGCCGTCCTGGCCGCCCTCGGCTCGCCGCTCGCCAACAAGTACGCCGAGGGCTACCCCGGAGCGCGGCACCACGGCGGCTGCGAGATCGCCGACGTCGCCGAACGCGTCGCCGTGGACCGGGCCAGGGCGCTGTTCGGCGCCGAGCACGCCAACGTCCAGTCCCACTCCGGCTCTTCGGCCGTCCTGGCCGCCTACGCCGCCCTGCTGCGCCCCGGCGACACCGTCCTCGCCCTCGGCCTGCCCTACGGCGGCCATCTCACGCACGGGTCGCCGGCGAACTTCTCCGGCCGCTGGTTCGACTTCGTCGGATACGGCGTGGAGGCCGAGTCCGGGCTGATGGACCACGAGCAGGTGCGCACCCTGGCGCGCACGCGCCGGCCCAAGGCGATCGTGTGCGGCTCGATCGCCTACCCCCGGCACATCGACTACGCGTTCTTCCGCGAGGTCGCGGACGAGGTGGGCGCGTACCTCGTCGCGGACGCCGCGCATCCCATCGGGCTCGTCGCCGGGGGAGCGGCGCCGAACCCGGTGCCGTACGCGGACATCGTCTGTGCGACGACGCACAAGGTGCTGCGGGGCCCGCGCGGCGGCATGATCCTGTGCCGCGCGGAGCTGGCCGAGCGGGTCGACCGGGCCGTGTTCCCTTTCACACAGGGCGGTGCGCAGATGCACACCATCGCCGCCAAGGCGGTCGCGTTCGGGGAGGCGGCAACTCCGGCGTTCGCCGTGTACGCCCATCAGGTGGTCGCCAATGCGAGGGTTCTCGCGGCCCGGCTGGCCGCCGAGGGCCTGGTCGTCACCACGGGCGGCACGGACACCCATCTGATCACCGCCGACCCGGCGCCGCTCGGCGTCGACGGGCGCACCGCGCGGGGCCGTCTCGCCGCGGCGGCCCTGGTCATGGACTGTTGCGCGCTGCCGCACGGCGACGCCCGGGGACTCAGGCTGGGCACGGCCGCCGTCACCACGCAGGGCATGGGCGAGGCGGAGATGGAGCGGATCGCCACGCTGCTCGCGGGGGTGCTCAGGGGCGTGACCAAGACCGCGAGGGCCCGTGAAGAAGTGCGGGAGCTGGCCGGTGGATTTCCGCCGTATCCCCGCTGAGACGGGGTAAGCGCACCAGGGTGCACAGCTACTCGTGCAACCATCGTCGCTACCCGGAAGTCCCCACTCATATGCGCGCATCGCTAGGGTGTGGGGCTGTGATGGCCAGCGAGACCTGTGGGGAAGCCCGTGCGTGAATACCTGCTGACGCTCTGCATCACGGCCGCGGTGACGTATCTGCTGACAGGGCCGGTACGGAAGTTCGCGATCGTGGCCGGAGCGATGCCGGAGATCCGGGCACGTGACGTGCACCGGGAACCCACTCCGCGGCTCGGCGGGATCGCGATGTTCTTCGGCCTGTGCGCGGGCCTGCTGGTCGCCGACCACCTGACCAACCTCAACCAGGTCTTCCAGGCCTCGAACGAACCCCGGGCGCTGCTGTCCGGGGCGGCCCTGATCTGGCTGATCGGTGTGCTGGACGACAAGTTCGAGATCGACGCCCTGATCAAGCTGGGCGGCCAGATGATCGCCGCGGGCGTGATGGTCGTGCAGGGTCTGACGATCCTGTGGCTGCCCATCCCGGGCATCGGCTCGGTGGCGCTCACCCAGTGGCAGGGCACTCTGCTGACGGTGGCGCTGGTCGTCATCACGATCAACGCGGTCAACTTCGTCGACGGCCTGGACGGCCTCGCGGCCGGCATGGTCTGCATCGCTGCCACCGCGTTCTTCCTGTACGCCTACCGGATCTGGTACTCGTACGGCGTCGAGGCCGCGGCCCCCGCCACGCTCTTCTCGGCGATCCTGATGGGCATGTGCCTGGGTTTCCTGCCGCACAACATGCATCCGGCGCGGATCTTCATGGGCGACTCGGGCTCGATGCTGATCGGCCTGGTCCTGGCCGCGGGCGCGATCTCCGTCACGGGGCAGGTCGACCCGGACGCGCTCAACCTGTACGTCGGGTCGGAGAAGGAGGCCGTGCACCAGACGGTCCCCGTCTACATCCCGCTGCTGCTGCCGCTGACGATCATCGCGGTCCCCGCCGCCGACCTGATCCTGGCCATCGTGCGCCGCACCTGGCGAGGCCAGTCGCCGTTCGCCGCCGACCGCGGCCACCTGCACCACCGGCTGCTGGAGATCGGGCACTCGCACAGCCGGGCGGTGCTGATCATGTACTTTTGGTCGGCGCTGATCGCCTTCGGCGCGCTGGCCTACTCGGTCAACTCGGCGTCCATGTGGATCGTGCTCGGTGTCGTGTTCCTCAGCGCGATCGGCCTGGCGCTGCTCCTGCTGCCGCGCTTCACGCCGCGTGCCCCGCGCTGGATGGAGCGGTTCGTGCCGCCGCGCTACCGGCGCCGCGGGGTCCCGGCGCTGGCGCCCGAGGCCTCGACTCCGGCGTCCGCCACCGAGCCGGCCGCACCGGTCGCGCCCGAGGACCGCGCCCCGGTGGTGTCCGGCGTCTCCGGAGTCAACGGAGCCACGGCCATAGGCGCTCGCTCGCGTCTGGCGGACCGGCGCAAGGCCGGTACCAGGTAAGAGCCGGGGCAAGGTAAGAATCTGACTAGAGCATTGCCAAGTCGTGGCGTTGTGATGGGGGTGCGAAGCACCCCAATACCAGACAAGTCGGCGCCGTTCCTGCACAGACGCGCGGCTTCACTCTCATGTGTGACAGCCCGCACACCCTCAGGTAAAGACTGCATCAAATAGTTTGTGATACGGTTCACGAGAACCCCCCGGATAGAGCCGAAGGACCGTAGTGCGACGGTCCCTTGGTGTGAGGTCTCCACTCAGCCCGGGACTACGCTCGTCCATGACGACACCCCTGCCCCCTGCGAAAGCGGAGTTGCCGCCATGCCGTCCAATGACGCCCGGATCCTGGCCCAGGCTGCCGTGCCCACGGCCGCCGCCGGTGCTGTTGCCGCCGTCGTCAGTGGTGTGGTGGCCGGTGGCAAGGGGGCGATCGGGGCGGTTGTCGCGACGCTCATCGTGATCCTCTTCATGGGGATCGGCCTCTATGTCTTGCAGCGCACTGCCAAATCGCTTCCGCACCTGTTCCAGGCGATGGGCCTGATGCTCTACGCGGCGCAGATTCTTCTGCTGTTCGTCTTCGTCGCCGCGTTCAAGAACACAACGCTGTTCAACCCCAGGGCCTTTGCCGTCGCGCTCGTTGTCGGCACCCTTGCCTGGATCGCCGCGCAGACGCGTGCCCACATGAAGGCCAAGATCCTTTACGTCGAGCCCGATTCGACGAAGGGCGAGAAGCCCGAAAAGTCGGGGCACCCGTCGTGAGGGATAGGGCCGGGATAAAGAGGCATGAGATCTCCTGCTATCGTCCGGTGCCAACTGCGGCATCGCGGGCGCGGGCATCTGAGCTGACGCCTGCTCCATCGCGAGGCGAGATGCCCCACAGCCGCCCCCACATCCGTAACACCAGTCCCGTGCCGAACTGCGGCCCTGTGCCGCGCCGACACAACGAGGTTGCCGTACCCATGCGTCACGCCGAAGGAGCCCGTGGTGAGTGCTGACCAGACCCAGCTCGCCTTTGACTGGAGCTGTCGGATCATGTCCGACAACGGGTGTGGTTTTCCGGCTCCGGGCCTGCACTCGTTCCTCTTCAAGCCGATTGCCACGGTCGGGGGGTTCGAGTTCAACAAGGTGATGCTGCTCGCCATCATCACCACCGTCCTCGTCATCGGCTTCTTCTACGCCGCCTTCGGCAAGGCCAAGGTGGTGCCGGGCAAGCTGCAGATGGTCGGTGAGGCGGGCTACGACTTCGTCCGCCGCGGCATCGTCTACGAGACCCTCGGTAAGAAGGAGGGCGAGAAGTACGTCCCCCTGATGGTCTCGCTGTTCTTCTTCATCTGGATCATGAACATCTGGTCCGTGATCCCGCTGGCGCAGTTCCCGGTGTCGTCGATCATCGCGTACCCGGCCGTTCTGGCCGCGGTGGTGTACGTGACATGGGTCAGCCTGACCTTCAAGCGACACGGCTTCGTCGGGTTCTTCAAGAACATCACCGGCTACGACAAGTCGCTCGGCCCGGTGCTGCCGCTCGTGATGGTCATCGAGTTCTTCTCGAACCTGCTCGTCCGGCCGTTCACGCACGCGGTGCGACTGTTCGCCAACATGTTCGCCGGCCACCTGATGCTGGTCATGTTCACCGTCGCTTCCTGGTACCTGCTGAACAGCTGGATGGTCCCGGCGGCCGGCGTCTCCTTCGTCATGGCCACGGTCATGATCGTCTTCGAGCTTTTCGTGCAGGCCGTCCAGGCGTACGTTTTCGTACTCCTCGCCTGCACCTACGTCCAGGGCGCTCTCGCCGAGCACCACTGAGCCCCCAACCACTCTCCGCCCCCAGAACGTCCGGTGGCCAACCCCCATCGGTCCTGAAAGAGAAGGAAGATTCAGCATGGCTGCCCTTGAGACCCTCGCCGCCGTCGAAGGCAACCTCGGCTCCATCGGTTACGGCCTTGCCGCTATCGGCCCCGGCGTCGGCGTCGGCATCATCTTCGGCAACGGCACCCAGGCCCTGGCCCGCCAGCCCGAGGCTGCCGGTCTGATCCGCGCCAACCAGATCCTCGGTTTCGCGTTCTGTGAGGCGCTCGCCCTCATCGGCATCGTCATGCCGTTCGTCTACTAAAAGACGTTCCGGACGATCGAAACCTTTCAACGGAAGGCACTGATGTGATCGCCAACCTGGTGCAGCTGGCGGCCGAGGAGAAGCAGAACCCGCTTATTCCTCCGGGCCCCGAGCTGCTCGTCGGCACCATCGCCTTCGCCATCGTGTTCTTCTTCTTCTGGAAGAAGCTGCTTCCGAACATCAACAAGGTTCTGGAGGAGCGCCGCGCGGCGATCGAAGGCGGTATCGAAGAGGCCGAGACCATGAAGGTCGAGGCCCAGAGCGTCCTTGAGCAGTACAAGGCACAGCTCGCCGAGGCCCGGCACGAGGCCGCGCGCCTGCGCCAGGAGGCGCAGGAGCAGGGTGCCGCGCTCATCGCCGAGATGCGGGCCGAGGGCCAGCGTCAGCGCGAGGAGATCGTCGCCGCCGGCCACGCCCAGCTCGAGGCCGACCGCAAGGCCGCGTCGTCCGCGCTCCGTCAGGACGTCGGCAAGCTCGCCACCGACCTGGCCGGCAAGCTCGTCGGCGAGTCCCTCGAGGACCACGCCCGCCAGAGCCGCGTGATCGACCGGTTCCTCGACGACCTCGAGGAGAAGGCCGAGGCCGGCCGATGAACGGAGCGAGCCGCGAGGCCCTGGCAGCCGCACGAGAGCGTCTCGACGCGCTGACGGACTCCACGGCCGTGGACGCCGGCGCGCTCGCCGACGAACTGGCCGCCGTCACCGCGCTGCTCGACCGCGAGGTGTCGCTGCGTCGGGTCCTCACCGACCCGGCGCAGGCCGGTGAGGCCAAGGCCGAACTGGCCCAGCGCCTGCTCGGCACGCAGGTCAGCGGCCCGGCCGCCGACCTGGTCGCCGGAATGGTGCGCTCCCGCTGGTCGCAGTCGCGCGACCTGGTGGACGCCCTGGAGACGCTGGCCGACACCGCCGACCTCACCGCCGCGCAGAAGGCGGGCAAGCTCGACGACGTCGAGGACGAGCTGTTCCGCTTCGGGCGGATCGTCTCCGGCAGCATCGAGCTGCGTGCCGCGCTGACCGACCGCAAGGCCACCACCTCGGCCAAGGGCGAGCTGCTGCGCGGCCTGCTCGGCGGCAGGGCGCAGGCGGCCACCGAGCGTCTGGTGACGCGCCTTGTGACCGCGCCGCGGGGACGTAGCCTGGAGTCGGGACTGGAGTCCCTGTCCAAGCTCGCCGCCGAGCGCCGGGACCGCATGGTCGCCACCGTCACCTCGGCGGTACCGCTGAGCGACGCGCAGAAGCAGCGCCTGGGCGCCGCCCTCGCGAAGCTCTACGGCCGCAAGATGCACCTCAACCTGGACGTGGACCCCGAGGTCATCGGCGGAATCCGGGTGCAGGTCGGTGACGAGGTCATCAACGGCTCCCTCGCGGACCGCATCGAGGACGCCAGCCGCCGGCTCGCGGGCTGAGCAGCAACTCAATAGGCAGTACGTACTTACGACGGCCCTGGTTGGGCCGTGCAGAAGAATCCTGGGGGTCGCCCCCAGACCCCCAAAGTGAAACTTCGGGCCCAACAAGGAGAGCAGGGAACCCAGATGGCGGAGCTCACGATCCGGCCGGAGGAGATCCGGGACGCGCTGGAGAACTTCGTCCAGGCGTACAAGCCGGACGCGGCCTCGCGCGAGGAGGTCGGTACGGTCACCTTCGCCGGTGACGGCATCGCGAAGGTCGAGGGTCTGCCCTCGGTCATGGCCAACGAGCTGCTGAAGTTCGAGGACGGCAGCCTCGGTCTCGCCCTCAACCTCGAGGAGCGCGAGATCGGCTGCGTCGTCCTCGGTGAGTTCAGCGGCATCGAGGAGGGGCAGCCGGTCAGCCGTACCGGCGAGGTCCTGTCCGTCGCGGTCGGCGAGGGCTACCTCGGCCGCGTGGTGGACCCCCTCGGCAACCCGATCGACGGCCTCGGCGAGATCGAGACCGACAGCCGTCGAGCCCTGGAGCTGCAGGCTCCGGGCGTCATGGTCCGCAAGTCGGTGCACGAGCCGATGGAGACGGGCTACAAGGCCGTCGACACCATGACCCCGATCGGCCGTGGCCAGCGTCAGCTGATCATCGGTGACCGCCAGACCGGCAAGACCGCCCTGGCCGTCGACACGATCATCAACCAGCGCGACAACTGGCGCTCGGGCGACCCGAACAAGCAGGTCCGCTGCATCTACGTCGCCATCGGCCAGAAGGGCTCCACCATCGCCGGTGTGCGCGGCGCTCTGGAGGAGGCCGGCGCGCTGGAGTACACGACCATCGTCGCCGCCCCGGCGTCCGACCCGGCCGGCTTCAAGTACCTGGCGCCGTACACCGGTTCGGCCATCGGCCAGCACTGGATGTACCAGGGCAAGCACGTCCTGATCATCTTCGACGACCTGTCGAAGCAGGCCGACGCCTACCGCGCCGTGTCGCTGCTGCTGCGCCGCCCGCCGGGCCGTGAGGCCTACCCGGGTGACGTCTTCTACCTGCACTCCCGTCTGCTGGAGCGCTGCGCGAAGCTCTCCGACGAGATGGGCGCCGGCTCGATGACCGGTCTGCCGATCGTCGAGACCAAGGCCAACGACGTCTCGGCGTTCATCCCGACCAACGTCATCTCCATCACCGACGGCCAGTGCTTCCTGGAGTCGGACCTGTTCAACGCCGGTCAGCGCCCCGCGCTGAACGTCGGTATCTCGGTCTCCCGAGTCGGTGGCTCCGCCCAGCACAAGGCGATCCGCCAGGTCTCGGGCCGTCTGCGTGTGGACCTCGCCCAGTTCCGTGAGCTGGAGGCGTTCGCCGCCTTCGGTTCCGACCTGGACGCCGCGTCCAAGGCGCAGCTGGAGCGTGGTCAGCGCATGGTCGAGCTGCTGAAGCAGCCGCAGTACCAGCCGATGGCCACCGAGGACCAGGTCGTCTCCATCTGGGCCGGCACCACCGGCAAGATGGACGAGGTTCCGGTCGCCGACATCCGCCGCTTCGAGAAGGAGCTGCTGGAGTACCTGCACCGCAAGGAGCAGGGCCTGCTGACCTCCATCCGCGAGGGCGGGAAGATGTCGGACGACACCCTCCAGGCCATGGCCGACGCCATCGCGGAGTTCAAGAAGCAGTTCGAGACCTCCGACGGCAAGCTGCTCGGCGAGGACGCCCCGGCTGCCGGCAAGTGACGTAAGGAAGGGACCTGACTCATGGGAGCCCAGCTCCGGGTCTACAAGCGTCGCATCCGTTCCGTCACCGCGACCAAGAAGATCACGAAGGCGATGGAGATGATCGCCGCCTCGCGCGTCGTCAAGGCGCAGCGCAAGGTGGCGGCGTCGACGCCGTACGCGACCGAGCTCACCCGGGCGGTCACGGCGGTCGCCACCGGATCGAACACCAAGCACCCGCTGACGACGGAGGCGGAGAGCCCGACCCGTGCCGCGGTCCTGCTCCTCACGAGCGACCGCGGTCTGGCCGGCGCCTTCAACTCCAACGCCATCAAGGCCGCGGAGAGGCTCACGGCGAAGCTCGAAGGTGAGGGCAAGGAGGTCGACATCTACATCGTCGGCCGCCGTGGTGTCGCCCACTACAACTTCCGCGAGCGCAAGATCGTGGAGTCGTTCACGGGCTTCACCGACGACCCGTCGTACGCGGACGCCAAGAAGGTCGCGGCCCCGCTGATCGAGGCCATCGAGACGGAGACGGCCGAGGGCGGCGTGGACGAGCTCCACATCGTCTACACCGAGTTCGTGTCGATGATGACGCAGACGGCGATCGAGGCCCGGCTGCTGCCGCTCAGCCTCGACGAGGTCGCGCAGGAGGCGAAGCCCAAGGGCGAGATCCTCCCGCTGTTCGACTTCGAGCCCTCGGCGGAGGACGTCCTGGACGCCCTGCTGCCGCGCTACGTGGAGAGCCGGATCTACAACGCGCTGCTCCAGTCGGCCGCCTCCAAGCACGCCGCCACGCGGCGCGCGATGAAGTCGGCCACCGACAACGCCGGTGAGCTCATCGAGACGCTCACCCGGCTTGCCAACCAGGCCCGCCAGGCCGAAATCACCCAGGAAATCAGCGAGATCGTCGGTGGCGCCAGTGCCCTGGCCGACGCGACCGCGGGGAGTGACCGATAAATGACCACCACTGTTGAGACCGCGACGGCTACGGGCCGCGTCGCCCGGGTCATCGGCCCGGTCGTCGACGTGGAGTTCCCCGTCGACGCGATGCCCGAGATCTACAACGCCCTGCACGTCGAGGTCGCCGACCCGGCGCTCGCGGGCGAGAAGAAGACGCTGACCCTGGAGGTCGCCCAGCACCTGGGTGACGGCCTGGTCCGCGCGATCTCCATGCAGCCCACCGACGGCCTGGTCCGCCAGGCCCCGGTGGTCGACACCGGCGCGGGCATCTCCGTCCCGGTCGGTGACTTCACCAAGGGCAAGGTGTTCAACACCCTCGGTGAGGTGCTGAACAGCGACGAGACCTACGAGGGCGAGCGCTGGTCCATCCACCGCAAGGCCCCCGCGTTCGACCAGCTCGAGTCGAAGACCGAGATGTTCGAGACGGGCCTGAAGGTCGTCGACCTTCTCACCCCGTACGTCAAGGGCGGCAAGATCGGTCTGTTCGGTGGCGCCGGTGTCGGCAAGACCGTGCTGATCCAGGAAATGATCATGCGTGTCGCCAACCTCCACGAGGGCGTCTCCGTCTTCGCGGGCGTCGGCGAGCGCACCCGTGAGGGCAACGACCTCATCGCGGAGATGGAAGAGTCCGGCGTTCTGGACAAGACCGCCCTGGTCTTCGGTCAGATGGACGAGCCCCCGGGCACCCGTCTGCGCGTGGCCCTGGCCGGCCTGACGATGGCGGAGTACTTCCGTGACGTCCAGAAGCAGGACGTGCTGTTCTTCATCGACAACATCTTCCGCTTCACCCAGGCCGGTTCCGAGGTGTCGACCCTGCTCGGCCGTATGCCCTCCGCGGTGGGCTACCAGCCGAACCTGGCCGACGAGATGGGTGTCCTCCAGGAGCGCATCACCTCGACCCGTGGTCACTCGATCACCTCGATGCAGGCGATCTACGTCCCTGCGGACGACCTGACCGACCCGGCCCCGGCCACCACCTTCGCCCACCTCGACGCGACGACGGTGCTGTCCCGTCCGATCTCCGAGAAGGGCATCTACCCGGCCGTGGACCCGCTGGACTCCACGTCCCGGATCCTCGACCCGCGGTACATCTCGGCGGACCACTACAACGCCGCGATGCGCGTGAAGAACATCCTGCAGAAGTACAAGGACCTCCAGGACATCATCGCGATCCTCGGTATCGACGAGCTCGGCGAGGAGGACAAGCTCGTCGTCCACCGCGCCCGTCGCGTGGAGCGCTTCCTGTCCCAGAACACCCACGCCGCCAAGCAGTTCACCGGCGTGGACGGTTCGGACGTGCCGCTGGACGAGTCGATCGCCGCGTTCAACGCGATCTGCGACGGCGAGTACGACCACTTCCCGGAGCAGGCGTTCTTCATGTGCGGTGGTCTCGAGGACCTGAAGAAGAACGCGAAGGAGCTGGGCGTCTCCTGAGCCTCGCGCTCGATGTGAGCCTGTGCTCACGGCGGAGGGGGCGGGGTTCGTCCCGCCCCCTCTGGCACGCCCATTAGACTTGTAACCAACACCCGGCACTCCCGCCGGGTGGTGACCCGAGGAGCCACCCTTGGCTGCTGAGCTGCACGTCGCGCTGGTCGCGGCCGACCGTGAGGTCTGGTCCGGCCAGGCCACCCTGGTCGTCGCGCGCACCACGTCCGGCGACATCGGCGTCATGCCCGGTCACCAGCCGCTGCTCGGTGTGCTGGAGTCGGGCCCGGTGACCATCCGTACGAGTGATGGCGGGACGGTCGTCGCCGCGGTCCACGGCGGTTTCATCTCGTTCGCGGACGACAAGCTCTCGCTGCTGGCCGAAGTCGCGGAGCTGTCGGACGAGATCGATGTCCAGCGCGCGGAGCAGGAGCTGGAGCGCGCGAAGGCGGAGGACGACGCGGAGGCCCAGCGCCGCGCGGACGTCCGTCTGCGTGCGGCCACGGCGGCGCGCTGACTTAGCCCGTCGTGTGATGACGTCACTCAGCCGCGGCTGGGTACCGGAGAGATCCGGACCCAGCCGCGGCTGAGGCGGATGTGGGTGTTTTTTACGTTCCGTTACCTAGGAGACGAGGAGGTCGGTGTCGATGGTCCTCGCTCTGACTGTGTGCGGAATTGTCGTGGCCCTCGTGGTGGTGGGACTGTTCGTCTTCGGTCTGCGCCGCCGGCTCATCCAGCGCTCGGGCGGCACCTTCGACGCCAGCCTGCGCTGGGACACCCCGGAGCAGGGCGACACCAGCGGCAAGGGCTGGGCGTACGGGGTGGCCCGCTACAACGGCGACCGCGTCGAGTGGTTCCGGGTCTTCTCCTACTCGCCGCGCCCGCGCCGGATCCTGGAGCGTTCCGCGATCGAGGTGGCCGGCCGCCGGGTCCCGGAGGGCGAGGAGGAGCTGGCGCTCCTCTCCGACCACGTGATCCTGGCGTGTCTGCACCGGGGGACCCGGCTGGAGCTGGCCATGAGCGAGGACGCGCTGACCGGTTTCCTCGCGTGGCTTGAGGCAGCCCCGCCCGGTCAGCGCGTGAACGTCGCCTAGGTTCGCCCGGTCAGTCGAGCCCGTTGTCGATGGCGGTCACCAGCTCACCGTTGCCGGTGTCGCCGCTGAACTCCCAGAAGAAGGCGCCGCCCAGCCCCTGGTTCTTGGCCCAGGACATCTTCCCGGCGATCGTCGCCGGGGTGTCGTAGGACCACCAGTTGCTGCCGCAGTGCGCGTACGCCGTGCCGGCGATCGTGCCGGTGGCCGGGCAGGAGTTCTTCAGGACCTTGTAGTCCTCGATGCCCGCCTCGTACGTGCCCGGTGCCGCGCCGGTCGCCGATCCGCCCGGGGCGGACTGGGTGACGCCGGTCCAGCCGCGGCCGTAGAAGCCGATGCCGAGCAGGAGCTTGGCGGACGGCACGCCCTTCGCCTTGAGCTTGGCGATCGCGTCGGCCGAGTTGAACCCGGCCTGGGGGATGCCGGGGTACGAGGTGAGCGGGGAGTGCGGGGCGGTCGGGCCGTCCTTGTCGAAGGCGCCGAAGTAGTCGTACGTCATCACGTTGTACCAGTCGAGGTACTGCGCGGCACCGCCGTAGTCGGCCGCGTCGATCTTGCCGCCGGAGGAGCCGTCGGCGGTGATGGCCGCGGTGACCAGGTAGTCCGGACCGAACTCGGTGCGCAGCGCGGACATCAGGTTCCTGAAGGCCGCCGGGCCCGAGGTGTCGCAGGTCAGGCCGCAGGCGTTCGGGTACTCCCAGTCGATGTCGATGCCGTCGAAGACGTCGGCCCAGCGCGGGTCCTCCACGACGGCCTTGCAGGACTTGGCGAACGCGGCGGCGTTCGCCGCGGCCTGGCCGAAGCCGCCCGAGTAGGTCCAGCCGCCGAACGAGTACAGCACCTTGATGTGCGGGTACTTCGCCTTGAGCTGGCGCAGCTGGTTGAAGTTGCCGCGCAGCGGCTGGTCCCAGGTGTCGGCGGTGCCGCTGACGGACTGGTCGGCGGTGTACGCCTTGTCGTACGCGGCGTAGGTGTCGTCGACCGTGCACTGGCCGTTCTTGACGTTGCCGAAGGCGTAGTTGATGTGCGTGATCTTCGACGCCGAGCCCGAGGTCACCAGGTTCTTGACGTGGTAGTTGCGGCCGTAGACGCCCCACTCGGTGAAGTAGCCGAGTTTGACCTTGTCGCCCTTGGGCGGCTCGGTCGTGCCGCCGGTGGTGCGCACCGCGCGGGCGCCGCTGACCGGGCCGGTCTGGTCGGCGGTGTCACGCGCCCGGACGGAGTAGGAGTAGTCGGTGCCCTTGGTCAGGCCCGTGTCGGTGTACGACGTGCCCGTCACGGTGGCGACCTTGGTGCCGTCGCGCAGGACGTCGTAGTTCTTGACGCCCTTGTCGTCGGTGGCCGCGGACCAGGTCAGCTTCACCGAGGTGTCGGTGATGTCGGAGGCGGTGGGGGTGCCGGGGGCGCTGGGCGCGCTGTCGCCCGGTTCGGTGGTGCCGCCGTCGCAACTGCCACCGTTGAGCTTGCAGTTCGCGGGGGAGCCGGTGCCGCTGCCGTTGAAGCCGAAGGAGACGGAGGCACCGGGGGCGAGGGTCCCGTTCCAGGACTTGTTCTTCGCGGTCCAGTGGGTGCCCGAGGAGGTGACGTCGGCGTCCCAGGCGGAGGTGACGGACGTGCCGGAGGGGAAGTCCCACTCGACGGTCCAGGAGCTGAGGGTCGTGGTTCCGGTGTTCTTCACCGTCCACTTGCCTTCGAAGCCGGAGCCCCAGTCCTGCGTCTTGGTGTAGCTCGCGGTGGCGGATGTCGCGGCCTGGGCCGGGCTCGCGAGGCCGACGAGACCGGCCAGCGGGAGCAACAGGGTCGCGAACCCTGCCGCGGCTCTGTGTCTGAAGCGCATGCTGCGCCTCCTTGATGGAGTTGTGGGGGCGTGACTGAGCCTCACGCCCACTGATGGTGCGGTGAGAATAGAAAGGTCTGGACCACCGGTCAATAGGACTGGACCACCACGACCTGGGGCGGTCCGCGGCCCGTCAGATCCCCAACTCCTGGGCGAGCACCGCCGCTTGCACCCGGCTGCGCAGCTCCAGCTTCCCCAGCAGGCGGCTGACATGCGTCTTCACGGTCGCCTCGGCCATGTCGAGCCGCTCGGCGATCCCCGCGTTGGACAGCCCCTCGCCGAGACAGGACAGCACCTCGCGCTCGCGCCGGGTCAGCCGGTCGAGGACGGCCGGATCGGCCGCGGGCTCCCGGGCGGGCTTCGCCGCGAACTCCGCGATCAGCCGCCGCGTGACCGCCGGGGCGATCAGCCCCTCCCCGCGCGCCACCGTCCGTACCGCCTCCAGCAGGTCCTTCGCCTCGGTGTTCTTGAGCAGGAAGCCGGACGCGCCCGCCCGCAGCGCCCCGAAGACGTACTCGTCGAGGTCGAAGGTGGTCAGCACCAGCACGTCGGCGAGCCGCTGTGCCACCACCTGCCGGGTCGCCGACACTCCGTCCAGCCGCGGCATCTGAACGTCCATCAGCACCAGGTCCGGCCGCAGGTCACGGGCCAGCGCCACCGCCTGTTCGCCGTCCGCCGCCTCGCCGACCACCTCGATGTCGGGCGCGCTGCGCAGGATGAGGACCAGGCCCGCGCGGACGGCGGACTGGTCCTCGGCGACCAGGACGCGGATCATTCGGGTTCTCCTTCGACGGTGTCGTGGACGGGCAGGGTGGCGCGTACGGCCCAGATCTTGCCGTCCGGCGAGTCCTCCGGGCCGGCCTCGAACGTGCCGTCCAGCAGCGCGGCGCGTTCCCGCATGCCGACCAGACCGGCCCCCGAGCCGGGGGCGCTCGGCCCGTCCCGGTCGCCGTAGGGGCTGGTCACCGCGACGGTGAGCAGGCCGTCCCGCTGGGTGAGGGACACCGCGACCCGGCCGGGTCCGGCGTGCTTCAGGGCGTTGGTGAGGGACTCCTGGACGATGCGGTAGGCGGCGAGCTCGACGGGCGCGGGGACCGTGTCGTGAGCGGCGTCGAGCGTGACGTCGAGGCCGTTGGTGCGGGCGCCCGCGACCAGCGCGCCGAGCCCGTCGAGGGTGGGGGCGGCGGCCGGGGCGACATCGCCGGCGGAGTCCCGCAGGATCCCGATGAGCCGCCGCATCTCCGCGAGTCCCGCCACGCTGTTCTCACGGATGACGGTCAGAGCCTCCTGGGAGGTCTTCGGGTCGTCCAGGGAGAGCGCGGCCGTGGAGTGGATGGCGATCGCGGACAGGTGGTTGGCGACCATGTCGTGCAGTTCGCGGGCCATCCGGGCGCGTTCGGCGGTGACCGCCTGGGTGCGGTCCATCTCGGCGAGCAGCGCGGTCTGCTCTGCGCGCAGCCGGGCCGCCTCGGCGGCGTCGCGGTGGTTGCGGACGATCAGGCCGGTTGCGGCGGGCCCGAAGGCCACAACGCCGGTGACCACGCCGATCAGCAGCGCCTCGGGCTCGCGCCACAACGCGAACGGCAGCACCGTCCCGGCCACCGACAGCAGCCCGGTGATCCTGGGGATGCGGTGGGCCGAGGCGGGCGGGCCGTACAGGACGGCCGCGTACATGAGGTCCGTGTACATCAGGACCGTGACCAGGTTGCCCTGCGTGACGACGTCCAGGACGATCGCGGCCGTGCCGATCAGCAGGGCGGTGCGCGGGGCGGTGCGGCGCAGCAGCTCGCAGCCGGCCATGACCAACAGCGGCAGCAGGATCGGCCAGCGGCCCGGCAGCAGTACGTACACCTCGGTGTGCGGGCGTGTGGCCAGGCCGAGCCCCCAGAGCAGCAGCCCGCCGAGCAGACCGCCCAGCGCGACGTACACGTCGAAGCGGCGGGGGCGGGTGAGTCGTACGGCCATGGCCCCATCCAACACGGGCACCGGGCCCCACGCGTGATCCCCACGAAGGGTCCCCGACTGCATCTTTCGATGTACCGCGGGTTCGTCAGTCGCGACGACGATTCCGGCCGCGCCGGCCGGGAGCCTGGAAGGGTGACCGAGAGGAGCGCATCGTGATCGTCGCCTTGATCGCCGCCTGTGAGATCGGCTTCTGGGTGCTGCTGGCGGCCGGACTGGCCTTCCGCTACCTGCTGCGCATGCGGCGTACGGGACTGGCGCTGCTGCTGTGCGAGCCGCTGCTGGAGGTCGTCCTGCTGGTCGTCACCGCGCTGGACCTGAAGAACGGGGCCGAGCCGAACTGGACGCACGGGCTGGCCGCGCTGTACATCGGCTACACCGTGGGGCACGGCCATCGCACCGTGCAGTGGCTCGACGGCCACGCGGCCCACCGCCTCGGCGGTGCCCCGCCGCCACCGAAGCCCCCGCGCTACGGCATGGCCCGGGCCCGTCACGAGGGCAAGGTCTGGACGGGCACCCTGATCGGCGCCGCCGTGGCGACGGGGCTGCTCCAGCTGGCCATCTGGTACGTGGACGACCCGAGCCGTGTCACGTCCCTGGAGGGGTGGCGCTATGTGGCCTGGCGCGCGGCCGGGATCCACGGCCTGATCGCCCTGAGCTATGCGATCTGGCCGCGGAAGGCGCCCGCGGGGGAGTCCGAGATGACGCTGGAGAAGGAGAAGGTGCAGCGATGAGCAAGGCCCGCGGAAACCTGGTGGAAGGCGCCGTCACCTTCGTGATCGGCCTGGGGCTGTGGCTGTTCACCGGCGACGTGGAGATCCCCGTCCTCACCCTCACGAAGGTCGGCGCCGTGATGATGTGCGTCGGCGGCGTGCTGGTCGCCGCCGGGCTGTGGCAGGGGGCGCGGCGCAGGACCTGAGGGTCAGCGCTCCCCGCCCGGCACCCACAGCACGTCCCCGACCTCCTTGTTCGCCGTCCTCGCGAGGATGAACAGGAGGTCGGAGAGCCGGTTGAGGTAGGTGGCCGTCAGCGGGTTCATGACCTCTCCGTGGGCCTCCAGGGCCGCCCAGGTCGAGCGCTCCGCCCGACGGACCACCGTGCACGCCTGGTGGAGCAGGGCCGCGCCCGGGGTACCGCCGGGGAGGATGAAGGAGCGGAGCTTCTCCAGGCCCTCCAGGAAGCGGTCGCAGTCCGCCTCCAGCTTGTCGACGTAGGACTGCTCGACCCGCAGGGGCGGGAACTCCGGGTTCTCCACCACCGGCGTCGACAGGTCCGCGCCCACGTCGAACAGGTCGTTCTGCACGCGGGTGAGGACCTTGACGACCTCCTCGTCCAGGCCGCCCAGCGCGATCGCCGTGCCGATCACCGCGTTCGCCTCGTTGGCGTCGGCGTATGCGGCGATCCGCAGGTCGGTCTTGGCGACCCGGCTCATGTCGCCGAGGGCGGTGGTGCCCTGGTCGCCGGTCCTGGTGTAGATGCGCGTCAGATTGACCATGTGGCCAGCGTAGTTAGGCTCCGGCCGTTCGGAACACGCGTGTGCCCACTGTCACGGACAGGGCCGTGAAACCGACGGCCACCAGCACGCCGTACAGCATGTGCGCCGTGGCGTAGGAGCCGACGAAGGCGTCGCGGACGGCGTCGACCAGATAGCGGAACGGCATCAGGTGCGACAGCACGTCCAGCCAGGCCGGGCCCAGGCTCATGGGGAGCATCAGCCCGGACAGCAGCATCGACGGCATGGTCAGCGCGTTGATCGCCGGGCCGAAGGTCTGCGGGGTGTGCAGCTTCATGGCCAGCGCGTACGACAGCGAGGCCAGCGAGAGCGAGAGCAGGGCGACGAAGCCGAACCCGATGAGGACGCCGGGCAGCGGGGCCCGCAGGCCCATCGCCACCGCCGCGAGCACCAGCAGCACGGCCTGGAAGACGAACACCGTGGCGTCCCTGAGCACCCGGCCGAGCAGCAGGGCCAGTCGGCTGACGGGGGTGACGCGCATCCGCTCGACCACCCCCTGGCCCTTCTCGATGAGGATCGAGAAGCCCGCGAAGGAGGCTCCGAACAGGCCCAGTTGCAGCAGCAGGCCGGGCACGAGCAGCTGCCAGGAGCTGCCCCGCCCGCCGAGCGGCAGATCCGTCAGTAGGGGACCGAAGAACAGCAGGTACAGCAGCGGCATCAGCACACCGAAGAGCAGCGCGAAGCGGGAGCGCAGGGACTGGCGGAGATAGCGCCCGTAGACGAGCGCGGTGTCGTGCAGCAGCATCAGGAGTCCTCTGCGTCCTAGACGGCGACGGGGGTCTGGTCGGCCGGCGCGGCACTGCGGCCGGTGATGGCGAGGAAGGTGTCCTGGAGCGAGGCGTCGATCGAGCCGCCGTACCGGAGCTTCAGCGCGCTCGGGGTGCCCTCGGCGACGACCACCCCCTGATCGACGACGACCAGCCGGTCGGAGAGGGCGTCGGCCTCGTCGAGGTAGTGCGTGGTCAGGAAGACGGTCGTGCCGTGCTCGTCGCGCAGCCGGCGCACCAGGTCCCACAGGTCGGCCCGGCTGCCCGGGTCGAGACCGGTCGTCGGCTCGTCGAGGAACAGCACGTCGGGGCGGTGGGTGAGCGCCATCGCGATGTCCAGGCGGCGCCGCTGCCCGCCGGAGAGCGCCGCGCACTTGCGGTCGAGGAATTCGGTGAGGCCCAGGTCATGGGCCAGTTCCCCGGCGCGCTCGGCGGCCCGCGCCTTGCTCAGCCGGTACAGACGCCCCTGGGTGACCAGCTCCTCCCGCACGCTGATCTGGGGGTCGACCCCGCCGGACTGCGCCACGTAGCCGCAGGCCCGCCGCACCCCGGCCGGGTCGGTCGCCAGGTCGCAGCCCGCGACGGTGGCGGTGCCGCCGGTCGGTTCCAGCAGGGTCGTCAGCATGCGAAGGGTGGTCGTCTTGCCGGCCCCGTTCGGGCCGAGGAAGCCGAGGATCTCGCTCTCGCGGACGGTCAGGTCGATGCCGCGCACGGCCTGGACCGGGCCGCGTTTGGTCTGGAAGGTACGCGCCAGGGCGGACGTACTGATGATTGCCATGTCCCCAGAAAAACAGAGTCCCTCAAAATTTGCAATGACACCAAGTTTTCACCGAGCCCAAGGAAGCTAGGATTCATGCATGGCAGAGGGGCTCAGGGAGCGGAAGAAGCGCGAGACCAGGCAGCGCATCTCGGACATCGCCACCGGTCTGTTCCTGGAGCGCGGGTTCGTGACCGTGACGATCGCGGACGTGGCGGAGGCGGCCGACGTCTCCGTGAACACCGTCTACAACTACTTCCCGGCCAAGGAGGACCTCTTCTTCGACCGCTCCCAGGGGGTCGTCGACCGGCTCTCGCGCTGGGTGCGCGGCCGGGACGCGGGGGAGTCGGCCGCCCGGGCGGTGCTGCGCGAGCTGCGCGCCGAGATCGAGGCCGTCTCGCCCCGGATGGGCCTCGTCGAGGGCTACGACCGTTTCATGCGCTGCATCGAGGAGGCGCCGCCGCTGCGCTCCCGGCTGTGGAGCATCCAGCAGGAGGTCCAGGACAACCTGGAGGCGACCCTCCGCGAGGAGACGGACGCCGAGGACGCCGACCCGCTGCCCAGGCTGATCGCCGGTCAGATCTGCTGGGTCCACGGCACCGTCTTCGTCGCGATCGGCCGCGAGATGGCCAAGGGGCGCAACCCGGACGAAGTGTCACGGGAGGTGCTCGTCCTCCTCGACGACATCGAGGAGCTGTTGAGCGAGAAGGTGCTCAACTACGCCGTCCGGGGCGCGGGGTGACACCTGCCGGTGTGATGTCCGTCATGTGAGACGTGACGCGCATTACTTACTGGTCACACAGGCCCTCACGAACGCTAGTGTCCGCCCGAGAGGCAGACATAAACAGCGCGTCAGGGGAGTCGCACAGTGGCACGGAAGCTCGCCGTCATCGGAGCCGGCCTCATGGGATCCGGCATCGCCCAGGTCTCCGCACAGGCAGGCTGGGACGTGGTCCTGCGCGACGTCACCGACGAGGCACTGACCCGGGGCACCGACGGCATCAAGGCGTCCTACGACAAGTTCGTCGCCAAGGGCAAGCTGGAGGCGCACGACGCCGACGCCGCCCTCGCCCGGATCACCGCGACCACCGACCTGGACGCCGTGGCCGACGCGGACGTCGTCGTCGAGGCCGTGTTCGAGAAGCTCGAGGTCAAGCACGAGATCTTCCGGGCGCTCGACAAGCTCGTGAAGGACGAGGCCATCCTCGCCTCCAACACCTCCGCCATCCCGATCACCAAGATCGCGGCCGCGACGGAGCGCCCCGAGCGGGTCGTCGGCACGCACTTCTTCTCGCCCGTGCCGATGATGCAGCTGTGCGAACTGGTCCGCGGCTACAAGACCAGTGACGAAACCCTCGCCACGGCCCGCGAGTTCGCCGAGTCGGTCGGCAAGACCTGCATCGTCGTCAACCGCGACGTCGCCGGCTTCGTGACGACCCGTCTCATCTGCGCCCTGGTCGTCGAGGCCGCGAAGCTGCACGAGTCGGGCGTCGCGACCGCCGAGGACATCGACCTCGCCTGCAAGCTGGGCTTCGGCCACGCCATGGGCCCGCTGGCGACGGCGGACCTGACGGGCGTCGACATCCTGCTGCACGCCACGAGCAACATCTACACCGAGTCCCAGGACGAGAAGTTCGCGGCTCCCGAGTCGATGCGCCGGATGGTTGACGCCGGTGACATCGGACGTAAGAGCGGGCAGGGCTTCTACAAGCACTGAAACCGCACATGCCCCGGGATCATCACACCCCCGGGTGAATTCGGTATCGGTTCGCTTACAAGAAGCAACCTCTGCCCCCCTCACGCAGTCAGAGGTTGCATCACCGGCATCAGAACGCGGAGCACGAGACGCACGCACGGGGAGCGCATATGCACATCAGGGGCGACCACGCCGAGCTGGTCGTCGGGGGCCGCCTCGACGTCCGGAGCGCGGCGGACGCCCGTACGGTCCTGCACTCGGCCGTCGACGACGGAGTCGGCGACCTGGTGCTGGACCTGTCCGAACTGGACTCCTGGGACGCCACCGGACTCGGTGTGATCATGGGGGCTCACCGGCGGGCCGGCCGCTGCGGCCGGCGCCTGGTCCTGCGCGGCGTGCCGCCGCAGATGCAGCGCCTGCTGGTGGCCACCCGCCTGCACCGGATCCTGGCGATCGAGGGGGGCATCGGGGTGGAGACATTGCCTCGCGTGTGACGTTCTGTGCGGGTGTGAACCGGGTGACCGGGGAGACCCGGACGGACATCGCCGAAGTGCGACGCGCACAATCCTCACGAGACCGTGACGTCTCGGACGGCGCGGTACCCCGGACTGTCGTAGATACTGTGCGAAGGTTTAGGGTTCGGCTGCCCGCTGCCTTGAAACCCTATCTGCGGGCCCGGACCAGAAGCGACAGCGCGGTGTGCAGCAAGGCCGGGAGGGGCTTTTCAGAGCACACACACGCTTTTGGGGGGCTTTGACCTATGGACCCGAACAGCCGGGGACCCGAGGAGTACGGCCACGACGGCGACACTGAGTCGCCGCGCCAGCGCCCGCCCAGGGAATCCCTCACACCCGACTTCAGTCAGCACGCGCCCGCGCTCGCCCGCACGGTGCAGCTCGTCTCCGGCGACTTCCTGCTGACCGTCAACCCCGTCGACGGCAGCGAGATAGAAGCCTGCCCGCCCGCCGAACGGCCCGCCCGGCCCGTGAAGCTCACGGCGGCGGAGCGCGCCGAGGCCGAGCGCGCGGCCCGGCCGCCCGTCCCGCCCGGCCCCGCGCAGCCCAGCCTGCCGCTGCTGGCCCGCCAGGACGAACGCGAGCGACTGGTGCGCCTGCTCGCCCGCGGCCGCTCGGTCCGCCTCACCGGCCCCGCCGGCTGCGGCCGCACCCGCCTCCTCGACCTCGTGAGCGAGGACTGTGCCGACCTCGCCCCCGACGGCGTCGTCCGCCTGAACGGCTTCGGCCGCAGCTCCGGCGACCTGCTGTACGACCTCTTCTACGCGGTGTACAACGCCCCCCTGCACCGCCCGGAACGGGACGAACTGCTCACCTTTGTCCGGGAGATCGGCGCGGTCGTCGTCGTCGACGACCTGGAGTTCGGCGGCGCCGCGCTCGACGAGTTGCTGGAGGCCACCCCCGAGTGCGCCTTCCTGCTCGGCGTCACGCCGGACGTGCCGGCCCCTTCCGCCGACTCCGGCGTCGAGGAGGTCCTCCTCGGCGGCCTGGAGCGCGCCGCCGGCCTCGACCTGCTGGAACACGCCGTCGGACGGTCCCTCACCGACGAGGAGTCCAACTGGGCGGGCGACCTCTGGTTCGAGTCCGAGGGCCTGCCGCTGCGCTTCGTGCAGGCCGGCGCCCTGCTGCGGCAGCGCGACCGGCTGCGCGCCGGGACCAGCGCCGTCGACGCGTTCGGCGTCTTCGAGGACGCACCCCCGGCCGACGCCTCCGACGCGTACGACGCCGACGGGGACGACGTACCGCTGCCCTCGCTCGGCGAGGCCGCCGCGCCCGCGCCGCTGCTCGCCTCCCGGCTGAGCGCCTCCGCGCGCGCCACCCTGCGGTTCGCCGTCGCCCTCGGCGGCGAGGTGCCCCACCAGGCGCATCTGCCCGCCCTGGTCGGCGACACCCACGCGGACGCCGCCCTCGGCGAACTGGCCTCCTGCGGCCTGGTCTCCCCGGTCGGCTCCCGGTACCGGCTCGCCGCCGGTGTCCTGACCCAGCTGGAGGCCGCCGGCTACGCCGACGAGGCCGAGGCCGGTGCCCGCAGCGCCGCCCAGCACTACTCCTGGTGGGCCGGTCACCCCTCGGTCACCCCGGAACGCGTGTGCGCCGAGGCCGACGCCCTCCTCGCCGCCCTGGCCGTGCTCGGGCCGCGCACCGGCCCGGCCGCCGAGGGCGAGGAGAGCCCGGCCGTGCACCTGGCGCGCACCGCCGCGCCGGCGTTCGCCGCCGGACTGCACTGGGGCGCCTGGGAACGCGCCCTGCACATCGGCGCCGAGGCCGCCCGGCTCGCCGACGACGTCGCCGAACAGGCCTACTTCCACCACGAGCTCGGCATCCTCGCCCTGTGCGGCGGACAGCTCGACCGGGCCCGGGCCGAACTGGAGACCTCGATCGGCCTGCGCGGTTCCCTCTCCGACAAGCGCGGCACCGTCGCCGGGCGTCGGGCCCTCGCCCTGGTCGCCGACCGCTCGGGCACGCCGATCGGACTCGGACCGACCGCGGGGGAGGAGGTGCCCGACGCCCGGTACGAGGAGTCGCCGTCCCCGGCCGGTGGGGTGCCGGCGGCCTTCCCGACCCTCCAGCAGCCGCCCTCGCCGACCCTGGTCACCCGTCAGGGCCCGCCCGCGCCCTCGCACAAGGCCCGGGGCGGACTCAAGGGCCTGGCCCGGCGCAACCTCGTCGCCGCCGGAGCCGGTGCCCTGCTCGTCGCCGTGCTCGGCACGGTGGTGACCCTCGGCGCCACATCCGACAAGGAGGCGAACCCGCCGTCCGACCAGGTCGGCGTCAACCCCTCGGCCAGCCAGGGGGTCGACGACGGCAGCCTGGGCGCCGACCGGCCGGCGAACGACAGCAACGGCGACTCGGGCGCGGCGACGAGCCGCCCGACCGACCCGGGTCCGGACGGCACGCCGGGCACCCCGGACGATCCGACGCCGACGGGCAGTCCCAGTGGTTCACCGAGCCCCAGCGACTCCGGGCCGACGTCGAAGCCGCCGACGACCTCCAAGCCGCCGGCCACGTCCAGGCCGCCGACGACGTCCAAGCCCCCCACGACGTCGAAGCCGCCGACGACCTCCAAGCCGCCGACCACGCAGCCGCCCACGTCTCAGCCGCCCACTTCCCAGCCGCCGACGTCCGAGGCGCCGACCTCGCAGCCGTCCACCTCCGACACGGCCAGCGGCCCGGCGCCGAGCGCTCCCACGAGTACCACGGCGAGCGCGTCGCAGAGCAGCCCCGACCCGGTGATCTGACAGCCGTACAGACAGCGGGGCCGGGTCCGTTGCCCGGACCCGGCCCTGTTGGTCGTGTACGCGCGGTGTGTCAGAAGAGCCGTAGCTTGTCGTCCTCGATGCCCCGCAGCGCGTCGTAGTCGAGCACCTGGCAGCCGATGCCGCGGTCGGTCGCGAGGACGCGGGCCTGGGGCTTGATCTCCTGGGCGGCGAAGATGCCGCGGACCGGGGCGAGATGGGGATCGCGGTTCAGCAGCTCCAGATAACGCGTCAGCTGCTCCACGCCGTCGATCTCACCGCGCCGCTTGATCTCCACCGCGACGGTCTTGCCGTCGGCGTCCCGGCACAGGATGTCGACCGGCCCGATGGCCGTCGGGTACTCGCGGCGGATGAGGGTGTAGCCGTCGCCGAGTGTCTCGATGCGGTCGGCGAGCAGTTCCTGGAGGTGCGCTTCCACGCCGTCCTTGATCAGACCGGGATCGACGCCCAGTTCGTGCGAGGAGTCGTGGAGGACTTCCTCCATCGTGATGATGAGCTTCTCGCCCGCCTTGTTGACGACGGTCCAGACGCCCTCGTCCTCGCCGGTGCCCTCCTTCAGCGTGCAGGGCGGCGACATCCAGTTCAGGGGCTTGTAGGCCCGGTCGTCGGCGTGGATCGAGACGCTGCCGTCCGCCTTCACCAGGATCAGGCGCGGGGCCGAGGGAAGGTGGGCGGTGAGCCGCCCGGCGTAGTCCACGGAGCAGCGGGCAATGACGAGACGCATGGTCGGCAACGCTACTCGACAGGCGGGTGTCGACGCGATTCGCCCTGGAAAACACGTGTTCGGTATTGGCCGATTGTGTGCAGGGTGTGTTCATTGAGAGTGTCTCATCTGCGCATTCTCCTGGTGCCGTCACCGTCGGTTGCTTACGGTATGAGCGGGAGGTCGCGATGTGTGTACGCAGCGTGTCCGGTATCGCGAACTCCCTTATCTGTCCGGCAACCCCTGCCCGCCGGGCGGGGGTGCGAGAGGAGAACTCATGTCGCTCGACGTCTCACCGGCCCTACTCGAACAGGCCGAGCGAGGCGAGGTCGACGAAGCGGAATTCGTCGACTGCGTCCGGACCTCCCTGCCCTACGCGTGGGAGATGATCAGCTCCCTGGTGGCCCAGCTGAAGGTGGACGGCGGTGCGTTCGCCGACAACCAGACGCCTCCGCCGGACGAGCAGGCACGCGGTCAGTTGCTGCGTGCGCTTGCGAGTGACGCGATACGCGGCGCGCTGCAGCGGCACTTCGGTGTGCGACTGGCCTTCCAGAACTGCCACCGGGTGGCCGTGTTCCCGCTTGACTCCTCGGTCGACGAGACGCTGGGCCGCTTCACGTCGGTCCGCAGCCAGGTGCTCAACCAGTCGCCCGAGTTCCGGGACTGCTGACGCGGCGCCGTCTGCTTGCCGCTCCGTACGCGGGAGGTGCGGTTCAGTACCGGAGCGGCAAGCCCCAGGATCCCACCGCGCCGTCAGGCGAGTTGGGGGAGCACCTCGGCCCCCAGCCGCCGCACGTTCTCCTCCGTCGCCGCCAGGTCCCCGGAGCCCTCGACGAGCAGGGCGAAGCGGGAGATGCCGGTCCGCTCGCTGGTCGCCGCCAGCCGGTCGGCGCACAGTCGCGGGGTGCCCACCGGGTGCAGCCCGCAGAGCAGTTCGGTGTACGCCAGCGGGTCGCGCATCCGGCGCGTGCGCCCGTCGACCGTGACATGCGCCTCCAGGCCCTGCTTCAGCCAGCCCGGCATCGCCTTCAGCAGCGTCTCCGCCGCGTCGACCCGCCGGTCCGCGATCTGGCAGACGCCCGCCGACACGTGGGACGCGCGGTGGATCTCCTCCGCCGGCCGGCCGCACGCCCGCGCGTGCTGTCGCCACAGGGCGACCATCTCGGCCTTCTCCTCGTCCCCCACGTGCATTCCGAGGAGCATCGACAGTCCGCGCTCGGCCGCCAGTCGCACGCTCGCCGGGGACGTGCACGCGACGACCAGCTCGGGGCCCTCGGCCGCGGTCAGGGCCTCCGACGGCCGGGGAACCACCGGGACTTCACGGAAGCGGAAGCGCTCCCCGTCGGCCGCCACGGACGCGTCGCGCAGCCAGCGCACCAGGACGTCCAGGGACTCTGGGAACCCCTTCTCGTACGCCTCCAGGCCCGCGCCGAACACCTCCAGGTCGACCCACGGGCCGCCACGCCCGACGCCGAGCGTGAAACGGCCGTCGCTCGTGTGGTGCAGCAGCGCGGCCTGTTCGCCGAGGGCCACGGGGTGGGCGGTGGGCAGCACGCTGACCGCCGTACCGACCCGGATGCGGCGGGTGCGGCCGAGCAGTAAGGCGGCCAGGGTGATGGCCGACGGGCACGTGCCGTACGGCACGAAGTGGTGCTCGGCCAGCCAGACCGTGTCGAGCCCGGCCTCCTCGGCCACCTCGGCCGAGCGGACCGCGCGATGCAGCGCCTCTCCCTCGCCCTGACCGGGGAACTGGGCCGCCAACACGAAACTTCCAACGCGCATTGCTTTCCTGCTTCCTTGGCTCCGACACGGAGCTCCCCCACAGGGCATAACCGTCTGACACGTGCCGAGGACACGGCTGGTCGGGGCAATTTGCGGATTGTCTGCAGAATGGGCCGTTCCGCGGGAGCCCGGGGAGAGACCCCGGCGGGGGCCCGCCCCGCCCGGCGAGGGACTTGCGACGATTGGTGGCGTACGTGTACCCCCGTCCGCGCCGCGTAGGCTGGACACATCCCGTGTCCTGTATAGCCCCGAGAGGTGTCCCGTGTCCCCGCGTCGAAACCGACCCAAGGGCGCCGCTACGTCCGGCCGGAGCGCCGAGGACGACCGCCCCGGCCGTTACGGCAGCTGGCAGTCCTCGGAGAACTGGCAGGGCGAGAACTGGAGCGTGCGGCATGTGGCCGGCGCGAGCGCGCAGGGCAAGTCCTACCGCTGTCCCGGCTGCGACCAGCTGATCCCGGACGGTGTGCCCCACGTGGTGGCCTGGTCCGAGCACACAGGCGTCGACGACCGTCGGCACTGGCACAAGGCCTGCTGGAACGCGCGGGACCGCCGCACCCCCGGGGTGCAGCGGTCCCGTAACGCGCCGAGGTTCTGAGGGACTCAGACGTCCCGCTTCTCCAGCAGTGCGAAGGCGGCGGCGAACACGACGGCCGTCGCGCCGAGGATGATCCACAGCGGATCCCAGCCGGACGGACCCGACTCGCTCAGGGAGTTGGAGTAGAAGACGCTGAGCTGGTTCGGGATGGAGTACTCGAACAGGGCCTGGCGCAGGTCCTCAAGGGACTGCGAGAACATGAACAGCGCGATCACCAGCGGGGCGAGCACGGCGCCGATCATGATGGTGATGGCGCCCGCCGAGTGCCGGATGATCGAGCCGACGGCGAGCGAGAGCAGGCCCAGCAGCGCGACGTACGCGGAGATGCCGACCGTACCCCTCAGCCACTCCCCGCCGGACGGGTCCTTGGAGCCCTCGCCCTCCAGCATGGCCACGTGCAGGAAGGCGACGAGGGACGCGGACACCAGCGTCACCACGAACGCGACCAGGAAGAACACGATGCCCTTCGCCGCGAGCACCCGGCCCCGGCTCGGGCACGCGACCATCGTGGTGCGGACCATGCCCGTGCCGTACTCCGAGGCCGTGGTCAGCACCCCCAGCGTGATGATGCACATGCTGCCGAGCAGCAGGCCGAAGAAGCCCAGGCCCAGCGGGCTCTCACCGGACAGGGCCGGGTCGGAGTTCGCCACCACCACGCCGGTCAGCGTGCCGATGCCGATGACGAGCAGGACGAACACGCCGAGCGTCCACATCGTGGAGCGCACCGACCTGATCTTCGTCCACTCCGAGGCGATGGCATTCCCGAGGTGCGTCCGCACGACCGGAATCGGCGAGGTGTAACCGGAGTACGAAGAACCGGGCGCCGCCTCCCAGGTGGGCGCGGCCGGCGGCATCTGAGGCTGAGGGCTGCTCATCGGGGGTCCTCGGGCTTGGTCAGGTCGGAGGCCGGGCAGGAGACCGGCGCGGTGTACGTGGCGGGGGCCGGTGATGCCGCGGGGCTGCTCATCGGGGGTCCTCCGGCTTGGTCAGGTCGGGGGCCGGTGCGGAGGCCGACGGCGTGGGCGCGCCCGCCTGGGCCGCGGGCCCTGCCGGGGCCTCGGGGCTGCCCTGCGGTGCCCGGCCTGCGGGCTGCGCGGGCCCGGCGCTCGCCTGCGGTGCCTGCGCGGCGGGTATGGCCGGGGCTTGGGGCGGCGTCTGGCCGGAGGGCTGTGACGCCTGCGGTGCGCCCTGCGCGGGCATCGGCGGCATCTGCACTGCGGGCTGCGCCGGCTGGGCGTACGGGTTCGGGGTTCCCGGGCCGGAGGCGGCAGTGGGGCCGGGGGCTCCCGGGGCCCCAGGTGCTCCCTGCGGCGGCGTCGGGAACGGGTGTGCGCCCGGCTGGGGCGGCGGCGGGGCGTACCAGCCGGGCTGGCCCTGGCCGGGGACCGGCATCGGGGGCTGTGCCCCGGGCGGCAGCGGCTGCTGCAGGCCTTCCTTCTGGTCGATGGTCGAGCGGTAGTCGACGGCGCCCTGCGTCATCCGCATGTACGCCTCCTCCAGCGAGGCCTGGTGCGGGGACAGTTCCCACAGCCGGACGTCGTGGTCGTGCGCGATGTCGCTGATGCGGGGGAGCGGCAGTCCGGTCACGCGCAGTGCGCCGTCCTGCTCGGGCAGCACGTGCCCGCCCGACTCGGTGAGCGCGGCCGACAGCTTCTCGCGCTGCTGGGGCTCGGTGTCCGGCGTACGGACCCGTGCGAAGTCGGCGGAGTTCGCGGAGATGAACGCCGTCACGCTCATGTCGGCCAGGAGCTGCCCGCGGCCGATGACGATGAGATGGTCGGCGGTCAGCGCCATCTCGCTCATCAGATGGGAGGAGACGAAGACCGTACGGCCCTCCGCCGCGAGCGTCTTCATCAGGTTGCGCACCCAGTGGATGCCCTCGGGGTCGAGGCCGTTGACCGGCTCGTCGAACAGCAGCACCTGCGGGTCGCCGAGCAGCGCGGCAGCGATGCCCAGCCGCTGTCCCATGCCGAGGGAGAAGCCCTTGGACCGCTTCTTGGCCACGTCCTGGAGGCCGACGACCCCGAGCACCTCGTCCACCCGTCTGGCCGGGATGCCCGACAGCTGGGCCAGGCACAGCAGGTGGTTGCGGGCGGCCCGGCCCCCGTGCACGGCCTTGGCGTCCAGCAGGGCACCGACCTGACGGGGGGCGTTGGGCAGCTTGCGATACGGGTAGCCGCCGATCGTCACGTGCCCGGCCGTCGGGTTGTCCAGGCCGAGGATCATCCGCATCGTCGTCGACTTGCCTGAGCCGTTCGGTCCGAGGAAGCCCGTGACGGCCCCCGGCCGCACCTGGAAGGAAAGGTTGTACACAGCGGTCTTGTCGCCGTAGCGCTTCGTCAGGCCGACTGCTTCGATCATGCTCCGCACCCATCGCAAGGTTCAGGACAGCGGGGCACACGCCCCCGTAAGGGTTAGGAGGATATCGAGGCGCTGACGGTTCCGCTCAAATGAAAGTAAAGGGGAGAGCGTGACGCGCCCCCGGCAGCCCCCGGGGCGCGCCTGCCTAGGCGTCGCGCTTCTTCAGCAGCACGTACCCCCCGACCAGCGCCGCGAGCACCCACAACCCCATGATCCCGAGTCCGCCCCACGGCCCGTACGGGACGTCGTCGTCGACGGGCGTGACCACCTGCATGATCCGGCTGCCGGCCTGGTCGGGCAGGAACCGGCCGACCTTCTTCGTCGCGTCGACATTGCCCAGGATGTTGGAGATCAGGAAGAAGAACGGCATCAGGATGCCCAGCGACAGCATCGGCGAGCGCAGCATCGCGGCGACGCCCATCGAGAACATCGCGATGAGGGCCATGTAGAGGCCCCCGCCGAACACGGCCCGCAGCACCCCCGGGTCGCCGATCTCCGCCCGGTGCTCACCCAGCATCGCCTGTCCCAGGAAGAAGGCGGCGAAGCTGGTGACGAGACCGACCAGGAGAGCGAGACCGCCGGCCACCGCGATCTTGCTGAACAGGAAGGAGCCGCGCTGCGGCACCGCGGCCAGCGAGGTGCGGATCATGCCGGTGCTGTACTCGTTCGACACCACCAGCACACCGAACACGATCATCGCGAGCTGGCCGAGGCTCATCCCCGCGAAACTGATGAACGTCGGATCGAACTCCGCCCGCTGTTGCGCGCCCATGGAGTCGAACTCGTTCCTGGACAGGGCCGAGATCAGCATGCCGAGGGCGACCGTCACGACCACCACCAGCGACAGGGTCCACACCGTGGACGCCACCGACCGGATCTTCGTCCACTCCGACCGTACGACCTGCGTCGTCGCCATGCTCAGCCCCTCTTCCAGCCGTCGCCCCACTGCTGCCCCGGTGGCTCGGGACTCGGCCCGCTGTGCGCGTGGTACTCCACCGACTCCGCGGTCAGCTGCATGAACGCCTCCTCCAGCGACGCCTGTTGCGGACTCAGCTCGTGCAGTGTCACCCCGTGCTGCGCTGCCAGCTCGCCGACGTGCTCGGCTTTGCCGCCGTCCACCTCCAGCACCCCGTCACCGCTCTCGACGGCCACGATCCCGGCCTGGTGCAGCACGTCGAGCAGCCGCTCCCGCTGCGGGCTGCGGACCCGGACGTACGACCGTGAGTTGCGCGCGATGAAGTCGGCCATGGAGGTGTCCGCGAGCAGCCGCCCCTGCCCGATGACGACGAGGTGGTCGGCGGTCAGCGCCATCTCGCTCATCAGATGGGAGGAGACGAACACGGTCCGGCCCTGTGCCGCCAGGGACTTCATCAGGGTGCGGATCCAGTGGATGCCCTCGGGGTCGAGGCCGTTGACCGGTTCGTCGAACATCAGGATCCGCGGATCACCGAGCAGCGCGGCCGCGATGCCGAGCCGCTGCCCCATGCCCATCGAGAAGCCCTTGGTCTTCTTCTTCGCGACCGCCGTCAGCCCGACCGTCTCCAGCACCTCCCGGACCCGGCTGCGCGGAATGCCGTTGCTCTGCGCGAGGCACAGCAGGTGGTTGTAGGCGCTGCGCCCGCCGTGCCAGGCCTTGGCCTCCAGCAGCGCGCCGATGTACGTCAGCGGATCCTTGAGCTGCTGGTAGTGCTTGCCGTCGATACGGACGTCGCCGGCGGTCGGGTGGTCGAGACCCAGGATCATCCGCATGGTCGTGGACTTGCCCGCGCCGTTCGGCCCGAGGAAGCCGGTGACGATGCCCGGTCTGACGGTGAAGGACAGGTTGTTGACCGCCACCTTCTCGCCGTACCGCTTGGTCAGCCCCTCGAGCTCAATCATGCCCGCCACGCTAGAACGGGACAAAGCCCTCTGCCACCCGAGCGGCAGAGGGCTTTGCGGAGATTCAGACTCCGTATGCCGGGTCGTTACCGGGACTGCTGGGCCGGAACCCCACGGGAGATCGGCTCGTCCTCGGCCGGCGTGCCGGCGGCGGCCACCGCGGCGCCCGTGAGCGTGGCGAGCATCTCGCGGACGTTCGTCAGCTGGGCGTTGATGCTGTCGCGGCGGTTGGTGAGGGCCGCGAGCTCGCGCTCGGATTCCGAACGGATGCGGTCGGCCTTGGCGTTGGCGTCGGCCACGATGTCCTCGGCCTGACGCTGGGCCGTCTCCACCGTCTGGCGGGCGCGGCGCTCGGCGTCCGTGCGCAGCTTCTCCGCCTCCAGGCGGAGCTGCTCGGCGCGGTGCTCGATCTCGGCCAGGCGCTTCTCGGCCTTGGCCTGACGGGACGCCAGGTCGCGCTCGGACTGCTCGCGGCGCTTGGCGAGGTTCGTCTCGAAGTCGGCGGCGGCCTGCGCGGCCTTGGCGCGGGTCTCCTCGAAGAGGGCGTCGGCCTCCTCGCGCTTGGACTGCGCGTCCTTCTGCGCCTCGGAACGCAGCTGGGCGGCGTCGCTCTTGGCCTTCTCGACGATCCGCAGGCCCTCGTCCTCGGCCTTGGCCTTGCGCTCCGCCGAGTACGACTCGGCGTCGTTGCGCACCTGCTGGGCCGCCGACTCGGCGAGCTCGCGGTGCTGCTCGGCCGCGCGCCGGGCCTCCTCGCGCAGGTCCTTCGCCTCTTCCTCGGCGAGGCGGAGGATCTTCTCGACCCGCGCGCCGAGACCCGCGTACGACGGCTCGGAGTCGGTGATCTGAGCCTGGGCGTTCTGCGTCTCGAGGTGGAGCTCCTCGATGCGCTTCTCCAGAGCGGTGATGCGGGCGAGAGCGCTGTCACGGTCGGAGACGAGCTTGGAAATACGTTCGTCCACCTGAGCGCGGTCGTATCCACGCCGCACAAGCTCGAAGCCGTAGGGGGAAGTGTCGCTCATGGGGTTCCTGTCGAATGAGACCGGTGAGGTGATAGGTGGAATCCTAGGGGCCGGAACGGTGTGTCATCGAGCGGATGCGCGTTTGGTCTGCAAAATGAGACCCCTTTTGAGTGGCTGACCCCAGGACCGCTTGCCAAAGACGTGGTCCAAAGGCTCCAGCACACACCAGTTTCGCCCGATTCGCTAACTATCTGAGGACTTGCCACCCGAACGGGGTGCGCCGACTGTTGCGCCTGCCTTGACTCCGTTGTCCTTGGCCGGGGACGGGGCCTCGAAGGATTCCAACGCCTCCAGGACGTCCTGGACACGGGAGATCTCGGCGTTGATGTCCTCGCGGCGGCGGACCAGGACCTCCAGCTCGCGCTTGCCCTCCTCGACCGTGCGCTTGGCCTCGCGGATCGCCTCGGCCTTGAGCTCCTCGGCCTCCCGGACCAGTGTGGACTTCTTCTGCTCGGCCTCCTTGAGCAGCCCCTCCGCCTTCTTCACCGCGGCGATACGGACCTTGCCCGCCTCGGAGTTGGCCTCCGACACGATCTCCTTGGCCTTCGCCTGCGCCTTGGCGAGCTGCTCCTCCGCGGCCTTGACGAGCGCGTCGCAGCGGTCGCCCGCCGACTTCATCGTCTCGGCCGACTCCCGGCGGGCCCGCTCGTGCAGCTCCTCGATCTCCGCCGTGATGCGGTCGCGCAGCTCCTCGGCACGCTCCCGGATCTGCGTGGCGTCGCGGCGCGCACCGACCAGCAGCTCGTCGGCGTCCGTACGGGCCTTCTCCACCAGCGAGTTGCCCTCGACCGTCGCCTCGGACACGAGCCGGTCGGCCTCCTTGCGGGCCGCGCCCACCATCGTGTCGGCCTGCGACTCGGCCTCCGCGGTGGTCTTGTGCGCCTGCTGCTGCGCCTGGGTGAGCAGCTTGTCGGCCTCCGCCGTGGTCTCCGAGATGAGCTTGTCGACCTGCTCGGCCGCCTCGGAACGCCGCTTGTTGGCGTCCTTGCGGGCCTCGTCCAGCGTCCGGTCGGCCTCCTCGCGCGCGGAGTTGACGAGCCGCTCCGCCTCCGCCTCGGCGTCCGCCTTGACGCGCTCGGCCTCGCTGCGGACCCGCTCGGCGTGCTGCTGCGCCGAGCCGACCGTCTCCGCGGCCTCGGCCCGCAGCCGCTCCGCCTCGTCCGTGGCCTCCCCGACCAGCTGGTCGGCCTTGGCGACCGACTCGGCCCGCACCCGCTCGGCCTCCGCGGCCGCCTCGGAACGCAGGCGCTCCGCCTCGGATACGGCTTCCGTACGGACCCGCTCCGCCTCGGATACGGCTTCCGTACGGACCCGCTCCGCCTCGGCGACCGTCTCCATCCGCAGCCGGTCGGTCTCCTGGACCGTCTCGGTCGTGAGCCGCTCCGCCTCGTTGCGCGCCTCGGTGATGAGGGTGTCCGCCTGCGTCGCCGCGTCCGAGCGGATGCGGTTGGCGTCCTCGCGGGCGTCCGCCCGGGTGCGCGAGGCGCTCTGCTCGGCCTCCGCGATGGCGTCCGACGCCTCCGTGCGCACCCGCTGGGCGTGCTCGGCGACGTCCGCGCGGATCCGCTCCGCCTCCGCGATCGCCTCGGACATCGTCCGCTCGGCGAGCGCCTTGGCGGCCTCGGACTCCTCGTGCGCCTCGCGCCGCAGCCGGCCGGCGTCCTCGCTCGCCCGCTCCCGCTCGGCGTAGGCGTCGGAGCGGACCCGGTCCGCCTCCTCCTGCGCCTCCCGCCGCGTACGGTCCGCCGCGTGCTCGGCGGCGCTGCGCAGCCCGGCGATCTCCTCCTGCGCCTGCTCGTGCAGCCCCGCGACGGAGTCCCGGACCTGCTGCGCGTGCTGCTCGGCAGCCGACACCATCTCCGTGGCACGCCGGTCGGCCTCCTCGACCAGCCGGACGGCCTCGGTCTGCGCCTCCTCCACGCGCTTGCGCGCGGAAGCCAGCAGCTCCTCGCTCTGCTCGCGGGCCCGCTCGCGCTCCTGGTCGGCCTCCTGCCGGGCACTGCCGAGGAGTTCCTCGGCCTCCCGGCGGCGCCGGTTGGCCTCCTCCTGGGCGGCGGTCAGCGTCTCGGACGCCTCCGTGGCCAGCCGCTCGGCGGCGGCCTGCGCCTCCGCGCGGACCCGGTCGGCGCTCTCCTGCGCCTCCGACTTCAGCCGCTCGGCCTCGCTCGCGGCCTCCGACCGCAGGCGGACGGCGACGGCCTCGCCCTCGGCGCGCGCGGCCGACGCGTCGGACGCGGCCTCGTCGCGCAGCCGTTCGGCCTCCGCCTCGGCCTGCTGCTGGAGCGTACGGATCCGCTCGGCGGCCTCGGCACGCAGCCGTTCGTTCTCCTCGGCGGCCTCGCGGCGGATCCGCGCGGCCTCCTCACGGGCATCGGACAGCGCCTGCTCGGCGGCCGCCAGCCGCTCCTCCGCCTCCGTCTGGAGCCGCGTCAGCTCCTGGGCGGCCTCCGCGCGGCGGGCCTCCATGGCCCGCTCGGTCTCCTCGTGCAGCTCCCGCGCCGCACGCTCGGCTTCCGCCTTGAGGGCCTCGGCCTGCTCGACGACCTCCTCGCGGTGCCGCTCGGCCTCCTGCCGGGTGCGCTGAAGGGTCTCCTCGGCCTGCCGGCGCAGCGTCGTCGCCCGCTCGATGGCCTCGGTGCGGACCCTCTCGCTGTCCGTCTGGGCGGTCGTGCGCAGCTCGTCCGCGTCCGCCTTCGCCTTGGCGAGCAGCTCCTCGGCGGACCGCGCGGCCTCCTCGATCTGCGCCACGGCCTCCTTGCGGGCCTCGGCGCGGATCTTCTCGCCCTCTTCGACCGCGTCCGAGCGCAGCTGCTCGGCCTCGCCGCGCAGCCGACGGGCCTCCTCCTGGAGCTCGACCGTCTTGGCGCGGTACTCCTTGGTGTCGTCCTTCGCCGCGCCCTTGAGCTGCTCGGCGATGTCATGCGCCTCCGCGCGCAGCCGGTCCGCCTCGGCCTCGGCCTCCCTGCGGATCCGCTCGGCCTCCTCGGCCGCGGCCTTGGTGGTCTTCTTGGCGTCGTCCGACGCCTTGGTGAGGACCTCCTCGGCGGTCTTGGCCGCCTTGGAGAGCTGGGTCGCCGTCTCCTCAGCCGTGAGCGTGCGGGCCTTCTCGGCGGCCTCCGCGACGATCTTCTCCGCCTCGGCGCGGGCGTCCGCGACGAGCTGCTCGGCCTCGGACTTGGTGTTCTCGGCCTCCTTCGTGGCCTCCTCGACCAGCCGGGCGACCTGCTCCTTGGCGGTGCGCGTACGCGTCTCGTTCGCGGACTCCGCGCTCGCCAGGGCCTTGGCGGCGGCCTCCTTGGCCTCCGCGACCAGCTTCTCCGACTCGGCCTGCGCCTTGCGCAGCGCCTCCTCGGCCTCCGCCATCCGCTGCTCGGCGGCCTTGCTCAGCTCCTGGGCCTGGCGGCGCGCGGACTCCGACTCCGAGGCCGTGGACGTCCGCAGCTGCTCGGCGTGGTCGGTGGCCTCCTGGGCCTGGGTGGAGGCGGCGTTGAGCAGCCGCTCGGCGTCCGCCCGGGCACGCCGCAGGATCTGCTCGGCCTCCGCGCGGGCCTCCTCGGCCGCGCCCGTCAGCCGCTGCCGGGCCTCGGTCGTCAGCCGCTCGGCCTCCGCGCGGGCGGTCGCCAGGGCCTGCTCGGCCTCGGCGCGGGACTCCTCCAGCAGCCGGCGGGCCTGCTGCTCGGTGCGGGCCCGCAGCTGCTCGGCCCACGCCACGTTCTCGTTGACGTGCGACTCGACCGTCTGGCGGCGCTCGGCCAGCTCCTGGTCGAGCTGCTGGCGCCGGGTCACGGCCTCCTGGTGCAGCTCCGCCTGGAGCCGGGCCGCCTGCTCGGCGTGCTCCTGGAGGATCCGCTGGGTCTGGGCCCGGGCCTCACTCAGCTCACGGTCGGCGTCCGCCCGGATCTGGTCGGCCTGCATCTGCGCGTTGCGCAGCAACTGCTCGGCCTGCCAGCCGATGTCGCCGCCGTCGAAGGAGGGCCGGGACATGATGGTGCGCCGCGCCTCGTGCAGCTTGGCGCGCAGCACCTCGACCTGGTAGCCGAGGTCCTCGGCGTGCTGGATCGCCTTTTCCCGCTCGGTCTTCAGCCGCTTCATCTCGGCTTCGAACCGAGAGAGGTGGTCGACGTCAGCCGCCGGCTCTCGCTCCTGGCTCTCGTAGCCCCGCACTGCGCGGTCCCATCCGTCCCCTGGTCGCAACTCTCTCCAAACGAGCTCCGTCCATCCGCCGAACGGGGCCCCCGGGGAATGGTGTCAGATCATCGGCGGAGCAGAGGCTGCTGCCCCGACGCTCGTCCCCCGAAACCCGGACCCCGGTGGTCCTGCCGTCGCACGGCGGGACCGCGGTCACCCTGGCTGAGCGGCGACCGCCCCCAACCCTACCGGCCCCTATGTACGAGGGTCAGTGCTCAGGTGACTCAACGGCCGCCGAAGTGACCAGTTCTGTCAGGACGCCATGACAGTCCTTCGGGTGCAGGAAGGTGATCCGTGACCCCATGGAACCGCGTCGCGGCTCTTCGTACAGCACGCGTACGCCCTTGTCCTTGATGTCCGCGGCCTCGGCGTCCACGTCCGCCGTACCGAAAGCGATGTGGTGGACGCCCTCCCCGTTCTTCGCCAGCCACTTCGCGACGGTGGAGTCCTCGCGGGTCGGCTCCAGGAGCTGCAGGTACGAGGCGCCGCCGTCGGACGTATCGTTGATCTTGAGCATGGCCTCGCGCACGCCCTGCTCCTCGTTGACCTCGGAGTGGAACACCTCGAAGCCGTAGGTGGCACGGTAGAACTCGACGGTCTTGTCGAGGTCGAAACAGGCGATTCCGATGTGGTCGATTCGCGTCAGCATGGATTCAGTGCAGCGCTCCGGAGGTGGTTACGCAACGTGCGCGCGATCACACCGACAGCCCGATGACGGGGTGGCGTACCGGTCAGTACATTCGAAGTAAACCCTCGTTCACTCCTCGGCTGTGCAGCCGGTAAGGGGATCGCAGCTCATGTCTTCTGCTACGACCAGCTCGGTGATCGTCTCGGGGGCGCGCACGCCCATGGGGCGGTTGCTCGGTTCACTGAAGTCCTTCTCCGGAGCCGACCTCGGCGGCTTCGCGATCAAGGCCGCCCTCGACCGTGCGGGGATCGGCGGCGACCAGGTGCAGTACGTGATCATGGGCCAGGTGCTCCAGGCCGGGGCGGGGCAGATTCCCGCGCGCCAGGCCGCGGTCAAGGCCGGCATCCCGATGAACGTGCCGGCGCTGACCATCAACAAGGTGTGTCTGTCGGGCCTCGACGCCATCGCTCTGGCCGACCAGCTGATCCGTGCGGGTGAGTTCGACGTGATCGTCGCGGGCGGCCAGGAGTCCATGACCAACGCCCCGCACCTGCTGCCCAAGTCCCGCGAGGGCTTCAAGTACGGCGCCGTCGAGATGCTCGACGCCATGGCCCACGACGGGCTGACGGACTCCTTCGACGGCGTCGCCATGGGCGAGTCGACGGAGAAGTACAACACGCGCCTCGGCATCGGGCGGGCCGAGCAGGACGAGATCGCCGCGCTGTCCCACCAGCGGGCCGCCGCCGCGCAGAAGAACGGCCTGTTCGAGGCCGAGATCACGCCCGTCGAGATCCCGCAGCGCAAGGGCGACCCGGTGCTGTTCAGCAAGGACGAGGGCATTCGCGGTGACACCACCGCCGAGTCCCTGGGCAAGCTCCGTCCCGCCTTCGCCAAGGACGGCACGATCACGGCCGGTTCCGCCTCGCAGATCTCCGACGGTGCCGCCGCCGTCGTGGTGATGAGCAAGGCCAAGGCGCAGGAGCTCGGCCTGGAGTGGATCGCGGAGATCGGCGCGCACGGGAACGTGGCCGGGCCGGACAACTCGCTCCAGTCCCAGCCGTCCAACGCGATCCAGCACGCGCTGAAGAAGGAGGGGCTGGGCGTCGAGGACCTCGACCTCATCGAGATCAACGAGGCGTTCGCGGCGGTGGCCGTGCAGTCGATGAAGGACCTCGGGGTGTCCACCGAAAAGGTGAATGTCAACGGCGGTGCCATTGCCCTGGGTCACCCGATCGGGATGTCCGGTGCGAGGCTCGTGCTGCACCTCGCGCTGGAGCTGAAGCGGCGTGGTGGTGGCGTGGGCGCGGCCGCGCTGTGCGGTGGCGGTGGTCAGGGTGACGCGCTGATCGTGCGGGTACCGAAGGCCTGAGCAACCGGTTCTTCTCTTCCGGCCTTCCTCAGCCGAACGATCTGAACGGAGCTGTGATGCAGGACGTCTCCACGCTGGTCGCCCAGGCCAGGGAGGGCCGGCCGCGGGCCGTGGCCCGGCTGATCTCCCTGGTGGAGGGGGTGTCCCCGCAGCTGCGGGAGGTCATGGCGGCGCTGGCGCCGTTGGCCGGCAAGGCGTACGTGGTCGGGTTGACCGGGTCGCCGGGGGTCGGCAAGTCCACGTCGACCTCGGCGCTGGTGACCGCGTACCGCAAGCAGGGCAAGCGGGTCGGCGTGCTCGCCGTCGACCCGTCGTCCCCGTTCTCCGGGGGTGCGCTGCTCGGGGACCGGGTGCGGATGTCGGAGCACGCGTCGGACCCGGGCGTGTACATCCGCTCGATGGCCACGCGCGGGCACCTGGGCGGGCTCGCGTGGGCCGCGCCCCAGGCGATCCGGGTGCTGGACGCGGCGGGGTGCGACGTGATCCTCGTCGAGACGGTGGGGGTCGGGCAGTCGGAGGTGGAGATCGCCTCGCAGGCGGACACGTCCGTGGTGCTGCTGGCCCCCGGGATGGGGGACGGCATCCAGGCGGCCAAGGCCGGGATCCTGGAGATCGGTGACGTGTACGTGGTGAACAAGGCCGACCGGGACGGGGCGGATGCGACGGCTCGCGAGCTGAACCACATGCTGGGGCTGGGGGAGGCCCGGGCGCCCGGGGACTGGCGTCCGCCGATCGTGAAGACGGTCGCCGCGCGGGCGGAGGGCATGGACGAGGTCGTCGAGGCCCTGGAGAAGCATCGCGCCTGGATGGAGGAGCGGGGGGTGCTCGCGGAGCGGCGCATGGCCCGTGCGGCGCGGGAGGTCGAGACGATCGCGGTGACGGCGCTGCGGGAGCGGATCGGGGATCTGCACGGGGACCGGCGGCTGGGGGCGCTGGCGGAGCGGATCGTGGCGGGTGAACTGGATCCGTACCGTGCGGCTGACGAACTGGTCGCGGGGTTGACGGAGGGCTGAGCGGCTGTGCCCGCGGGTGCCTGCGGCGGCCTGCGCGGGTGTGGTGGGGGTGCGCGTGGCGCCTGCCGGGGTGCGGTGGGTCGGGGCCGCGCCGGGGGGTGTCCGTCCTCGGAACGGCGCGATGGGGTTGCGTACCGACTGACTGTCCGTCGACGCGCCAACCGCTGCGGGCGGACACCCCCCGACACGTCCCCTTCCGTGCGTCGGCGGGTGCGGGCGCGTCTCGCCTCAGCTGCGGGCAGTCGTGCCGCTGGGGCGGCACGGGTGGGCGCAGCGGTACCCCGCTGCGCCGGGCTGCGCGACGCCCCGGCGTCAGCAGCGACGCCGGGGCGGTAGGAATGCGGCAGTACCCGATCAGTCCTGGTCGTCGTCCTGCTCGTGGTCCGCCGTGACCTTGCCCGTGTGGAGGTCGATCTTCCAGTCCTGCTCGGCGCCGCCGGACTTGTGCGTCTCGGCCTCCCAGGACTTGTTCTTGCCGTCCTCGTCCAGGTCCACGGACGTCACCGTGCCCTTGCCGCCGGCGGCCTTCGCGGCCTCCTCGGCCGTCACGGACGCACCCTTCAGCGCCGCCCGCACCTGCGCCGTGTCGTCCTCGTCGTCGGTGTGCGAGCCGAGCACCTTGCCGTTCGACGGGTCGACGCTCACGCTGTGCCAGCTGTTGTCGCCGGACAGGACGTCGACCTTCCAGATCACCTTGCTGTCGTCCTCGTCGTCCAACTCGGCGGACACGGCCGTGCCGGACGTGTGCTTCAGCGCGGACGCTATGGCCTCGGGCGCCGACACGTCGGCGGAAACAGCGCGCGCGTCGTCGTCGCGCTCGTCCTGCGCGTCCGCGCCGTCCTGGTCGCCGCGGCCGTCGTCGTCCGACAGCCGGGTGTTCGCCGCCTGCCGCGCCGAGCCCTGGTCGTCTCCCGTGGTCGCGAGAGCCGTGGCCGTACCGCCTCCGACCAGAGCGGCAGCGGTCACAGCGGCGATCACGATGTTGCGCTTCATGCGGATTCCTCCCGAGTCGTTTCGTTTTCGACGTGTTCCAATCTGGCCGATCGAGGCTGAGAGGAACCTGAAGGCCCCTGAAGGGATCTTCAGGTTGGCTTTGCCACTCTTTACCCATGCGCCTGTTGATCGTGGAGGACGAGAAGCGGCTGGCCCTGTCGCTCGCCAGGGGCCTGACGGCCGAGGGGTACGCCGTGGACGTCGTCCACGACGGACGGGAGGGGCTGCACCAGGCCTCGGAGGGCACGTACGACCTGGTGATCCTCGACATCATGCTGCCCGGCCTCAACGGCTACCGGGTCTGCGCCGCCCTGCGCGCCGCGGGGCACGAGGTGCCGATCCTGATGCTCACCGCCAAGGACGGCGAGTACGACGAGGCCGAGGGGCTCGACACCGGCGCGGACGACTACCTGACCAAGCCCTTCTCGTACGTCGTGCTCGTCGCCCGGGTCAAGGCGCTGTTGCGGCGGCGCGGGGTGGGTGCCGGGGCCTCGCCCGTGCATGTGCACGGGGACCTGAAGGTGGACACCGCGGCCCGGCGGGTGTTCCTGGGGGAGGACGAGGTCGCCCTGACCGCCAAGGAGTTCTCCGTGCTGGAGCACCTCGTGCTGCGAGCCGGGGAGGTCGTGTCCAAGTCCGACATCCTCGAACACGTGTGGGACTTCGCGTACGAGGGCGACCCCAACATCGTCGAGGTGTACGTCAGCACCCTGCGGCGGAAGCTGCGGGCGGGGCTGATCCGGACCGTGCGCGGTGCCGGGTACCGGCTGGAGACGTCGCCATGAGGCGGCTGTTCGGGTCCGTCCGGGCGCGGGCCACGCTGGGAGCCACGCTCGTGGTCGCGGTGGCGCTCGTCGCCGCCGGGGCGGCCGTTCTGCTGTCCCTGAAGTCGAACCTGATGGGCGAGGCCGGAACCCGGGCCGAGCGCTCCGCCCGGGCGGTCGCCGCCGAGCTCGCCGCCGGGAGGCCGTACGACAAGCTGTCCGGGCTGGACGGCGACGACGGGCCGGTCCAGGTGCTCGACGGGAAGAAGCGGGTGGTCGCGGTCAGCGAGGATCTGGAGAAGATCAGCGGCACCGACTCCGACCGGGTGAAGCCGCTGCCGCCGACGGCGGCCAAGGGGGACGATGACGACGACTCCGATGATCACGAGGAGTCCCTCGAACCCGGGGAGATCGCCGGGGAGAGCACCTTCCGGAACGGGTCCGCGACGATCGACGGTGAGACGGAGGACTACCGGTTCGCCGCCGTCGAGGTCGAGACGCATGACCGGGGGCGGCTGAAGGTCTACGCCGGTGCCCCGCTGGCCGCCGAGCACGGGGCCGTGCGGAGCGCGACGACGGTGATGCTGATCGGGTTCCCGCTGCTGCTCGGCGTCGTCGCGGGTGTGACCTGGCTGGTCACCCGGCGGGCGCTGCGGCCGGTGGAGGGCATCCGCAGCGAGATGGCCGCGATCACCGCTTCCCAGGACCTCGCGCGGCGTGTCCCGGAGCCGCAGACGCACGACGAGGTCGCCCGGCTCGCCCTGACGACGAACGAGACGCTCGCGGCCCTGGAGACGTCCGTGGAGCGGCAGCGGCGCTTCGTCGCCGACGCCTCCCACGAACTGCGCAGCCCGATCGCCTCGCTGCGCACGCAGTTGGAGGTGGCCGCCGCGCATCCCGAACTGCTGGACCTCGACGGGGCCGTGGAGGACACCGTGCGGCTCCAGCGGCTCGCCGCCGACCTGCTGCTGCTCGCCCGGCTGGACGCGGGGGAGCGGCCCCATGACGCGAAGGTCGACCTCGCTGGGCTGGCCCGGGAGGAGGCCGAGGGGAGGACCGGCGTGACGGTGGACGCGGAGCCGGTGAAGGTGGCCGGATCGCGCGGGCAGTTGGGGCGGGTGCTCGCCAATCTGCTCGACAACGCCCAGCGGCATGCCCGGTCGGCCGTCACCGTGAGTGTGCGGCGGGAGGGTGACCTGGCCGTGGTCGGGGTGGCGGACGACGGTGACGGCGTGCCCGAGGCCGACCGGGAGCGGATCTTCGAGCGGTTCGTGCGGCTGGACGCCGCCCGCAGCCGCGACGACGGCGGTGCCGGGCTGGGTCTCGCCATCGCCCGGGACGTCGCCGTCCGGCACGGCGGCACGCTCACGGCCGGCCAGGGACCCGCAGGCGGAGCCCTGTTCGAGCTCCGCCTGCCGCTCGCCTAGTAGGGCCTGTCGTTTGGATCGCGCCGCAGACGCGGGGTCTGGCACGCGCATCTGCCGCGTTGTCGTCGGTTGCCGACGCTCCGCCTTGCAGCTGCACGCACCAGACCCCGCTCACCGGCGCTGAACAGCACGGTCGCTTTCCTGCGACCTGATCCAAACGACAGGCCCTAGCCGTGGATGTGCCGTCCGGGGGTTACGGCCGTCCGCGCTGGACCCGCAGGTGCTCAGCGATGGGTTTGAGGGCCTTGTCGAGCTCCGTCAGGGCCTCGGGGGACAGCAGGTCGATGAAGTGCCTCCGCACGGACGCCACATGGTGGGGCGCGACCTTCTGCATCGTCGCCATGCCGTGGTCGGTGAGGACCGCGTAGAGCCCCCGGCGGTCGGACTCGCAGTTCTCCCGCCGGACCAGGTTCGCGTTCTCCATGCGCGTGATCTGGTGCGAGAGGCGGCTCTTGGACTGGAGGGTCGCGGAGGCGAGGTCGCTCATCCGCATCCGCTGGTCCTCCGACTCGGAGAGATTCACCAGGATCTCGTAGTCGTTCATTGTCAGGCCGAACGGCTGCAGGTCCTTTTCGAGCTGGTACGTCAACAGCCTGTTGACCTCCAGGTGGGTGCGCCAGGCGCACTGCTCCGCATCGGTCAGCCAGCGGGTGGCCGTCTCGGTCTCCATGAATGAAGTCTACCTAAAAAGTTGAAAGGCGAACTAGTGAGGGTTTTCGTGTGACGGAGCGCACCCGCCGAACATCGGTGCGCAGACGTTCGATGTCACACTCCGCAGACTACCGCTCACAGCCCGAAGCGACGCTGGAGGTCCCCCAGCTGTCCGGGAAGACGCGGTACGCCGGACTGTCCGGGCTGAGGTCCGTGAGCCCCGCCGCCGGGCACGCCGGCCTGGTGCGGAACAGCCCCCGTAGCCTGCTCGGTCATCAGTGTCTCTGACGACTGGAGCAGGACTGTGCCGGCGCCGACGAACTCGAACTGATGCTCCTCGCCGGAGGCCCCGCCGAGGCCCGTCAGTGCACGTAGACCGCCCATTACACCGGTCATGTACCCATGGTCGTAGTGATGGCAGGGGGAGGGGCAGTCGGCCCATCCGACCAGGGCCTGCGGGTCGACCCGGATCGGGGGTTCCATGAACACCACGGGACCGTTCGACGCGGCCACGAACTTTCCGGTTCCGATGAGGGTGAGGAAACCCGGCACGATTGATTGCTTCAGCGACAGAGTTGGCTGAAAAGCGAGGAGATTGCCCGAGCGAATGGTCAGATTGCCGTCCTCGAGGTCGTACGAGTTCACGTCGAACGCCCGGTCGGCGAGGAGCATCTTGCCCGAGCCCTCCGCCACGACCCAGTCGCTCGCGTGCAGTGGCGAATGGAAGGACGTACGGACGAGACGGTCCAGCCGGCCGTGCCCGACGCCGTTGAAGTCGATCGAGCCGTAGTAGGCGACCATCTTCCCCTTCTGGAGGAACCACTGGCTCCCCTTGAGCTCCACGCAGAAGGTGTAGGCGTTGACGTTGTCGTCGGGCGGCAGTGTCGCCGGGTCGAAGACCGCGGGGCCGGCGCCGGGGCTTCCGTATGTGCTCACAGCTTCTCCTCCGAAGCCTGGACGTACACCGCACCGCTGCCGCTGAGCTCCAGCTGGAACGCCTCGCCCGAGCCGCGGCCCACCATGTCCCGCCAGCCCAGGGCCGTGGACAGCTTGTTGCGGACGTCGCCGTGGTGGGCGACGTAGGCCTGCGGGTCCACGTGTACCGGCCGCTGGGGCGTGACCGGGATCTCGATCACCCCGCCGTGGGCCATGACCGCGACGGCACCGTGCCCCTTGAGCGTGGTGGTGAACAGCCCCTGGCCGCTGACCTGCCCGCGCACCATGCCCATGACGCCGCCCTGCGAGCCCAGGAACATCGTGCCCTGCTGGAGGGTGCCCTCGAAGGCCAGGAGGCGGTCCGCCTCGACGTACAGCGTGTCGCCGGACAGCCGGATCACCTGGACGTGGTGCCCGCCGTGCCCGAAGAGGACGGTGCCGCTGCCCTCGACGGTCATCAGGGGCGTGTCCTCGTCGGCGACCCGGCGGCCGATCATCGACATGATCCCGCCCTGGCCGCCGGCCATGTTGGGCGTGAAGGACACCTCGCCCCGGTAGGCGAGCATCGCGCCGCGCTGACTGAACAGCCGCTGGCCCGGCGCGATCGTCGCCTCGACCATCTTCGCGTTGATCTCCCGGAAGGCCATCTCACACGTCTCCCGCGATCGTGTTCCGCTCGCTCGGCTGCACGTACACCAGCCCGTCCCCCTCGAACCGCATCTGGAAGGCCTCGCCGCCGCCCTCCCCGAGCAGCGTGCGGAACGTCACACCCGACTGGAAGGACTGCCGAAGATTCCCCTGGTGCGCCACATACGCCCCCGGGTCGACGGTCAGCGGATACTGCGGACTCACCCGCAGCACCACCGCCGGGCCGTCCGACATGATCGCCGCCTGGCCGTGGCCCTCGACGGTCGTCGTGAACAGCCCGTTGCCCTGAGAGGCGCCGCGCAGGCCGGTGAACTCCGTCCCCGTGCGCAGCCCGCCGTCGGTCGCGAGCAGGTTGCTGGACTCCACGTAGAGCTTGTCGCCCTGGAGACCCACCAGGTTGATCTCGGAGGCGCGGTCGGCGAACCAGCAGGTCCCCCGCCCCTTCACCTCCATCAAGGTCATCTGCTCGCCGGTCAGCCGCCGGGTCACCATGCCCCGTATGCCCTCGCCGCCGCCGCTGAGCTTCTTGAAGGCCATCTCGCCGTCGTACGCGACCATCGAGCCGTTCTTCGCCTTCACGGCGTCTCCGGTCATGTCGACGGCGAGCACCTTGCTGCTCTGAAGTCGGAACATCGCCACGCATGTGAAGGTAGCCGCAGGCCGGGCGCCACGGACAGGGCCTGTGGGTGGAGAACGACCCTGACCGCACCCCTAGGGGTGCGGGCCCGCGGCGGTTTGTCACAATGGGCGGGACGCTTGTGCGTGCGTTCACAAACCGTCAGACCGTTGCAAGCCCGTTCCGACAGTCCAGACCGCCGCGTCTCTCTCACCGAAGGTGACCCGTGGACCTCAAGACCGCCACCGCCCTCCGCCGCCTCCGCCTGGTCTCGGCCCCCGAGGCGATCTCGTTCCTGCTCCTGCTGATCTGCTCGGTGCTGAAGCGGACCACGGACTTCAACGCCGTGCCGGTGATGGGCATGGTGCACGGTGTCCTGTTCATCCTGTACGTGATCTTCTGGGCCGACGCGTGGAACCGGACGAAGTGGCCGGTGCAGACCGCCGCGCTGTACTTCGTCCTCTCGGTGCTGCCGACCGGCGGGTTCTTCGCGGAGCGCAAGCTGCGGCGTGAGGCCGAGGACGCCGTCATCGCGTCCCGGGCGCGCAACGAGGGGGTCGTGAACGCGTGATCGTCGCCTTTTCCGTGACGCCGCTGGGGGTCGGCGAGGACGTGGGGGAGTACGTCGCCGACGCCGTCCGCGTGGTGCGCGAGTCGGGCCTGCCCCACCGGACCGACGCGATGTTCACCTCGATCGAAGGCGAGTGGGACGAGGTCATGGACGTCGTCAGGCGCGCCGTCGCCGCGGTCGAGCAGCGGGCTCCGCGTGTGTCCCTGGTCCTCAAGGCGGACATCCGCCCCGGAGTGACGGACGGGCTCACCTCCAAGGTGGAGACGGTGGAGCGGCACCTCGCCGAGTAGGCCGCGAGGACCACAGCCCCGGCTCGTGACGAGCCGGGGCTTTGCTGTGCCATGGCGAGGCCCGGATCCGCGCCGGAGCGGCGCGACCTGCGCACCGGGCCGTTCCCCCTTATGACCCGTGCGGCATGCGAAGTCCCACACCCCGACCCACGATGAGGGCTCAGGGCCGACCGCCGTCCCGCTGCCGGACACGGCGGCCGCCGTCTGCCCAGCGAAGGAAGGGCCTGCCGGTGAACACTTCGACGTATACGTCCCAGTCGGCGTTCGACGGCTCCAGGCTGCGCGTCATCCTGCTCGTCGACGTCCACGAAGGCGCCCAGGAACGGTTCCTCGACGCCTACGAGCACATGCGCAACCAGGTCGCGTCGGTCCCCGGTCACCTCGGTGACCAGCTGTGCCAGTCCGCGGAGAACCCGTCCCAGTGGCTCATCACGAGCGAATGGGCGACTGCGCCGCCGTATCTCGCCTGGGTGAACAGCGAGGAGCACCTCGAGACCGTCAGGCCCATGCAGGACTGCATCCGGGACCTCCGGTCGATGCGGTACAGCGTTGTCCGCGAGACCGGGCGGGCCCGCCCGGCCGCCGCCGGGACCGCCGACGAGGTCCAGGCGCCGGTGCGCGTGGGCGACGGAGTGACGCGCCATGCGCTGACGTTCACCGTCAAGCCCGGCTCCGAGTCGAAGGTCGCGGACATCCTCGCCGCATACGCGCCGCCCCAGGCCCGCGCCGACGACTCCACACGACTGCGCCGGACGACGCTGTTCATGCACGGCAACCGGGTCGTACGCACCGTCGAGGTGGAGGGCGATCTGCAGACGGCGCTGCGCCACGTATCACGTCAGCCGGAGGTGCGGGCCGTTGAGGAAGCCCTCAATCCGCACCTGGAGCAGAGCCGGGATCTCACCGACCCGGCGTCGGCACGGGCCTTCTTCATCCGCGCGGCCATGCCGGCCGTCCACCATGTGGCGCGGGGCGGACCGGAGCCGGCCGGTCTGCGGCGACACGCCCTGTACTACCCGGCCGTCGAGGGCTGTGGGTTGGCGCTGGCACGGCTGCTCGCCCAGCAGGACGAGACCGCCGCGGCCGACCCCGCCGGCCCCGTTCACCGCAGCACCGTCTTCCACCGGGACGACCTGGTCGTCCGTCTGATCGATACGCGGGATCCCGAGACCGATCCGGTCAGGGCGCTCGGCATGCACGGCACGGGGGCGGCCGCCGAACTGGCCCGCCTGCTCGACGGTGCGGAACTCGGCGTCGAAGGGCCGCTGTCCGACGACCGGGACGCCACCCGCCTCCTGGCGCACACCGACATGACGCTGATCACCGATCGCAAAGCTGCCCCGTCCTGACCGGTCATGGACGGCGCCCGCCCGCGGACAACCCCCACAGACCGACTTGGAGACGGACCATGGACAAGACGCGCCCGCGCATCGTGGACCTCAGCGAGACCGAGCCCAACCGCAAGCGTGGCGGCGACCTGCGCACTCTGCTCACGCCCCTCACGGTGGGTTCCACGAGCGGGTTCATGGGCCTGGCCATCATGCAGCCCGGTGAGCGCATCAGCGAGCACTACCACCCGTACTCGGAGGAGTTCGTCTACGTCGTCCAGGGCGAGCTGGAGGTCGACCTGGACGACGAGACCCACCCCATCCGCACCGACCAGGGCCTCATGGTCCCCATCGGCATGCGGCACCGCTTCCGCAACGTCGGTGACGTGGAAGCCAGGATGGTCTTCCACCTGGGTCCGCTGGCTCCGAAGCCGAGCATGGGCCACGTCGACACGGAGGCCGTGGAGGGGAACGCGACCGGCGAACCGTACCCGGCCGTGCAGGAGGACGGAGCGCAGCCCGAGCGACGCGGGGTGCCCTCGTGACCCGGCGGGTCGCGGTCACCGGCATCGGTGTCGTCGCCCCGGGCGGCATCGGTGTGCCGGCCTTCTGGGACCTTCTCTCGGGCGGCCGCACCGCGACGCGCGGCATCACCCTGTTCGATCCCGAGGGACTGCGATCACGGATCGCGGCCGAATGCGACTTCGACCCGCTCACGCACGGGCTCGATCCCGACCTGGTCGAACGCTCCGACCGGTACATACAGTTCGCCCTCGTCGCCGCGGCGGAGGCGGTTGCCGACTGCGGCATCGAGTTCGGCGCCGAGAACCCGTGGCGCGTGGCCGTCTCGCTCGGCAGTGCCGTGGGCGGCACGACCCGCCTCGAGCACGACTACGTCCTGGTCAGCGAGCGAGGGCAACGCTGGGACGTCGACCACCGTGCCGCCGGCCCGCAGCTGCACCGGGCGTTCTCCCCCAGCACACTGGCCTCCGAAGTCGCCGAGCACTTCGGCGCCCAAGGGCCGGTGCAGACGGTGTCGACCGGCTGCACCTCCGGACTCGACGCGGTGGGCTACGGCTTCCACACGATCGAGGAAGGCCGCGCCGACATCTGTATCGCCGGAGCGTCGGACTCCCCGATCTCCCCGATCACCATGGCCTGCTTCGACGCCATCAGGGCGACGTCGCCGAACAACGACGACCCGGCGCACGCCTCCCGGCCCTTCGACGCCCACCGCGACGGATTCGTCATGGGGGAGGGCTCCGCGGTGCTGGTCCTGGAAGAGCTCGAACACGCCCGTGCCCGTGGCGCGCACGTCTACTGCGAGATCGGCGGCTACGCCACGTTCGGCAACGCCTACCACATGACAGGACTGACCAGCGAGGGCCTGGAGATGGCCAGGGCCATCGACACCGCGCTCGGACAGGCCCGGCTGGATCCCTCACTCATCGACTACGTCAACGCGCACGGCTCGGGCACCCGCCAGAACGACCGTCACGAGACCGCCGCGGTCAAGCGGTCCCTGGGCGCCCACGCCTATGACACGCCCATGAGTTCGATCAAGTCCATGGTGGGCCACTCGCTCGGTGCGATCGGCGCGATCGAGGTCGTCGCCTGTGTGCTGGCCCTCGCCCACCAGGTGGTCCCGCCGACGGCGAACTACGAGACTCCGGACCCCGAGTGCGACCTGGACTACGTGCCGCGCACCGCGCGGCAGCGCAAGCTCGCCAACGTGCTGTCCGTGGGCAGCGGCTTCGGCGGGTTCCAGTCCGCGGTGCTCCTGACGGGGCCGGCCGGGAGGAAACGATGAGTGCTCATCCGAACCGCCGCACCGCCATCACGGGGATCGGTGTGGTCGCGCCCAACGGACTGCACACGGAGACCTACTGGAAGTCCGTCAAGGAGGGCCTGTCCGTACTCGACCGGATCACCCGGGAGGGCTGCGGGCATCTTCCGCTCCGCGTCGCCGGCGAGGTCCGGGGATTCGACCCCACGGCACTCATCGAGGAGACCTTCCTAGTCCAGACCGACCGCTTCAGCCACTTCGCGATGGCTGCCGCCGGTGCGGCCCTGAAAGACGCGGGTCTGGGCGACGCCGCCGCCGACTCCCCGTACTCCATAGGTGTCGTCACCGCCGCCGGATCCGGTGGCGGTGAGTTCGGCCAGCGGGAGCTGCAGAAGCTGTGGGGACAGGGGTCCCGTTTCGTCGGTCCCTACCAGTCCATCGCCTGGTTCTACGCGGCCAGCACGGGTCAGATATCGATCCGCAGCGGCTTCAAGGGCCCCTGCGGCGTGGTCGCGAGCGACGAGGCCGGCGGCCTGGACGCCGTCGCGCACGCCGCCCGGACGGTGGGGCGGGGAACCGACGTGGTCGTGGCCGGGGCGGCCGAAGCGCCGCTGGCTCCGTACTCGATGGTCTGCCAGCTCGGATATCCCGAGCTCAGCACGGTCGAGGACCCGGCGCGGGCCTACCGCCCCTTCACCTCCGGGGCCTGCGGCTTCGTGCCGGCCGAGGGCGGTGCCGTGCTGGTCGTCGAGGACCTGGACCGCGCACGCCGGCGTGCGGCGGACGTCCGCGCCACGGTGGCGGGCCATGCGGCCACGTTCACCGGCGCCTCGCGCTGGGACCGCTCACGGGAGGGACTCGCCCACGCCATCCGCAGTGCCCTCGACGAGGCCGGCTGCGCACCGGAGGAGATCGACGTGGTCTTCGCCGACGCGCTGGGTGTCCCGGAGGCGGACCGCGCCGAGGCCCTCGCCCTCGCCGATGCCCTTGGCCCGCACGGCACCCGCGTGCCCGTCACGGCTCCCAAGACCGGTATCGGGCGGTCCTACTGCGGGGCACCCCTGCTGGACGTCGCCGCCGCGTTGCTGGCCATGGAGGAAGGGCTGATCCCGCCCACGCCCAACGTCTTCGACATCTGCCACGACATCGACCTGGTGACGTCGACGGCGCGCCCGGCCGAGCTGAGCACGGCCCTCGTCCTCAGCCGTGGACTCATGGGCTCCAACGCGGCGCTGGTACTGCGCCGCGACCCGGGATCGGACGCCCGGTGAAGCCCACAGCACCGATACGACAAGGAGAACGCGCATGAGCAGTGAAGTGACCATCGAAGAGCTGGCCGCGCTGATGAAGAAGGCCGCCGGTGTCACCGTCGACCCGCACGACCTCGAAGCCCGGATCGACACACCCTTCGCCGAGTTCGGGCTGGATTCACTCGGCCTCCTGGGCATCGTGGGAGAGCTGGAGAACCGGCACGCCCGGGCGCTCCCCACCGACGCGGAGAAGTGCAAGAGCCCCCGCGACTTCCTCGATTTCGTCAACAGCACGATGACGGCAGGAGCCTGAGATGGCAGGGCACACCGAGAACGAGATCACCATCGCCGCACCCCTCGACCTCGTCTGGGACATGACCAACGACGTCGAGAGATGGCCGCAGCTGTTCAGCGAGTACGCGGCCGCAGAGGTGCTGTCCCGGCAGGGCGACACGGTCACCTTCCGCCTGACCATGCACCCCGACGAGAACGGCAAGGTGTGGAGCTGGGTGTCGGAACGGACCACCGACCGCGACACGCTCACCGTCACGGCACGCCGGGTCGAACCGGGTCCGTTCGAGTACATGAACATCCGGTGGGAGTACGAGGAGACCCCCGACGGCGTCCGGATGCGCTGGACCCAGGACTTCGCCATGCGGCCGGACGCGCCGGTCGACGACGCCGGGATGACGGACATCATCAACCGCAACTCGCCCGTCCAGATGGCCCTCATCCGCGACCGCATCGAGCAGGTCGCCGACGAGCGGCGCACCTCCCCCGTCACGCCCGCCTGAACGGCGCCGCCGCGTAAGGAGACTCCATGCACCACGCCCTGATCGTCGCGCGGATGGCCCCGCACGCCGCTCCGGACATCGCCGAGGTCTTCGCGGCCTCCGACCGCGGGGACCTGCCCCGCCTCGTCGGGGTGACCCAGCGTTCCCTCTTTCAGTTCGGCGATGTGTACATGCACTTCATCGAGGCCGAGCAGGACCCGGCCCCCGCCATCGCGCGCGTGGCCGGGCACCCCGAGTTCCGCGACATCAGCAGCAAGCTCGAGGCGTACGTCAGCCCGTACGACCCGCAGACCTGGCGCGGTCCGAAGGACGCGATGGCGACGTGCTTCTACCACTGGGAGAGGGACACCGCCCCGGCCGCCCGGTGACGCCGAGGAGAGATGAGAAGGCCGCCGCCCGTGAGGGCGGCGGCCTTCTCATCTGCGGCCTCAGGGGGCCAGTGCCGGCAGCAGACGCAGGGCGTTCTCCCGGTTGATGCCCCTGAGCTGCTCCGGTGAGAGGAAGGGATCGCCGTCCAGGGCGGGCACCGCGACGTCGGCGACGACCTGCGCGGAGGTGGGCGGCCAGTCCGTGCCGAAGAGGACACGGCCGGGATCCACCGTGGTCAGGAGAGTGGGCGTGGCGGAGGGAGACATGGGGCCCGCCGTGTCGAAGTAGAACCGGTGCAGGTAGTCACGAACCCTGCCAGGCTCGATCCCGGGGGTGAGATGCCCGCCGAAGAGTTCGAGCCGCGTGGCCATGTACGGCAGGAAGCCTCCTCCGTGGGGGAGGACGAAGCTGAGATTCGGATAGCGGTCCAGGGTGCCGTTCCGGATCAGGTTGATGGCCGCGCGTGTGGTGTCCATGAGGAAGTCGCACACGAAGGGCGGCATCCCCGGTAGTCCGGAACCGCCGTCCTTTCCGGCCGGCACCTCCATGGGGTGCGTGCTGATGACGGCGGACCGGTCGTTCAGCTCCTGCAAGAGGCGGTCGTGGGTGGCGTCACCGAGGTAGACACCGTCCATGCTCGTTCTCGTGCTCACGCCGACGGCCCCGAGCTCGTCGAGACCGTAGCGCAGGCTCCACTGCGAGAGCTCCAGGTCGTCCAGGAACACGGGAGTGAAGAAGGCGAAGCGCGCGGGATGGTCCTCGACGACGTCGGCCGCCGCCCGCAGGGCGATCCGCGCGCTCTCCTGGCGCTCCGCGCGCTCGCGGAACCGTCCCAGCATCGCGACGGTCATGACGGCGGTGCTGATGCCCGTCTTGTCCATGACCTCCAGGGCCGCGTCCAGGTCCCAGCGTGTCCACCAGGGCAGCTTCTCGCGGTTCACGACACCGCGTTCCGCCGCCCAGTCCAGCCAGGCCGGCGCGGTGAAATGGTGGTGGACGTCCACTCGGCCCGCTACGGGTCCGTCTTCGTATGGCATGGGCATGTCCTCGCGTGGTCGTTTCGGTGGGTGGTGCTCAGCCGCGGCAGAGCACGGTCCGCAGCACGTCCGTCAGCACACGATCGGCGGACGGCGGGTGGGTGGGCGCGCGCCAGGCGACGAAACCGTCCGGGCGTACGAGCACGGCACCGTCAGTGGCGGTGCCGTGCAACGCCGCCCAGTCGGCATCCGGCTCGGGAACAAGGTCGTGATCAGGGCCGTCCCCCACGAGATACACCTCGACAGGAACGCCCAGGTTCTCGCCGGCCCGCTCCGCCGCGCGGCGCCACTTGTGGCCTTCGGCCCCGGCGAGCAGGACGAAGGAACGCTCGTAGAGATCGAGAGTGGAGATCCTGGCGCCTGCTCTGCGGACCCACATGTGGGGTGCGCGGCTCCCCGGCTCGCCGTCGATCCGGAAGGCCTCCGGGATGACCGGCCGTTGAGGGGAGGCGCCCGCCACGGCGTCCGAGGCGTACCGGTAGCAGAGCGCGACCGTCATGAGGTCCGCCGCGTCGTTGTTGCGTCCCGCCCCCGGGCCGAATGCGGGGTGCTGCTCCTCGGCGGCCTGCTGGGAGGCCCGCTCGCTCGTCGCGACGGCGACAGGGCGTCGTTCACACTCGTACGTATCTAGCAGCGGCAGGCCGGCCCAGCCGCGCAGTACCGCGGCGAGTTTCCAGGCGAGGTTGTGGGCGTCCTGGATCCCGGTGTTGGAGCCGAACGCCCCGTTGGGGGGCATTTCATGAGCCGAGTCACCGGCCAGAAAGGCCCGGCCCTGCCCGTAGCTGTCCGCCACTCGCTGGGAAGCGTGCCAGGGTGCCTTCCCCGTGATCTCGACATCAATGTCCGGAACACCGACAGCCGCGCGAATATGTGCCGCGCAGCGCTCGTTTCCGAAGTCCTCCAGGGCTTCGCCCCGATCAGGGGACCAAGGGATATGGATGACCCACCGTTCCTCGTTGTCCACGGGCAGCAGAGCGCCTTCCCCCTGTGGATCCGTGGTGTAACAGACGATGAAGCGCTTCGGCCCCACGTATTCCTTGAGGGTCTTGCTCCGGAACGTGACACTGACGTTGTGGAACAGGGCGCCGGGCCCGGACTGGCCGATTCCCAGACGTTTGCGAACGGGGCTTCTCGGGCCATCGGCGGCCACCAGGAAATCAGCTTTCACGGTATGGGTCTCGCCGGTGTCCTGGCGCATGACCTGCGCCAGGACCCCCTCTTCGTCCTGCGTGAAGGAGAGCAGCTCCGTGCCGAAGCGGATGTCTCCGCCCTGGCGGGCGCGGTTCAGCAGGACCGGCTCCAGATCGTTCTGGCTGCACAGGCACCAGTTCGAGGAGCTGACCCGGGAGACGTCCATGCCTGCGGCGATGTCCTCGACGATCCAGCGGCGCTGGTCCCCGACGAGGGTGTCCACCTGGAGGACGCCGTCGTTCCCGGCGAGAGCGAAGGCGGCCTCCCGCACGCTCTGCTCGAGTCCGGCGGTCCGGAAGATCTCCATGGTGCGCACGTTGTTCCCGCGGCCCCGTGGGTGTGTCGATGTCCCGGCATGCCGCTCCACGAGCATGTGCTCGATTCCGAGACGCCCCAGGAACACAGAGGTGGAAAGACCCACCAGGGATCCGCCCACGATGAGAACTGGTACAGATTCCACTTCGCGTCCGCTCACTGGTTTCCTCGTCCTCCGGCGACTGCCCAGCCCCGGAATCGTGGACTGGCCGTCCACGATGTCTACCAAGCAGGACTTACGCGCGCGATCCGGGGCGCCCTGGGGTACGCCGGCCGGGTAACCGGAACAATTCCGCGGACATCCTGCGGCGCTCGAACTCATATGGCCCAGCAGTGTTTGCGGCAGAGCACCGGCCGGGAAATCGTGTGACCGACCGACGGAGATTTCGACCCCCGGGACCAGCCATGACGCAAGCGTTCGCAGCCGAGGAAATGTCGTCCGAAGAGGCCGCTGCCGCGGCCTCGGCATGCAGTCGGGAGTTTCGCGCCAACCCGCATCCCGTTTACGCCGCGCTCAGGGCGACCGCCCCCGTATGCCCGCTGAAGCCCCCTCACGGGGTCGACACGTATCTCATCACCCGGTACGACGACGCCCGTGCCGCCCTGGCCGATCCTCGGCTGAGCAAGGACATGTACGGCGCCATCGACGCCTATCACCGGATCTTCGGTGACTCGTCGATCGCCCTGGACGACAACATGCTCTTCTCGGACCCTCCGAAGCACACCAGGCTCCGCAGAATCGTCGGCACCACCTTCACGCCCAAGAGGGTGGAGTCGCTGCGTCCGAAGGTCCAGAAGATCGCTGACGACCTGCTGGACCGTTGCCCGGCGTCGGAGCCCGTGAACCTCCTCCAGGAGTTCTGCTTCCCGTTGCCGCTGCATGTGATCTGTGAGCTTCTCGGTGTCCCGGAGAACGAGCGCAGGCAGGCCCAGGAGTGGTCCGCCACCGTCGCTCAGACCGGCTTCGGGCCGGAGGCGAGAAAGGCGCTGGAAATCGCCGAGGGAAACCTGCGCGACTATCTGGTGGACCTGATCGCGCGGAAGCGGAAGGAGCCGGACGGCGCCCTGCTCAGTGCACTCGTCACGGCGCAGGACGTGGACGGCGCGCTCACCGACCACGAACTCGTCTCCACCGCGTGGGTGCTGCTCTTCGCGGGTCACAAGTCGACCGCGTACCAGGTCGGCAACGCCGTCTACCACCTGCTCTGCCAGCCGGAGCAGAAGCGCCTGGCCTTCCGGGACCCGGAGGCGACGGCCGCAGCCGTCGAAGAGATCTTCCGGTTCGAGACCTCGGTGGAGAACTCGACGTTCCGCTACGCGACGGAAGACATCAAGATCCGCGACACACTCATCCCCAAGGGCGCGCTCGTCCAGATCTCGCTCACGGCGGCCAACCGGGACCCGGAGGTGTTCTCCGACCCCGACCGCATGGACGTCGAGCGCCCGAACGTCCAGGCGACGCACCTCGCCTTCGGACTCGGCCCGCACTACTGCATCGGCGCGCCTCTGGCGCGTCTGGAGATGCAGATCGCCCTCGCCACCCTCTTCGGGCGCCACCCCGGCACGACTCTGGTCGGGGAGCCGGAGAGCGTTCGCTGGCTGACCGTGCCGTTCCCCGCCTTCCGCGGGCTGGCGGAACTCCCCGTCGTTCTCGACCCGTCGTGACGGGGGAGGCGCCGGCGCCGGCACGGGTGAGAGTGGTTCGCCTGCTGCGCGTCCGGGAGGGAAGGGAAGCGGACTTCATGGATGCCTACCAAGGCGTACGCGAAGGCGCCATGCGGTTTCCCGGACATCGGCGTGAACAGCTCTGCCGCTCCGTCGACGATCCCGGTCGGTGGTTGCTCACCAGTGAGTGGGACAGCCTCGAAGCGATCGAACAGTGGCGCACCGACCCCGATCACACCACCCTGGTCAGGCCGATGAACGCCTGTCTGCACGACGACCGGTGGTCCGGAGTCTTCGAGATCATGACCGAGGCACCTGTTGACCGAAGCGCGAGACAGGGCTGACCACCATGTGACCGGCCGGTAAGGTCTGGTTCGTGCCGAAGCCGCTCAGTCTCTCCTTCGATCCGATCGCGCGCGCCGACGAACGCTGGAAGCAGCGCTGGGGAAACGTGCCGTCCATGGCGGCGATCACCTCGATCATGCGCGCCCAGCAGATCCTCCTCGCCGAGGTCGACGCGGTGGTCAAGCCGTACGGGCTGACGTTCGCGCGGTACGAGGCGCTGGTGCTGCTCACCTTCTCCAAGTCCGGCGAGCTGCCGATGTCCAAGATCGGCGAGCGGCTCATGGTGCATCCCACGTCCGTGACGAACACCGTCGACCGGCTCGTGAAGTCGGGCCTCGTCGACAAGCGGCCCAACCCCAACGACGGGCGCGGCACCCTGGCCAGCATCACCGGCAAGGGCCGGGAGGTGGTCGAGGCGGCCACCCGCGACCTGATGGCGATGGACTTCGGGCTCGGGGTGTACGACGCGGAGGAGTGCGCCGAGATCTTCGCGATGCTGCGGCCGCTGCGGATCGCCGCGGGCGACTTCGAGGAGGGGTGACCCGGGCCAAGATCTCCCGGAACGGGTGGTTACGCTCGACGGCATGAAAAAGAGCGTGCTGACCCGCTATCGCGTGATGGCCTACGTCACCGGCGTACTGCTGGTCCTGCTGACCTTCGGCATGATCGGCAAGTACGTGCTCGACCTGAACGGCGCGGCCGACTTCACGCGCGTCGTCAGCATCGCGCACGGCTGGCTCTACGTCGTGTACCTGATCTTCGCCTTCGACCTGGGCTCCAAGGCGAAGTGGCCGGTCGCCAAGCAGATCTGGGTGCTGCTCGCCGGGACGATTCCGACGGCCGCGTTCTTCGTGGAGCGCAGGATCAGCCGCGAGCTCGAGGCCAGGGTCGCGGAGGACTCGCCCGCGACCGCCAAGGCGTAACCGCACCGCCGTACGGAGGAACGTACGGCGGTCTGCCATCGACACTTACTTGGACGTCCTAGTAAATTCGATGGTATGGACGCTGACGCCACAGAGGAAGGCCGCCGCCGCTGGCAGGCCCGGTACGACGCGGCGCGCAAGCGCGACGCCGACTTCACGACGCTCTCCGGCGATCCCGTGGAGCCGGTGTACGGGCCCCGGCCCGGTGACAGGTACGAGGGGTTCGAGCGGATCGGCTGGCCCGGGGAGTACCCCTTCACCCGCGGCCTGTACGCGACCGGCTACCGGGGGCGCACGTGGACCATCCGGCAGTTCGCCGGGTTCGGCAACGCCGAGCAGACCAACGAGCGCTACAAGATGATCCTCCGCAACGGCGGAGGAGGGCTCTCGGTCGCCTTCGACATGCCGACGCTCATGGGCCGCGACTCCGACGACCCGCGCTCGCTGGGCGAGGTCGGGCACTGCGGGGTCGCGATCGACTCGGCGGCCGACATGGAGGTCCTGTTCAAGGACATCCCGCTGGGTGACGTGACGACGTCCATGACCATCAGCGGACCGGCCGTGCCCGTCTTCTGCATGTACCTGGTCGCCGCCGAACGGCAGGGCGTCGACCCGTCCGTCCTGAACGGCACGCTCCAGACGGACATCTTCAAGGAGTACATCGCCCAGAAGGAGTGGCTCTTCCAGCCGGAACCGCATCTGCGGCTCATCGGCGACCTGATGGAGCACTGCGCGGCCGGCATCCCCGCCTACAAGCCGCTGTCCGTCTCCGGGTACCACATCCGGGAGGCCGGGGCGACGGCCGCGCAGGAGCTGGCGTACACCCTGGCGGACGGCTTCGGGTACGTGGAGCTGGGGCTGTCGCGCGGGCTGGACGTCGACGTCTTCGCCCCCGGTCTGTCCTTCTTCTTCGACGCGCACGTCGACTTCTTCGAGGAGATCGCCAAGTTCCGGGCGGCCCGGCGGATCTGGGCCCGCTGGATGCGGGACGTGTACGGCGCGCAGTCCGAGAAGGCCCAGTGGCTGCGCTTCCACACGCAGACCGCGGGCGTCTCCCTCACCGCGCAGCAACCCTACAACAACGTCGTACGGACGGCCGTGGAGGCGCTGGCGGCCGTGCTCGGCGGGACCAACTCGCTGCACACCAACGCGCTCGACGAGACTCTCGCGCTGCCCAGCGAGCAGGCGGCGGAGATCGCCCTGCGGACGCAGCAGGTGCTGATGGAGGAGACCGGCGTCGCCAACGTGGCCGACCCGCTGGGCGGCTCCTGGTACGTCGAGCAGCTCACGGACCGGATCGAGGCCGACGCCGAGAAGATCTTCGAGCAGATCAGGGAGCGGGGACTGCGGGCGCACCCCGACGGACAGCACCCGATCGGGCCGATCACCTCCGGGATCCTGCGGGGCATCGAGGACGGTTGGTTCACCGGGGAGATCGCGGAGTCGGCGTTCCGGTACCAGCGGGCGCTGGAGAAGGGCGACAAGAAGGTCGTCGGGGTGAACGTCCACACCGGCTCGGTGACCGGGGACCTGGAGATCCTGCGGGTCAGTCACGAGGTGGAGCGGGAGCAGGTCCGGGTGCTCGGCGAGCGGAAGGCCGGGCGGGACGACGCGCGGGTCCGCGCGGCGCTCGACGGCCTGGTCGCCGCGGCGCGGTCGGACGCGAACATGATCGAGCCGATGCTGGAGGCGGTACGGGCCGAGGCGACGCTCGGCGAGATCTGCGGGGTGCTGCGGGACGAGTGGGGGGTGTACACCGAGCCGGCCGGCTTCTGAGGCCCGCGTCAGCGTGGTTCAGCGTCCGCACTCACCCGTCAGTGGACGATTCGCGAACCCCCGGAGGGGGTCCCGCCCCGGGGGAGGAGGAACCGGCGGTGCCCGCCGAGCCCCGCGCACCGAGGGGCGGGCCGGGCAGCTCGCCGAGCTGCTCAGCGAACGCGCCCGGCAGGACCCGGACTTCGCCGCCGCGCTGGAGATGTGGCGGCGGCGGGCGGACGCGGAGGCCGGGTCACGGGCCGGGGACGTGCACAACGAGATCTCCGGCGGGACCCAGGGCACGCTGATCCAGGGCCGGGACATCCACGGCGTCATCGCCTTCGGCGGGGGTTCTCTCCTGAGCGGGCCGCCAGGGTGACCCGGGGGTGACCGGGGAGGGGTGCGGCTCAGCCGGCGGCCGCGTGCGCGGCTTCTCCCGCCAGGCCCCTGAGCAGCACCAGGGTGAAGCCGCGGACCCACTCCCCGTCCACCGGCTGCCCGCTCACCAGCGTGCGGTGGACCACCGCTCCCGCCACCATGTCGAAGATCAGGTCCGCGGTGCGGGACGCTGTGGCGGGGTCCGGTTCGGGCGGGAGTTCGCCTCTTTCCTGGGCTCGGGACCTGCCCTCCACGACCAGGCGTTTCTGGCGGTCGACCACCGACGCGCGGATGCGTTCGCGCAGGGCGTCGTCGCGGGTGGCCTCCGCGACCACCGCCATCAGGCCGCTCTTGGCCTCGGGGCGGGCCAGGATGGCGGCGAACTGAAGGACGACGCCCTCGATGTCCGCGGCCAGTGAGCCGCTGTCCGGGAGCTCCAGTTCGTCGAAGAGCTCCGCGACCGCGTCGACGACCAGTTCGTTCTTGCCCGCCCAGCGGCGGTACAGCGTCGTCTTCGCAACCCCGGCGCGCGTCGCGACGTCTCCCAAGGTGAGCTTGGACCAGCCCAGTTCGACCAGCGCCGCCCGCGTCGCGGCCAGGATCGCGGCGTCCGCGGTGGCGCTGCGCGGGCGCCCGGTGCGGCTGGCTGGGCTGCGACTCGGCATGACATGACCATAAACCGGCGTTTCCCGTGCGGCCGTGAGGGAGATCACCGGGGGGTGGTGTTCCGGCTGCCGGGTGTGGCATTACGCTACGACTCGTAGCGAAAGCCCGTGAGGGACGTACACGGGCTCGAGCGATCTGGCGTGGGGTGGGGACCCGGCGCCGAAGGGCACCCGACCGGCCCGGCTTTCACACCGTTTTTCACACACGCGCGCAGTACGGGGGAGGATAGACGCATGCAGCCACGGAACATGTCCATGAGCGGAGTCGTCGACCTCGCCGCGGTGAAGGCGGCCCAGGAGGCCAAGGCGAAGGCGGAGCAGGCGCGTGCGCAAGCCGCCCGGGAGGGCGGCACGGGGGCGATCTCCCCGGCCGATCTCGTCATCGACGTCGACGAGGCGGGATTCGAGAGGGACGTCCTCCAGCGGTCCGCCGAGGTGCCCGTCGTCATCGACTTCTGGGCCGAGTGGTGTCAGCCCTGCAAGCAGCTGAGCCCGGTCCTGGAGCGGCTGGCCGTCGAGTACAACGGCCGCTTCCTGCTCGCCAAGATCGACGTCGACGCCAACCAGATGCTGATGCAGCAGTTCGGCGTCCAGGGGATCCCGGCGGTGTTCGCGGTCGTCGCGGGGCAGGCGCTGCCGCTCTTCCAGGGGGCCGCCGGCGAGGCGCAGATCCGGCAGACGCTGGACCAGCTGGTGCAGGTCGCCGAGCAGCGCTTCGGCCTGACCGGCCTCGCCGTCGACCCCGAGGCCGAGCCGGGCGGTGGCGCCCAGGCGGCCCCCGAGCGGCCGGCCGGCCCGTACGACGCGCTCCTCGAAGCCGCCGTGCAGGCGCTCGACTCGGGCGATCTGAGCGGTGCCGTCCAGGCCTACAAGAACGTACTGAGCGAGGACCCGGGCAACGAGGAGGCCAAACTGGGCCTCGCCCAGGCCGAGTTGCTCCAGCGCGTGCAGGGCGTCGACCCGCAGCAGGTGCGCAGGGACGCGGCCGAGAAGCCGGCCGACGTGCAGGCGCAGATCGCCGCCGCCGACCTGGATCTGGTGGGCGGCCATGTGGAGGATGCCTTCGGCCGGCTCATCGAGACGGTGGGACGCACGGTGGGTGACGACCGGGACACCGTACGGATGCGGCTGCTGGAGCTGTTCGAGGTGGTCGGGCCCGAGGATCCGCGCGTGATCGCGGCCCGTAGGGCCCTGGCCCGGGCCCTGTTCTGACCAGTCGTTAAACGCACGGGCCTGTGGCACCCATGTGAAGGATTCGCCGACAGAGCGTCACCGCGGCCGCGCTTTACCAAAACTTGGTAATCGCGGCCGCTGTTACTACGAGTAAGTCATGGGCGTTGATCTGTCGGTTTCTGTCCAGCGATCAACAGCTTTGTGCCTCCCTTCGGCACCACCCTGTGTCGCCGTCCGAGACCGGGGGGTCGTTGTTCGGTTATCGCGCCGTTACTAGCCAGTAACGAACCCCCTTGTGCGGGCGGCGAGAATGCACCACGATCGGCCACGCTCGGTCCATTCCCGTACCCCGGCAGCCGGTTGGGTCGCGGGACGTCCTGGGTCCCCACCGAGCAGAGCCGGCGGCAGTGGCGCCGGCTCTTGGACAGGGGGGTCTTCGCCCACCCGGCGAAGCCTGTCCAGCAGGGTTGTGCGTGATGCGTGTCAGGCGCGACCAGTGGTTGTCGCTCGGGGGTGATCGCCGGTGATTCGGGCGCTAGTTGCGCCGCCGAGTGCAGGCGCTCTCCTTCCCGAGGACGTAGCACTTCTCCCATCCCTGCACGGCTGAGCCGCGATTCGGGGCGAGCCAGGTCAGGAGATGTACGTCCGAGAAGGAGGAAATATGGAGTCCCAGGTGCGTGGCGGGACCAGATGGAAGCGGTTCGCTGTGGTGATGGTGCCCAGCGTCGCCGCCACGGCTGCGATAGGTGTCGCCCTCGCGCAGGGCGCTCTCGCCGCGTCGTTCAGTGTCTCCGGGCAGTCGTTCAAGGTCACGACCGACCAGCTCGTCGGTACGGGCTTCTCGCAGTACGGCGCCCTCGACGAGGGGTACACGCTCGACGGCAAGAAGTCGGTGCACCCGGTCGCGGTCTCGTCGTTCAAGCAGGCGACGATCAAGAACCTGTGCCAGTCGGTCGTCACCCCGAACATTCCGGTGCTCGGGAACGTCAGCCTGATCCTGCGTGCGGGTCAGGGTGCGAAGCCGGTCGAGGCCCAGAACCTCTACATCGACGTCGCCGACCTCAGTGCCGACGCGACGTTCGAGAACATCGACATCGGTGTGGCCGCCAAGGACGCCAACAAGGGTCCGGCCATGAGGAAGGGCGAGACGGCGAACCCGTACGGCTTCGCCCAGCAGGCCGACAAGGCGACCCTGTCCGACGTGAAGCAGACGGCGTGGGCGACCACCGCCGGAACCTTCAAGCTCAGCGGCCTGAAGATGTCGCTGTCGACGGGTGTCAAGGAGTGCTACTAAGCACTCGATGACGGGCGGGGGAGCCGGTGGCGCCCCCGCCCGTCCACCTTCCGGCCGGGCCTTCACGGACGGCCCACATCACCACCACAGCAACGCCGTACCAGGGAGCTGTTTTTCCATGAGCGCCGAGACTCCTGCCGCAGACGGCCAGTTCACTCTCCGGAGGCAGCAGTTCCGCGCCTGGCGGGGTACGCGGCCGTTCTGGGCCGGGCTGTTCGTCCTGCTCAGCGGACTGCCCATCGCCTACTTCCCGTACGCGAACCTCCAGATCGGTCACCTGACACTGGCGATGGCGACCACCGCGGGTGCCGGTTCCCTGATCATCGGCGTGCTGCTCGTCGTGCTGGGCGTCAGCCTCTGGTTCCAGAAGCACGTCCGCGTCTTCGCGGGTGTCGCGGCGATCCTGCTGGCGCTGGTGTCCATCCCCGTGTCCAACCTCGGCGGCTTCCTCATCGGCTTCCTCCTCGCCCTCGTGGGCGGGGCGATGGCCGTGGCCTGGGCGCCGGGCCCGCCGCCGGCGGGGCAGCTCGCCGGCCACGCGACGACGGGCACGGGCGAGGCTCCCGGCGGCACGGACCACGACACCACGGTGCTGCGGCCCGTGGACGGGGTGGGCGAGCCGAACGATCTGTCAGGAACGAACCCGGCCAACGGGGCGAACGGGAGGCACAGTGCCGGCTGACGAGGTGACCCACGGGGCTGATGTGGAGGCGTCCCGTGTGAGAACCGGGCCGCGCCACGCGGCACCCAAGAAGCCGCTGTTCACCAGGTTCAACAGGCCCGCGGGCAAGGCGATAGCCATGGCCGCGATGCCGACGGCGGTCCTCATGGGCATGGGCTTCACATCCACGCTCGCCATCGCCGACAGCGACAGCCCGGCGACGCCGACGTCCAAGAGCCTGACGGCCGACGAGTACAAGGAGTGCGTGGCGGCCCTGGAGGACGCCAAGAACCCCAAGGACGACGACTCAGCCTCGCCCACGCCGTCCCCCTCGGCGAGCGACGGCTCGAAGGACGACAGCGCCGACCGGGGCGAGACGGCTCCCACACCGTCCCCCTCGTCCGGCGAGGGCGGCACGGGCGCGGACCAGGACGACTCCTCTTCGTCGGATTCAGGTTCCGGCGACGAGGCCGAGCCGAAGCCGGACCCGTCCACCAGCGCGCCCGCCGAGGACGACTCGGCCGCAACCCCGTCCCCGTCGCCGTCCGAGGGCGGCGGCAACGTGCTGGAGGACATCGGCGACGCCATCGGAGGCATCTTCGACGGCGGGAACAAGGTCGGCGCGAGCCCCAGCCCCACCCCGTCCGCCTCCGCGTCCGAGAGCACCGGGACCACGGGCGACGACGCCGGCGGCACGGTGAGGGACACGGCCGAGAAGGCCGCCGGCACGGCCGAGGACACCGTCAAGGACACCACCGGCGAGGCGTCCGAGACGGCCGAGGACACCGGCAAGGCCGCCGAGGAGGCGGCGGAGCAGGCCGGGAAGGCGGCCGAGGAGGCTGGGCAGGCCACCGCCTCGCCCAGCCCGTCCCCGAGCTCCTCCACGGACGCCGAGGACTGCCCGGCCGCCACCGACGCCGAGGGCGGCGTCGACAACAAGGTGCCGCTGCCGGACGACCCGTGGTTCCTCAACGCCAGTTCGCTGACGCTGAAGGGCGCCGACTACAAGGGTGTCGTCGAGGTGCGCACCGCCAACGGCACCGTCAAGAAGGTCCTGAAGTACGTCATCTCCGGCGGCACCGACATCGGCGACCTCCACCAGACGGTCAAAGACAAGCAGTCCGGCAAGACCTACCACGTGCAGGCGGCCAAGGGCTCGACGTCCACGATCCGCGACGGCGACACGGTGATGTACACCGAGAGCATCTCCGGCAACCTGCTCGGACTGATCCCGATCACGTTCGACCCGGAGCACCCGCCGCCGCTGAACATCCCGCTGATCTACTTCACCAACGTGAAGGTCCAGCAGGCCGGCCAGTTCGGCGGGACGCTGCACGTGCCCGGGCTGCACAACTACATCACCGACTGAGCGCCTCTCAAGGCCCGTTCGGGAGCCGCAGACGCCGAGGGCGCCCCCTGGGATCCCCAGGGGGCGCCCTCGGCGCCGTACACGGGCCCTCAGGCCCCTTTCCGGGTCAGTCCCGGGCGCCGCCGCCCAGGTGGTGGACGCGCACCATGTTGGTGGTGCCGGGGACGCCGGGGGGCGAGCCGGCCGTGATGACCACGATGTCGCCCTCGTTGAAGCGGTTCAGCTTCACCATCTCCTGGTCCACCAGGTCGACCATCTCGTCGGTGCTGTTCACGAACGGCACGACGTGCGGCTCCACGCCCCAGCTGAGCGCGAGCTGGTTGCGGGTGGACTCGTCCGTGGTGAAGGCGATGATCGGCTGGACCGCGCGGTAGCGGCACAGCCGACGGGCGGTGTCGCCGGACTGGGTGAAGGCCACCAGGCCCCGGCCGCCGAGGAAGTCGGCGATCTCGCAGGCCGCACGGGCCACCGAACCGCCCTGCGTACGCGGCTTCTTGCCCGGGACGAGCGGCTGGAGCCCCTTGGACATCAGCTCCTGCTCGGCCGCGCTGACGATCTTCGACATCGTCTTGACGGTCTCGATCGGGTACGCGCCCACGCTCGACTCGGCGGACAGCATGACCGCGTCGGCGCCGTCCAGGATCGCGTTGGCCACGTCGGAGGCCTCGGCGCGGGTCGGACGGGAGTTGGTGATCATCGACTCCATCATCTGGGTCGCCACGATCACCGGCTTGGCGTTGCGCCGGCACAGCTCGATCAGGCGCTTCTGCACCATGGGGACCTTCTCGAGCGGGTACTCGACGGCGAGGTCACCACGGGCGACCATCACACCGTCGAACGCCATCACGACGTCCTCCATGTTCTGCACCGCCTGCGGCTTCTCCACCTTGGCGATGACCGGGACGCGGCGGCCCTCCTCGTCCATGATGCGGTGCACGTCCGCGACGTCCTTGGCGTCCCGGACGAACGACAGCGCGACCAGGTCGCAGCCCATGCGGAGCGCGAAGCGGAGGTCCTCGATGTCCTTCTCGCTCAGCGCGGGCACGTTGACGGCCGCGCCGGGCAGGTTGATGCCCTTGTGGTCGGAGATGACGCCGCCCTCGATGACGATCGTCTTGACCCGGTGGCCCTCGACCTCGGTGACCTTCAGCTCGACGTTGCCGTCGTTGATGAGGACCTGGTCGCCCTTGGTCACGTCGCCGGGCAGGCCCTTGTAGGTGGTCCCGCAGATCGTCTTGTCGCCGGGGACGTCCTCGGTGGTGATGGTGAACTCGTCACCGCGGACCAGCTCCACGGGACCCTCGGCGAAGGTCTCCAGACGGATCTTGGGGCCCTGGAGGTCGGCGAGGACCCCGATGGCCCTGCCGGTCTCCTTGGCGGCGGCACGGACCCGGTCGTACCGGCCCTGGTGCTCTGCGTGCGAGCCGTGGCTGAAGTTGAAGCGGGCCACGTTCATGCCGGCTTCGATCAACGCGACAAGCTGCTCGTGGGAGTCGACCGCGGGGCCGAGAGTACAGACGATTTTCGAACGGCGCATGGGGGCGATCCTATCGGTTTGTTTCGCAACGGAATATTCCGTCTGGCGGAAAATACAAAAGGGCGGCATGCCGCTCAGGTGTGATTCCCCGAACCAATTACCAGCGCGTAGGTCTGTGTCGCGATCTCCAATTCCTCGTCAGTAGCTACCACAGCCACCGCGACCCGGGCGCCCTCGGGCGAGATCAGCCGCGCCTCGTCGCCGCGCACGGCGTTGCGCTCGCCGTCCACCGCCAGGCCCAGCTCCTCCAGGCCCGCCAGGGCGGCCTCCCGCACGGGCGCCGCGTTCTCGCCGACGCCGGCGGTGAAGGCCACCGCGTCCACCCGTCCGAGTACGGCGTAATAGGCGCCGATGTACTTCTTCAGGCGGTGAATGTAGATGTCGAACGCCAGCTCCGCCTGCTCGTCGCCCTCGTCGACGCGGCGGCGGATCTCCCTCATGTCGTTGTCGCCGCACAGTCCGATCAGACCGCTCTTCTTGTTGAGAAGAGTGTCGATCTCGTCGGCGGACATTCCACCAACACGCATCAAATGGAAGATGACGGCCGGGTCCATGTCTCCTGAGCGCGTACCCATCACGAGCCCCTCCAAAGGCGTCAGCCCCATGGAGGTGTCCACGCAGCGACCGCCCCTGACGGCCGAGGCGGACGCCCCGTTGCCCAGGTGCAGCACGATCACGTTCGTCTCGGCGGGGTCCTTGCCGAGCAGCTCGGCGGTGGCCCGGGAGACGTAGGCGTGGGAGGTGCCGTGGAAGCCGTAGCGCCGGATGCGGTGCTCGTCGGCCGTCTTCACGTCGATCGCGTAGCGGGCGGCCGACTCCGGCATCGTGGTGTGGAACGCGGTGTCGAAGACCGCGACCTGCGGCAGGTCGGGCCGCAGCGCCCGGGCCGTGCGGATGCCGGTGAGGTTGGCCGGGTTGTGCAGCGGGGCGACCGGGATGAGCCGCTCGATCTCGGCCAGCACGGCGTCGTCGATCACGGTCGGCTCGGTGAAGGACTTGCCGCCGTGCACCACCCGGTGCCCGATCGCGGCCAGTTCGGGCGAGTCCAGGCCGAGGCCGTCCTTGGCGAGCTCCTCGGCGACGGCCTTCAGGGCGGCGTCGTGGTCGGCGATCGCCCCGCCCCGTTCCCGGCTCTCGCCGCCGGCCGGGGTGTGCTTCAGCCGGGAGGTCTGCTCGCCGATGCGCTCGACCAGACCCACCGCCAGGCGGCTGTTGTCGCGCATGTCGAGCAGCTGGTACTTCACCGACGAGGAGCCGGAGTTGAGGACGAGGACACGGGACGGGCTCACTGGGCGGTCGCCTTCTCGCTCGGGGACGGGGCGGGGGACTGGGCCTGGATCGCCGTGATGGCGACCGTGTTGACGATGTCCTGGACGAGGGCGCCCCGGGACAGGTCGTTGACCGGCTTGCGCAGGCCCTGGAGCACCGGGCCGACGGCGATCGCGCCGGCCGAGCGCTGCACGGCCTTGTAGGTGTTGTTGCCGGTGTTCAGGTCGGGGAAGATCAGCACGCTCGCCTGCCCGGCGACCTCGGAGCCGGGCAGCTTGGTCGCCGCGACCGACGGCTCCACGGCGGCGTCGTACTGGATCGGGCCCTCGATCCTCAGGTCGGGCCGGCGCGCACGGACGAGCTCGGTGGCCTCGCGGACCTTGTCGACGTCGGCGCCCGAGCCGGAGGTGCCCGTGGAGTACGACAGCATGGCGATCCGCGGCTCCACACCGAACTGCTCGGCCGTGGTCGCCGACTGGATGGCGATGTCGGCGAGCTGCTGGGCGTTCGGGTCCGGGTTGACCGCGCAGTCGCCGTAGACGAGGACCTTGTCGGCCAGGCACATGAAGAACACCGACGAGACGATGTCGGCGTCCGGCTTGGTCTTGATGATCTCGAAGGCCGGGCGGATGGTCGCGGCCGTGGAGTGCACCGAGCCGGACACCATGCCGTCGGCGAGGCCCTCCTGCACCATCAGCGTGCCGAAGTAGTTCACGTCCGAGACGACGTCGTACGCCAGCTCCACGGTGACGCCCCGGTGGGCCCGCAGGGCCGCGTACTTCTCGGCGAAGGCGTCGCGCAGGTCGGAGGTGGCCGGGTCGATCAGCTGGGACTCGCCGAGGTCGATGCCGAGGTCGGCGGCCTTCTTGCGGATCTGGTCGACCGGGCCGAGCAGGGTCAGCTCGCACACGCCCCGGCGCAGCAGCACCTCGGCGGCGTGCAGCACGCGCTCCTCGGTGCCCTCGGGCAGCACCACGCGGCGCAGGTCCGAGCGGGCCTGCTCCAGCAGCTTGTGCTCGAACATCATCGGCGTCACGCGGTCGCTGCTCGGGGCGGAGACACGGCGCGCGAGGTCGGCGGTGTCGGCGTACCGCTCGAACAGGCCGAGCGCCCGCTCCGCCTTGCGTGGGGTGGCCGCGTTGAGCTTGCCCTCCAGGGAGAACAGCTGTTCGGCGGTGGGGAAGCTGGTGCCGGCCACCGACAGCACCGGGGTGCCGGGCGCGAGGCGGTCGGCGAGCGTGAGGATGTCGTCGCCGGGCACCTCGTCCAGGGTGAGCAGCACGCCCGCTATCGGCGGGGTGCCGGCGCTGTGCGCGGCGAGCGCGCCGACGACCAGGTCGGCCCGGTCGCCCGGGGTGACGACGAGGCAGCCCGGGGTCAGCGCGCCCAGGAAGTTCGGCAGCATCGCGCCGCCGAAGACGAAGCCCAGCACGTCCCGGGCCAGCCCCGAGTCGTCGCCGAGGACCACCTTGGCGCCGAGCGTGTGGCCGATCTGCGAGACGGTCGGGGCGGACAGCGCGGGCTCGTCGGGCAGGACGTAACACGGCACGGGGAGCCGGGAGTCGAGCTGACCGGCGATCTCGTCGCGGTCCTCGCGGGCCACCCGGTTGGTGACCATGGCCAGGACGTCGCAGCCCAGGGTGTCGTAGGCGCGGTAGGCGTTGCGCGTCTCGGCGAGCACCGACTCGACGGTCTGCTTGCGGCCGCCCACGACCGGGATCACGGACGCGCCGAACTCGTTCGCCAGCCGGGCGTTGAGCGACAGCTCGTCCGGGAGCTGGGTGCCCGCGTAGTCGGTGCCGAGGACCAGGACCACGTCGAAGTCGCGGGCGACCAGGTGGAAGCGGTCGACGAGCGTGGACACGAGCTCGTCCGTGCCGGCCTCGGCCTGGAGGGCGGACGCCTCGTGGTAGTCCATGCCGTAGACGGTCGCCGGGTCCTGGGTGAGCCGGTAGCGGGCGCGCAGCAGCTCGAAGAGGCGGTCGGGGCCGTCATGGACGAGGGGACGGAAGACGCCCACCCGGTCCACCTGCCGGGTGAGGAGTTCCATGACCCCCAGTTCGACGACCTGGCGGCCGTCGCCGCGGTCGATGCCGGTCACGTACACGCTGCGGGTCACGCGCGCTCTCCGTTTCGTCTCGAATGGGGGTACACATCAAGCCAACGGCTATCCAGCCACGGGCACAAAAATCGCCCACCGAGGTGAGCAGAACCCTCTTGACAATACCTCCGCCGATAGATAAGGCGCCCATCAGCCTCGGGGTGCGACGGCGGGCTGTGGAGCGTGAAACAATCGGCAGAGGCTCACCGGTATCAACAGCGAGCAGGAGACACAGCACGATGCGTATCGGAGTTCTCACCGCAGGCGGCGACTGCCCCGGCCTGAACGCCGTGATCCGGTCGGTCGTGCACCGGGCGGTCGACAACTACGGCGACGAGGTCATCGGCTTCGAGGACGGTTACTCGGGGCTGCTGGACGGCCGCTACCGCACCCTCGACCTGAACGCGGTCAGCGGCATCCTGGCCCGCGGCGGCACGATCCTGGGGTCGTCCCGGCTGGAGCGCGACCGGCTCCGTGAGGCCTGCGAGAACGCCTCCGACATGATCCACGAGTTCGGCATCGACGCGCTGATCCCGATCGGCGGCGAGGGCACGCTGACGGCGGCCCGCATGCTGTCCGACGCGGGCCTGCCGGTCGTGGGCGTCCCGAAGACGATCGACAACGACATCTCGTCGACCGACCGCACCTTCGGCTTCGACACGGCGGTCGGCGTGGCCACCGAGGCGATGGACCGCCTGAAGACCACCGCCGAGTCCCACCAGCGGGTGATGGTGGTGGAGGTCATGGGACGCCACGCGGGCTGGATCGCGCTGGAGTCCGGCATGGCGGCCGGTGCGCACGGGATCTGTCTGCCGGAGCGGCCGTTCGACCCCGCCGACCTCGTGAAGATGGTCGAGGAGCGCTTCGCCCGCGGCAAGAAGTTCGCGGTCGTCTGCGTCGCCGAGGGTGCCCACCCCGCCGACGGCACCATGGACTACGGCAAGGGCGCCATAGACAAGTTCGGCCACGAGCGCTTCCAGGGCATCGGCACGGCACTCGCCCACGAGCTGGAGCGACGGCTCGGCAAGGAGGCCAAGCCGGTCATTCTCGGCCACGTCCAGCGCGGCGGCTCACCCACCGCGTATGACCGCGTGCTCGCCACGCGGTTCGGCTGGCACGCGGTGGAGGCCGCGCACCAGGGCGAGTTCGGCAGGATGACCGCGCTGCGCGGGACGGACATCGTGATGGTGCCGCTCGCGGAGGCCGTGACCGAGCTGAAGACGGTGCCGAAGGACCGCATGGATGAGGCCGAGTCGGTCTTCTAGGGCGGCCAAGACCGGGGCGAACTAGGCCGGGCTCTTCTGGATCCGGTTCCAGAAGTGCTCGACGATCCGGTCGAGGAAGTCCCGTGCCGCGTCACCGGCGTCGCTGCCGCCGCCGCCCCAGCTCAGGGTGGCGGCCATGTGCCCCTGGTAGTCCTGGTGCAGCCCCTGGAGGGCGCCCTCCAGGAAGGGCCGGTCCAGGGGCACGAGTTTGGCCACCGGGCGCACATAGGCCTGCCAGCGGGTGGTGACGGCGTCGCGCAGCAGTTCGCCGAGCTTGGCGTCGCGGCCCGTGACGGTGACGAAGTCGGGTAGGCGCAGGCCGAGCAGATCGGCGAGGGCGGCGGACTGGCGGTCGGTGCCGCGCCAGGTGTCGGTCTCCTCCATCCGCAGATAGGCGTGGAGTTCGTGTCCCACGGCGCGGGCCACGTCCTCGGGGGCGAAACCGCGGGCGATGCGGTGCTCGCGCAGGGTGCGGGGTCTGCCGATGAGTTCGCCGGGCGAGCACCACAACACCCCTGCGAGTGCGGTGAGTTCGGAGCCGGAAGGGGCCGCCGCCCCGCGTTCCCAGGCCCTGACGTGGTCCGGGGTGATGTGAGGGTGCCCGTAGGAGACGCGTATGTCGTGGGCGACGTGCTCGGGTGTCATGCCGAGGGCCGCGCGCAGCCGGCGGGCGGCGGGGGCGTTGAAGGGCGGGGGCGTCGGGGTGGCGGGCGAGGAGTGGGGTGCGGGCTGGCTCGGGCGGGCTGAAGGTCGGCGCACGGGCCACAAGCTAGAGGGGCGGGGCTGTGGTGACTACGGTCTGTTCGGCCAGGATCACGGATTGTAGGAAGCTACGGCTACCGGTGGGTTCGACCGGGGCTGAAGATCGTCTGTCGGCCGCGGAGCAGGAGCGGCGAGGATGGCGCCGGGCCTGGCGAGCGTGGGCCCGGAAAGGCGGCCACCCGGATGAACGGCAAGCTCAAGGGGCATATTCGCGAGCGTCTTCTCGCGAAGAACTTCTGGCATCTCGCGACGGTGGGTGCGGACGGTGCGCCTCAGGTGTCGCCCATGTGGGCGGACATCGAAGGGGAGTACGTCATGGTCAACACGTCCGTCGGGCGGGTGAAGGAAGAGAATCTGCGGCGCAATCCGTACGTTTCGCTGTCCCACCACGACCCCTCCAACCCGTATGACCGGGCGGAGATCCGGGGGAAGGTGGTCCGGTTCGTGGAGGGCGAGGAGGCGGAGCGGGCGATGGACCGGCTCGCGCGGAAGTACCTCGGGGAGGACCGGTATCCGTGGCTGCTGCCCGGCGAGCGCCGGCTGATGCTGCTGATCGAGCCGACGCGGGTACGGAGGCTGGAGGGCGTGGAGCCGTTCCGGGCGGGGGTCCTGCCGGACGGGGCGGCCGACTGAGGGCGCAGTGCCCGGCTGGGCGGGATGGCGGTGCCGGGGCCTGTGTGCGGCTGGGCGGGGTGGCGGTGCCGGGGTGCCTGTGTCCGGCTGGGCGGGGTGGCGGTGCCGGGGCCTGTGTGCGGCTGGGCGGGGTGGCGGTGCCGGGGCCTGTGTGCGGCTGGGCGGGGTGGCGGTGCCGGGGTGCCTGTGTCCGGCTGGGCGGGGTGGCGGTGCCGGGACGCCGTGCCCGGGCGGTCGGCCGCCCGCAGGGTGGTGGGGGCTGGTCGGGCAGGTTCGACCCGCCCCCCTCACTCGCGACGCCCCATCCGCTCTACTCGCTCAGCGACGCCGCGAGACGGGCGGCGGTCTTCTCGCCCGCTCGCTGTTTGATCAAGCCTTCCTTGGCGGCCGCGCGCAGCCTGACTTCCGTGCTGCCCACCCCGCTTGTCACCAGCGCGGTGACCACCACGGGATTCAGGCCGCCGAAACCACCGCCGGCGACGACCCGGATCGTCTCCCGGTCCACGCCGTGCTCGACCTGCATGGACCCGCCTGCTCGCCCGGCTAGGCCGAGCACTTCGGCGACACGCTTGACGGCATCGTCGAACGGCAAGGGCATGACGAGGTCGATCTCATGGACGTTCTTCCTCATCGACTTGGCGACAAGCCGGGTCAAGTGACCGCTGCCGCCGCTCGCCGCGCCTAGAGCGGCAAGCTCAGCAGCCAGGATCTCGTCCTCGTTCTCGCGCACGCGGCTCATCGTAGGCCCCCGCGAATCCGTGATCACCCAGCCATTGACCCGGCACGTTCACCCACTTAGCCTCCATCTTCATACGTGGACGCCGTCTGCATATAGGGATGGGACACCGGTTCAAAGGGGAACTGCCTTGCCTCTGCTCGTAGTCGGGATCAGCGTTCTGGTTCTGCTCCTTCTCATGACCAGGCTGAGACTGAACGGCTTCGCGGCCCTGCTGCTCGTCGCGGTCGGGGTCGCACTGGTCCAGGGGATACCGGTGGCGACCATCCCGGACGTCCTCTCCGAGGGCATCGGGGACCAGATCGGCGACACCATGCTGACCATCGGGCTCGGCGCCATGGTCGGCCGTGTGATGGGGGACGCGGGCGCCGCCCAGCGCATAGCCGGCAAGCTCCTCGACGCCTTCGGACCGCGCTGGGTCCAGGTCGCCATGGTGGTCACGTCCATGCTGATCGGCGTGACCATGTTCTACGAGGTCGCGTTCGTCATCATCGTGCCCATCGCGTTCACCCTGGTCAGGGTCACCGGCGCGAAGCTGCTGTGGGTCGGGCTGCCGATGTCCATCGCCCTGTCCACCATGCACAGCTTCCTCCCGCCGCACCCCGGCCCCACCGCCGTCGCCGCGACCTTCCACGCCTCCGTCGGACTGACGCTGTTCTACGGCCTGTTCGTCGCCGTGCCCACCGGTGCGCTGATCGCCCTGACCTGGCCTCGTCTTCCGTTCGTCGCGCGGTTGACGCCGGCCATCCCCAAGGGCCTGGTCAGCGAGCGCGAGTTCACCGACGAGGAGATGCCGGGCCTCGGCTGGTCGCTGTTCGTGGCGGTGTTCCCGGTGGTGCTGATCGTGGCCGCCGCCGTGACCGACATGGCCGCCGGCGGCGAGGGCCCGTTCCTGCACTTCGTCGCCTTCGTCGGCTCGGCGCCGATCGCCCTGCTGCTGACCCTGTGCCTGGCGGTGTGGGTGTTCGGACCGAGGATCGGGCGCAGTCTGAGCGACGTCGGCGCCTCCTGCGGCTCGGCGGCCCAGGCGATGGCGATGATCCTGCTGGTGATCGGCGCGGGCGGGGCCTTCAAGAACGTCCTCGTCGAAGGCGGGATCTCCGACTACATCAAGGACGTCACCGACGGCTGGTCCATCTCGCCGATCGTCCTCGCCTGGCTCGTCGCCGTCATCCTGCGCATCGCGCTGGGCTCGGCCACGGTCGCCGTCGTCACGGCCTCCGGGGTGGCGCTGCCGCTGCTGGCGGGCAGCGGGGTGCACCCGGAGGTCATGGTGCTGGCCGTCGCCTGCGGCTCCATCGCCTTCTCCCACGTCAACGACCCCGGGTTCTGGCTGTTCAAGGAGTACTTCAACCTCTCCGTCATCGAGGCGATCAAGGTCCGTACGTCCTATACGACGGTGCTCGCCGTGCTCGGGCTGGGCGGGGTGCTCGCCGTGGAGTGGGTCCTCGACGTCCTGAGTCTGTGAACCGTACTCAGGTCTGTGAACCGTTTTTCTGAGAAAGGGCACCTGATGAGCAGCAGCCGGCAGCAGCCGACGGTTACGGCGTTCGCCGTCTACCCCGTCGCCGGACGGGACAGTATGGAGCTGAACCTCTCCGGCGCGCACGGCCCGTACTTCACCCGCAACGTCGTTGTCCTCACCGACTCCGAGGGGCGGACCGGGCTGGGGGAGGTGCCCGGCGGGGAGAAGATCACGCAGACGCTGCGGGACGCCGGGCCGCTGGTCGTCGGGGCGACGGTGGGGGACTACAAGCGGGTGCTGCGCGAGATCGGCGAGCGGTTCGCCGACCGGGACGCCGGGGGGCGGGGCGCGCAGACCTTCGACCTGCGGACCACCGTCCACACGGTGACCGCGGTCGAGTCGGCGCTGCTCGATCTGCTCGGGCAGCATCTGGACGTGCCCGTGGCTGCGCTGCTGGGTGACGGGCAGCAGCGGGACTCCGTGCGGGTGCTGGGGTACCTCTTCTACGTCGGTGACCCGGACCGGACGGATCTGGAGTACGTCCGGGAGCCCGACTCGTCCGTGGAGTGGTACCGGGTGCGGCACGAGGAGGCGCTGTCGCCGCAGGCGATCGTGCGGCAGGCGGAAGCGGCCTACGAGCACTACGGTTTCCGGGACTTCAAGCTCAAGGGCGGTGTACTGGCCGGGGCCGAGGAGGTCGCGGCGGTGCGTGCGCTCAAGGCGCGCTTTCCCGAGGCGCGGATCACCCTCGATCCGAACGGGGCGTGGTCGCTGCGTGAGGCGGTCGAGCTGTGCCGGCCGTTGGTGGGCACCCTCGCGTACGCCGAGGATCCCTGCGGGGCGGAGGGCGGTTACTCCGGGCGGGAGATCCTCGCGGAGTTCCGGCGGGCCACGGGGTTGCCGACGGCGACGAACATGATCGCGACGGACTGGCGTCAGATGGCCCATGCCCTGGCTCTGCAGTCGGTCTCCATTCCGCTGGCCGATCCGCACTTCTGGACCATGCAGGGGTCGGTGCGGGTGGCGCAGTTGTGCAACGCCATGGGGCTGACGTGGGGGTGTCACTCCAACAACCACTTCGACATCTCGCTGGCGATGGTGACGCACTGCGGGGCGGCGGCCCCGGGGGAGTACAACGCGCTGGACACGCACTGGATCTGGCAGGAGGGGCTGGAGCGGCTGACCGTCTCGCCGCCCCGCATCGTGGGCGGGGAGATCGCCGTCCCGGACGCGCCGGGGCTGGGTGTCGAGCTCGACATGGACCGGCTGCTGGCGGCGCACGAGCTGTACCGGGAGAAGGGAGTGGGGGCTCGCGACGATGCGGTGGGGATGCGGTATCTGGTGCCTGGCTGGGAGTTCGACGCGAAGCGGCCGTGTCTGGTGCGGTGATCGCCGGTGGGCGGTGTGCCTGCGGCGGCCTGTGGCTGCTTCGGTGGGGGTGCGCGTGGCGCCTGCCGGGGTGCGGTGGGTCGGGGCCGCGCCGGGGGGTGTCCGTCCTCGGAACGGCGCGATGGGGTTGCGTACCGACTGACTGTCCGTCGACGCGCCAACCGCTGCGGGCGGACACCCCCCGACACGTCCCCTTCCGTGCGTGCGCGGCTGCGGGTGCGTCGTGGTTGCCCCATGCCTCAAGAGCCTGGGAGCCCCCGCTCCGCCGGGTTGCGGACCCACCCGGCCTCAGCGCCGACGCCGGTCAGCCCTTCACCGCCCCTCCCAGTGCGAAGCCCCCTCCCAGGCGCCGGGCGATCAGGACGTACAGAAGGATCACCGGTGTCGAGTAGACGACCGAGAACGCCGCCAGCTGCCCGTACGCCACCATCCCCCGGTTCCCGAAGAAGTCGTTGATGCTGACGGACGCCGGCATCTGGTCGGGCGTGAGCAGGAGCATGAAGGGGACGAAGAAGTTGCCCCACATCATGACGAAGGAGAAGACCGTCACGACGGCCACGCCCGGGCCCATCAGGGGCAGCACGATACGGATCAGGGACTGGAGGGACGACGCCCCGTCGGTCCAGGCCGCCTCCTCCAGTTCCTTCGGTACGCCGTCCATGAAGTTCTTCATCAGCCAGATGGCATACGGCAGTTGCGACGCTGCGAAGAAGAAGATCGTGCCCCGCATGGTGTCGATGAGGTCCACGCGGACGAAGAGCGCGTAGACCGGGACCATGATCGCCGTGATGGGCAGGCTCGTCGCGAAGAGGATCGTCAGCAGGAACGGGCGGTTGAAGCGGGAGCGGAACCGGGAGAGGGGGTAGGCGGCCAGGGCCGCGCAGACCACCGTCAGGAGCGTCGCGCTGCCGCACAGGATCAGGCTGTTGAGGAGGGGGGTGAAGGTGATCTCGGGGGTGAGGATCGCGTCGAAGTTGTCCAGGGTGAGGCCGTCGGGCGGCTTGACCCGGAGGTCGGCGTGGGGGTCCAGGGAGGACAGGACGACCCAGGCCAGGGGGAGGACGAACGCGGCGGCGACCACCAGGAGGCCCGCGTCCGCGGCCAGGCGGCGGGCCGTGCGGCGGGAGGCGAGGGTGACGGCCATGCGGGTCAGACCTCCGTCCGGAGCAGGCGCAGGTAGACGAGGGAGAAGAGGGAGCCGACCAGGAGGAGCAACAGGGCCACCGCCGTGCCGTAGCCGATCAGGCTGTTCTGGAAGGCCTGTTCGTACATGAAGAGGGGCAGGGTCTGGCTCTTGCCGCCCGGGCCGCCCCTGGTCATCACCCAGATCAGCCCGAAGACCGAGAGGGTCTGCAGGGTGTTCAGCATCAGGTTCGTGGCGATGGAGCGGCGGATCATGGGAAGGGTGATGTGCCACATGCGGCGCCAGCCCCCGGCCCCGTCCACCTCGGCGGCCTCGGTGATCTCCTGGGGGATCTCGTTGAGCGCTGCCGAGTAGACCAGCATCGAGAAGGCCGTGCCCCTCCAGACGTTGGCGAAGGACACCGCCAGGATCGGGAGGGTGAACAGCCAGTTCTGGGAGGGCAGGTGGAGCCAGTCCAGGATGGCGTTCAGGGTGCCCTCGCGGCGGAAGAAGGCGTAGAGGAGGAAACCGGCGACGACCTCCGGCAGGACCCAGGCCGTGACGACGATGCCGCCGGTGAGCGTGCGGACCGGTTTCGACGCGCGCTGCATCAGCGCCGCCAGGGCGAGGCCGAGCGTGTTCTGCCCGACGAGGGACGACAGGACCGTGAACACGAGGGTCAGCCATACGGCGTTGCGGAACGCCTCGTCCCGGAAGGCCCGCGTGAAGTTCTCGAAGCCGACGAACGAGTCCTCGGCCTGGCCGGTGAGCTGGAGGTCGGTGAAGGCGATGGAGACGCAGTAGGCGATCGGGCCGGCGAGGAAGAGGAGCAGGAGAACGACGGCGGGGGTGAGGGGGAGGGCCCGGACCAGCGAGCCCGGCCGACGCGGGGAGCGGCGGGGCGTCGTGGGGCCGGGCGCTTTTGCGAGGCCGGTGTGCGGTGCTGTGGTGGTCATCGACGCCTGCCGTCGCCTATCGCTCGACGACCTGGTTGTCCGTGGCGTCCTTCAGGGCGTCCACGTAGTTGCCCGTCGCCTCGTCCACCGACATGTCGCCCGTCGTCACGCCCTCCATGGCCTCCTGGATGGCCGTGGAGACCTTGGGATAGGCCGGGTAGGCGGGGCGGTAGTGGGTGTGCCGCACCAGGTCGGTGAAGAATGTGGTGCCGGGCTGGGCGGTGGCGTACCCGGGGTCCTTCGCCACGTCCTCGCGGACCGCGATGCCGGAGTTGGCGACGTACCACTTCTGCGCGTTGGTCTTGGTCTGCATCGTCTTGATGAACTCGAAGGCCAGGTCCGGGTTGCCGGCCTTGGCGGGGATCGACCAGGTCCAGCCGCCGGACATGCTCACCTTGCCGGGCGCCTGGCCGTTATGGGTCGGCATGGCGGCCAGGCCCAGCTTCTTCGACCACTCGGGCCACTCGTGGCCGCTGCCGGGCAGCCAGTCCTGGGGCAGCCAGGAGCCGTCGAGGGCGATGCCGAGCTTGCCCTGCGGGAGCCACTCGCCGCGGACCCGGGTCATGACGTTCGGGTCGAGCGCGTCGGAGACGTCCGGGCCCAGCTTCTCCTTGTAGACGGTCTCGACGAAGGCGAGGGCGTCCTTGAAGCCCTGGCCGCCGGCGATCCACTTCTTCGCGTTCTTGTCGTACAGGGGGTCCGTGGTGCCGTCGTTCGTGCCGTAGAGCAGCATCTCGAAGGTCTGCATGGTGGCCGCCTCGCCGACCGGCTTGCCCGTGTAGACGTTGAGCGGGATGACGCCGGGGACCTTCTGTTTGATGGTGCGGGCCGCGGCCAGGACGTCCTTCCAGGTCTTCGGCTGCCAGTCGGCGGGGAGCCCGGCCTTGGCGAAGGTGCCCTTGTCGAACCAGAGTCCGCGGGTGTCGGTGCCGTCGGGGACGCCGTACGTCTTGCCGTCCTCGCCCTTGGCCGCCGCCTTCGCCGTGTCGATGAAGCGGTTCCAGTCCGGCCACTTGGCGAGGTAGGGGTCGAGGGGCTTCAAGTACCCGCTTGTGATGTCCGAGTTGATGAGGAACGTGTCCTCGTAGACGAGGTCGGGTGCGGTCTTGGGGGAGCGGAGCATCTGCTGGAGCTTGGTGTAGTACTCCGAGTCCGGGGCCTTGATCGGGACGAGCTCGACCTTCTTGCCCGGGTGGGCCTTCTCGAACTGCTTCCTGATGTCCGCGAGATAGGTGTCCATCACCTTGATGGAGTTGTCCGTGGACTGTTTGAAGGAGACCTTCACGGTGTCGGGGTCGCTGCCGGAACCGCCACCGCAGGCGGTGAGGGTGGTCGCGGCGAGGGCCAGAGCGAGGAGAGGTGTGAAAGCGGCGGTGGGGCGCACGGGCACGAACCTCCTACGGACGCACTTCTTTGTGGCCGGGACGGCTGCGTGGTGAACCTAAGTTGAGTGGTCTAGTCAGGTCAATGCGTGTGCGCGGGTTCGGTTGTGGGCGCCGGGAGCTGACGACTCGTCACTGACCGGTGACCCAGCGGTACTGCAACTCCGGACGACCCACCGTGCCGTACTGCGGGCGTCGGGCCGCGCGGCCCGCGTCCACCAGGTGTTCCAGGTAACGGCGGGCCGTGATGCGGGAGATGCCCACCGTCTCCGCCACACCGGCGGCCGTGAGGCCCTCCGCGCTGTCGCGCAGGGCCACCGTCACCCGCTCCAGCGTCGGTGCGCTCAGCCCCTTCGGCAGGGCGGCCGGGCCCGGGGCGCGCAGGGCGGCCAGCGCACGGTCGACCTCGTCCTGCCCGCTCGCCTCGCCGACCGCGGCGTGGAACTCGGCATACCGCACGAGGCGGTCCCGCAGAGTCGCGAAGGTGAACGGCTTCAGGACGTACTGCACGACTCCGAGCGAGACGCCCTCGCGCACCACCGCCAGATCGCGCGCCGACGTCACCGCGATCACGTCCGCGTGGTGTCCGGCCGCCCTGAGGGACCGTGCGAGGTGCAGTCCGTGCACGTCCGGCAGGTGCAGATCGAGCAGGAGCAGGTCGACGGGGGTGCGCTCCAGGGCCCGTCGGGCCTCCGCGCCCGTGTGTGCCTTGCCCACGGCGACGAAGCCGGGGACGCGGCCGACGTACAGCACGTGTGCGTCGGCGGCGACCGGGTCGTCCTCCACGACCAGGACGCGGATGTCCCTCTCGGGCGTGCTGTCGCTCGTCATGCGTTGCCTCCAGCGCCTCTGGACACCGAGGTCCTGGATGTCACGCCCTCGGCCACCGCCCTCGACTCCCGCAGCGGCAGCCGTACCTCGAACTCCGCCCCGCCCCCCTCGGCCTCCGACACCGACAGCGTCCCCTCGTGCCGCTGGGTCGCCTGCCGTACCAGGGCCAGTCCCAGGCCCCGGCCGCCCGGACCCGCCGGCTTGGTCGAGAAGCCGCGCTGGAAGACGGCCTCGGCGTGCTCCGGATCCACGCCCGGGCCGGTGTCCGAGACCCGCAGCACCAGCTCCGGGGCGTCATCGAGGGCCCTGGGGTCCTCGGTGTTCTGGGTGTAGGCCGCCACCGTCACCCGCCCCCGCGCGCTGCCCTGCGCCGCGTCCACGGCGTTGTCGATCAGGTTGCCCAGGATGGTCACCAGGTCCCGTGCCGGCAGGGACTCCGGCAGCAGGCCGTCGTCCAGGCGGCTGTCCTCCGACACCATCAGCTCCACGCCCCGCTCGTTCGCCTGGGCCGTCTTGCCCAGCAGCAGTGCCGCCAGCACCGGCTCGCTCACCGCCGCCACGACCTGGTCGGTCAACGCCTGCGCCAGTTCCAGCTCGGCCGTCGCGAACTCCACCGCCTCCTCCGCCCGGCCCAGCTCGATCAGCGAGACGACCGTGTGCAGCCGGTTCGCCGCCTCGTGCGCCTGCGAGCGCAGCGCCTGCGTGAAGCCCCGCTCGGAGTCCAACTCGCCCATCAGCGACTGGAGTTCGGTGACATCGCGCAGGGTGACGACCGTACCGCGCCGCTCGCCGCCCGACACCGGGGACGTATTGATCACCAGGACCCGCGACGCCGTCAGATGGACCTCGTCCACCCGCGGCTCAGAGGCCAGCAGCGCACCCGTCAGCGGGGCGGGCAGCCCCAGCTCCGCCACCGACCTGCCCACCACCTCCCCGGCCACGCCGAGCAACTCGCGCCCTCCGTCGTTGATCAGCGCCACACGGTACTGCCCGTCCAGCATCAGCAGCCCCTCCCGTACGGCGTGCAGGGCGGCCTGGTGGTAGTCGTGCATCCGGCTGAGCTCGGCCGCGTTCATGCCGTGGGTGTGGCGGCGCAGCCGGGCGTTGATGACATAGGTGCCGACGGCGCCCAGGACCAGCGCGCCGGCCGCGACGCCGAGCAGGGCCGTCAGCTGGTCCTGCACCCGCTGGCTGATCTCGTCGACCCGGATGCCCGCGCTGACCAGGCCGACGATCTTCTTGCCGTCCTGGATCGGGGTGACCGCGCGGACGGAGGGGCCGAGCGTGCCGGTGTAGGTCTCGTCGAAGGTCTCGCCCTTCAGGGCCTTCGCGGTATGGCCCCGGAAGGGCTGGCCGATCTGGTCCGGGTCGGGATGCGTCCAGCGGATGCCCCGTGGATTCATGATCGTTATGAAGTCGACCTCGGTGTCCCGCATCACCCGCAGCGCGTACGGCTGGAGCCGGCTGGTCGGGTCGGAGGTGCGGGCCGCCTCCAGCACCGAAGGGGAGTCGGCGACGGACCGCGCCACCGCCCTGGCCTGCCGACGCGCCGCCTCTTCGGCCTGGCTGCGGTCACTGACGTAGGTGAACAGCGCGTATCCGGCCACGACGACCGCTATCAGGACGGCCTGCATGGCGAAGAGCTGGCCCGCCAGACTGCGGGGACCGGGTACGGAGAAGCGCATGCCGTCAGTCTGCCTCGTGGCTGATTGTGAACTAAATGAACGGAAGGGTGACCGCGCTCACAGAGCAGGACATAGTCACGGCATTCCCCAATACGCATCCCCGGGAGTTCCCCGCTCCCAGTCCCGGACGTGAGCCGCACGCCGGTGATGCCGACGACGTCGTCAAGGAGGGCCGCCGTGACCAGCGCAGCCGATACGGCACCTGCCGCACGCAAACCCAAGCGGGACCGCACGCACTATCTCTACATCGCGGTGATCATCGCGGTCGCCGCCGGTATCGCGGTGGGTCTGGCCGCACCCGACTTCGCTGTCGAGCTGAAGCCGATCGGGACCGGCTTCGTGAACCTGATCAAGATGATGATCTCGCCGATCATCTTCTGCACGATCGTGCTGGGCATCGGCTCGGTACGGAAGGCCACCAAGGTCGGTGCCGTCGGCGGTATCGCCCTCGGCTACTTCATGGTGATGTCGCTGGTCGCGCTGGGCATCGGCCTGGTCGTCGGCAACATCCTGGAGCCGGGCACCAGCCTCGCGATGACCGACGCGGTCAAGGACGCCGGTCACGCGCAGGTCGACCCCGAGGCCACCACGAACACCGCCGACTTCCTGCTGGGCATCATCCCGACCACGATGGTGTCCGCCTTCACCAACGAGTCGGTCCTGCAGACCCTGCTGATCGCCCTGCTCGCCGGCTTCGCGCTGCAGGGCATGGGCTCGGCGGGTCAGCCGATCCTGCGCGGTATCGAGCACCTCCAGCGGCTCGTCTTCCGCATCCTCGCCATGGTGATGTGGGCCGCCCCGATCGGTGCCTTCGGCGCCATCGCCGCCGTCACCGGTTCCGCCGGCGTGGACGCGCTCAAGAGCCTCGCCGTGCTGATGCTGGGCTTCTACGTCACCTGTTTCCTCTTCGTCTTCATCGTGCTCGGCATCCTGCTGCGCGTGATCTCCGGCCTGAACATCCTCACGCTGTTCAAGTACCTGGGCCGTGAGTTCCTGCTGATCCTGTCCACCTCCTCGTCCGAGTCCGCGCTGCCGCGGCTCATCGCGAAGATGGAGCACCTGGGCGTCAGCAAGCCGGTGGTCGGCATCACCGTCCCGACCGGCTACTCCTTCAACCTCGACGGCACCATGATCTACATGACCATGGCGTCCCTGTTCATCGCCGACGCGATGGGCACGCCGATGTCGATCGGCGAGCAGATCCCGCTGCTGCTCTTCCTGCTGGTCGCCTCGAAGGGCGCCGCCGGTGTCACCGGCGCGGGCCTCGCGACCCTGGCCGGTGGTCTGCAGTCGCACAAGCCGGCCCTGGTGGACGGCATCGGCCTCATCGTCGGCATCGACCGCTTCATGAGCGAGGCCCGCGCGCTGACCAACTTCGCCGGCAACGCCGTGGCCACCGTGCTGATCGGTACCTGGACGAAGGAGATCGACAAGGACCGCGTGAACCAGGTCCTCGCCGGTCAGCTGCCCTTCGACGAGAAGACGCTGCTGGACGACGCGCACGGTGGCCCGGCCGACGGCCAGGCCGAGGTGCCCGAGCAGGGCGGCGAGAAGGAGCTGGCGAAGGCCTGACGGCCGCGCCGCGCGCCCCGCGCCCCCGAGAATCCGGGCGGCTGAGTGTCCCCCCGTCGCTCAGCCGCCCGGTCCGTACGCAGACAAGAGCAACCCAGGCAAGATCAATCGTTCAGCTTCGCCACCAGTTCGGTGGCTTTCGAGGCGGGCACGCCCGCCGCGGTCAGCACGGTGACCGCGGCGCAGCGGCCCGCCTCTCGCGCTGCCACGAGCCCGTCGTTCACCGCCTCCATCAGCGCCACCAGCATCTGCTCGTGCACGTACGCCAAAGCCGGCGCGGGCAGCGGTGAACTGAAGACGCCCTCGTCGAGGCCGCGCCGGAGCACCCCGGTGGCGGCCTCCCGGACCGGGGCGAGCCGCTCCCGGATGCCCTGCATGGTGACCGTGCGCTGGGCCAGCGCGATCAGCAGCCGGTAGCGGTCGGCCAGCTCCCACACCGCCAGCACCGAGCGGGCCACGGACTCCGCCGGGTCCTCGACGCCTTCCCGGCCCGCCGCGTGCGCGGCCGACAGGGCCTGAACCGCCTCGTCGACGAGCGTGCTGATCAGCGCCTCGCGGCTCGGGAAGTGCCCGTACACGGTCCGCCGTACGACGCCCGCGGCGCGTGCGATCTGGTCCATGGACGCGTCGGGGTCGCGCAGCAGCTCGCCGAGGGCGACGTCGAGGATGCGGCGCCGGTTGGCGTCGGCGCGGCTGGTGGTGCCCGTGGTCATGGACGCCATTGTGCCCCTCCTCCATCGACTTGCACACTTCTGTGCAACGGCGTACATTGCACAGTGTTGTGCAAATGCACAGCCATGTGCAAGTCTGAGGAAGGCGACCCTGCCATGCGACTCGTCATGACCGAACCGGCCGAGAGGATGGACCGTCCCTACGCACGCCGCTGGTGGGCGCTCCTCGTGCTCTGCCTGAGCCTGCTGATCATCGTGATGGCGAACACCGCCCTCACCGTCGCCGCGCCCGCCATGACCGAGGACCTCGGCCTGTCCAGCGCCGACCTCCAGTGGGTCATCGACGGCTACACCGTCCCCTACGCCGCGCTGATGCTGCTTCTCGGCGCGATAGGCGACAAGTACAGCCGCCGGGGCGCGCTCGTCCTCGGGCTGGTCGTCTTCGGCGGCGGAGCCGTCTCCGGCTATCTCGCCGACAGCGCGACGGCGGTGATCGCGGCGCGTGCCGTGATGGGCGCCGGCGCCGCGATGATCATGCCCGCCACGCTGTCCCTGCTCGCGGCGACCTTCCCGCACGCCGAACGCGCCAAGGCCATCACCCTGTGGACCGCCACGGCCGGACTCGCCATCGCGGCCGGGCCGCTGGTCGCCGGGGCGCTGCTGGAGCAGCACGGCTGGTCGTCGACGTTCCTCATCAACGTGCCCGTCGCCGCCCTGGCCATCGTCGGAGCGCTCGTCCTCGTACCGCCGTCCAGGTCCGGCCACCAGGGGCGTGTCGACTACGGCGGCGGACTGCTGTCGGTGGTGTGGATCGGCGCGCTCGTCTACATGATCATCGAGGGCCCGCACTTCGGCTGGGGCGTCAAGGCGGTCACGGCGGCGGTCGTCGCGGGCGCCGGGCTCGTGGCCTTCGTGCTCTGGGAGTTGCGCCACCCGCGTCCCCTCCTCGACGTGCGCCGCTTCGCCGACCGCCGCTTCGCGGGCTCCAACCTCGCCGTCGCCCTGTTCTTCCTGGCCGTCTTCGGCGCCTTCTACTACCTGACGCAGCACCTCCAGTTCGTCCTCGGCTACGACGCCCTGGACACGGGCCTGCGGATGCTGCCGCTGGCCGGTGCCGTCTTCGTGGGCTCCGCCCTCACCGGCTACCTCACCCCGCGGGTCGGCATGAAGTGGACCGTCACGGCCGGCATGGTCGGCGGTACGGCGGCCCTGGCGCTGCTCACCCGGGTCGACTCCGGGTCGCCGTACGGCGACTTCGTCGCGCCCCTGATCGTGCTCGGCCTCGCGATCGGGCTCGCCCTTTCGCCCTGCACGGACGCGATCATGGGGGCGTTCCCGGAGTCCCAGCTGGGCGTCGGCGGCGCGGTGAACGACACGTCGCTGGAGCTCGGCGGGTCGCTCGGCATCGCCATCCTCGGCTCGCTGCTGGCCACGTCGTACTCCGGCCACCTCGCGGACGCGACGTCCGGCGGCAAGCTGCCCGCCGCCTCGCTGGAGACGGCCCAGGACTCGGTCGGGGCCGGGTACGCCGTCGCCCGGGGCATCGGGGACAAGGCACGGCAGCTGGCCGAGCAGGCGGCGCACACGAGCGACCCTCAGCAGGCGGAGCGGCTGCGGGCGCAGGCCGGGCAACTGGCCGACGGGGCCCGGCGGATGGCCGACGCGGTGGGATCCTCCTTCGCGGACGCGGTCGCGCACACGAGTTTGATCGGGGCCGTGACCCTGGGTGTCGGTACGGTGGTGGTGGCCCTGATGCTGCCGCGCAAGGGGCAGCCCGTGGAGGAAGGCGCCGAGGACAGGGAGCTGGAGTCCGTCGGTTAGGCAGTTCTGACGGATCTCCGCGGCGTCGCGGAGATCCATCACCAGGGCCCGCGCCCCGGGAAGAGGCCTGGCGTCACGACGCCTTCGAGCACTGTGTCTCAGCCCCCGGCGGCCTCGTTCAGCCGTGCCCGTTCCGCCGGGCTGAGCCGCAGGTCCGCCGCGGCCGCCGAGTCCCTGGCCGTCTCCGGCCGGCTCGCCCCCGGGATCGGGACGACGGCGGGGGAGCGCGCCAGCAGCCAGGCCAGGCCGACCTGCTGGGGGCTGACACCGCGCTCCGCCGCGACCTCGTGGAAGGCGGCCAGGTGCTTCCTGCCCTCCGTGCGCGACGGCCCGTCCAGGGAGCTGCGGGCAAGTCCGCCCAGCGGGCTCCACGGCAGGAACGCCAGCCCCAATTCCGCGCACAGCCGCAGCTCCGGCTCGCTGTCCCGGACGGCGGGGGAGTACCGGTTCTGCACCGACACCAGCTTCTCGCCGAGGATCTCCCGCGCCCGCCGGATCTGGTCCGTGTCCGCGTTGGACACCCCGGCCAGCCGGATCGTGCCCGCGTCGAGCAGCTCGCGCAGGGCACCGACCGACTCCTCGAAGGGCACGCCGGGGTCCGGCTTGTGAAGTTGGTAGAGGCCGATCGCCTCCACACCGAGGCGCTCCCGGGAGGCCTCGGCGGCGGCCCTGAGGTGGTGCGGGGAGCCGTTCACCGTCCAGTCGCCGCCGGCCGGGCGGCCCCGGCCGCCCTTCGTCGCCACCAGCACACCGGATGTGTCACCGCCGTACGCGGCCAGCGCGCGGGCCAGCAGACGTTCGTTGTGGCCGGGCTCCGCGCCCGGCAGATGGTACGAGTCGGCCGTGTCGAGGAGGGTCACGCCCGCGTCGAGCGCGGCGTGCACGGTGGCCAGCGCGCGCTCCTCGTCCGGGCGGCCCTCGATGGACAGCGGCATCGCGCCGAGCCCGATCGCGCTCACCCGCAGCCCGCCGAGTGTCCTGTACCGCATGTCAGTCACCCTTTCCTAGTGCCGCGGCAGGCAACGTTTGCCCGTCAAGGGGCGGCGTCCGGTGCGTGCTCTGGGGGTCCCCCCGGCCGAAGGCTGGGGGAGTGCCGCCCGGAAGCCCTCGTCCTGGATGTACTTGGGCTTTCGGCCGGTGCGGCGAGTGGGGGCACCTCCCACGCCCTTGAGGCAGTGGGGGAGCGTGCCGGGCGTCGCGACGGGGCGAACGTTGCCTGCCGCGGCACTAGCGTCTCGGCGACGGCACGCGGCAGCCACTGCCGGGCGTCGGTGAAGGTGAAGCCGAGCCGGGTGGCCCGGCCGTTGTCCATGCCGTAGGCACGGCGGAAGGAGAACGGCGAGACCGCGCCGACCTCGACCGGCCGGAACACGGCCCGGCCGCCCGGAACGTGCGTGGCCACCGCCTGACACAACTCCTCGGTGGCCAGCGTCCCGTGCGAGGCGGCGTTCACCGGCCCGGTGAAGTCCTCGCCCGCCGCCCAGGCGAGGAACCGGCCGATCTCCTCGACGTGGACGTAGGTGGCGGGCCGGTTCACCACCGGCACGGCGATCGGCTCGCCGGTGCGCATCCGCTCGGCGTAGTGGGCCAGCCGCCCGGTGAAGTCATCGGCCCCGCCCAGCACATGGGCCACCCGCACCGCCGTGTACGGGAACGCCGGGCCGTCGGCCGCGAGGACCGCCTCGGCCTGCCGCTTGCCCTCCCCGTAGTTGGCCTCCAGGAACGCCGGGTCGTCCCAGGGCAGCCCGAGGTCCACGGTGACCGTGGCCGGGTCGACGGCCTCCTCGCGCACGAGAGCGGGGGAGTCCTCGTACTCGTACACCTCGACCGTGGAGGTCATGACATAGCGGCGGGTGCGACCGGAGAAGACGCGACGGGCGAGGGCCGCCTGGCGGGGTGTGTAGCAGACCTGGTCGACCACGACGTCGAAGGCGCGCGAGCCGAGCGCGCCGGTCAGGGACCGCTCGTCGTCCCGGTCGGCGACCACGTGCTCCACTTCGGCGGGCGGCGGGGAGGACCCCCGGTTCAGCACCGTGACGCGGTGCCCGTCGCCGAGCAGCCGTGCGATCAGACGCTTTCCGACGTACCGGTTCCCGCCGATGACCAGGACTTCCAGGGCCTTTTCCATGACCATAATTCTCCTGGCGCACAGCCATGCCTTGAAGGGGGAACCATGGGAGTTCAGGCCGCTACGCCGAAAGAACCACGGCATCCGCGCACCATCGCCGACGAAACCTCGGTGGCCTTCGACGCGCTGGACCGGCAGATCCTCCAACTGCTCCAGACCGACGGCCGGATCAAGCTCAGCGAGCTGGGCCGCCGGGTCCGGCTCAGCCCGGCGGCGGTCACCGAGCGCGTGCGACGGCTGGAGACGGCGGGCGTGATCAGCGGCTACGGCGCCCATGTCGTGCCGGCCCGGCTCGGCTACGGCATCCAGGCGTTCATCAGGGTCGACCCGCACGGCGGCTACAACCTCAAGCACCCCAGGACCCTGGAGCTGATCCAGCGGCCGGAGATCATCGAGGTGCACCACGTCGTCGGGGAGGACTGCTGGATCCTCAAGGCCGCCGTCCGGGACACCGTCCACCTGGAGGAGGTGCTGGAGGCGGTCTCCGCGCTGGGCCGCACCACGACGTCGATCGTGCTGACCTCCCCGGTGGAGCGCAAGCCGCTGTTGCCTTGACGTCGGCGTCAAGGACTACGTTCGTGCGTATGCGAATCGGCGAGCTGGCCGCACGGGCCGGGACCACGACGCGGACGCTGCGGTACTACGAGTCGCGGGGGCTGCTGCCCGCGCGGCGCGAGGGCAACGGATACCGGACGTACGACGAGTGCGACCTGAAGCTGCTGGAGCAGATCAGGACGTTGCAGGACTTCGGGTTCGACCTGGAGGAGACGCGGCCCTTCGTGGAGTGTCTGCGGGCCGGGCACCTCGAAGGCGACACATGTCCGGCCTCCCTCGCGGTCTACCGGCGCAAGCTGGACGAGCTCGACTCCCTGATCGGTCAGCTGACGGCCGTGCGGGAGACGGTCGCCCGGCAGCTGGCGCGGGCCGAACTGGCCGCCGAGGCGGAGGCTCCGGGGGGTCCGGAGCCACGGTGCGAGCTGGGGAGGCACACATGGTGATCGATGTGACGGACGCGGACTTCGAGGCGGAGGTGATCGGCGCGGACCTGCCGGTGCTGGTGGAGTTCACCGCCGACTGGTGCCCGCCCTGCAAGCAGATGGGGCCGGTGCTCAAGGCCCTTGCCTCCGAGGAGGGGGGCCGGCTGAAGGTGGTGCAGCTCGACGTGGACTCCAACCCGGAGACCACGAACGCCTACAAGGTGCTGTCGATGCCGACGTTCATGGTGTTCCGCGGCGGTGAGCCCGTGAAGGCGATGGTGGGCGCGCGGGCGAAGCGGCGGCTGCTGGAGGAACTGGCCGACGTGCTGTAGAGGACGGACTCGGCGGCCCGGAAACGAGGAAATCCCCCGAGCAATTGCGCTCGGGGGATTTTCTTGCGTATATTTGTTCATTCGTGACTTCAAGTCGATTGAAGCCATAGTGAAGTTCAGTGAGCACAGTATATCCGGGCGGGAGCGGAATTGTCAAACACCGAATTTCCGGACGATGAATTGCGGCAGGAGCAGGAATTCATCGACGGGTTGTACGCGCGCGTGGACGCGCTGCGCGGCGACGCCGAGACCTCCGTCACGGACGCGCTCGCGCAGGGCAACACCCCCATGCAGGCCAGACTGGAGCGGGACATCCTCGTCGCCGAGCGATCGGGGCTGCTCGCCGCCCTGAACGCGGTGGACGGCTCCCTGTGCTTCGGCCGGATCGACCTCACCTCGGGCGTCACCCACCACATCGGCCGCATCGGTCTGCGCAGGGACGACGCCGAGCGCACACCGGTCCTGATCGACTGGCGTGCCGAGGTCGCCCGCCCCTTCTACCTGGCCACCGGCCACACCCCGATGGGGCTCAGGCGCCGGCGGCACATCGCCACCGACGGCCGCAGGGTCACCCACCTGCACGACGAGATCCTCGACCTCGGCGACGAGACCCGCACCGGCCACGAGGACCCGTCGGGCGACGCCGTGCTGCTCGCCGCGCTCAACTCCGCGCGCACCGGCCGCATGAGCGACATCGTGCAGACCATCCAGGCCGACCAGGACCGCATCATCCGTGCCCCGCACCGGGGCGTCCTGGTCGTGGAGGGCGGCCCGGGCACGGGCAAGACGGCCGTCGCCCTGCACCGCGCCGCGTATCTGCTCTACGAGCACCGGGAGCTGCTCGCCAAGCGGGCGGTGCTGATCGTCGGGCCGAACCCGGCGTTCCTCGGGTACATCGGCGAGGTGCTGCCCTCCCTCGGCGAGACCGGTGTGCTCCTCGCGACGGTCGGTGAGTTGTTCCCCGGCGTGAAGGCGACCGCCACCGACACACCCGAGGCCGCCGCCGTGAAGGGCCGCGCCGACATGGCCGACGTCCTCGCCGAGGTCGTGAGGAGCCGGCAGGCGCTGCCCGACCCGGTGATCGCCATCGAGCACGAGCGCGAAGTGCTCATGCTGGACGACGGTCTGGTGAACGTCGCCCGCGAGCGCACCCGCGCCGCGAAGCTGCCGCACAACGCCGCCCGCGAGCACTTCGAGGGGCACATCCTCAACGCGCTCACCGACCTGTACGCCGAGCGGATCGGCACCGACCCCTTCGACGGGTCCAGCCTGCTCGACCCCAGCGACATCACCCAGATCCGCGACGACCTCGCCGAGAACCCCGAGGTCTGGGCGGCGATCGACCAGCTGTGGCCGCTGCTGACCCCGCAGCGGCTCGTCGCCGACTTCCTCGCCGCGCCCGAGGAGTTCCTGTCCGCCGCGGACGCCGAGGCCGTACGCCGCCCCGTGACCCGGCGCTGGACGGTCGCGGACGTGCCGCTGCTCGACGAGGCCGCCGAACTCCTCGGCGAGGACGACCGGCTGGCCCGGGAGCGTGCGCAGCGCGAGCGGGAGCGGCAGATCGCCTACGCGCAGGGCGTGCTGGACGTGTCGTACGCGTCCCGGACGTACGAGTTCGAGGACAAGGAGGAGGACGACCCCGAGTCCTCCGAGGTGCTGTCCGCGCACGACATCATCGACGCCGAGCGGTTCGCCGAGCGGCACGAGGAGGACGACCACCGCAGCGCCGCCGAACGCGCCGCCGCCGACCGCACCTGGGCGTTCGGGCACATCATCGTGGACGAGGCGCAGGAGCTGTCGCCGATGGCGTGGCGGCTGCTGATGCGGCGCAGCCCGACCCGCTCGATGACCCTGGTCGGCGACCCCGCGCAGACGGCGGAGTCGGCCGGTGTCGGCTCCTGGTCGGGCATTCTCGCCCCGTACGTCGAGGACCGCTGGGAGCACACCCGGCTGGGCGTCAACTACCGCACCCCGGCCGAGATCATGGACGTCGCCGCGGCCGTGGTCCGCGCCGAGCACCCGGACTTCGAGCCGCCGAGCTCGGTCCGCTCCACGGGCGTACGCCCCTGGGCGCGGGCCACGGACGACCTCCCGGGCGCCGTCGCCAAGGCGGTCGGGGAGCTCACCCCCGACGAGGGGCGGCTCACGGTGATCGCGCCGCGCGACCTCCACCGCGGCATCGCGGCCCGGCTGGACGGCGTGACGGCGGGCGCCGAACCCGACCTCACCCGGTCGGTCGTCCTCCTCGACCCGCGCCAGGCCAAGGGCCTGGAGTTCGACTCCGTCCTCGTGGTCGAGCCCGCCCGGTACGGCACCAGCGACCTGTACGTCGCCCTGACCCGCGCCACCCAGCGGCTCGGCGTCCTGCACACGGGGAAGCTGCCCGAGTCCCTGTCGGAGGCATTCGTGTAGCCCCCCTCACCCTGAACGCGTCTACCGGCGCAGGGACTTCGGATCCCGCGGGGCGTGCCACAGCCCGGCCGCCGGCGGTACGGCCGTCAGGGCGAAGAAGACCGGGAGCGGAGTCAGGACGCCACCGTCGTCTTCCGGGCGCGGAGTTCGGTCGCGTAACCCGCGCCGATGGCGAACAGGGCGGCGGACAGAGCGAGGCCCGCCGTCGCCCAGTTCATCCACCCGTAGCCCGGGTCACTGGCGTAGACGGAACCGTCGTCGCGCACGCAGTCGAAGCGCAGCGGCAGGTACGAGGACCGGTGGTGGCTCAGTCCCTGGATCGTGGCCGGGTCGAAACCGTCGCGGCAGGCCGGGGCCGGGACCGAGTTCGCCCCGTCGCCGAAGGCCGACTCCGACGCCAGCACGGTGAAGAACCCCAGGCAGTACACGGCCGCGGCCGCCCACGCGGCCGTCACCGCCGCCCGGCGCATCAGATGCACAGGCCACGGCTCGGGCCGCCCGGGGAACGCCATCGCGGCGGTCCCCGCGGCGGCGATCAACGCGGCGACGGCGCAGGCCGCCGAGACACCGAGACCCACCAGCACGGGCCTCAGCCCCTTCCGGGCCGGCGGGTGAGTGGGGTGGCACGCATGCGGCCACCCCACCAGGCCCGGACCGGACCGGCTGTGACGGAAGCCACTCCTCCCGTCACACCCGTGTCACAGGCCTACGCCGGGCGCAGCCAGAGCGTGGCCAGCGGCGGCAACGTCAGCCGGATGCTCGCCGGGCGGCCGTGCCAGGGCTGGGCCTCCGGCTTGACCGGGTCGGGGTTGGTGACGTCGCTGCCGCCGTAACGCGCGGCGTCGGTGTTGACGGTCTCGTGCCAGGCCGGGACGTCCTCGGGCACGCCCAGGCGGTAGTCCTGGCGGACGACCGGCGCGAAGTTCGACACCGACAGGACCGGAGTGCCCTCCGGGTCCAGCCGCAGGAACGCCAGGACGTTGTCGTCGGCGGCGTCCCCGACCACCCACTCGAAACCGGCCGGATCCGTGTCGAGCCGCCACAGCGCCGGAGTCGCGCGGTAGACCGTGTTGAGGTCGCGGACCAGGTCCCGCACGCCCCGGTGCTCGGCCTCGGCCCCGTAGCCCGGATCGAGGAGCCACCAGTCCGGGCCGTGCGCCTCCGACCACTCGGCGCCCTGCGCGAACTCCTGCCCCATGAACAGCAGCTGCTTGCCGGGGTGGGCCCACATGAAGCCCAGGTACGCCCGGTGGTTGGCACGCTGCTGCCACCAGTCGCCCGGCATCTTCGACACCAGGGAGCGCTTGCCGTGCACCACCTCGTCGTGGGAGATCGGCAGGACGTAGTTCTCGCTGTACGCGTACACCATCGAGAAGGTCATCTCGTGGTGGTGGTACTTGCGGTACACCGGCTCGTGGCTCATGTACTCGAGCGAGTCGTGCATCCAGCCCATGTTCCACTTCAGGCCGAAGCCGAGCCCGCCGAAGCCGCTCGGGCCCTCGTGGTGGGTGGCCCGGGTGACGCCGTCCCAGGCGGTCGACTCCTCGGCGATCGTGGCGACACCGGGCACCCTGCGGTACACCGTCGCGTTCATCTCCTGCAGGAACGCCACCGCGTCCAGGTTCTCCCGGCCGCCGTGCTCGTTGGGCGTCCACTGGCCCGGCTCGCGCGAGTAGTCGAGGTAGAGCATCGACGCCACCGCGTCCACGCGCAACCCGTCGATGTGGAACTCCTCGCACCAGTACAGGGCGTTCGCGACGAGGAAGTTGCGCACCTCGTTGCGCCCGTAGTCGAACTCCAGCGTGCCCCAGTCGGGGTGCGCGGCCCGCAGCGGATCCGCGTGCTCGTACAGGGGCCGGCCGTCGAACTCGGCCAGCGCCCAGTCGTCGCGCGGGAAGTGCGCGGGCACCCAGTCCATCAGTACGCCGATGCCCGCCCGGTGCAGCGAGTCCACCAGGTACCGGAAGTCGTCGGGCGTGCCCAGCCGGGCCGTCGGCGCGTAGAAGCCGGTGACCTGGTAGCCCCAGGAGCCGCCGAACGGATGCTCGGCGACCGGCATCAGCTCGACGTGCGTGAAGCCCAGGTTCTTCACGTACCCCGGGAGCTGCTCGGCCAGTTGACGGTACGTCAGCCCCGGCCGCCAGGATGGCAGATGCACCTCGTACACCGAGAAGGGCGCCTCGTGCGCCGGGGCTTTGGCGCGCCGGGCCAGCCACTCGTCGTCGCCCCACTCGTACTCCGAGGACGTGATGACCGACGAGGTCGCGGGCGGCACCTCCGTGCGGCGGGCCATCGGGTCGGCACGCAGCGTCTTCGAACCGTCCGGGCGGGTGATCTCGAACTTGTACAGCTCGCCCTCGCCGATGTCCGGCAGGAACACCTCCCACACGCCCGAGGAGCCGAGCGAGCGCATGACGTGGCCGGTGCCGTCCCAGAAGTTGAAGGTGCCGGCCACGCGCACGCCGAGCGCGTTCGGCGCCCACACCGCGAACCGGGTGCCGGTCACGCCCTGGTGGGTCATCGGGTGCGCGCCCAGCGCCGTCCACAGCTGCTCGTGCCGGCCCTCGCCGATCAGGTGCAGGTCGAGGTCGCCCAGCGTGGGCAGGAAACGGTAGGCGTCCTCGGTGTCCAGGACCGTCCCCTCGTACTCCACGAGCAGCCGGTACTGCGGGACCTCCCGCAGCGGCAGCAGCCCGGAGAAGAACCCCTCCCCGTCGTCCTCCAGTTCCGCCCGCACCTCCCCGGCGACGACGGTCACCGACAGGGCGTACGGCCGGAACGCCCGGAACGCGATCCCGCCGGGCACGGGGTGGGCGCCGAGCACGGAGTGCGGGTCGTGATGCGTGCCGTTGAGCAGTCGCTCCCGGTCGGCCGCGCCGACGGCGGGCGAGACGGCGACCTCCATCTCAGGCGGCAGGGTCTGGGCGGGGGTGGCGGTGCCGTCCCCGGCGGTGCTGTTTCCGGCGGTGGCCTTCTTGGTGGCGGCCTTCTCGGCTGGAGTCTTCTTCGTGGGGGCTTTCTTCGCGGGGGGCTTGGCAGTGGTGGCCTTGGTGCCGGTGGTCTTGGCAGCGGTGGCCTTGGTGGCGGCGGCCTTGGATGCGGTCGTCTTGGTGGCGGCGGCCTTGGTCGCTGCCGCCTTCGTCGTCGTGGCCTTCGTGGCGGCCGCCTTCTTGGCAACCGCCTTCGTGGCGGTGGCCCTCTTCGCCGTCGTCTTCTTGGCGGCCGCCTTCGTCGCGGTCGCCTTCTCGGCGGCGGCCTTCGTCGCGGTCGCCTTCTGGGTACCCGTCTTCTTCGCGACGGCCTTCTTCGCCACAGCCTTCTTCTCGACGGCCTTCTTCGCGGTCGTCTTCGCCGGGGCCGCCTTCTTGGCCGTGGCCTTCGTCGCGGGTGGCTGCGCGGCGGGCGTCTTCTTGGCGGCGGCCTTCTTCGCGGGGGCCGTCGCCTTCTTGGCCGCTGCCTGTTTCGGCACCGACGTCTTCTTCGCGGCACTCTTCTTCTGGGCGGCCGTGGGCTGCTCGGGGATCTTCTCCCCGGCCGTCCCCTTGGGACGGGAACCGCTGGACTCAGGACGGGGGGTCACGGGCGGAGCCTCCAGGACGCAGGTGGATCAGTCAGGTCGGGTCAGGTCAGGTGGCCGGTCGAGGCGAGCCGGTCTATGGCGGCCAGGGGCACCGGCAGCCAGTCGGGGCGGTGCCGGGCCTCATACACCACCTCGTAGATCGCCTTGTCCGTTTCATAGGCGCGCAGCATCACCGGGTCGGTGCGCGGATCGAGGCCGGAGGCCTCGGCGTACCCGGAGCAGTACGCGGAACGGCAGGTCTCGGCCCAGTCCGGCTGGGGTGGATCGGCTGAGCGAGCCGCGTAGTCGAAGGACCGCAGCATGCCGGCGACGTCCCGCACCGCCGGCTGCGGCATGCGCCGCTCGGCCAGCGGGCGGGCCGGCTCGCCCTCGAAGTCGATCAGCCACCACTCGCCGGCCGGCGAGCGCAGGCACTGCCCGAGGTGCAGATCGCCGTGCACGCGCTGCGCGGTCCAGGTGCGGCCCTCGGCGGCCAGATCGCCCAGCGCCGTGAACGCCGAGCGCAGCCCGCCGGCGTAGGGCCGCAGCGCGGGCACCGCCTGGACGGCCGCCTCCAGCCGCTCGATCATGCCGTCCACCATGAGCCGGAGCTGCATGTGACCGAGCGTGACCGTCGGCAGTGCCCGGGCCAGCGTGGTGTGCACCTCGGCCGTGGCCCGGCCCAGCGCCCGCGCCTCGGCGCCGAAGTCCTCGCCCTTGGCCAGCTCGCGCAGCGCCAGCTCCCAGCCGTCGGAGGCGCCCTGCACGAACGGCTGGAGCACCCCCAGCACGTACGGCTGGCCGGCCAGGTCGGCCGGGCCCGCCGAGATCACCGGGTCCGCCGTGGGGTCGACGTCCGCGACCATCCAGGCCGTCGGCGCGGGCACCCGGGGGCAGCCCTCGCGGGCCAGCGCCAGCGGCAGCTCCAGGTCCGGGTTGACCCCGGGCACGATCCGGCGCAGCAGCTTCAGGATGAACGTATCGCCGTAGACGATCGACGAGTTGGACTGCTCCGCGGTCACCACGCGCGGCACCAGACCGGAGCGGATGTCCTGGTCGAGGTCCCGCTCGAAGCGGAGCCCGCCGATCCGGGCCTGGGTGCGCAGCGCCTCCAGGAGCAGTTCGGCGGGCCTGGCGTCGTGCAGGGCGTCGTAGACCGTCCGGCCGGCCAGCGGCCCCGTCGCCATGTGTCCGATCAGCGCGGGCGCCAGCCGAGGCGGCAGCGCCTCGCGCGCACCTATCAGCAACTGGTAGCAGTCGCCGGGGTGGCCGGGCGCGCCGTGCGACGGTACGGACGGCTGGTGGGCGCGGACGAGCAGGTGGTACAGGCCGAGCTTGCCCGTGGCGGGGAGCAGCTCGGTGGCCTCGACCAGCGTGAATCCGGTGACCGGACGTCCCTTGCCCGCGAACCAGCGCTGCCGTGGCAGCCACTCCCGCAGCAGCGGATCGAGCGAGGCAAGAAGGCCGGGCGGGGCGGTGACGGTGCGTGTGACGGCTTCCGACATGGCGTCGCGTCCTTTCACCCATGATTGGTGCGCCTCCGGGTCCTTCAGCAGGTGCCGGCGGCGCCCCTCCGGCTCACGCGGATGGGCGGGGTGTTACTGATGCGTGCCCCGGGCGGGGCGGGAGAAACGCCCCGCCACGGGGGTTTGCGGCCCGCCCCGTGATTCAGGGCACCGTCAGGCCGTCTCAGGCCTCACAAGGTATCCCTGCGGAGCCGGAACCAGTAGAAACCGTGACCTGCCAGCGTCAGCAGATACGGCAGCTCGCCGATCGCCGGGAAGCGGACCCCGCCGAACAGCTCCACCGGGTGCCGCCCCTCGAAGGCGCTCAGATCCAGCTCCGTGGGCTGCGCGAACCGCGAGAAGTTGTTCACGCACAGCACCAGGTCGTCCTCGTACTCCCGCAGGAACGCCAGCACCGCCGGGTTCGTCGACGGCAGCTCGGTGTACGAGCCGAGGCCGAAGGCCGGGTTCTGCTTGCGGATCTCGATCATGCGGCGGGTCCAGTGCAGCAGCGACGACGGCGAGGCCATGGACGCCTCGACGTTGGTCACCTGGTAGCCGTAGACCGGGTCCATGATCGTGGGCAGGAACAGCCGTCCCGGATCGCAGGAGGAGAACCCCGCGTTGCGGTCCGGCGTCCACTGCATCGGCGTGCGCACCGCGTCCCGGTCGCCGAGCCAGATGTTGTCGCCCATGCCGATCTCGTCGCCGTAGTACAGGATCGGCGAGCCCGGCAGTGACAGCAGCAGGGCCGTGAACAGCTCGATCTGGTTGCGGTCGTTGTCCAGCAGCGGGGCGAGACGCCTGCGGATGCCGATGTTGGCGCGCATGCGGGGGTCCTTGGCGTACTCGGCCCACATGTAGTCGCGCTCTTCGTCGGTGACCATCTCGAGCGTGAGCTCGTCGTGGTTGCGCAGGAAGATGCCCCACTGGCAGCCCGAGGGGATGGCCGGGGTCTTGGCCAGGATCTCGGAGACCGGGTAGCGCGATTCCCGCCGTACGGCCATGAAGATGCGCGGCATGACCGGGAAGTGGAACGCCATGTGGCATTCGTCGCCACCGCTCGGATAGTCGCCGAAGTAGTCGACGACGTCCTCGGGCCACTGGTTGGCCTCGGCGAGCAGCACGGTGTCCGGGTACTGCGCGTCGATCTCCTTGCGCACCCGTTTCAGGAAGTCGTGCGTCTCCGGGAGGTTCTCGCAGTTGGTGCCCTCCTGCTGGTACAGGTACGGCACCGCGTCCAGCCGGAAACCGTCGATGCCCAGGTCCAGCCAGAACTTCAGTGCGGAGATCATCTCCTCCTGCACGGCCGGGTTCTCGTAGTTGAGGTCCGGCTGGTGGGAGAAGAAGCGGTGCCAGTAGTACTGCTTGCGGACCGGGTCGTAGGTCCAGTTCGACGCCTCGGTGTCGACGAAGATGATCCGGGCGTCCTGGTACTGCTTGTCGTCGTCGGCCCACACGTAGTAGTCGCCGTAGGGCCCCTCGGGGTCCTTCCTGGACTCCTGGAACCACGGGTGCTGGTCGCTGGTGTGGTTCATGACGAAGTCGATGATCACGCGCATGCCGCGCTGGTGGGCGGCGTCGACGAACTCCACGAAGTCGGCCAGGTCACCGAACTCCGGCAGGACGGCGGTGTAGTCCGAGACGTCGTAGCCGCCGTCCCGGAGCGGGGACTTGAAGAACGGCGGCAGCCACAGGCAGTCGACACCGAGCCACTGGAGGTAGTCGAGCTTTGCGGTCAGGCCCTTCAGGTCCCCGACGCCGTCACCGTTGCTGTCCTGGAACGAGCGGACGAGTACCTCGTAGAAGACGGCGCGCTTGAACCACTCCGGGTCCCGGTCCCTGGCAGGAGTGTCCTCGAAGGTGTCCTGAACGGGTTCGTTGACGATCATGTTGTGGGTGACCCTCCGATCTGCGGGGTGGACGGTCGCAGAACCGAGAAGACATGCGCGGGCCTGTGGCCCGGTTCGAGGCGCACATAGTTGGCCCTGCCCCAGTGGTAGGTCTCGCCGGTGAGCTCGTCGCGCACCGGTACCGACTCGTGCCAGTCCAGGCCGAGTTGCGGCATGTCCAACGAGACCGTGGCCTCCTGGGTGTGGTGCGGGTCGAGGTTGGCGACCACCAGAACCGTGTTCGAACCCTGCCGCTTCGAATAGGCGATCACCGCTTCCTGGTCCGCGTGGTGGAAGTGGAGGTCGCGCAACTGCTGGAGGGCCGGGTTCTCGCGGCGGATGGTGTTGAGCCGGGTGAGCAGCGGGGTGATGGTGCGGCCCTCGCGTTCGGCGGCTTCCCAGTCGCGGTGCCTGAGCTGGTACTTCTCCGAGTCGAGGTACTCCTCGCTGCCCTCCCTGAGGGGGGTGTTCTCACACAGCTCGTAGCCGGAATAGATGCCCCAGGCCGGAGAGAGTGTGGCGGCCAGGACGGCGCGGACCTCGAAGGCGGGGCGGCCGCCGTGCTGGAGGTAGGCGTGCAGGATGTC
>NZ_JBWKKY010000013.1:0-75849 GCF_056430805.1 Streptomyces sp. NPDC045955
CATCTCCCCCCCCCCCCCCCCCCCCCCCCCCCCCCCCCCCCCCCTCCCCCCCCCCCCCCCCCCCCCCCCCCCCCCCCCCCCCCCCCCCCCCACGCCGGGCGGATCACTTCACGCGCCCGTACCAGACGCTCTTGGTCCAGATCTTCTGCAACCGCACCACGTCCCCGCTCTTCGGGGCGTGCCAGAGCTTGTTTTTACCCGCGTAGATACCGACGTGGTACACGCTGCTGCCCGAGTGGAAGAACACCAGGTCTCCCGCCTTGCGGTTCTTGGCGGAGATGTGGCGCGTCTTGTTGTACTGCTGGGCGGCCGTGCGGGGCAGTTTCTTGCCCGCCTTCTTGAACGAGTACAGCGTGAGGCCGGAGCAGTCGAAACGGTGCGGGCCGGTGGCCCCGTACCGGTAGGGCGAACCCTTCTTCGAGGCCGCGATCTGGAGTGCCTTGGTCGCCGGTGTGGCTGCCGCTGCTTCGGAGGAGAAGCCGGGGGCCACGATCGAGCCGCCCACGGCGGCGATGGTGAGGGCCGAGGCCGTACCGGCCCGGACCATCAGCGACGGAACACGATTGAGCGCAGTCATGCGCAACCCTTCGTCAGCCGCCTGTGAAGGATGACCTGTCGGATTCGGGCTGGCGAAGTTGCCCGGCCGCTGACGCGGCTTCACCCCAAGGGCTGCTCGGGGGCGGTCATGGCGTGACCGTCCCGGCGACCCGTCGTGCTTGGGTCCTCCACTCCTGCCGATGCACTTCTGTCGACCGGTCATCCAGGCGGCGGCAGGACTCGGCGTCCGCCCGGACCGCCCCGCCGCTGTGGCGGGGGCTTGTCGTCAGACAGGGATCTTGGCTCATGCATGTCCGGAAATCCCAACCGAACCGGGGATTTGTGTTGTTACTCACCACTCACCCGTTCGGGTGGACACGTCTGTGTTCGAGCCACCGTCCACGGGGCCATGGACCGCCGGACCAGCGATGGAATGTCCCATTCCGCCCCTCGGCCACGCGCGTTGCGCAACTGTGAGGGCCCAAAAATAGGACTCCCGTCTACTCCGAACAGGGGTACGTCATTCGGTCCGTTTGGACTCAGGTCCGGACGCTCCGCCGGCGGAGCGGGCGTCCGGGCCGGTGCTCGGCGTCAACTGACGGACTGCGGGGGCAGGGTGACGCGTGCCGTGCGCCGCTCGCCGTCCAGCACCCGCAGTGCTCGGCCGAGGGTGCCGGCGTGCAGTTCCGTCTCGCCCCGCTGGTGCATCAGGGTCAATGCGTCACGCAGCGCGGTCGCCTTGCCCACCAGGGCCTGGGCGGCGCGCAGTCCGCGGTAGGTGTCGCCGGGCAGGGCCGGGTTGATCCGGCCGAGCAAGTCCACGACCTCCAGGTAACGGTCGATCAACTCCGCCTCGGCGCGGGTCAGTGCGGGCAGCGGCGGCAGTTCGGGCGGGAGCACCGGCGGCTCACTCTCCGGTCGGCGGGGCCAGGGTGGCGTCGCGGTGGGGGACGATCCGGTCCACCAGGCCGTATTCGACCGCCTCCTGGGCGGTGAGGACCTTGTCGCGCTCGATGTCCGCGCTCACCTGCTCCTGGGTGCGGCCGGTGTGCAGGGCGAGCATCTCTTCCATACGGGCCCGGATCCGCAGCAACTCGTCGGCCTGGATCGCCAGATCGCCGGCCTGCCCGCGGACCGGCTCGGGCAGCGCGGGCTGATGGAGCACCAGACGCGCGTCCGGCAGCACGGATCGCTTGCCGGCCGTGCCCGCCGCCAGCAGCACCGAGGCGGCCGCGCCGGCCTGCCCCAGGCAGACCGTCTCCACGTCACAGGCGACGTACTGCATCGTGTCGTAGAGGGCCGCCATGGCGTGGAAGGTGCCGCCGGGGGAGTTGATGTAGAGCGAGATGTCGCGGTCGGGGGCCTGATGCTCGAGGTGCATGAACTGGGCCATCACGTCGTTCGCCGAGGTCTCGTCCACCGGCGCCCCGAGGAAGACGATCCGCCCCTCCAGGAGCTTGGAGTACGGGTCCATCGTCCGTTGCCCGGACGCCGTGCGTTCGGTGAACTCGGGCAGCACGTAACGGGCGGACGGTCGGGTCATGGTGAACCCCTCCTCGCGGGCAGAGCCGTCTCCGGCGACAGCTGTCTCTGTAAAAAATGTACAGGACGTACGTGACGTTATGATGGGGACATGGCCTACGAGATTCCGGTGACGCAAGCCAGGGCTGAGCTCGCCGACCTGATCAACCGCGTGGTGTACGGCGGTGAACGCGTCGTCGTCACCCGGCACGGCAAGCCCCTCGTCGCCCTCGTCTCGGCCGATGACCTGCGGCGACTCGACGAGACCCAGGAACTCGCGGAGCCCGCGGAGGAGCAGGTGATCAGCGCGGTCTCCACGGTCCGCGAGGTCGCGTCCGCTCCTGGCGAACCCCAGCGGTTCGGTATCGCGGCGGAGCACCGGAGGGCCGGCCCGGCCTGATGAAAGACCGTGCCTCCCCGTCCGCTGGAGCGGGGACGCACGGTCGCTTTCTGTGACGCTGCCCGGCGGGGCGGTGGTCAGCCGACGGCCGACAGTTCCCGCCGGTCGGACGCGGGCTCACTGCCCGACTTCCGTGCCCTGAGCGAGCTGCCGAGCAGTACGGCACCCAGGCCCAGCGCCGCCCACCAGGTCAGGGTCAGTGCGGGGCCGGTCGCCGCCGCGCCGTCGAAGTACGACACCGAGCGCAGCAGTGTCGTACCCGCGCCGGGCGGCAGCCACTGTCCGATCGCGCCGGCCGGCTCCGGCAGCATCTGCGGGGCCGAGGTCGCGCCGGAGAAGGGGTTGCCCAGCAGCATCACCAGCGCGGCGCCGATGCCCGTGCCGGCGGGGCCGACCAGGGCGGCGAGGCCGGCGACGGCACCGCCGACGGCCACCGTGGACAGGCCGAGCGCCGCTGCCTCCGCCCACCAGTCGCCGCCGAGCGCCCCGAGCCAGCTGTGCGCGATCCCGGCCGCGACCACCCCCACCAGGGCGGACGCGCCGAGCAGCGCGAGCACGGCCCGGATGCCGCGCAGCCCCAGCAGGGTGACCAGCGCGCCCGCCGCTATGCCGGCCAGGGCGAGCGGCAGTACGGCGGCATTCAGCACCGCGCCGCGCGGATCGCTGGCGGGGGTGGGCACGACGTCGACCGTCTCGACCTGTGCGCCCCCGGCGGCGGCCTGCTGTGCCACGGCCTGCTGGAGGAACTGTGCGACAGCCGGTCCGGCCGCGGACGCGGTGAGCAGTTCGGGCCCCTGTGGCGTGGCCACGACGGCGCCGTAGACGCTCCGGTCCTCGATGGCGTCCCGGGCGGCGGCCTCGTCGGCGTAGCGGTGGATCTCGAAGGCGCCCTCGTGCCGCTCCAGCTGCCGCTCCACCTGGGCCGCCGCGGCGGGCGATCCGACCACACCCAGCGGCAGGTCGCGGGGTGCTGTGCGGGAGGCCGGCCAGGCGAAGGCCCACAAGGCGAGGGCCGCCAGGACGGGCACGAGGAAGACGACCGCGATCGGTCGGCGGTTGCGGGAAGGCATGAGGGTCTCCTGAAGCGAGCGGAACCGGAGTCGGAGCTGGAGCGGAAGCGCTAAAAGAAGGATCGTTCGTTTTACCTGCTCTCACCGTGCTCCACCGACCGTGGCTTGTCAAGAATGAATATTCGTTTTATGTTGGGATCATGGCCCGCGTGTCCCAGGAACATCTCGACGCCCGCCGCCGCCAGATCCTCGACGGTGCCGCGCTCTGCTTCGCCCGCAACGGCTTCCACGCCACGTCCATGCAGGACGTGCTGAAGGAGGTCGACCTCTCGGCGGGTGCGGTGTACCGCTACTTCAGCGGCAAGGAGGAGTTGATCGGCGCGATCGTCGCCGAGGTGCTCGGGTCGGTCCGCGGCGCCTTCGAGGAAGCGGCCCGGCACAGTCCGCCCCCGCCGCCCGACGAACTCGTGGCCTCCGTCCTCGGCAAGACCCTCGCCGCTCGTGAGTCCCTGGTCGTCGACGGCCGGCCCGCCTTTCCGCGGCTCGTCATCCAGGTGTGGACGGAGACGCTGCGCAACGAGGAACTCGCGGTCGTCCTGCGGGAGGGTTACGGCTCGGTCCGCGCGGCCTGGGGGAGGATCGTCGAGGGCTACCAGGAGGCCGGGATGATGCGGGCGGACGTGGCGCCGGACCATGTGGCCCGCACGATGATCGCCGCCGTGCTGGGGTTCATCGCACAGCAGTCCCTCTTCGGGCCGGCCCCGGTCGAGATCCTCCGGGACGGTCTGCGGGCACTGATGAGCATGGGGGGCGAGGAGACCACAACCGGTGGATCACAGCTCGGTTAACGTGCCCGAAACGCGGTCCAATTAGCCTGCCGCCACGCCACCAGGGCTTTCCCCCCGGGGCTGCGGCAGCCGGGCCCCGCACGGTCCGGAGCGAGGACTGTGAGGTGGGACGTGCAACTGACCCCGCACGAGCAAGAGAGGCTGCTGATCCATGTGGCGGCCGACGTGGCGGAGAAGCGCCGGGCCCGAGGGCTGAAGCTCAACCACCCCGAGGCGGTCGCGCTCATCACGTCGCACATCCTCGAAGGCGCGCGTGACGGCCGTACCGTCGCCGAGCTCATGGCCTCCGGGCGCGAGCTGCTCACCAGGGACGACGTCATGGAGGGCATCCCGGAGATGATCCACGACGTGCAGGTCGAGGCCACCTTCCCGGACGGCACCAAGCTCGTCACCGTTCACGATCCGATCGTCTGACGGGGAGGCCGCCGTGATTCCCGGAGAGATCCTGTTCGCCGACGGACCGATTGCGTACAACGAGGGCCGCGAGGTCACCCGGCTCACCGTCCTCAACGCCGCCGACCGGCCCGTGCAGGTCGGCTCCCACTACCACTTCGCCGAGGCCAACCCCGGTCTTGAGTTCGACCGCGCCGCCGCGCGCGGCAAGCGGCTGAATGTCGCCGCCGGCACGGCCGTGCGCTTCGAACCCGGGATCCCCGTCGACGTCGAACTCGTTCCGCTGACCGGCGCCCGCGTCGTGCCCGGTCTGCGCGGGGAGACCGGAGGTGCCCTCGATGCCTGAGATCTCCCGTGCCGCGTACGCCGACCTGTTCGGCCCGACGACCGGCGACCGGATCCGGCTCGCCGACACCGATCTGCTGGTCGAGATCGAGGAAGATCGTTCCGGCGGCCCCGGGCGGGCCGGTGACGAGGCCGTGTTCGGCGGCGGCAAGGTCATCCGCGAGTCCATGGGCCAGTCGCGTGCCACCCGTGCGGAGGGCACCCCGGACACCGTCATCACCGGCGCGGTGATCATCGACCACTGGGGCATCGTCAAGGCGGACGTCGGCATCCGGGACGGGCGGATCACCGGGATCGGCAAGGCCGGCAACCCCGACACCATGGACGGCGTCCACCCGGACCTGGTCATCGGTCCCGAGACCGAGATCATCGCCGGCAACGGGCGGATCCTCACGGCGGGCGCGATCGACGCCCACGTGCACTTCATCTGCCCGCAGATCGCCGACGAGGCGCTGTCCGCGGGCATCACGACCCTGGTCGGCGGCGGTACCGGCCCCGCCGAGGGCTCCAAGGCCACCACCGTGACCCCCGGGCCCTGGCATCTGGCGCGGATGCTGGAGGCCATGGAGGCCCACCCGCTCAACATCGGCCTGCTCGGCAAGGGCAACACCGTCTCCCACGAGGCGATGCTGTCGCAGATCCGGGGCGGCGCGCTCGGACTGAAGCTGCACGAGGACTGGGGCTCGACCCCGGCCGTCATCGACGCCTCGCTGACCGTCGCCGGACAGACCGGCATCCAGGTCGCCATCCACACGGACACCCTCAACGAGGCCGGATTCGTCGGCGACACGCTCGCCGCGATCGCCGGACGGGGCATCCACGCGTACCACACCGAGGGCGCGGGCGGCGGGCACGCGCCGGACATCATGACCGTGGTCTCCGAGCCGCACGTGCTGCCGAGCTCCACGAACCCGACCCGGCCGTTCACCGTCAACACCGCCGAGGAACACCTCGACATGCTGATGGTGTGCCACCACCTCAACCCGGCCGTCCCGGAGGACCTGGCCTTCGCCGAGTCCCGGATCCGGCCGTCGACGATCGGCGCCGAGGACATCCTGCACGACCTCGGCGCGATCTCGATCATCTCCTCCGACTCGCAGGCCATGGGGCGCGTGGGCGAGGTCGTCATGCGGACCTGGCAGACCGCCCATGTGATGAAGCGGCGCCGGGGCGCGCTGCCCGGGGACGGCCGCGCCGACAACCGCCGGGTACGCCGCTATGTCGCCAAGTACACGATCAACCCGGCGCTCGCCCAGGGCCTGGCCCGGGAGATCGGGTCGGTCGAGAGCGGCAAGCTGGCCGACCTGGTGCTGTGGGAGCCGGCGTTCTTCGGCGTCAAGCCGCAGCTCGTCCTCAAGGGCGGGCAGATCGCCTACGCGCAGATGGGCGACGCCAACGCCTCGATCCCCACACCGCAACCGGTCCTGCCGCGCCCGATGTTCGGGGCGATCGGGCGGGCACCCGCCGCCAACTCCCTCAACTTCGTCGCGCCTCTGGCTGTCGAGGACGGGCTGCCGGAGCGGCTGGGCCTCGGCAAGCGGTTCGTGGCGATCGAGTCGACGCGCGGGGTCACCAAGGCCGACATGCGGGAGAACGACGCCCGGCCCGAGGTCCGGGTCGATCCCGACAGCTTCGCCGTGCACATCGACGGCGAGCTGGTCGAGGCGGCGCCGGCGGCCGAGCTGCCGATGGCGCAGCGGTACTTCCTGTTCTGAGGATTCCTGATGTCACGTGCGGCACTTCTCGTCCTGGCCGACGGCCGCTTCCCCGCCGGTGGTCACGCCCACTCCGGCGGGGCGGAGGCGGCGGTCGAGGCCGGGCGGATCAGCGGGGCGGCGAGCCTGGCGGAGTTCTGCCGGGGGCGCCTGCACACGGCCGGCTTGGTGGCGGCCGCCCTTTCGGCGGCCGCCGCGCTGGGGATCGACCCCGTCACGCTGGACCGCGCCGCGGACGCCCGTACGCCCTCGCCCGCCCTGCGCGTCGCCGCGCGCAAGCTGGGGCGGCAGCTGATGCGGGCCGCCCGGACGACCTGGCCGTCCGCGGAACTGGACGCGCTGGCCCGGGAGTTCCCCAAGGGGGCCCACCAGCCGGTGGTGCTCGGGCTGGCGGCGCGGGCCGCCGGGCTGGGCCCGGTCGACGCGGCGTACTGCGCGGCGTACGAGAGCGTCAGCGGGCCGGCCACGGCGACGGTGCGGTTGCTGAGTCTGGACCCTTTCGACGCGACGGGGGTGCTGGCCCGGCTGGCGCCGGAGATGGACCGCGTCGTGGACCGGGCGGTGGAGGCGGCACGGAGAGTGGTCGACGAGGGGGTCGACGCGCTGCCGGCGCCGTCGGCGCCGTTGCTGGAGATCGGGGCGGAGATACACGCGGGCTGGCCCGTGCGGCTGTTCGCCTCCTAGGCAGATCATCCCTTTATTCGAATCAGTCGGACAAGAACGCAGGAGCCGCCCCATGCACCTCGGCCATGACCACACCCACGACGGCCCCGGCGCCGTGAGCGCCGACGCCCTCCGCCCCGACGGCGGACGCCGGGCCCTGCGGATCGGACTCGGCGGGCCCGTCGGGTCCGGGAAGACCGCCACCGTCGCGGCGCTGTGCCGCGCACTGCGGGACGAGCTGTCCCTCGCGGTCGTCACCAACGACATCTACACCCGCGAGGACGCCGAGTTCCTGCTCCGCGAGGCCGTGCTGCCGCCCGAGCGGATCACCGCGGTGGAGACGGGAGCCTGCCCGCACACCGCGATCCGGGACGACATCTCCGCCAACCTGGAAGCGGTGGAGGACCTGGAGGACGCGGTCGGGCCGCTGGACCTGGTCCTCGTGGAGTCCGGCGGGGACAACCTCACCGCGACCTTCTCCAAGGGGCTCGTCGACGCGCAGATCTTCGTGATCGACGTGGCGGGCGGCGACGACATTCCGCGCAAGGGCGGGCCGGGCGTGACAACCGCCGACCTGCTGGTCGTCAACAAGACCGACCTCGCCCCGTACGTCGGCTCCGACCTCGCGCGGATGGCGGCCGACGCCAAGGCGCAACGGGCCGAACTGCCGGTCGTCTTCCAGTCGTTGCGCAGCGAGCCCGGGGTGGCGGAGGTCGCCGCCTGGGTGCGTGCGCAGCTCGCCGCGTGGGCGGCACGAGCGTGAACAGTTCCGGCGTGCGGTCCGTCGCGAGGATCGTCGCCCGGGACGACGGCCGGGGTGGGACGGCCCTGCCCGTGCTGGAGAGTGACGGGCCGCTGGCGCTGCGGCGCACCCGGGGCAGTGGTGCCCAGGCGCGGGTCATGCTGGTCGGAGCGATGAGCGGGCCGCTCGGCGGCGACCACTTCACCGTGCGGGCCCGGGTGGAGGAGGGGGCACGGCTGTCCGTCGGCTCGGCCGCCGCGACCATCGCCTTGCCGGGGCAGGCCAAGGGGGAGGCCCGCTACGACGTCCGGCTCGACGTCGCGGACCGGGCCGAACTGCACTGGCTGCCCGAGCAGTTGATCTCCGCCCGCGGCAGCGACCTGCACGTCATGACCCGCGTCGAACTGGCCGCCACGGCCCGGCTGGTGCTGCGCGAGGAGCAGGTGCTCGGGCGTGCCGCTGAGGAACCCGGGCGGCTGACGAGCCGGCTGACCGTGCGGGTCGCCGGGCAGGCCGTGCTCGACCAGGAACTGGCGTGCGGGCCCGGCGCGCCGGGCGGCTGGGACGGCCCCGCGGTGCTCGCCGGTCATCGTGCGGTCGGGCAACTGATCGTCATACGACCGGAGTTCGCCGACGAACCGGTGACAGCCCGGGCACTCGGGGAAGGGGCCTCCCTCGTCCCGCTCGCCGGTCCCGCCGCCCTGGTGACCGCCGTGGCGCCGGATGCGCTGCGGCTGCGGAGGCTGCTCGATGAGGCACTGACGTCACTCGCGCGGTCGTAGGCTTCCGCTCACGCCTCGAACCAGGCGTCCTCCGCCGCGTAGTCGAACAGGTCCGGGTAGATCCGTGCGAGAGTCGGGAACGCGTCCTTCCAGTCCTGCCCGGACAGGCGGCGGGTGAGCCAGTCGACCGTCTCCGGCAGGCTCTCGGAGTAGGTCACGACCGGCCGGTAGCCCAACTCCCGTTCCGCTGCGGTCATGTCGAAGACCACCGGCAGCTCCACCGACCAGGGCGAGCTGCCCACGGACGGCGAGGGTGCCGCCCCGCCCACCAGGACGGTCCGCGTCTCCACTCCCATCACCGCGTCCACCGCCGCCCCGATCTCGGCCACCGTCGGCGGCTGCGGATCACAGGCGTTGAGCACCCGCGAGCCGGGCCGGGCGGCCGCCAGCCGGATGAGTTCGGCGATGTTGCGGGCGGCCGAAGGGTGGAAGCGGCTCTCGCCCCGGTGGGCGAGCACCCGCCTGCGCCGGCCGTCGAGGTTCCGCTTCACGAAGTACAGCTCGCGGGGGAGCGGGCTGTGGGGACCGTGGATCGCGCCCGCGCGCAGCAGGGTCGTGGGCAACCGGTCGCCCGCCGCAATGAGTTGCTTCTCCAGGGCGGCCTTGCCGGTGCTGTAGGTGGCGTCCCCCGGCGGGACCGTGGGCTGGTCCTCCCGTACGGGCACGGGGTACCGCGGGAAACCGCCCGGCTCGCTCATCGTGTCGAAGCCGCGGCCCGTGCCGTCCTCGTACACCGACACCGTCGACACGACCACGGCCGAGCCGATGCGGCCGGCCAGATCGGTCAACTGCCGTGCGTGCCGGGCCCCGTAGGCGACGATGTCGACCACGAGATCGCAGCCGTCACCGACCAGCGCGCCCAGCGCCGCGTCGTCCTCGCGGTCCAGTCGCACCGCCCGCACCTCGCCGGGCCAGCTCTCGTCCCGGGCCCCGCCGCGCGACGCGGCCGTCACCTCCCAGCCGTCCCGCGCCAGCGCCTCCACGGCAGGCCTGCCTATCTGCCCGGCCGCCCCGATCACCACAGCACGTCTCATGACGCGACCGTAGACGGTAAAGGCGGCCGGGGAGTCGGCTTCTGCCGACGGCAGAGACCTCACGTGGCCGGCAGCAGACGCCTCAAGTCAGCGGCAGACGCGGGAACTTACGCTCCTTCGCGGCGGCGGCGGCCTCCTCGGCCTTCACGACGGCCGCGTACTGGTCGACGTACTCCTGCTCGGACAGGGAGAGAATTGCGTACATGATCTCGTCGGTGACGGCGCGCAGGATGGCCTTCTCGTTCTCCATGCCCTCGTAACGGGAGAAGTCGAGGGGCTTGCCGAAGCGGATCACGACGGGGTGGACGTTGGGGATGACCTTGCCGGGCGGCTGGGCCTCGAAGGTGCCGATCATCGCGCACGGGATGACCGGGACACCGGCCTTGAGGGCCATGACCGCGACGCCCACCTTGCCCTTGTAGAGCCTGCCGTCGTGCGAGCGCGTGCCCTCCGGGTAGATGCCGAGCAACTCGTCCTTGCTCAGGACGCCGAGGCCCTCGCGGATCGCGGCCTGCCCGGCGTCCTTGCCCGAGCGGTCCACCGGGATCTGCCCCGCGCTGCGGAAGAACGAAGCCGTCAGACGGCCCTTGATGCCCGGGCCCGTGAAGTACTCGGCCTTCGCGAGGAAGGTGATGCGCCGCTTGAGGACCGCCGGCATCAGGAAGTGGTCCGAGAACGACAGGTGATTGCCGGCGATGATGGCGGCGCCCTCCGAAGGAACGTGCTCCAGCCCTTCGATCCGAGGCCGGAAGACCAGTCTCAGCAGCGGCCCCAGCAGCACGTATTTCAGCAGGTAGTAGAACAAAGCGGGCGCTCCTCGACTCTTGCGGTGGACTCAACCGCCGCGTTCCAGCAGGTCAACCGGCATGTCGTGGGGTGCCAGTGTAGGTGCAGGCGCGGCCACCGGGCACCTCGTGCGACCGGACCGGGCCGATCCTTTGCCGATTGGCTGATGGTCAGTCAGGGAGATGCGTCCGGTGGTGCTCCTGCGGCTGGGGAGAACCGCGGGACCAGCGTGCTGCGCCACACGGGTGACCGGCAAGCCGAACGGGTGGCGTGGCGGGATCCGAGGGGTGCCTGGCCAAGCGCTGGTTCTTGCGGCCCCGCCGAGTACTCTGCGAAGCATGCGGATCTCTGTTTCGTCGGACATGGACGAGCCCGTCGCCCGCTCCCTCGTGGCCGCGCTGCGCGAGCGAGGGCACGAGGTGCGCCCGCACGGCGCGCTGCGTCCCGGGGACGACCCCCAGTGGGCGGTGTGCTCCGAGGCCGCGGCCCGCGAGGTCGCCGACGGGACGGCCGACCAGGCGGTGGTGTGCTGCTGGACCGGCACGGGCGCCTCGATCGCCGCGAACAAGGTGCCGGGTGTCCGGGCCGCCCTGTGCACGGACGCCTACACGGCCGACGGGGCCCGCCGCTGGAACGACGCCAACGTCCTCGCGCTCAGTCTGCGGCTCACCTCCGAGCCGCTGCTGAAGGAGATCCTCGACGCGTGGTTCGCCGGCGAGCCCAGCGCGGACGCCGAGGACCGGCAGAACGTGGACCGCGTCCGGCTGCTCGACCACGGCAACAACCGCCGGTAGGCCACAGTCACAGCCGCACGATGATCAGCGCGGTGTCGTCGGTGGCGCCGCCGGGCGGCAGCAGTTCCAGCAGGACGGTGTCGGCGAGACGCTCGGGATCCTGCTCCCGGTTCCGGTGCAGCGCGTCGGCGAGACGGGCCAGGCCGGTGTCGATGTCCTCGCCCCGCCGCTCGACCAGGCCGTCGGTGTAGAGCACGAGCGTGGCACCCGGCGTGAAGGCCGTCTGAGCCTGGGGTCTGGGGATCGGGTCGGGGCGGGCGTCGAGCGGGGTGTCCGTGGCCCCGTCGAGGAACTCGGCGCGGCCATCGGGGTGGACCAGCAGGGGCGGGAGATGGCCGGCGCTGCTGTAGGTGATGGTGTGCCGGTCGAAGTCGATGAAGGTCGTCACGGCGGTCGCCGACTCGGCGCCTTCGACCACGTGGGCGTAGCGCCCGAGTACGTCCAGGGCCTGGGCCGGGCCCTCGGCGACCCGGGAGGCAGCGCTGAGCGCGCTGCGCAGCTGGCCCATGACGCCGGCGGCCTCCAGCCCGTGCCCCACCACGTCGCCCACGGACACGCCGACGCGGTGGCCGTCGACCAGGTCGACCAGGTCGTACCAGTCCCCGCACACGTTGAGCGCGCCCACGGCGGGCCGGTACCGGACGGCGGCGCGGTGGTGGGGGCTGACCTGACGGCGGTCGGGCAGCATCGCCTCCTGGAGGGCCAGCGCCACCTCCCGTTCCCGGGAGTGGGCCTGCCGCAACCGCTCGTTGAGCTCCTGGAGCTCACGGGCGCGCGTGTACAGCTCGGCTTCCAGGACCCGGGACCGGCCGCCCGGACCTTCCCCCGACCGGCCGCGGGCCCGGATCAGCTCCGTGACCTCCTCGACCCGGTGCAGGATGAGCACCACCTTGCCGTCGGGGCCGAGCAGTGGCGCGTTCACCGGACTCCAGTAGCGCTCCTGCCACTCCCCGGGACGCTCGGCATCCTCGACGTCGTAGCGCTGGAGGGCCATGGCGTCGCGCTCCCCGGTCGCCAGGACCCGGTACAGCGAGGCCTCAAGGTTGCGCATGCCCGTCGAGGCCGGGTCGTTGGGGTTGTCGGGGAAGACGTCGAACAGGTAGTGCCCGACGAGCTGCTCGCGGGAGCGGCCGGACGCCCGGACGAACTCCTCGTTGACGTCCGCGTACACCAGCTCGGGCGTCAGCAGCGCCACCATGCCGGGCAGGGCCTGGAACACCGCCGCGTAGTCGATCACCGAATCGGTCATGGCCGCCGCCTCACCAGTGCCGGGGTCAGACCAGTTTCCCACGGTATGGGGGAATCCGGCTTCGGCTTCACTCCCCGAGCGCCGCCACGGGCAGCTAGGGGGTGTGGTGGCGCTCCGTCAGGGACTGCTCCGCCCAGATGATCTTCCCGTCCTGGACGAACCGCGTGCCCCACCGCTGGGTCAGCTGGGAGACCAGCAGCAGACCGCGCCCGCCCTCGTCCGTCGTACGGGGATGGCGCAGGTGGGGAGCGGTCGCGCCGGTGTCGAAGACCTCGCAGACCAGGGCGCGCTCCCGGATCAGGCGGAGCCGGATGGGTCCGGGGGCGTGCCGGATGGCGTTGGTGACCAGCTCGCTCACCACCAGTTCCGTGGTGAACGCCAGCTCCTCCAGCCCCCAGCGGGCCAGCTGCCGGGTGGCCCTGTGGCGCGCGTCGGCGACGAGGGCCGGGTCGGGGTCCAGATCCCAGGCCGCGACCTGCTCGGTGCCGAGACGTTTCGTCCGGGCCATCAGCAGCGCCACGTCGTCGTACGGGCGCGCCGGGACCAGCGCGTCGACGACGTGCCGGCAGTGCGCCTCCAGCGGGCCCGCCCCTTCCAGCGCCCCGCGCAGCCGTTCCCGGCCGGCGTCGACGGCCCAGGTCTCGGACCGGGCCAGCAGCCCGTCCGTGTGCAGGGCGAGGGTGCTGCCCTCCTCGAGGCACAGCTCGACCGCCTCGAAGGGCGGACCGCCCACGCCGAGCGGCGGCCCCTGCGGAAGATCGACGAAGCTGACCGAGCTGTCGGGCAGGACCACGGCCGGCACCGGATGGCCCGCGGCGGCCATCGCGCACCCGCCGTCGACCGGGTCGTAGACGACGTACACGCAGCCGGAGCCCACGCACTGCGTGCCCGCGGACCCCGCCGCGCCCGGTTCGGCGCCCTCTTCCCGGGCCGACCGCGCCACCAGGTCGTCGAGGTGCGCCAGGACCTCCTCGGGCGGCAGGTCCTGAGCGGCGAGCGTCCGTACGGCCGTCCGCAACTGCCCCATGGCCGCGGCGGCGTCGATGCCGTGCCCGGGCACCTCGCCCACGACGAGCGCAACGCGTGCCCCCGACAGCGGGATGAGGTCGTACCAGTCGCCGCCCAGGCCGGTCAGCTCGTCGGCCGGCCGGTAGCACGCGGCCACCTCGACCGCGTCCAGCTCGGGCAGCCGGTGGGGGAGCAGACTGCGCTGGAGGACGAGCGCGGCGTCGCGCTCGCGCGTGTAGCGCCGGGCGTTGTCCACGCAGACGGCCGCACGGGAGACGAGGTCCTCGGCCAGCCGCAGGTCCTCCTCGTCGAAGGGCTCCCGGCCGTGGCGCCGGAAGAAGGTGGTGATGCCCAGAGTGGTGCCGCGAGCCCGGACCGGCACGACCATCACGCTGTGCAGACCCAGCTCCGAGAACGTGCGCCGCGGGCCGCCCGGGACGTCCGTGACCCACACCCGGTCCCGCGGATCGAGCCGCTCCGCGTGCCAGGTCCGTCCCGTGGCCAGACAGCGGACCGGGGGCGACCCTGCCGGATACGTCGCGGTCTCGCCGATCTCGACGACGGCCTGCGGGACGCCCTCCTCCGTGGACCGGTGGCCCGTCCGGCGCAGCGTCACCGGGTCGGTGTCCGCGAGCGGCCCGGGCGTCACCTCGGCGCCCCGCAGCACCGTCTCCAGCAGGTCCACGGTGACGAGGTCGGCCAGTCCCGGCACGGCCACGTCGGCCAGTTCCTGTGCGGTGCGCGTGAGGTCCAGGCTGCGGCCGATGGTCTCGTTGGCGCGGTCGAGGAGCGCCAGCCGCTGCCGGGCGCGGTGCCGCTCGGTCATGTCGACGACCGTGTAGTACACCCCCATCGGGCGGCCCCGGTCGTCCTCGAGCCGGGTGAACGACAGCATGTGCGCCGTCTCGCGCAGCGGCGCCGACACCACACGGCCCACGTGCTCGTACCCGACCACCGCCTCGCCGGTCTCCAGCACGTGCCGCATCTGCGCCTCGACCGCCTGGGCGTCCAGACCCGGCTGGACGTCCGCGAAGCGCAGGCCGAGCCGCCGGGCCGGCGGTCCGCCGCCGAACTGCTCCAGGGCGGCGTTCGACCACACAAAACGCAGGTCCGTGTCCACGATGGCGATACCGACCGGGGCGTCGGACACCATCCGTTCCAGCACCGAGCGGCTCATGTCCCAGCCGGGCGCGTCGGCCAGCTCCGACAGCAGCACCAGCCAGCGCGCGCCGCCGTGCGTCTCCTCGGCCGGGGTGATCCGGGCCGCGACCCTCACGGGCTGCCCGTCCCTGTGGCGGGCCGTCAGCAGCCCCGTCCAGCCGCCGTCCCTGCGGCACCGCTCGACCAGGTCCGGCACGCGCTGCGCGTCCTCGGCCGTCAGCAGATCCGCCAGCTTCCTGCCGACCGCCTCGGCGGCCGGGTACGCCAGCAGCCGCCTGGCCTCGCCGGTCCAGCCCGTCACCACGCCCTGCGGATCGAGCAACAGGGGCACGGCGTCGGCCACGTCGAACCGCCGCCGACCGTACTCCTCGTGTGCACCCACGGCCGACCTCTCTGTCGCTGAGAGTGGTCTACCACCTCTTGCCTCAATCTTCACCCTTCCGGCATGCGGGGGCGGCTTGTACGGGGCCGGTCGGGATGGCTGGTGGAGCGCCCGGCCCGGCGGAGGCCGTCCCGCTGCCGGGCGGCCTCCTCCGTAACCCCCTGTCCTCCTACCGCAGCACCTTCTCCAGCGTCCCCAGCGCCCCTTCGAGTTCCTCGTCCGTGATGGTGAGCGGTGGGGCCAGGCGGATCGTGGAGCCGTGGGTGTCCTTGACCAGGATTCCCTCGCGCATGAGGCGTTCGCTGATCTCGCGGCCCGTGCCGAGCGTGGGGTCGATGTCGACGCCCGCCCACAGGCCTCGCGAGCGGAAGCCGACGACGCCCTTGCCGACCAGGCCCGTCAGACCGTCCCGCAGCACCGCCCCCAGCTCGGTCGCGCGGCGCTGGAAGTCGCCCGTCTCCAGCAGCTCGACCACCGCCGTGCCGACCGCGGCCGCCAGCGGGTTGCCGCCGAAGGTCGACCCGTGCTCCCCGGGGTGCAGCACCCCGAGGACCTCCCGCCGGGCGACCACCGCGGACACCGGCACGATGCCGCCGCCCAGCGCCTTGCCCAGCAGTACCACGTCCGGCACGACCGACTCGTGCTCGACCGCCAGCGTGCTGCCCGTACGGCCGAGCCCGGACTGGATCTCGTCCGCGATGAACAGGCAGCCCTTGCGGCGGGTGAGCTCCCGCACACCGGCCAGATAGCCGTCGTCCGGGATGATCACGCCCGCCTCGCCCTGGATCGGCTCGATCAGCACCGCCGCCGTCGTCTCGTCGACCGCCGCCTCCAGTGCGGCCAGGTCGTTGTACGGCACGATCCGGAAGCCCGGCGTGAAGGGCCCGAAGCCCGCCCGGGCGGTCTCGTCGGTGGAGAAGCTGACGATCGTCGTCGTACGGCCGTGGAAGTTGTCCGCCGCGACCACGATCGTGGCCCGGTCGGCCGGGACGCCCTTGACGTCGTAGGCCCACTTGCGGGCCACCTTCACCGCGCTCTCCACCGCCTCCGCACCGGTGTTCATGGGCAGCACCATGTCCATCCCGGTCAGCGCCGCCAGCCGCTCCGCGAACTCGGCGAGCCGGTCGTTGTGGAAGGCGCGGGACGTCAGCGTCAGCCGGTCGAGCTGGCGGTGGGCGGCCTCGATCAGCGCCGGGTGCCGGTGCCCGAAGTTGAGCGCAGAGTAGCCCGCCAGCATGTCGAGGTAGCGCCGCCCCTCCACGTCCTCCACCCAGGTGCCCTCGGCGCGGGCGACGACCACGGGCAGCGGGTGGTAGTTGTGCGCGAGGACCGGCTCCTCCGCGCGGATGAGCTCCTCGGAGCCGCGAGTGTCCTGCGAGTCCTGGGTACGGACGGGTGCGGTCATGAGCGGATCTCCCGGATCTCCTGGGTGCAGCACTTGATGCCGCCACCGGCCTTCTGGAACTCGGACAGGTCGACGGGGACGGGGACGTAGCCACGGTCGGCGAGCCGGCCGGCCAGAGCCGTCGCACCCGGTGAGATGAACACGTGCCGCCCGTCGGAGACGGAGTTGAGCCCGAACGCCATCGCGTCCTCGCGGTCGGCGAGCACCGCGTCGGGGTACAGCCGGGCCAGCACCTCGCGGCTGCCCGGCGAGAACGCCTCGGGGTAGTAGGCGATGTTGTCGTCGTCGAGGACGAAGAGCGCCGTGTCCAGGTGGTAGAAGTACGGATCCACCAGCGTCAGGCTGATCACCGGCACCCCGAAGTACTCCTGCACCTCGCTGTGCGCCTCCCGGGTCGTTCGGAAGCCCGTCCCGGCCAGGATCCAGCGGCCGGCCGGTACCAGGTCGCCCTCGCCCTCGCACACCGACTCGGGGTGGTAGACCTCGTAGCCCTCCGACTTGAACCACGCCTCGTACGGCACGGTCTCGGGGCGGCGCTCGGGCGCGTGGAAGAGGGAGCCGAAGACGCGGCCGTCGACGACGACCGCCGCGTTCGCGGCGAAGACCATGTCGGGCAGACCGGGAACGGGTTTCACAGTGTCCACGGTATGGCCGTGGGCACGGTAGGTGTCGACCAGCGCCTGCCACTGGTCCAGGGCGCGGATGACGTCGACGGGTTCGTCGGGACGCATCCACGGGTTGATCGCGTACTGCACGGCGAAGTGTCTGGGTTCGCAGACGAGGTAGCGCCGCCGGCGCGGCACACGGGAGTCGGGCACAGAGGGGTCCCTCCGCTTCCTCACGGTGTGTGACTGATGGTTGACACAACGGTAGGAACTTGCGGAGGTGGCCGACAAGGAACAAAGGTTGCGTGTTGGCGCAGGAACGCTGCGTCTTGAGGCCGGTCAGCGCACGTCTGCTGCGTCGCCCGGGACCGCCTCCGGCGCCGGCTGGCTGGCGCCCGCCTCCGGGCTCTCGGGAAGCAGGTGGGACAGCACCATCACGCTGATCGTCTTCCGGATGAACGGCTCCTGGCGGATCCGCTCCAGCACCTCCTCGAAGTGCTCCACGTCCCGCGCCCGCACGTGCAGCAGCGCGTCCGCGCCGCCGGTCACGGTCATCGCCGCGGTGATCTCCGGGTGGTTGCGCACCACCTCCGCGAGCCGTCGCGGCGGGGCGGCGCCCTCGCAGTACACCTCGACGTAGGCCTCGGTCCGCCAGCCCAGCGCCGACGGCTTCACCGTGGCCGTGAACCCGGTGATCACGCCCGTCTCCCGCAGCCGGTCGACCCGTCGCTTGACCGCCGTGGCCGACAACCCGATCGCCGTACCGATCTCGGCGAAGGATGTCCGGGCGTTCGTCATCAACGCGGTGATGATCTTCCGGTCGAGTTCGTCGAACGGCGTGGACCTGCTGTTCATGCGGGCACTGTATCCACCGGCACCCTGTCCCGCGCCCGGCCCGACGCGGCCACCGCGTCCCGCGCGGATGCCCGCCCCCGGCACATGTCCAGCCGTGCCGATCGCCCCTACACTCCGGGTTCATGCTGCGCGCCCTCGCTGTCGACGACGAACGCCCCTCGCTGGAGGAGTTGCTCTATCTGCTGCACGCGGACCCCCGCATCGGCAGCGCGGAGGGCGCCGGCGACGCGACCGAGGCGCTGCGCCGCATCAACCGGGCCCTGGAGTCCGGTCCGGGCGGGCCCGAGGCGATCGACGTCGTCTTCCTCGACATCCAGATGCCCGGTCTCGACGGGCTCGACCTGGCCCGGCTGCTCACCGGATTCGCCCGGCCGCCGCTCGTCGTGTTCGTCACCGCGCACGAGGACTTCGCCGTCCAGGCCTTCGACCTCAAGGCCGTCGACTACGTCCTCAAGCCCGTCCGCAAGGAACGGCTCGCCGAGGCCGTACGACGTGCCGCCGAGCTCCGTGGCGCCGCGCCCCGCATCCCCGTGAGCGAGCCCGACCCCGACCACATACCCGTCGAGCTCGGCGGCGTGACCCGCTTCGTGGCCGTCGACGACATCACCCACGTCGAGGCGCAGGGCGACTACGCCCGGCTGCACACCGACAAGGGCAGCCACCTGGTCCGCATCCCGCTGTCCACCCTGGAGGAGCGCTGGCGCTCCCGCGGCTTCGTCCGCATCCACCGCCGCCACCTCGTCGCCCTGCGCCACATCGGCGAACTCCGCCTCGACGCGGGCACCGTCAGCGTCCTGGTCGGCTCCGAGGAGCTCCAGGTCAGCCGGCGCCACACCCGCGAACTGCGCGACCTGCTCATGAGGAGGACGTGACGGTGCCCCAGGACCACACCGAGCGCCGCGTCGTCGTCACCGGCCCGCCCCGCCAGAACCGCAGGGCCTCCGGCTACTACCGCCCGCGCACCGAGATCGACGAGCAGACCACCCTCGGCCACACCTACGTCCGCTCCCTGATGCGCACCCAGCTGCGCGCCGCCCTCATCGTCTTCGCGATCCTCGGGCTGCTCATCGGCCCGCTCCCGCTGCTCTTCGCGGCGATGCCCGACACCCGCCGCCTGGAGTGGGCCGTCCTCGGCTTCGGCCTCTACGCCCCGCTGGTCCTCCTCGCCCGCTGGTACGTCCGCCGCGCCGAGCGTAACGAGCGCGACTTCGTACGCCTCGTCGAAGACCGATGACCGATGACCGATGAACAACGACCGATGAACAACGACCGATGACCGGCGACCGATGACCGGCGACCGATGACCGACGACCGATGAACAACGATCGAACTGGCGCCCGATGAACTCCAACTACGTCGTCCCCGCCGTCGCCCTGGTCGTCGTCGCGACGGTCCTGGTCGGCGCCTTCGGTCTGCGCATCTCCCGCACCACCTCCGACTTCTACGTCGCCTCCCGCACCGTCGGCCCCCGCCTCAACGCCGCCGCCATCAGCGGCGAGTACCTCTCCGCCGCCTCCTTCCTGGGCATAGCCGGCCTGGTCCTGGTCCAGGGCCCCGACATGCTCTGGTACCCGGTCGGCTACACCGCCGGCTACCTGGTCCTGCTCCTCTTCGTCGCCGCCCCGCTGCGCCGCTCCGGCGCCTACACGCTCCCCGACTTCGCCGAGGCCCGCCTCGCCTCCCAGGCCGTGCGGCGGCTGGCCGGAGCCTTCGTCGTCGGCGTCGGCTGGCTGTATCTGCTGCCCCAGCTCCAGGGGGCCGGACTGACCCTGACCGTGCTGACCGGGGCGCCCGACTGGGTCGGCGGAGTGATCGTCGCCGTCGTCGTGACCGCCACCGTCGCCGCCGGCGGCATGCGCAGCATCACCTTCGTCCAGGCCTTCCAGTACTGGCTGAAACTCACCGCCCTGCTCGTCCCCGCCCTGTTCCTGGTCGTGGCCTGGCAGAACGACGGAGCCCCCCGTCACGCCTTCGACGAACCGGCCACCTTCCGCGAGCAGCGCGTCGTCCGCGTCGGCGACAGCATCGACCTGAAACTGGACCGGCCCCTCACCGTCACGGTGACCGGCACCGTGGACGGCCGCACCCACACCGACACCCGCCTCGAACTCCCCGCCGGCACCCACCGCGTCGAACGCGGCACCCGGCTCACCTTCGCCGAGGGGGCGGCCGTCCCCGAGGCGCAGCGCAGCGGCGGCGGCGACCTGTCGCCCGCACAGGCCGAGAGCCGCGAGGAACGCCCGCTGTACGCCACGTACGGGCTGATCCTCGCCACGTTCTTCGGCACCATGGGCCTGCCGCACGTCGTGGTCCGCTTCTACACCAGCCCGCACGGCGTCGCCGCCCGCCGCACCACCGTCGCGGTCCTCGGCCTGATCGGCGCCTTCTACCTCCTGCCGCCCCTCTACGGCGCCCTCGGCCGCCTCTACGCCCCCGAACTCACCCTCACCGGCGACACGGACGCCGCCGTCCTGCTCCTGCCCGAGCGCATCATCGGGGGAGTGGGCGGCGATCTGCTGGGCGCGCTGGTGGCGGGCGGCGCCTTCGCCGCGTTCCTGTCCACGGCCTCGGGACTCACCATGGCGGTCGCGGGCGTGCTCACCCAGGACGTCCTGCCCGCGCGGGGCGTACGGCACTTCCGGCTCGGGACCGTGCTCGCGATGGCCATGCCCCTCGCGGCGAGCGTCCTGGTCGGCGGGCTCCCGGTCGCCGACGCGGTGGGGCTCGCCTTCGCCGTGTCCGCGTCGTCGTTCTGCCCGCTGCTCGTCCTCGGCATCTGGTGGCGGCGGCTCACCCCGCCCGGCGCGGCCGCCGGCATGCTGGTCGGCGGCGGCTCGGCCCTGCTCGCCGTCGCCGCGACCATGGCGGGCTACCCGGGCGAGGGCGCGCTGCACGCCCTGCTCGCCTGGCCCGCGCTCTGGTCGGTGCCGCTGGGTTTCCTCACCATGATCCTGGTGTCCCTGGCCACCCCCGGCCGGGTGCCACCGGGCACGGCGGCGGTCCTGGCCCGGTTCCACCTGCCCGAGGAACTGCGTACGGAGGTGACGGCATGAGCGGATTCCTGGCGGGCCTGTGCGTCGCCGTGCTCCCGGTGCTGGCCCTGGGCGTCTGGCTCGGCCGGCGCACGGCACGCCCTCAGAGCCTCGGAGGCCTGGGCACCCCCGTCGAACACGCCACCTTCGAGACCCTGCACACCGCCACTCTCGCCGCGCCCCCGCTGCGGGCCGGGCTGACGGAGGAGACCGCCCGCAAGTCCGCCCGCAAACTGCGCTCCCTGCTCGGCACGGACGCCCTGTGCCTGACCGACACGAAACAGGTCCTGGTCTGGGACGGCGACGGCGCCCACCACCGCACCGAGATCATGGAACGCCTCGCCGGCCCTCTGGAGACCGGCCGCGGCGAGGCCTTCGAGCTGACCTGCGACCTCCTCGACTGCCCGGTGCGCTGGGCGGTCGTCGCCCCGCTCACGGTCGACGACCGGGTGCACGGCGCCCTCGTCACCTGCGCGCCCCGCGAGTCCGCGGTCCTCGTCCGGGCGGCCGGCGAGGTGGCCCGCTGGGTGTCCGTACAACTGGAGCTCGCGGACCTGGACCAGTCCCGCACCCGCCTCATCGAGGCCGAGATCAAGGCGCTGCGGGCGCAGATATCCCCGCACTTCATCTTCAACTCGCTCGCGGTGATCGCCTCGTTCGTCCGCACCGACCCCGAGCGCGCCCGCGAACTGCTCCTGGAATTCGCCGACTTCACCCGCTACTCGTTCCGCCGGCACGGCGACTTCACCACCCTCGCCGACGAACTCCACGCCATCGACCACTATCTGGCGCTCGTACGGGCACGCTTCGGCGACCGCCTCTCCGTCACCCTCCAGATCGCCCCGGAGGTGCTGCCCGTCGCCCTGCCCTTCCTGTGCCTCCAGCCGCTCGTCGAGAACGCCGTCAAGCACGGCCTGGAGGGCAAGGCCGACAAGTGCCACATCCAGATCACCGCCCAGGACGCGGGCGCGGAGGCCCTGGTCGTGATCGAGGACGACGGCGCGGGCATGGACCCCGGCCTGCTCCGCCGTATCCTCGCCCGCGAGGTCAGCCCCTCGGGCGGCATCGGGCTCTCCAACGTCGACGACCGGCTCCGCCAGGTCTACGGCGACGACCACGGCCTCGTCATCGAGACCGCCACGGGCGCGGGCATGAAGATCACCGTCCGGCTCCCGAAGTACCAGCCGGGCGTGCATTCGGCCGGACGGCTGGCCCCGGAGTGAGCCTCAGGTGCTCTTCGTGGTGACCACCATTCCGAGGGTGATCAGGCCCAGGACGACCCAGCCGAACCATAGCCAGCCGTTGCTGCCGAGCGCCACCGTGTAGGCCGTCACCAGGACGAGACCGCCGACGGTGACGACTCCCATGGTCTTCGTCGCGTTCGAACCGTTCGTGGAACCGGGCATCGCAACACCCTCCTCATGGTTCTGTTCCCCCCATGGTGCCCCCGTTCTGCCTCCTGACGGTGCAGACGACGACATGAGTACCGGATTTCCAGGGTCCGTCACTGGTCCACGAACCGGCTTCGTAGACGGACGGATCGAAGCCGTAGTCTCGCGGTGCCACGTCCCGGGCGCATGCCGCGTCCGACGAGGTCCGCGCCTCGGCGAGCGTCACCTCGGCGCCCAGTCGGGTGAACCCGAGGACCTGCTGGTCGTACCGCCCGCCGCACGGCACCAGCCGCGCCTCCCGGTTCGAACGGACGTCCAGGCAGTCACGCTTCTGCATGGTGGCGGTGTCGGCGAACGCCGTACCGAACCTACGTCGCTCCGCGAGCGGCCCGTACAGCGGCCCGTGCGCGCCGAGCACCAGGCAGGCGGTGCGCCGCCCCGCCGCCTCGAACCCGGTGCCGGTCGGCACGACGGCGTGGCCGCGGACATCGGCGAGCCGCTCCCGCAGCTCCCGGGTCCGCTCCTGGCACCGGGCCGGCCCCAGCGTCCGCGCCTCCTCCGCCGAGGCCGCCTCGACGAACGCCACCACCTGCCCGTCGGGCACCTTGTCCCGGCAGGTCGGGTCCAGGGAGAGCCGGGGCGTACCGGCGAACCGGGTCCCGCCCGGCCAGTCGGCGAGCACACAGTCCCCGTCCGCGAGCGGCTTCCCCAGCCCGACGGCATCGCCGTACGGCGGCGCCGTCCCGCCGCCCGGCACCCGGTCGGCCAGCGCGTACCAGACGCCGCCGAGCGCGAGGAGCAGCCCGAGTCCGCAGGCGGCGACGGCCCGGAGGGCGGGGGAGCGCCGGCGACGCCGGGCGCCGGGTGGGGCGACGGCGGGACCGATGCCGCCCGGCCCGGGTGAGGGCACGGGCGGGGTCTCCCACGGGGACGGCGAGCCGGGGTCCGTCCGGGTCCGCTCGTACGCCTCCGCATGGGGCGTGACGAGCGCCGACAGCCCGGCCTCCGCCTCCCGGGCGGTCATCCGCAGCTCCGGATCCTTGGCGAGCAGCCCGTGCAGCACGGGCTCCAGGGCCCCGGCCCGTACCGGCGGATCCGGCTCCTCCATGACCACCGCCGTGAGTGCCGCCAGGTGCGACTCCCGCTCGAAGGGGCCGCGGCCCTCGACACCGAAGTACAGCGTGCAGCCCAGTGAGAACAGATCGGCGGCCGGCGTCGGTGTACCGCCGGACGCCCGCTCCGGCGCCAGGTACCCCGCCGTGCCGACCAGCACGGACGCCATCGTGTACCGCGTCTCACCGGCGTCCGGCTGCACGGAGATGCCGTAGTCGGTGAGCAGGACCCGCCCGTACGGCGAGCCCGCGCGGTCCGGCGCGAGCAGGATGTTGGCCGGCTTCACGTCCCGGTGCATCACGCCCCGCTCGTGCCCGGCGGTCAGCGCGTCCAGTACGGCGAGACCGACGCGGGCACACTCGGCCGGGGCGAGCGGCCCGCGCCGGGCCACCAGCTCCCGCAGGTCCACGGCGCCCGTCACGTACTCCATGACGATCCACGGCAGCCCCTCGTGCTCCAGCACGTCGTGCACCGTGACGACGTGCGGGTGTCCGCGCAGCCCGGCCGCGTGCCGGGCCTCCGCCCGGGCCCGGGCGACCCGCGCCTCCCGTTCGTTTCCGGCCTCGGCCGGGTCGCGGAACACGATCTCCTTCAGCGCGACCTCGCAGGCGAGTGCCTGGTCGTGGGCGAGCCAGACGTGCCCCATGCCGCCGCTGCCGAGCCGGCGCAGCAGCAGATAACGGCCGGCGATGACCCGGCCCGCTCCCGACGTCGGTGATCCTGAGGACATCCGGTGACTCCAGGGTTCTCCAGGGTTCGGCGGGGGTGCGGTGCTAGACGGTGGTGCTGGGGGTGGGTGGGGCGGCCGGCGGAGCGCTGGACGCGGGGGCCGTCGTCGCGGGGACGGTCCTCACAGGGGTGGCCGCCGGAGCGCTGGACGCGGGCGGACTGATCGTCGTCGGCGGCGGGCCGCTCGTGGCCGGTTCACCGGTGGGAGGCGAGCTGGTGACCTGCCGGGGAGGCGAGCTGGTGACCTGTGGTGGTGAGCTGGTCGCCGGGGGCGGTGCACTGCTCCTGGGCGCGGCGCTCGACGCAGGCGGCGGCACGGAGCTGGGCGGCGCCTTCGACGGGGACTGACGGGGCGGCGTCGGCCCGGCACTCGTAGGAGGCCTGGAACCGGCAGGGGGAGCGGAGGACTCCGAGGGCGAAGGCGTCGCCGTACTTGCCGCACTCGCCGTGCTCGGCTTACGCCCCTCCGCCTCCGACTCCGCCGCCACGCTCAGCGTCACCTGCGCCCCGAACCGCAACTCGGCCCCCGCCCCCGGGTCGGACGCGATGACGCGGGCATCGTCCGCAGGCGGCTCCGCACCCCTGAACGCGACCGCAAGTCCCGCATCGGCGAGCCGCCGGCCGGCCTCCCCGAACGTCGTCCCGGCGACGCGCGGCACGGCCCGCCGCTCCGTCGCGTCGAAGCCGGCGTCGGCCTCACCCGTCGTGCCGACGGGCCGCTCGATGCCCCGGCCCGGGTCCTGGACGTCGACGAGGGCGATGCGCTCCAGCTTCCGGGGAGCGGGCCGTACGACCACCACCTCGGCATGGTCGTACCCCTGCCACTTCTCGTTGCCGTCCCCGAAGGTGACGGTTATCCGGCTCGTGTCGCCCTCGAAAGGTCGCAGCGGATTCCCGCACGAACATTTGACCGACGGAAGTCCGTGCCGATCGACGAGAAGCGCGATTCCCGCCTGGAGCAAGGCGCGGAAGGGAACAGCCTTTCCCTTTTTGTAGTCGTGGTTCATAGCGAGGGTGTCGTGACGCAGGAGAACCGGTGTGAGCCGGTCCAGATATCCAGGAATCTCGTCCTTGCGAAGGTCGAGGGCGGCCGCCCACGCCCGCGCCTTGCGGTCGTTGCGCGGCGCGGTGAGGAACCGCTTCAGCCTTTCGACATCACAGGTCCCCGGCTGCTTCGTCCCGCCGTACAGCCCCGGCGTGTCCCCCTGCTGGAGGCCATCCGGCACGGCCCGCGACCGCACCCGGGCATCCCGGCCGAGCCCGCTGTCCTCGGCGAAGAAAGGCGCCAGGGACGGAACTCCCGCTGCCACGGCCTTCACCTCGGACAAAGAACCGCCCGCATCACACCCCCCGAGAGCCAGCAGAAAAGCGACCAGGACAGCGATCCTCCGCATCACCGCTCCCCCCTGCGGTTCCCCGACGCGTTTCATGCTACTGAAGGAAAATGCTGTTCAGTCGCGTTGTGGAGAAAGAGCAGAACGAGGAGAAACAGGCGGCCCGGGGCGTGGGAAAAGTCAGTTCCCGCGTGCGTGCAGCGAGCTCAAATAGGCGTTGTACGCCTCGAGTTCCTTGTCCCCGTCGCGGTCGGCGGCCCGGTCCTCGCGCTTGGCCTGACGCTGGTCCGAGGCGTACCACTGGAACAGCAGCGCGACCAGCACCAGCACGGACGGGATCTCGCTGAACGCCCAGGCGATGCCGCCCGCCGCGTTCTGGTCGGAGAGCGCTTCGATGCCGAGCGAGGCGGGCGGGTTCTTGAACGTCTCGACCATCGGCTCGGACGCCATCATCAGGGCGATCCCGAAGAACGCGTGGAACGGCATGCCCGCGAACAGCTCCAGCATCCGCATCAGATAGCCCGGCCGGTGCGGGCCCGGGTCCACGCCCATGATCGGCCAGAAGAACACCAGGCCCACGGCGAGGAAGTGCACCATCATCGCGACGTGCCCCGTCGTGGAGCCCATCAGGAAGTCGAACAGTGGTGTGAAGTACAGCCCGTACAGGCTGGCGATGAACAGCGGGATCGTGAACGCCGGGTGGGTGACGATCCGCATGTAGTGGCTGTGCAGGAACATCTGCAGCAGCTCACGCGGCCCCTTGCGGCCCCGCCCCGCCGTCGGCAGCGCCCGCAGCGCCAGCGTGATCGGCGCCCCGAGCAGGATCAGGATCGGCGACACCATGCTGATCACCATGTGCTGCACCATGTGCACGCTGAACATGACCATGCCGTAGTCGTTCAGCCGGGTGCACATCATGAGCACGATGCTCAGCACGCCGATGACGAAGGCGACGGTCCGCCCCACCGGCCACTTGTCCCCGCGCCGCACCAGCCGCACGACCCCCCACCCGTACAGCGCCAGCCCGGCCAGGCAGGCGACGAGGAAGAACGGGTCCGCCGACCACTCCAGCCCTCGTCCCAGCGTGAACGGCGGCAGATCCATGGTCATGCCGTGCCCGCTGTGATCCATACCGCCGGCTCCTGTTTCGTGGGGGTGTGCAGCAAGTTGTCCGCCCACAAGAGTAGAACCGCCCCCGGTCAGAACTACGACCGGGGGCGGTTCGGCGTCCCTATGGGGCGCGGGGAACTGCGCGACCAGCCACACACAGCCCCGCACCCGGCAACCGAGCACTACCTCAGAGAACGCACTCCGCCTCGGCGTACCGGTCCTCCGGCACGGTCTTCAGCGTCTCCACGGCCTCGGCCAACGACACCATCACGATGTCGGTGCCCCGCAGCGCGGTCATCTGCCCGAACTCGCCCCGGTGCACGGCCTCCACCGCGTGCCACCCGAACCGCGTGGCCAGCACCCGGTCGTACGCGGTGGGCGTCCCACCCCGCTGCACATGCCCGAGGATCACCGGCCGGGCTTCCTTACCCAGCCGCCCCTCCAGCTCGACGGACAGCTGACGGGCGATCCCGGCGAACCGCTCGTGCCCGTAGATGTCCTTGCCGCCCTCGTCGAACTCCATGGTCCCGGCCCGGGGCTTGGCCCCCTCCGCCGCCACCACGATCGCGAAGCGCTTGCCCGCCTCGAACCGCTCGCCGACCCGCCGGGTCAGTTCCTCTATATCGAAGGGGCGTTCGGGTACGACGATGGCGTGCGCGCCGGCCGCCATCCCGGAGTGCAGCGCGATCCAGCCGGTGTGCCGGCCCATGACCTCGACCACCAGGACCCGCTGGTGGGACTCGGCGGTGGTCTTCAGCCGGTCCAGGGCCTCGGTCGCCACCCCGACGGCCGTGTCGAAGCCGAACGTGACGTCCGTGACCGCGATGTCGTTGTCGATGGTCTTCGGCACACCCACGACGGGCAGACCGCTGTCCGACATCAGCCGCGCGGCCTTGAGCGTGCCCTCGCCGCCGATGGGGATGATCGCGTCGAGGCCGAGCTCCTCGACATGGCCCTTGGCCCGCTCCACACCGTCCCGCAGATGGGAGGGCTGGACCCGGGAGGACCCCAGAATCGTGCCGCCGCGGGCGAGGATGCCACCCACCGCGTCAAGGTCGAGCTTGAGGTAGTCGCACTCCAGAAGGCCCTTCCAGCCGTCCCGAAAGCCGATGACCTCGTCGCCGTGGTCGACGACGGCGCGGTGCACGACGGACCGGATGACGGCGTTCAGGCCGGGGCAGTCGCCGCCGGACGTGAGGACACCAATGCGCATAGCCCGAAAACCTTCTCAACGTGGGCCGGGACCGGACCACGTTGTCCGGCTCGAATCCCCGCCACCCTAGCGGCATCGAGGGGCCGGACCGAAGCACGCGTCCGCCTGCTGGACGACCCCGCTCACCTGTGCGGATGCGCCGTCATACGGGCTGTTGACCAGCAGGTTGACGCGTGCTGAACGCACCCTGTCGGTCTAGGCAGGCTGCTGCGCGGCCGCGATGCGCTCGTTGCGAAGCGCCTCGTACCAGCGGTCGTCCGTCGGCGGCAGCGCGTTGACGTCGAGGGCCAGCTTCAGCAGCAGGTCCGCGATCAGCGGGTTGCGCGCCAGCACCGGGCCGTGCATGTACGTGCCGAAGACGGTGTCGTTGAACGCGCCCTCCGTGCCGTCGCCCGTGCCGTTGCCGTTGCCGAACCGCACCCGGGCGAGCGGGCGGGCGGTGGGGCCGAGGTGGGTGACGCCCTGGTGGTTCTCGAAGCCGGTCAGCGGGGGCAGGCCGAGGCGCGGGTCGATGTCGCCCAGCACGTCACCGACGCACCGCGCGCCCTCGCCGCGCACAGAGACCACGTCCAGCAGGCCGAGGCCGGGCTCGCGCTGGCCGAGGTCGTTGATGAACTCGTGCCCGAGGATCTGGTAGCCGGCGCACACGGAGAAGACGATGGCGCCGTTCTCCACGGCCCGGGTCAGTCCGCCGTCCCGGCGCAGCCGCTCGGCCGCGAGCCGCTGCGGCCGGTCCTCGCCGCCGCCGATCAGGTAGATGTCGCCGGAGGTCGGGATCGCCTGGTCGCTGCGCACGTCCAGCCGCGCCACGTCCAGGCCGCGCTGCTGGGCCCGGCGCTGAACGACGAGGACGTTGCCCTGGTCGCCGTAGGTGCTGAGCAGGTCGGGATAGATCCAGACGACCCGCAGTTGGTTGTCGCTCACAAAAGTCCCCTGACGTCTCGTGCTCAGTTGCCGACCCGGCGCCGCAGGTCCTGGAACGCCGTGTAGTTGGCGATGACCTCGATCCGTCCCGGCGGGCACGCCTGCACCGCCTGGTCGAGGTTCTCGTACACCTGGAAGTGCTGGTCGGCGACCTCCAGGCGCACCGCGAGGTCCAGCCGCCGGTCGCCGACGACGCAGATCGGGTGGCCGGTCAGACGCGTGTAGTCGACGTCCCACAGCCAGGAGGTGTCGGTGCCGTCGGCGGAGCGCGCGTTCACGGACAGGATGACCGGGGCGGGCGGCGGATCGATCAGGGAGAACGTCTCCAGCCAGCCGGCCGGGTTCTTCGCCAGGAGGAGCCTGAGGTCACGGCCCTGGAACTGGACGACGTCGTACCGGCCGGCCACCGCCTGCACCTGGTACATGCGTTCCAGCGCGACCTGCGGCGGCACACCGAACACGGCGGCGACGGCGGCGGAGGAGGCGGCGTTGGCCTTGTTGGCGCGGCCGGGCAGCTGGAGGTGGATCGGCCAGGCGGAGCCGTGCGGGTCCAGGACGTGGTCGCCGGAGAGCGCCCAGCTCGGCGTCGGACGGCGGAATCCGCACTCGCCGCAGTACCAGTCGTCGCCCGGGCGCTGCATCACGCCACCGCACGACGGGCAGGACCAGGCGTCGTCCTTCCACATCTGCCCGGCGGCGACCCAGATCACATTGGGGGAGGAGGACGCCGCCCACACCACCAGCGGGTCGTCGCAGTTGGCCACCACCACGGCCTTGGAACCGGCGAGCCCCTCCCGCCAGTTCTCGGCGAGCATGCGGGTCTCGGCGGCGCGGTCGAGCTGGTCGCGGGAGAGGTTGAGCAGGGCGATGCACTTCGGCGCGGTGTCCCGGGCGACGCCGGCGAGGTACTTCTCGTCGACCTCGATCACGCCGTACCGGGCGTCCGAGCTGCCCGCGAGCGCCGAGGTGATGCCGGCCGGCATGTTGGCGCCGAGCGCGTTGGAGACGACCGGTCCCGCCGCGCGCAGGGCCTCGGCGATGAGCCGGGTGGTCGTGGTCTTGCCGTTCGTCGCCGAGACCAGGATCACGTCCAGGTTCTGCGCGAGCCGGGCGAGGAGGTCGGGGTCGAGCTTGAGCGCCACCCGGCCGCCGATCACCGAACCGCTGCCGCGCCCCGCGGCGCGGGATGCCGCCGCGACCGCCTTGCCCGCGGTCACGGCCAGCTTGGCCCGCGGCGAGAGCGGGTCCGAGTTGCCTGCCATCAGTTCTCGATCCTCCTTGCGTACGCGCCGCGCCTTGAAGCCTGACGGCCACGTGGTGTGGACCTCAGCCTATCGAGATCCATTAGCACTCCCGAACCGAGGCACTGTGGTGAACTCGTGTGGGAGGCGCGGAATGACAGGGACCTTACTCTTGCCGCCATGCGAAACAGCTCCATCCCCGGCGCCCACGGCCACGTGAGACCCCTCACCCTGCACGGCGACCCGCTCCTGCACACACCCTGCGCGGAGGTCACCGACTTCGGCCCCGAACTGGCCCGCCTCGTGGAGGACTTGTTCGCAACCATGTACGCGGCCCAGGGCGTCGGCCTCGCCGCCAACCAGATCGGCGAGCCGCTGCGGGTCTTCGTCTACGACTGCCCCGACGACGAGGATGTCCGGCACCTGGGGCATGTGGTCAACCCGCGCCTGGCCGAGGCGGACGGCGTGGTGATCCGGGGCCCGGAGGGCTGCCTGTCCCTGCCGGGCCTGGAAGCGGCCACGGAACGTTACGACCACGCGGTGGTCGAGGGTTTCACGATGACCGGCGACCCGATCACGGTCCACGGCACGGGCTTCTTCGCCCGCTGCCTCCAGCACGAGTACGACCACGTGGAGGGCCGCATCTACGCGGACCGTCTGAGCGGCCGGCGCCACCGCAAGCTGATGCGCCAGGTGGCCCGGGCCTCCTGGAATGCCTGAGTGCTGGTGCCCCGAGGGCGCGGGGCTGTGTCCAATGTGCGGCTCCGCCGCGTGGGCGCGGCCGGCCCCCACCGGCCCGCACACGACACACGACGTTCAGAACCCGGGGCCGCCCACCCGATCCCCCGCGGCCGCAAGGCGCCCCCACAGCAGATCAGCCAGACTCCGCACCAACTCCGCACGAGAACAAGGCCGTTCCCCCAGCCACCAATCCCCGGCCGCATGCATCATGCCGACGATGCCATGCCCCCACACCCGCGCCAGCTGCTGCCCACCCGGCCCGAGATCCAGCCGCTCCTCGATGACCTGGGCCAGCTCCTCGCCCATCCGCCGCAACAGGGGCGCACTGTGCTTGCCGACGTCGAACCCCTGATCCCCCGGCTGGCTCCCCTCCGCCGGATGCATCAGGAACCGGTACACCTGCGGGCGCGCCTCGATCGCCGTGAGGTACGTGTCCAGCGTCGCCTCGACCCGCTCCCGCCGCTCCGCGGGAGCGTCCAGCGCCGCCCGGAGCGAGTCGAGCAGCGCGTCCGTGTGCCGTTTGGCGAGGGCGGCGTACAGTCCGCCCTTGTCGCCGAAGTGCCGGTAGAGGATCGGCTTGGTGATGCCGGCCTCCGCCGCGATCGCGTTCATCGAGGCTTGCGGACCGTCGCGCAGCACCACTCGGTCGGCGGCTTCCAGCAGCTCACGCCGTCGGCGGTCGGCGGACCGTTGCTGATCGGTCCGCTGCGTGGTGTCCATGTGCTCTCCCCACCCGTGCTGTTTCGATGACGCCTGCGCAAACTAACACTCAAAGATGCCCCAGACATCGAACGAGTGCCGACCGGTCGGTAGGAGTTGACGCGGACTACCCACCGGTAACAGACTGGTGTTACCGCAAGTAACATGTATGTGTGCCGCTGGAGGGGACCGACATGGCCGAGTTCACCATGGAGCTCAACGACGAACAGAAGGAGGTCCGGGACTGGCTGCACGGCTTCGCGGCCGACGTGATCCGCCCCGCGGCCGCCGAATGGGACGAGCGTGAGGAGACTCCCTGGCCGGTCATCCAGGAGGCCGCCAAGGTCGGCATCTACTCCCTGGACTTCTACGCCCAGCAGTACTTCGACCCCACCGGTCTCGGCATCCCCATGGCGATGGAGGAGCTGTTCTGGGGCGACGCGGGCATAGCCCTGTCCATCGTCGGCACCGGTCTCGCCGCCGTCGGCGTCCTCGCCAACGGCACCGAGGAGCAGATCGGCACCTGGATCCCGCAGATGTACGGCGACGCCAACGACGTCAAGGTCGCCGCCTTCTGCTCCTCCGAGCCCGATGCCGGCTCCGATGTGGCCTCCATGCGCACCCGGGCGGTCTACGACGAGGCCAAGGACGAGTGGGTGATCAACGGCACCAAGACCTGGGCGACCAACGGCGGCATCGCCAACGTCCATGTCGTGGTCGCGGTGGTCGACGCGGAGCTCGGCTCCAAGGGCCATGCCTCCTTCATCATCCCGCCGGGCACCGAGGGCCTGTCCCAGGGGCAGAAGTTCAAGAAGCACGGCATCCGGGCCTCGCACACCGCCGAGGTCATCCTGGACGATGTGCGTGTCCCCGGCTCCTGTCTGCTCGGCGGCAAGGAGAAGCTGGACGAGCGGCTCGCCCGGGCGCGGGAGAAGGCCAAGCAGGGCGGGGAGCGCGTGAAGAACGCGGCGATGGCCACGTTCGAGGCGTCCCGCCCGGCGGTCGGCGCCATGGCGGTCGGCACCGCCCGGGCCGCGTACGAGGTCGCCCTCGACTACGCCAAGACCCGGGAGCAGTTCGGACGGCCGATCATCGACAACCAGGGCGTGGCCTTCCAGCTCGCGGACATGCGCACGTCCATCGACGCGGCCCGGCTCCTCGTCTGGCGCGCCTCCTGGATGGCCGTCAACGGCAAGCCGTTCACGGCGGCCGAGGGTTCGATGTCCAAGCTGTTCGCCAGCGAGACGGCCAAGAAGGTAACGGCCCAGGCGATCCAGATCCTCGGCGGCAACGGCTACACGCGGGAGTACCCGGTGGAGCGGATGCACCGGGACGCCGCGATCTACACGATCTTCGAAGGCACCAGCGAGATCCAGCGCCTGGTGATCGCGCGGACGCTGTCGGGCCTGACGATCCGGTAACCGGCGTTCTCCTCGGGGGGCCGTCGCGTTGTGGGGCGGACGCGACAAGGCCCTCGGAGGCTGCCCGCGACCCCGAAGGGTCACCGCGTGCAGCTCCGGCGCCACGGTCGTCGACAAGCCCAAGGCCAAGGCGTCCGCCAAGGCCGACAGCGGGCAGCAGGCCGCGAAGAAGCCCGCCGCCAAGGCGAGCGCCGCACCGGAGGCCGCCAAGCCCGGCGACACTCTCGCCCTGAAGGGCATGGAGGCCGGCAGCAAGCTGGACGTCACCGTCGTCAAGGTCGTCGACAACGCCAAGTCCGGCGACGAGTTCACCGCTCCCGAGTCGGGCAACCGCTGGATCGCCGTCCAGTTCCAGCTCGTCGACACGGGGACCAAGACCTACTCGGACAGCCCGCGGAACGGCCCCCAGGTCGCCGACGACCAGGGCCAGCAGTTCCAGTCCACCTTCGCCGACGTCACCGCCGGCCCGTCCATGTCCTCCGACGTCCGCCTGAAGCCCGGCGCGAAGGCGCTCGGCTGGGTCGTGTTCGAGGTGCCGAAGGCGTCGAAGATGGCGACGGTCCAGTTCGCGATGGACTCCGGCTTCGCCGACGAGACGGGGGAGTGGAAGCTGACCTGACCCGCGGTGAGCCCGGCCCGGACGCGGCCAGGTGGTACGAGCGGTCCTCGCATCGTCGTCGCCGGCTCACCACGTCACGGGCAGGGCCTCGGGGCCGCGGACGAGCGCGCCCCTCTTGAACGGCACCTCCTCGGCGGGGACGGCGAGCCGCAGTCCGGGCACACCGCCGAGGAGCGGTCCTGGGTGATCCCCGCCGACCGCCGGGCCTTCGGGTATCTGGCGGAGCGCTCCCTCGTGAGGGACCCGGAGGCCGCGGTCTTCTTCGGGACGCTCGCGGAGGGCGAGGCGTCGGCGGAGGAGCGGTTGCCGTCGTTCGCCCGGGCGTGCGGCGTGCACGAGACACGGACGGCAGCGTACGAGCCGCTCCCGGGATGCCAGGAGTACCCCGCGTACGTGGCCTGGCTGGCTCTCAACGCCGCACCGGCGGACGTCGTCCTGGCCCTGACCGCCAACTTCTCCGCGTGGGGAGGCTATTGCGCGACCATCGCCCGGGCCCTGCGCACGCAGTACGGCTTCACGGACGAGGCGTGCGGCTTCTTCGACTTCTTCGCGGAGCCGTCCCCGGAGCTGGAGGAGCTGGCGGCGGCGGCGGTGCAGGCGGCTGTGAACGCCGGGCGCCTCGACGAGACACGAGCTCACGCATAGGGCCGCCTGCTTCAGGTGTACGAGGCGAGCTTCTGGTCGACGCTGGGACAGCTGACCCAGGGGCGCGGCGCTGTGTCGACGTGCGGCTCCGCCGCGTGGGCGCGAGAAGCCACAACCCACCCGCAGCCGCCTCTGCTACGTCGCACCCCCACTGCTGTGCGCGATACAAGCCACATCAATACGGTCGGCCAACTTCGCCAGCTCGATCGTCAACGCGGCGACCGTGTCCTCGTCGAGCCCCGACTCCCCGGCCTCGACAAGCCGCACCCACCGACCCCCCACCGTCCGCAACAGCTTGCTGACATCGGCCGCAGCCACCTGCAAGGTCCCGCGGTCGTCGACGATCAGAGGCAGAGTCACTTCGCGGTTCACAGACGGGATCGTAGCCCCGCAACACTCACGCACCGTGCCAAACGGTCGTGATGTTGCAGAACTCCCGGATTCCGTGCCCGGACAGCTCACGCCCGTACCCGGACCGCTTCACTCCGCCGAACGGGAACGCCGGATGGGAGGCCGTCATGCCGTTGACGTACACACCACCCGCCTCCAGGTCCCGCACGAACCGGTCCACCTCGGCTTCGTCCCGCGTCCACACGTTCGAACTCAGTCCGAACGGCGAGTCGTTCGCGATCAGCACGGCCTCGTCCAGGTCGGCCGCCCGGTACAGCGTCGCGACCGGACCGAACGCCTCCTCCCGGTGGATGCGCATCTCCCGGTCGATGCCGGCGAGGATGGTCGGCGTGTAGTACCAGCCCGGCCCGTCGGGCCGTTCGCCACCGCACAGAACCTCCGCACCGCCGCGCACCGCGTCGTCGACCAGCTCCTCCAGATCGCGCAGTCCCTGCTCGCTGGAGAGCGGCCCGACCTCGGTGTCCTCGGCCATCGGGTCGCCGACCTTCAGCGCCTTCATGCCCTCGGCGAAACGCTCCGCGAAGGCGTCGTAGACGTCCGTGTGCACGATGAACCGCTTCGCGGCGATGCAGGACTGCCCGGTGTTCTGCACCCGCGCGGTCACCGCGACCTTCGCGGCCCGGTCGATGTCGGCGGAGGGCATGACGACGAAGGGGTCGCTGCCGCCCAGCTCCAGCACCGTCTTCTTGACCATCTCCCCGGCGGTGGAGGCGACCGCGCGGCCCGCGGGCTCGCTGCCGGTGAGGGTGGCCGCCTTGACCCGCTCGTCGCGCAGGATGTCGTCGACGGCGGCGGAGCCGATCAGCAGGGTCTGGAAGCAGCCCTCCGTGAAGCCCGCCCGGTGGAACAGGTCCTCCAGGTAGAGGGCGGTCTGGGGGACGTTCGAGGCGTGTTTGAGCAGGCCCACGTTCCCCGCCATCAGGGCCGGCGCGGCGAAGCGGACCACCTGCCACAGCGGGAAGTTCCACGGCATGACCGCCAGCACCGGTCCCAGCGGCCGATAGCGCACCCGCACCCGCGAGGCGCCGGAGTCCTTCACGTCGGCGTCGGAGGGCTCCTCGTCGGCGAGCAGCTCCTCGGCGTGGTCGGCGTACCAGCGCATCGCCTTGGCGCACTTCGCCGCCTCGGCCCGGGCCTGCTGGATCGGCTTGCCCATCTCGGTGGTCATCACCCGGGCGATGTCCTGTTGATCCTCTTCGAGGAGGTCGGCGGCCTTCCTCATCAGCCGGGCGCGCTCGTCGAACGTCGTCGTCCGGTACGTGCGGAACGTGGCCTCCGCGAGCTGGAGCCGGCGCTCGATCTCCTCCTCGCCCATGGCCTCGTACGTCTTGAGCGTCTCGCCGTTCGCCGGGTTCACCGTTGCGATGGGCATGGCTGACCTCCCTCGGAGCGGGCTTAGTCCGACCTTCCCGCGCGGCGGAGCGGACCGCAAACGCGGGAGCGTCTCCTCAGAGCGAGTGCTCCGCCAGGCGGTCGAGAAACGCCGCCTGCGCCTTGACGATCACCTCGCGGGCCCGGTCGAGGCCGAACCACGCCACCCGGTCCAGCTCGGGGAACTCCTGGAGCTGTCCCGACCTCGGCGGCCATTCCATCCGGAACGTGCCGGGCGCGATCGTCGCCGGGTCGAGGTCCGCCTCGATCGCCCAGGCTGTGACGATCTTGCCGCCCGTCTGCCGGACCTCGCCCAGGGCGAGGGCCTGCCCGTCGGGCGGGGGGAGCCCCAGTTCCTCCTCGAACTCGCGGCGGGCCGCGGCCCAGGCGGACTCGTCGGGCTCGTACTCGCCCTTGGGGATGCTCCACGCGCCGGCGTCGCGCCGGGCGAAGAACGGGCCGCCCATGTGGCCGAGCAGCACGTCGAGACCGTTGTCGCTGTGGTGGAAGAGCAGCAGGCCGGCACTGCGGTTCACGGGCTCACCTCCGGGTGCGCGGCCAGCAGCGTCTCCACCGTGTCGGCGTCCTCGGGGCGCTTGTCCTCCCGGTAGCGGACCACGCGGGCGAAGCGCAGGGTGACGCCGGCCGGGTAGCGGGTGGAGCGCTGGAGGCCGTCGTAGGCGATCTCGACGACGAGTTCCGGGCGTACGGTCACGACGTGGCCGTTGTCGTCGACGGCGAGCTGCTGAAGCCGTTCGGTCTGCCAGGTGAGCATCGCGTCGGTCATCCCCTTGAAGGTCTTGCCGAGCATGGCGAGGCCGCCGTCGGCGGTGCGGGCGCCCAGGTGGAGGTTGGAGAGCTTGCCGGTGCGGCGGCCGTGGCCCCACTCGGCGGCCAGGACGACCAGGTCGAGGGTGTGGACGGGCTTGACCTTGAGCCAGGAGGCGCCGCGCCGGCCCGCGCTGTAGGGGGCGTCCAGCGCCTTGGCGACGACGCCCTCGTGGCCGCGCTTCAGGGTCTCGGCGAGGAACTCCTCCGCCGTGTGCAGGTCGTCCGGGCCGGACACCGTGGTGCGGCGCACCCGCATCGGCTCGGGGACCAGCCGGGCCAGCGCGGCGTGCCGCTCGGCGAACGGCAGGTCGAGCAGGTCGTGGCCGTCCACGGACAGCGCGTCGAAGAAGACGGGGGAGACCGGCACCGCGCGTGCCGCCGTCGCCACGTCCGTGCGCGAGCCGACGCGGCCGGCGGTCTCCTGGAACGAGCGGGGGCGGCCGCCCGCGTCGAAGGAGATCACCTCGCCGTCGAGGACGAACCGCTCACCCCGCAACTCCAGCGCGGCGGCCGTCACTTCCGGCAGGCGGTCGGTGATGTCGTCGAGGGTGCGGGTGTAGAGCCGTACCGTGTCGCCGTCCCGGTGCACCTGGACGCGGATGCCGTCCAGCTTCTCCTCGACCGCGCAGGCGCCGAGCTTGTCCACCGCCTCGGCGACCGAGGAGGCACTGTGCGCCAGCATCGGCCAGACCGGGCGGCCGACGGTGAGGCGGAAGTGGTCCAGGGCGGCGGGGCCGTCCGCGAGCAGCGCCTCGGCCACCGTCTGGAGGGAGCCGGCGAGCATCACGGCCCGCCGTACGTCGGCCGGGGGCGCCCCGGTCGCCTGGGCCAGTCCCTCGACCGCGACGGCGTCCAGCGCGCCCTGCCGCACCTCGCCGGTGAGCAGCCCGATCAGGAACCGCTGCTCGTCCTCGGTGGCCGCGCCCATCAACTCCCCGACCAGCCGGGCCCGTTCCGCCTGGGAGCCGGGGCCCGACACCTCGGCCAGCTCCGACAGCCGGGCGTCCACGTCCCGCACGGTCAGGCCCGGCTCGGCGGCGGGGGCGACCGGGCGGCTCAGCACCTTCCAGCCGACGCCGATCCGGCCCTGCGGCAGCCGTCCGGCCAGGTACGGGATGACGATCGGCACGTCGTCGGCCTCGGCGTCCCGGAAGAGCTCCGCGAGCAGGGCCGTCTTGCGGGACCGCGCCGAGGTGGCGGCGACCTCCTGGGACACTCGGGCCAGCCGGTGCAGCAGCATGCAGCCATGGTGCACCGGAGGGGCCGCCTCTACACCCGGACGGCTGGGGATCCGGTCCGCCGTCCGGCCGCCGGCGATCGCGGAGGCGGCACCTCCACTCCTGGACGGCCGCTACTCCTGGACAGCCGCGTCGAGGTCGGTCATCAGCAGATCCCCGACGATCGCGGCTGCCGCCCGGTAGCCGCCGCTCGCCGCGTGCACGACCTGCTCGGCGAAGCCGATCGCGTTGCCCGCGGCCCACACGCCGGGGACGGTCGTCAGCCCGGTCGGGTCGACCACCGGGTACGCGCCGAACGGCGTCTCGTGCAGCTCGGCGCCGAGCCGCTCCAGCAGGCCGGTCTGCGGGACGGGGCGCGGGCTGACGAACAGCACGGAGCGGGCGTGCGTCGTCCCTCCCGCAGAGGGGGCGTCCCCAGCGAGCCGGACACCGGTGAGCCGGTCGTCCTCGACCACCAGCCCCGCGACCTCGCCGGGCACCACGTCCACCCCGGCCGCGGCCAGCCGGCGCAGGTCCTGGTCGGACAGCTCCTCCTCGGCGACCGTGTGCAGGAAGAACCGCACGTCCTTCGACCACTGGGACACGATCAGCGCCTGGTGCACGCTCGCCGGGCTGGACGCCAGCACCCCGAACGGCTGGTCGCGCACCTCCCAGCCGTGGCAGAACGGGCAGTGCAGCACGTCCCGGCCGAACCGCTCGGCGACCCCGGGGACCGCCGGCAGCTCGTCCTTCAGCCCGGTGGCGACCACCAGCCGCCGGGCCCGCACGGTCCGCCCGTCGGCCAGCACCACCGCGAAGTCCTCGCCCTTGTCCACCTCCACCACCCGGTCCCGCACGAGCTCGACGCCGTAGCGCGCGATCTCCTCCCGGCCGACGTCGAGGAACTCTCCGGGCGGCATCCCGTCACGCGACAGATAGCCCTGCATGTGCGCGGCGGGCGCGTTGCGCGGCTCGCCCGCGTCGACGACCAGCGTGCGGTGCCGGGCCCGGCCCAGCACCAGAGCCGCGGACAGGCCCGCCGTACCACCGCCGACGACTACGACTGCGTACCTCTCGGTCATGGTGACCACCTCCACTGCCGAGGGTCGCCCCACTGCCACGGTATTGACAAACCCGTTTGCCGAACCTGCAATACGACCATGACCACGGACGAGGTACTCGCGGGCGTCGGCCCCCGGCTGCGGCAGCTGCGCAAGGAGCGGGAGGTGACACTGGCGGCGCTCTCCGAGACCACCGGCATCTCCGTCAGCACCCTGTCGCGCCTGGAGTCCGGCCTGCGCAAACCCAGTTTGGAGCTGCTGCTGCCGATCGCACGGGCCCACCAGGTGGCCCTGGACGAACTGGTCGGATCGCCGTCGGCCGGTGATCCGCGGGTGCGGTCCACGCCGATCGAGATGTTCGGCCGCACGCACTGGCCGCTCACCCGACAGCCCGGCGGCCTCCAGGCCTACAAGGTGCGGGAACCTCAGCGCAGACAGGAACCCGACCCGCGCACGCACGAGGGCTACGAGTGGCTGTACGTGCTGTCCGGCAAGCTGCGCCTGGTGCTGGGCGAGCACGATGTGGTGCTCACGGCGGGGGAGGCCGCGGAGTTCGACACCCGGGTGCCGCACTGGTTCGGGTCGACAGGGGAGGGGCCCGTGGAGTTCCTCAGCCTGTTCGGGCCGCAGGGGGAGCGGATGCATGTGCGGGCACGGCCGAAGCGGAAGTGACGCGTCCGACGGTTTCCCGGGTCCTCCGACGGTTCCCAGATCGTCAAGCGACCGCTTAGTATGCGAACCGACCCCGGTCAGACGACGCAGTCGACGCAGTCCCGTGGAGGCCCCGCATGCAGGCATGGCAAGTGCACGAGAACGGCGAGCCGGGTGAGGTGATGCGGCTGGAAGACGTGGCACCGCCCACGCCCGCCGACGGCCAGGTCCTGTTGAAGGTGCGCGCCGCGAACATCAACTTCCCCGACGCCCTCCTGTGCCGGGGTCAGTACCAGGTCAGGCCGCCGCTGCCCTTCACCCCGGGCGTGGAGATCTGCGGCGAGACCGAGGACGGCCGCCGGGTGATCGCCAACCCGGCGCTGCCGTACGGCGGCTTCGCCGAGTACGCCGTCGCGGACTCCGCCGCCCTCCTGCCCGCGCCGGACGCCCTGGACGACGCGGAGGCCGCGGCCCTGCACATCGGCTACCAGACCGGCTGGTTCGGTCTGCACCGCCGGGCCGGTCTGGAGGCCGGTGAGACCCTGCTCGTCCACGCTGCCGCTGGAGGGGTCGGCAGCGCGGCCGTGCAGCTCGGGAAGGCCGCCGGCGCCACCGTCATCGGTGTCGTCGGCGGCTCCGGGAAGGCGGCCGTCGCCCGCGAGCTGGGCTGCGACGTCGTGGTCGACCGGCGCTCCGAGGACGTCGTCGCCGCGGTCAAGGAGGCCACCGGCGGCCGGGGCGCCGACGTGATCTACGACCCGGTCGGCGGCGAGGCCTACGCCCAGTCCGCCAAGGCCGTCGCCTTCGAGGGGCGCATCGTGGTCGTCGGCTTCGCCAGCGGCACGATCCCCAGCCCGGGGCTGAACCACGCCCTGGTGAAGAACTACTCGATCCTCGGCCTGCACTGGGGCCTGTACAACACCAAGAACCCGAAGCTGGTCCAGCACTGCCACGAGCAGCTCACCGAGCTGGCCGCCCGGGGCGCGATCAAGCCACTGGTGAGCGAACGCGTGCCGCTCGGCGGGGCCGCCGCAGCCGTGCAGAAGGTCGCGGACGGCCTGACCACCGGCCGGATCGCCGTCGTCGTGGAGGAGGCAGCATGAGCAACGGAGAGCGGCGCGGGGTGCCCGGGGCCGAGGAACTGCGGTCCCGTACGCGGGAGTTGCTGGCCGCGCATCCGCCGGCCTCGACCGACCGCCTGGACTTCCTGCGGGCCCGCTTCGACGCCGGACTGGCGTGGGTGCACTACCCGGAGGGCCTCGGCGGACTCGGCGCTCCCCGTTCCCTCCAGGCCGTCGTGGACGCCGAACTGGAGGCGGCCGGGGCGCCCGACAACGACCCGCGGCGCATCGGCATCGGCCTCGGCATGGCCGCGCCGACCATCCTGGGCTACGGCACCGAGGAGCAGAAGCGGCGGTACCTGAGGCCCCTGTGGACGGGGGAGGAGGTCTGGTGCCAGCTGTTCAGCGAGCCGGGCGCCGGATCCGACCTCGCCGCCCTGGGCACCAGGGCCGTGCGGGAGGGCGATGACTGGGTCGTCAACGGACAGAAGGTCTGGACGTCCAGCGCCCACGTGGCGCGCTGGGCGATCCTCATCGCCCGCACCGACCCGGACGTGCCCAAGCACCGGGGCATCACGTACTTCGTCTGCGACATGACCGACCCGGGTGTCGAGGTCCGGCCGCTGCGGCAGATCACCGGCGAGGCCGAGTTCAACGAGGTGTTCCTCACCGACGTCCGCATCCCGGACTCCCGCCGCCTCGGCGAGGTGGGTGACGGCTGGCGGGTCGCGCAGATGACCCTGAACAACGAGCGCGTGGCCATCGGCGGCATGCGGCTGCCCCGCGAGGGCGGCATGATCGGCCCGGTATCCACGACCTGGCGCGAGCGCCCGGAGCTGCGCACCCACGACCTGCACCAGCGCCTGCTGAAGCTCTGGGTCGACGCCGAGGTCGCCCGGCTCACCGGCGAGCGGCTGCGCCAGCAGCTCGTGGCCGGCCAGCCCGGCCCCGAGGGCGCCGGCATGAAGCTCGCCTTCGCCCGCCTCAACCAGGAGATCAGCGGCCTGGAAGTGGAACTCCTCGGTGAAGAGGGTCTGCTGTACGACGACTGGACCATGCGCCGACCGGAGCTGGTCGACTTCACCGGCCGCGAGGCCGGCTACCGCTACCTGCGCTCCAAGGGCAACAGCATCGAGGGCGGGACCAGCGAGGTCCTGCTGAACATCGTCGCCGAGCGCGTCCTCGGCCTGCCCGCCGAACCGCGCACCGACAAGGACGTCGCCTGGAAGGACCTCGCCCGATGAGCGACCTGTTGTACTCGGAAGAGGAGGAGGCGCTGCGCGCCGCCGTCCGCGGCCTGCTCGCCGACCACTGCGACGCCCCGGGCGTCATCGCCCGCGTCGAGTCGGACACCCCGCACCACCTGGCGCTGTGGAAGGCCCTCACCGACGGCATGGGTCTCGCGGGCCTGCTGGTGCCCGAGGAACTGGACGGCCAGGGCGCCACGCACCGGGAAGCCGCCGTGGTGCTGGAGGAGCTGGGGCGTGCGGTCGCGCCCGTCCCGTACCTCACGAGCGCGGTCGTCGCCACCGAGGCGCTGCTGGCCTGCGGTACCGACGACCTGCTCACCGAGCTCGCCTCCGGGACCTCGATCGGAGCCCTCGCGGTCGCCCTCAACGTCGCACCGAGCACCGCCTACAAGGTCGTCCGGCACGAGAACGGCCTGCTGTACGGCGACCTGACCGGCATCGCGGACGCGGCCGTCGCCGACGTGCTGCTCGTGCCCGCCGACGACGGCGGCCTCTACGCGGTCGACGCCACCGCCGCGACCGTCACACCCCAGATCTCCCTGGACCTGACCCGGCCGCTCGCGACCGTCACCCTCGACGGAGCGCCGGGCCGCCTGCTGGGCGACGCCGAACCCGCCGTGCGCCGGGCCCTGCGCGCCGGAGCCGGGCTGCTCGCCTCCGAACAGCTCGGACTGGCCGACTGGACACTGACGGAGACTGTCCGCTACCTCAAGGACCGCAAGCAGTTCAACCGGCCCGTCGGCGGCTTCCAGGCGCTCAAGCACCGGCTGGCCCAGCTGTGGCTGGAAGTCGCCAACCTCCGCGCGGCCGCCCGCAATGCCGCCGACGCCCTGTCGACCGGCCAGGACGTCGACGTGGCGGTCACCGTCGCCCAGGCCTACGCGGCGCCCGTGGCCGTCCACGCCGCCGAGGAGGCACTGCAACTGCACGGCGGCATCGGCATGACGTGGGAGCACCCGGTGCACCTGTACCTGAAGCGTGCGAAGGCCGACTCGATCGCCTACGGCACGGCCGGCGCCCACCGGGAGGCACTGGCCGCACTGGTCGACCTCCAGGCCCCCCTGACAGACGGACCTGATAGGCAGACCTGACAGGCAGACCTGACAGACATCCGGCCGACGCCGGTGAGAAGCCCGTCCCACCCGGGGCGGGCTTTTCGTGTGCCCCGCCCCGGTGAAGTGAACGCACGACGGCACTCTCGCCAACTCCCCGCAAGGCGCTGCTCCTTGGCCCTGCGCGAACCCCATACTCGCAGGGTTCCCGTACGGCACTCCCAGGGAGGCAGAGCATGGACCTCACCACCCGTCGCAGAGCCCTCACCACCCTCGGCGCCGCCCTCGCGGGCTCGGTCGCCCTCCCCGCCACCGACGCCCTCGCCGGTGAACGGCGGCACGGGCCCCGCCCGTTGTGGCGGGCCCACGCCCACAACGACTACGAGCATCCGCGACCCCTGCTCGACGCCCTCGACCACCGCTTCGGCAGCGTCGAGGCCGACATCTACCTGGTCGGCGACCAACTCCTCGTCGGCCACGACCCGGAGGACCTCGACCCGGCCCGCACGCTGGAGTCCCTCTACCTCGACCCGCTCGCCGCGCGTGTGCGGGCCAACCGCGGCCGCGTGTACCGGGGGTACCGCGGGTCGCTGCAACTGCTCGTCGACATCAAGACCGAGGGCTCGTCGACGTACCTCGAACTCGACCGCCGGCTCAGGCGCTACCGGCACCTGTTCACGACCTACGCCCACGGCCGGGTCCTCCCCGGCCCGGTCACCGCCGTCGTCTCCGGCGACCGCGCGGCCCGTGCCCCGATGGAGGCCCAGACCGTCCGGCGTGCCTTCTACGACGGCCGGCTCGCCGACCTCGGCGGCGGGGCGCCGGCCTCCCTCATCCCGCTGATCAGCGACAACTGGACGCTCCACTTCACCTGGCAGGGCGTGGGCGCGTTCCCGGACGCCGAGCGGGAGAAGCTGCGGAGTATCGTCCGGGCCGCGCACCGGCGGGGGCAGAAGCTACGGTTCTGGGCGACCCCGGACCTGGCCGGACCAGCCCGGGAGGCGCTGTGGGCCGAACTGCTCGCCGCCGATGTCGACCACCTCAACACCGACGACCTCGCCGGACTGGAGGCCTTCCTGGACGCCCGGGCGGGCGGCGTAGGGCCGTCGGGCCCGCAGGGGACATCACACGTTCGGCGGACAGGTCAGCGGCCCGGATGAACCCTCCGCTACGCCACACTTACGGCCGAACGCCGTGAACCAGACATGGCGGCGTGGCGGAGGAGTTGACGATGGCCATTTCCATCTCTGTGGTGCTGCTGCTCTCGGTCCTGGCGGTGATCTTCCTGCGCAACGGCGGGCTGAAGGTCTCCCATGCCCTGGTCTGCCTGCTCCTCGGCTTCTACCTGGCCAGCACCAGCATCGCCCCGACCATCCACAGCGGCCTCACGGCGACGGCGGACATCGTCAGCAGTCTGCGGCCCTGACGTCACGGCCCGGAGAACACGCCGATGCCGTTCGCGACGGCGCGTTCGGCACCGCCGCTGGGGTGGTTGCGGACCGAGACGCCGCTCGCGCCCGCCTTCCGGGCGACCAGCGTCGACGACCCGCCGCCGTCCAGGCTGAAGGCGGCGTCCGAGCCCAGCTTCCGCATGACGTCGGCCACTTCGGCGATCGTCAGGCCACTGCGGTAGGCGGCGGCGCCGTCCAGCGCGAACAGCAGCACGCGCCGTCCGCCGTCGGTGATGCCCACGGCCGTACGAACGGCCGACGTCGTGTCGTCCAGCCCCGGCAGCGGCCGGCCGCCCGTGAGAACCGGGTAGCCGCCGAGGGCGAGGCGGTAGGCGGCGCCGTGCGTGGCCGCCACGAGACGGTGCTCGACCTCGGCCGCTTCACCGGCGGACAGTTTCCGCAACTGCTGGGCGCCCGCCTCCCGGCCGACCAGCACGGTGGTGCCCGCGGCGATGGGTCCGCTGCCGGGTGTGTCGGCGGCCGACACGACCTTGCCGTCGCGGACCGTCACCTCGTACGTGTCGGTGCTGCACGGCGCGGCCCGGTCCGTGTCCGTGCCGCACGTGGCGCGCACGCGGGAGACGCTGCCCCAGTCGGAGGTGAACGCGCCGACGGAACCCACCGGCAGCGCGTACTGGTTGAGCCCGCCCAGCGGCAGTTGCGCCTCGGCCGTACGGACCGAGCCGTCCAGGGCCAGCCGGTCCAGCCGCGCCACTCCGTCCCTGCCGACACCGAACACGTCCTCGGTGCTCGTGCCGGGCGGCAGCGCCGGGCCGAAACGCTGGCCGTTCGGCACGGCCGCCTTGAGCGCCCGCCCGGCCGCGATCGCCGGGCCCACGCTCGCGCCGGTGACCTCGACCCCCGGATGCTGCGTCTCGGTGATGTTGAAGAAGTCGCCGTTGACACCGGCGACCGCCCCCTGGGCGTCGGCCATCCGCGAGACCTGCGCGCGCGAGGCCATGGCCCCGGGATACAGCAGATCGACCCGTACCCGCGGGTGGCGCAGGTCGACCTTCAGCACATGCGCGTGCGTCACCCCCTTGGCGGCCTTGATGTCGAACTCCTCGTATCTGACCCCCGGCGCGATCCGTACGCCCTTGTGGACGGCGCCGGCCGGAGCCGCCCCCGCCAGGGCCGCCCCGGTCAGCGCGCCGAACGCCGTGAGAAACGCCAGTACCGCTCTGCCTGCTCCCCGCCGTCTGCGACGACCTGCCACCGTGCCCCCTGATGCCTCGTCAACTCACCGGATCCTCAGGGGCAGTGCACCAGACCACGAGGGCCGGCGGGGCGGCCGGGCGCCGACTCCACGGGAACGGCTGAAAACACGCACCCCTCCGGGTGCTTCAGCCATCGCTCGTTCCGGTGCCGTACGGCGTGAAGTGGGCGGGCGCGTGGTCGATCGGCAGCCCCGGCCGCCAGGCGGTGAGGGCCTGCGCGCTGCACACGAACAGCTCCTCCGGCAGCCGATCCAGGGCGAACCAGCGCCAGTGGCCCACGCTCTCCCCGGGCTGGTCCGCCGGCTCTCCCCGCCAGGCGGTGACCCGGGCGGCCACGGTCACCCGTACGAGACCCCCGGCGTCGTCGAGGAGTGTCCCGAGGAGCCGGACGTCCTCGGCGCGGGCGGCCAGGCCCGTCTCCTCGCCCAGTTCGCGCACGACCGTCTCCTGCAGTGACTCCCCGGGCTCCACCGTCCCGCCGGGCAGCTCCCACGTCCCGTGCCGGTGCCGGCCCAGGAGCAGGCCCCGGGGCCCGTACACGATGGCGCCGACCCCGATCGCGGCGTGGGCCCTCGGCGGCTTGGCGGTGCGCGGCCGGGACGAGACCCGGACGGGCCGCGTCACCCGGAAGAGCCGGTACGACGCGTGGTTGCCGGCCTGCGGCGTGTCGAGGACGTCGACCTGCTCCACGCGCAGCCCGTGCTCGGCGAGCAGTGCCGTCCAGAGTTCCGGGGCGAGGACCCACATCCGGACGGTGACGTCTCCGCCCCCGGCCAGCCGCAGGATCTCCGGCCGGGCGATGACCTCGTCCGACGGTCCGTCACCGTGCGAGTTGGTGTGCAGCACGGTGAAGCAGAGCCTGCCGCCCGGCTTGAGCGCCGCGGCCAGGGCGGGCAGCAGCCGGTGCGGGTCGATGTACGGCACGGCGTTGACCGAGTAGATGACGTCGTACGGCTCCACCGAGCGCAGATGCTCCACCGCGTCGCCCAGGACCAGGCGCAGCCCCGGCAGGGAGCCGTAGCGGGCGCGCGCCCGCTCCAACTGCCCGGCGGAGGAGTCGACGGCGTCCACCAGCGCGCCGTGAGCACGGACCAGATGGGCGGCGTGCCGCGCCGGACCGCACCCGAGGTCCAGCACGCGCCGGCCTGTCAGCTCCCCGAGCACCTCGATCCCCGGCCCGGCGCCCTCGAACCCCCAGTCGATCCGCGCCGCCTCGGGCAGCACCGTGCCCCGCCTCAGGTGGTGTGCTCCGTACGTGCGCCAGGCCTCGGCGTTGACGGCCTCCGGTCGGGTCGCCACGGCTCAGCCGCCCGCCGCGGCGCCGCGCGGAAGGACCGTGACACGGTGGAAGTTGCACCCGGCGAGCCGCTGCTCCTGCCCGGTGGGCCGGGTCTGGTGGGTCTTGAGGGCGATGCTCACCAGGCTCAGCAGCAGGTCGATGTCCGCCTCGCAGTCGAGGTGGACCGTCACCCAGCCCGATCCGGGAACCAGGTGGATGGCGCTCGAACCGGCGAGGTCGTAGTGGAAGCGCTGGATGGCCGTGCGGGTGAGGTGGAGGTCCACGTCCCGCGTCGAGTGGAAGTGGACGATCTCGTCCCGGACGGAACGAAGCGCCCGTCCGGTACCGCAACTCGCCGGGCCCGCCATCAGGTCGGGCCAGGCCTGCAAACGCTCCAGGGCGCGCTGGGCCAGGGTCATGGCCCCATCGTCGCGTGCTTACCGTGCCGCAACCAGAGGTTGAGTGTTTTGTAACCGGGACGTGAGGTGGGGTGCCGGGCGCCCGGGTGGGGAAACGGACGGGTCTCAGGGGGAGTTGTCGACCAGTCTCATGTAGCGCTTCCAGTCCCAGTGGCGGCCCGGATCGGTGTGGTCGCTGCCCGGTACCTCGTGGTGGCCGATGATGTGCGCCCGGTTCCTGGGGATGTCGTACCTGGCGCAGATCGCCGCGGTGAGCCGGGCCGACCGCTCGTACATGGCGTCGGTGAAGTATTTGGGCTGGTCCACCCAGCCCTCGTGCTCGATGCCGATGCTGCGGGTGTTGTAGTCCCAGTTCCCCGCGTGCCACGCGATGTCCGCCTCGCGCACGCACTGCGCCACGTGCCCGTCGGACGAGCGCACCACGTAGTGCGCGGACACCTTCTTCCTGGGGTTCCGGAAGACGGACAGGGTGCCGGCGTAGGTCGTCTGCGCGACGTGGATGACCACGTAGTGCAGCGGATGGGTGCGGGGGCGGTTCGACGGCGTGTAGTTGTGGCGGCTCGCCGGATGCCACGCGGCTCCGGGGTGGTCGACGACCTGGGGCCGGGCGCCGGCCCGTGTGTCGGGGAACAGGGCGGAGGGGACGGAGATGAGGGCGGCGCCCTTGAGGATGCCTCGCCTGCTGGGGAAGGGGGTCGTCCGTTCCATGTGTGGGTGCCTCCCGGGCTCGACGGCGGGTGTCTCTTGCTCGACTGCTGGGGGCGGCGGCCGTTGCGGTCGCGGCCCGCGTGATCAAGTTACGGCGCCTGCCGTTCGGTCCGAAGGACGCGAGGCTTTTCGGTGGAGGGTCGCGAAGATGTGGACAACTCGCTCACCCGGCCGGGTGATTGACAGGGTCCTGAACCGGCCTCGCGTGGGGGGCAAGGGCCCTTTCAGGCCCGCTCGGCAACGGTGGCCGGATCGTCCAGCACCGCCCGCACGACCGAGTGCGCCGCGCCCAGCAGCGGACCCTGCGGCCCCAGCCGGGACACGGAGACGGGACAGGCCGGACCCGCCGTCCGGCGCGCCAGCTCGTCCCGCAACGACGGCAGCAGCCACGGCGCCAGCCCGGAGAGTTCCCCGCCCAGCACCACGCTCTCCGGGTCGAGCAGATTGACCGCCCCGGTCAGGGCGACCCCGAGCGCGATGCCCGCGTCGCGCAGGGCGCGGCGTACGTCTTCGTCGCCCTCCGCCGCGCGCCCCGCCAGCAGCCCGACCCGGTCCTCGTCCGGCTCCAGGCCGGCCGCGCGCAGCACCGCCTCCTCGCCGGCGTACTGCTCCAGGCACCCGCGCCCGCCGCACGCGCACTCCGGGCCGTCCGGCTGGACCGGCACGTGCCCCAACTCGCCCGCGAAACCGCGGGTTCCGCGCAGGAGTCCGCCGTCCACGACGACGGCCGCGCCGATGCCGATCTCCGCCGACACGTGCAGGAAGTCGCGCGGTGTGGCGTCGCCCAGCCAGAGTTCGGCGAGCGCGCCGAAGTTGGCCTCGTTGTCCACCGTCAGCGGGAGGTCCGCCGGCAGCAGGTCACCGAGGTCCGTGTCGTGCCAGTCGAGGTTCGGGGCGCGTACGACGGTCCGGGCGTCACGCGCCACCAGACCGGGCACGGCCACGGCGAGACCGGCCGGCCACAGGCCCTCGCCCTCCGCCTCGGCGACGACCCGGCGGATGAGTTCGGTGAGCTCGGCGAGCACGGGCCCGGGGGAGCGGCCGCGGTTCGCGCCCTGGCGTATCGCCCGCGACCGGGTCTGGCCGCGCAGGTCCACGGCACAGACCGCGAGATGGTCGACGCCGACCTCCGCGCCGATGCCCGCCGGGCCGCGTCCGCTCAGCGCGAGCGCGGAACCGGGGCGGCCCACCCGGCCGGGCCGCTCGGGCCCCAGCTCCTCCAGCAGCCCCGAGCGGATAAGTTCGTCGACGAGCGTCGAGACCGCCGCCCGGGTCAGGCCGATACGTGAGGCGACAGCGGCCCGGGACAGCGGCCCCTCGGCCCGGACGGCGTGCAGGACCCGGGCGAGGTTGCGGCGGCGCATGCCCTGCTGGGTGTCCGGCAGGGCGCGTCCCGGCCCGGCCGGACGGGCCTCGTGCAGTGGTGCGGTCATGCCTGACGCCAGTCCTCAGTGGGTGTCCGTGGGCCGCTCCAGCAGCGGGGCCGCGTCGGAGAGTACCCCGGCGATCCTGGCCAGCGTCTCGTCGTCCCGCTCGACGGGGTCGAACACCGGTCCGGCCGCCGTGTTCCAGCGCCGGGCGACCGCCGCCGGGTCCTCCCCGGTCAGCACCCCGGCCGCCTGCGCGGCGGCGCCGAGCGCCACCAGTTCCTTCGCCTCGGGCACCTGCACGGGACGCCCCGAGAGCCGCCGTACGGTCTGCTGCCAGGCCGTGCCCCGGGCACCGCCGCCGATCAGCAGCAGGGGCGCCGAGGGGTCCGCGTCCTCGTCGAGGACCAGGTCGAGCGCGCCGAGCAGGGAGTGCACGGCACCGTCGTAGGCGGCCTGGAGCAGCTGGCCGGCGGTCGTGTCGTGGCGCAGGCCGTGCAGCAGCCCGGAGGCGTTCGGCAGGTTCGGGGTGCGTTCGCCGTCCAGGAAGGGCAGCAGCGTGACGGCCGTGCCGGGTTCGACGGCCTCGCGGTCCAGGCCCAGCAGCGTCGCCACGCGGTCCACGGCGAGGGTGCAGTTCAGGGTGCAGGCCAGCGGCAGCCAGTCACCGCGGGCGTCGGCGAAGCCGGCCACCGTGCCGCTCGGGTCGGCGGGCCGCCGCTGCGACACCGCGTACACCGTGCCCGAGGTGCCGAGGCTCATCACCGGCGTGCCCGGACGCACCCCGAGGCCCAGCGCCGCCGCGGCGTTGTCGCCGGTGCCGGGCGCGACCAGGGTGCCCTTGGAGAACGGCAGATCATGGCTGTCGCGCACCGTGCCCGCCACCTCGCCGGGCCGGACCACACGGGGCAGCAGGGCCGGGTCGAGCCCCACGTGCGCCAGGATCTCCTCGTCGTAGCCTTCCGTCCCGGAGGCCCACCAGCCCGTCCCCGAGACGTCGCCGCGGTCGGTCGTGCCCTGCCCGGTGAGCCGCTCGGTCAGGTAGTCGTGAGGGAGGCGCACGGCCTTCGTGGCGCGCGCCGCCTCCGGCTCGTGCTCGGCCAGCCAGGCCCACTTGGTGACGGTGAAGGAGGCGGCGGGCACGCTTCCGGTGCGCTCGGCCCAGAACTTCGCGCCGCCCAGCTCCTCCGTAAGCCTGCGGGCCTGCGGCGCCGAGCGCACGTCGTTCCACAGCAGGGCGGGCCGCACCGGCACACCCCGGTCGTCCAGCGTGACCAGGCCGTGCTGCTGGCCACCGACCGACACCGCGGCGGCCTCGTGCGCCGCGTCGCCGCACTGGCGCAGGGCCTCGCACAACGCGTCCCACCACTGACGCGGATCGCTCTCGCGCCCGGCCCCCGAGGAAACCGTGTGCGGCGCCTGGCCGCTCGCGACGACCCGGCCGGTCGCAGCGTCGACGACCAGCGCCTTGGTGGACTGGGTGGACGAGTCCACGCCGACGACGAGCGGACCCTCGGCTGCTGACATCGGGTTTCTCCCTCTGCTCTCGTCCCGAGACACCTTGTCTCTTCCCAGGAAGGTGCTCGCATACTAATTTGTAAATCGGCATGACGAAATAGCCTCAGCGAGCAAGGAGCCGCGGCATGAGCTACCAGCCCACCCCCGAGGACAGGTTCACCTTCGGCTTGTGGACCGTCGGCTGGCAGGGACGGGATCCCTTCGGCGACGCCACGCGGCGTGCCCTCGACCCGGTCGAGACGGTGCAGCGACTGGCCGAGCTCGGCGCCCACGGCGTCACCTTCCACGACGACGACCTGATCCCGTTCGGCTCGAGCGACACCGAGCGCGAGACCCACATCAAGCGCTTCCGGCAGGCGCTGGACGCCACGGGCATGAAGGTCCCGATGGCCACCACCAACCTCTTCACGCACCCGGTCTTCAAGGACGGCGCCTTCACGGCCAACGACCGCGACGTGCGCCGTTACGCGCTGCGCAAGACCATCCGCAACATCGACCTCGCCGTCGAGCTCGGCGCTCAGGTGTACGTGGCCTGGGGCGGCCGGGAAGGTGCCGAGTCGGGCGCCGCCAAGGACGTCCGCGCCGCCCTGGACCGGATGAAGGAGGCCTTCGACCTGCTCGGCGAGTACGTCACCTCCCAGGGCTACGACCTGCGCTTCGCGATCGAGCCCAAGCCGAACGAGCCGCGCGGCGACATCCTGCTGCCCACGGTCGGCCACGCCCTGGCGTTCATCGAGCGCCTGGAGCGTCCGGAGCTGTACGGCGTCAACCCCGAGGTCGGGCACGAGCAGATGGCCGGGCTGAACTTCCCGCACGGCATCGCGCAGGCCCTGTGGGCGGGCAAGCTCTTCCACATCGACCTCAACGGCCAGTCCGGCATCAAGTACGACCAGGACCTGCGCTTCGGCGCCGGCGACCTGCGCGCCGCGTTCTGGCTGGTCGACCTGCTGGAGTCGGCCGGCTACAGCGGCCCGCGGCACTTCGACTTCAAGCCCCCGCGGACCGAGGACCTGGACGGGGTCTGGGCCTCGGCGGCCGGCTGCATGCGCAACTACCTCATCCTCAAGGAGCGCGCCGCCGCCTTCCGCGCCGACCCGGAGGTCCAGGAGGCCCTGAGCGCGGCCCGCCTGGACGAGCTGGCCCAGCCCACCGCCGCGGACGGCCTCCAGGCCCTGCTCGCCGACCGCTCGGCCTTCGAGGCCTTCGACGTCGAGGCGGCCGCCGCCCGCGGCATGGCCTTCGAGCGTTTGGACCAGCTGGCGATGGACCACCTGCTGGGGGCGCGTGGCTGAGCGCACGCGCGCGTGGGGGTCCGTTGGCCGGTCACGGGGTGTGTGACCGGCCAACGGGGCCGTAATGCTCCGAAATCGCCGTAATGCTCCGGGATCACGGTCCGTAATGCTCCGGAATCATGCGATCCACGCCATGAGCCGGTACCAACTTCCGGGCGCCCCTCCCGCCTTGGGCGGTGCGCGGCGACGCTGGGCGGTATGGCCATGCCGCCCGTACCGCCGCATCCGCCCGGGCCTCCCCGGCGCCGGAATCCCCTGCTCCTCCTGCTCGCTGTGCTCGTGGCCGTCGCAGCCGTGTCCGTCGTGGTGCTGATGGCCAGGGGAAGCGACGACTCGCCGGACCGGGAGCCGCCCGCCGGGAGCACGAGCAGTACCCCCGATCCGTCCTTCGGTATCCCCACGAAGCTGCCCACCGAGTTGCCCGGCAAGCTGCCGACCCGGCTGCCGTCGGGCTTTCCCAGCGGGCTGCCGAGCGATCTGCCCAGCGACCTCGAGTCGCTCCTGCCTTCCCTGGACACCGGCGGGCTACTGCCCTGAGCTCGCAGCGGCTCCCTCTGCGGCGGCGAGTTCCGCCGACGTCAGTGCCGTCGCCGGATCCTGTGCGGCCCCTGCCGAGGGCAGCCAGCGGCCGCGCTCCTTGTGGTACGGCCACCACCGGCCGTCCCGGCCGAGGCGGAGCTGGACCGGTGCGCCGACGACCGTCCAGCGGTTGCCGCGCACCCGCAGCTCCGGCCGCTCGTCCGCGTCCCAGGCCGACTCCAGGGCGGCACGCGCGCGTGCGAGCGCCTCGCCCTGCGCCTTCCACTCCTCATCGAGCACGGCCAACGCGGCCGTACCGCCGTGGCGCCAGGCACGGACCGCCGCCGCCATACCCTCCCGGCCGCGTCCCGACCCGGCGGCGAGACGGTCCGCCACCTCCTGCCCGGGGTCGCCCGCGGCCAGCCGTACGGCGTCTTCCGAGACGGTCGACTCCGCACCCGAAGGGTGCCCTTCGGCCGTTCCCCGGAATGACTCGGCGAGCATGCGGTGGGCCTGTACGGCGGTCCGCGCGGCCAGGAACTCCAGCGCGGCCGGGTCGATGCCCGGGGCGGGCGGTGTCTCGGTGTCCAGGGACGGCGGCACTCCCGGCTCGTCGGGGAGTTCGGGAAGGGGCGGCAGCGGAGGCAGGATGCCTCCGGCCGCGTACGCCTCGGCCGCGTCCACCCCTTCCTGGTCGGAACGCCCCGTGGCGGAGGCGTCGCCGCGCGACTGGAGAGCGTTCAGCAGGGTGGCTTCGCCGCGTCCGCGCATCAGGAGCAGGACGAAGGGGTCCTGGTCCAGCAGACGCGCCACCTGGTAGCAGAGCGCCGCCGTGTGCCCGCAGTGGTCCCAGGCTCCGCAGTCGCACTCCGGCTCCAGATCGCCCAGGCCCGGCAGCAGTTCCATGCCCGCGGCCGCCGCGTCCTCGACCAGGTGCGGCGGCATCTCACGGTCCAGCAGCGCCGCTACATGCCCGGCCCGCTCCGCCGCCATGTCCAGGAAGCGGTCCCACTGGTCGGGCGACAACTCCTCCAGCAGGACGTCGGCCCGGTGCGCCGTACGGTCACGGTCCTGGACGACGGCCGTGAGCCGCCCCGGGCGCACCGACACGGCGCCGACCGCTCCCGCGCGCGCGAGCCGGCGGCCCGTCCTGAGCTGCGCCGAGTCCAGTGCCGTGTCCTCCAGCGCCTTCAGCCACGCCTGACCCCACCAGGTCTGTGCGAAGCCCCGCCCGTGCGCGGGCGGCAGCGCGGCGAACGTGCGCTCCGTGTCACTGTCGTGCCGAGTCATCGCAGGCCCCCTCGCAGTTCGACCAGGTTCGCCAGTTCCGCGTCCGTCAGCTCCGTGAGGGCGGCCTCTCCGGAGCCGAGGACCGCGTCGGCCAGCTCCCGTTTGCGGGCCAGCAGTTCGGCGATGCGGTCCTCGATGGTTCCCTCGGCGACGATCCGGTGCACCTGCACGGGCCGGGTCTGGCCGATGCGGTAGGCGCGGTCGGTCGCCTGGGCCTCCACGGCCGGGTTCCACCAGCGGTCGTAGTGCACGACGTGCTCGGCCCGGGTGAGGTTCAGACCGGTGCCCGCCGCCTTCAACGACAGGAGGAACACCGGCACTTCACCGTCCTGGAAGCGCCGCACCATGGCCTCGCGCTCGGCGACGGGCGTCCCTCCGTGCAGGAACTGCGAGGGCGTGCCGCGGGCGGCGAGGTGGCGTTCGAGGAGGCGGGCCATCTGCACGTACTGCGTGAAGACGAGCACACCCGCCTCCTCGGCGAGGATCGTGTCGAGCAGTTCGTCCAGCAGGTCCAGCTTCCCGGAGCGTCCGGCGATCACCGGCCGCTCCTCCTTGAGGTACTGCGCCGGGTGGTTGCAGACCTGCTTGAGGCCGGTCAGCAGCTTCACGATCAGTCCGCGCCGCGCCATGCTGTCCGCGCCGGCGATCTCCGCGAGCGCCTCGCGCACCACGGCCTCGTACAGGCCCGCCTGCTCCTGGGTGAGCGACACGGCGTGATCGGTCTCCGTCTTCGGCGGCAACTCGGGCGCGATCCCCGGGTCCGACTTGCGGCGACGGAGCAGGAACGGCCGCACGAGCCGGGCCAGCCGGTCCGCGGCGGCCGGGTCCTGACCGCCCTCGACGTCCTCCGCGTACCGCCTGCGGAAGGTGCCGAGGCGGCCCAGCAGCCCTGGAGTGGTCCAGTCGAGGATCGCCCACAGCTCCGACAGGTTGTTCTCCACCGGGGTGCCGGTGAGCGCCACACGCGCGCGTGCGCCGATCGAACGCAGTGCCCGCGCGGTCGAGGAGTGCGGGTTCTTCACGTGCTGGGCCTCGTCCGCCACGAGCATGCCCCACGGCACTCCGGCGAGCCGGCGCGCGTCCAGGCGCATCGTGCCGTACGTGGTGAGCACGAACTCCCCGTCGGCCAGGCCGTCGAGGCCGCGCCGCGCGCCGTGGAAGCGCCGCACGGGTGTGCCGGGGGCGAACCGCTCGATCTCCCGCTGCCAGTTGCCCATCAGGGACGTCGGGCAGACCACCACGGTGGGCCCGGCGGACCGGGCGTCGGTCTGCCGGTGCAGGTGCAGGGCGATCAGCGTGATCGTCTTGCCGAGTCCCATGTCGTCGGCGAGGCAGCAGCCGAGGCCCAGCGAGGTCATACCCGCGAGCCAGTTCAGGCCTCGCCGCTGGTAGTCCCGCAGGGTGGCGGCGAGCGCCGCCGGCTGTTCGACGGGCTGCTCGACCTCGGGGTCCGCGAGCCGCTCCCGCAGGGCCGCCAGCCACCCGGTGGGCCGCACCTCGATCCGGTGGCCGTCCACGTCCGCCCAGCCCGTCAGGGCCGCGCCCAGCGCGTCCACGGGTGTCACCTTGTGGTCCTGCCGGGAGCGGGCCAGGCGCACCTCCTGAGGGTCGATCAGGACCCACTGGTCGCGCAGCCGGACCACGGGGCGCTTGGCCTCGGCGAGCCGGTCCAGCTCGTCGCGGCTCAGCCGCCGGTCGCCCAGCGCGAACGACCAGTCGAAGGCGAGCAGCGCGTCGGCGGACAGGAACGACGGCATGGCCGCGAAGGACGTGCCGGACTTTGGCTCGCCGTCGGGAGGGCCCACCTCCGCGCGCGTGGTGAGCTCGCGGGTCAGCCCCTTCGGCCAGTGCACGTCCACGCCGGCGGCCTCCAGCGCGCGGGCGCCCGCGCCGAGCAGCTCGGTGACCTCCTCGTCGGCGAGCTCGACCGCGTCCGGCACGGTCGCCGACAGCAGGGGCGTGAGCGGGGCCCAGGCCCGGGCAGCGCGGCGCAGGGCGAGCAGGGCGTCCATCCGCGCGCGCGGTCCGAACGCCTCGCCTCCGGCGCCGGACCAGACGTCCGCGGCGTCCGTCACGAGCGCGGGATCGCTCACGCTGTGCACCTGGAGCACGGCCCGGAACGTCACGTCCGCTTCGGCGTCCACCGCGTCCGTTTCGGCGTCCGCCGCTTCCATCAGGCCGCCCGCCTCGATCCGCAGCGACAGCCGCACTCCCGCGTCGTGGCCCGCGGCGACGTCGGCGGCCCACGCGCGCTGCTCGGGCAGGCGCACCGGCTCGGCCGACGCATAGGCGGGGCCGCCGGTGACCAGCGGAGCGGCGGGAGAGCGGGGCAGGGTGTCGGCGACCGCGTCGAGGAAGGCGCGCAGCAGCCGCTCCGGGTCGGGCAGCCGCAGCGGCCCGGCGCCCGCCAGTGGCACGGCGTGCGCCTCGGGCGGCATGGCGGCGGCGAGGCGGCGCACGGCCTCGACGTCCTGGGCGCGCAGCGGGCCCGTGCGCCAGGCGTCGTGGTCGCCCGGGGACAGCCCCGGCAGCAGCAGTCCGCGCGCGACGAGGTGCAGGGCGTGCGCGGCCGCCGCACCCCAGAACACGGTGGACCGGTGCCCATGGGCTTCGGCACGCGCACGCGTGAGGACCGGCAGGGCCGCGCGTACCGGCAGCAGAACCGCGGACACACTCAGCGGCTCGACGCCGTCATCGCCGGGCACGACGACGGTCAGATCCGCGGCGGACGCCGACGTCACGGTCGGTGGAGTCTCGCCGCCGGGTCGCCAGAAGGCGACGCTGCCGGTCCGGGCCGGGTCACCGGGCAGGAACACGGAGCGGAAGTGGGCCAGTTCGGAGAAGTCGGAGGAGGGCGCCGGGGGAGTGGGATGCTCGGCTATGACGTATTCCTCAAATTTGACTAGTGAAGTCGGAGTCGCCGAGGATACAGCACTTATCGCAAACCGTGGCTATGACTTGGCTGTGAGTTAGGTCACTATGGAGGTCTCGGGGGCGCGTAAGGGTAGCGCCTCAGGGATGTCTCAGGGTCGCGGTCCGGAACTGCCGCAAGCGCGGGCCCGTTCTCGAGACAGAGAGCGGCAGTGGCCGCGAAGGAGGCGACATCATGTCCAAGAACGCCAAGATCGCCGCAGGTGGTGTGGCAGTCGGGCTCATCCTGTTGATCTGGCTGCCCTGGTGGGCATCGCTCCTGATCATCCTGGGAGTCCCGGCCGCCGCGTATCTCACGCTGGACCCCTCGCAGCGGCGCAGGCTGCGCCGCGCCACCCGCAAGGAACTGGGCCGTTGACGCGCTGCTGACCGGCGCGGCCGAAGGCCGCACCGGCTCGCTCCGGCCGTACGGCCCACCGGCTCAGTTCGGCCGTACGGCCATCTTGTCGAGGGCCTCGAGGAGACCCGGCAGCTCCGGCCCCCGACCCACCGGCAGGACCTCGCCGGGTTCCTCGTCGAGCAGCACGAAGGCGATGTCGTCGGTCCTGGCCACGAGCGACCAGCCGGGACCGTCGGCCCGCAGGGTCCGCGCGTCACCGGGCGCGAACGACGACCGGACCCGGCCCAGCGGCGGCGGCGAGTCGATGTAGGTGCGGGCCTCCGCGAGGACGCGCCGGATGCCGCTGTGGCCCTGCTGCCCGTTCTCCCCGCCTCCGCCCGGGCCGTCGGCCGCCGCGCCCGCGTCACCCGGTGCCGGCGAGGATCCCGGTGTCTGCGAGGCCCCTGGTGCAGGGAAGGCCGTGTCGTCGACCTGTTCCCGCCACGCCGCCCACTGAAGCGCGATCTCGTCCGCGCCCAGGCGCCGCTGGGCGGGGCCCCAGACGGTGGTGTCCGGCGGAGCCAGCGGGGGCCGGTCGTCGGCCTCCGGCCCGGGATCGTGCGGCGCGGGCACCCCGGGTGCCGCGACGGCGACCGCGAGGGGCCAGCCGGGCAGCGCCGCGACGACCGTGCGCTCGTCCGGCGACAGTTCGTACTCCATCCCGCAGTCCCAGGAGGCGATCGCGACGGCCACCAGGGAGACGTCGTCGATGACCACGGTCCACCGGGCGCCGTCGCCGTCCTGCCCGAGCACCAGCCCGTACCCGTCGGCGAGCGGCGCGAGGCCGAGCGCCGCGCACGCCTCCGGATAGTCGTCGCCCAGCACGCTCGGGAACTTCGCGGGCGTCAGCAGCACCGCCGTGAGCACATAGAGCGCATCGTCCGCGGCGGCGACGGTGTCCTCTTCCGTCCCGGCCATCCCAGCCTCCCCATCGGTTCGTCCACCGGCGCGCACCCTAGTGTGCGCGGAAGCCCCTTGTCACGGCCCCGCGGGCACACGCGGAGCTGCCGTTTTCCGGCGGACGGGGCGAATCGGCCGTCCCGGCCGGGCCTGTCACTGCGCGGGCAGCCCCAGCAACTCACGGGCCACGGTCCGCGGTGACTGGCCGCGTTCCCGGGCGAGCGCGATGACGGCTCGGCAGGCCAGCTCGTTCACCCCGAACGACAGCGCCTCGGGCGACACCCAGCCGGCCGCCTCGTCGGCCCGCTCCTGGTCGTCCTCCGTGCTCGCCGTGACGTAGGCCGCGGCCGCCTCGAAAAGATTGTGCGGACGTTTGCCCTCGTCGGCCTTCGTCTCCGTGCGCAGGGCATGAGCGACTCTGCCTCCGGCCCTGCGGACCTTGCCCCACATGCTGACCACCTTCCCCCTGTGCGGATGTCCCGCCTACCGGTCATCTTGCTGACACCAACGTAAAGTTGGATCTCCGGTGACAGAAGGGGGACGACCCTGTGAGGCGCTTCGCACGGCTGGAACAGATACGGCGGATGGACCCGTACCGGGAGGCCACGGAGATCTACCGGCTGAGCGCGGCGTTCGAGTTCCCCTGGGACTTCACGCGCGCCCTGGAGCTGGCCCTGTACCGCACGTACGCCGTCCCGAGCATCGGCCGGCTGCTCGCCGAGACGGCGGAGCTCACGCAGCGGACGCAGAAGCGCTACGACGACACGTCGCTGCTTCTGGACGCCGTGGTCGAGCACGGCTTCGGCAGCGACCAGGGCAGGACCGCGATCCGCCGCATCAACCAGATGCACCGCAGCTACGACATCAGCGACGACGACATGCGCTATGTGCTCTGCACGTTCGTCGTGGTGCCCAAGCGGTGGATCGACGCCTACGGGTGGCGCAGGATGTCGCGCCACGAGATCGTCGCCAGTGTCGTCCACTACCGCACGCTCGGGCGGCACATGGGCATCAAGGACATCCCCGAGACCTACGAGGAGTTCGAGGCCTGCCTCGACGACTACGAGGCGGCCCACTTCGCCTGGGACGAGCAGGCCCGGCGGGTCTCGGACGCCACGCTCGACCTGATGTCCTCCTGGTATCCGCGCCCGCTCGCGCCGCTGCTGCGCACCACGACCCTCGCGCTGCTCGACGACTCACTGCTGCGCGCCTTCCGCTACGCCCCGCCGAGCGCCGCCACGCGCGCGTGGGTGCGTCGGGCGATACGGCTTCGGGGCCGCGCCGTCCGGCTGCTGCCGCCCCGGCGCGCCCCGCACTTCGCCCGCCAGAACTGGGAGATCAAGAGCTACCCGGACGGCTACCGGCTCGCCGACCTGGGCACGCGCCCCGTGCCTGGCGTCCGGGGCTGTCCCGTGCGGCACGTGGCGGCGTCGGACACGGAGGCCGGGTGATGGGGCTGCCCGGTCCTCGCGGAAGAGTGCTCGGTCCTCGCGGACGGCGAGTGCTCAGTCCTCGCGGACGGCCAGCGCCAGGAAGCGGGAGTCCTCGTCGACGTACGACGTCATGCGCCACCCCGAACCGGCCAGCAGCGGCCGGAGGTTGGGCTCGGCGCGCAGGTCGTCCGGGGTGAGCGCGCGGCCGTGGCGCGCGGCCAGGGCCGCCCTGCCGATCGGGTGGAACAGCGCGAGCACGCCACCGGGACGCACCACGCGTGCCAGCTCCCGCAGGTTCTCGGCCGGACTCGGCAGGTGCGAGATCAGCCCTGCCCCGAACACGGCGTCCAGCGAGTGTGAGCGCAGCGGCAGCGCGGCGACGTCCGTGAGCAGCAACGCCCCGTCACGGTCCCGTCCGGCCCGCACGGCCTCCCGCAGCATGGCCGGGGTCAGATCGGCGCCGAGCACCACGCCCGACGGCCCCACGGCGGCACGCAGCGGCGGCAGGGCGCGTCCGGTGCCGCACCCCGCGTCGAGCACGCGGTCGCCCGGCCGCAGTCCGATTTCGGCGACCGCGGCCGCGTAGGCCGGACCGTCGTCGGGGAACCGGCTGTCCCAGTCGGCGGCGCGGGCGGTGAAGAACTCCTGGACACGCGTCTGGTCGTCGCTCATGTACGGCATGATTCCTCACCGGCACGGATGACACCTCAGTGCACACGTTCGAGCGTGACCCGATCGTTCCGGTACATCCTTGCGTCATATTCCAACACCTTTCGAAATGCGCCCCCTTCGCGCGCCCCTGGCGGGTCTAGCGTCCCGGAGCCATGGGACACCTGGACCACGCCGCCCTGGGGTGGCTGACCCCCGCGCTGTCGTACGTGATGGCCTGCACGGGCGCCGCACTCGGACTGCGCTGCACCGTCCGCGCGCTCGCCGCCACCGGGCGCTCGCGCCGCAACTGGCTCGTCACCGCCGCCTCGGCGATCGGCACCGGCATCTGGACCATGCACTTCGTGGCCATGCTCGGTTTCAGCGTCACCGGCACCGATATCCGCTACGACGTGCCGCTCACCCTGCTGAGCCTGCTCGTCGCCATGGTCGTGGTATGCGCCGGCGTCTTCGCCGTCGGTTACAGCCGGGACCGCGGCCGGGCTCTGCTGATCGGCGGGCTCACCACCGGCCTCGGCGTCGCGAGCATGCACTACCTGGGCATGGCGGCCGTCCGCCTGCACGGCGACGTGACCTATGACCCGGTGCTCGTCGGGCTCTCCGTCCTGATCGCCGTCGTCGCCGCGACGGCGGCCCTGTGGGCGGCGCTCAACATCAAGTCGCCCGTCGCGGTCACCATCGCCTCCCTGATCATGGGCGCGGCCGTCAGCAGCATGCACTACACCGGGATGTTCGCGGTGAGCGTGCGCGTGACGCCCTCCGGGGAGGCACTGCCCGGGGCCACGGCGATGCAGTTCGTCTTCCCCCTCGCCGTCGGCCTCGGGTCCTACCTCTTCCTGACCTCCGCCTTCGTCGCGCTGTCGCCGACGGCGGGGGAGCGCGAGGCGTCCGCGTCGGCCCAGCGGCCGGTCGAAACGTAGCCCGCTGACCGCGACCGACGCCGGCGGGCGGGCGGCAGGCACTCCGGGCGGCAGGCCCTCCGGACGGCCCGCCAGCCTGGTCGGCAGACGCCTCAAGCCCGGACGGCACCCCCCGAAGCCGGGGTGACACGCCCCGAACCACCCCCGAGCGAGGAGTTCATGCGTACACCCCGTAGGACCCCCGAGGCAGGCGCCGAGGCGCCGCCCCCGCCCGTGCGCGGTCGCCGCGCGCACGCCGGGCCACCGGCCGACGAGGGCGGCCAGACCTCTTCGCAGGCCGCACCGGACGGAGCGGCCACGCGCGCGGAGCGCTGGCACATACGCCCCCGTACCGTGCGCGCCAAGATCGTCTGCCTGCTGATGGTGCCGGTCGTCTCGCTCCTGGCCCTGTGGGCCCACGCCACCGTCACCACCGCCCAAGACGTCTCCCGGCTGCGGCATGTGCAGCGTGTGGACGCCACGGTCCGGGCCCCCGTCTCCGCCGCAGTCGCCGCCCTCCAAGCCGAACGCGCGGCCGCCGTCCGCCATGCCACCGACCCCTCCGCCGCGGGGACCGACGAGCTGGACGAACTCGCCCGGCGCACCGACCGGGACGTCGCGAAACTGCGGCTCGGCGAGAACAGCACCGTCGCCGACAGCGAGGAGCTGCCCGCCGGAGTCGCCCGCCGGCTGGAGGCGTTCGTCACGGGTGCCGGGCAACTGCGTGCGCTGCGGACCGAGGTGCGGGACCGGCGCGCGGGCTGGGCCGAGACGTACAGCCGCTACACCCGGACCATCTCACAAGGCCTCGGCGTCGGCGGTGCCCTCACCGGCATCCAGGACGCCGACCTCGGCTCCGACGCGCGCGTGCTGCTCGAATTCTCCCGCGCGGGCGAGGCCTTGGCCCGGGAGGACGCCCTGTTGGCGAGCGCCCGACTGTCCGGGACGCTGACCGGGGAGCGGCTTCGGCTCTTCACCGGCGCCGTCGAACTGCGCCGCACCCTGACCGAGTCGGCCGTCGCCGACCTGCGCGGCACCGAACGCGCCGCGTGGAACGCACTCACCGACAGCAGCGCCTACGCCGGGCTGGGCGACGCCGAGGACGGGGTCCTCGCCGCCGGACCGGGTGCCAAGGCGATCGAGGCGGCACCAGGAAGCACCTGGGACACCGCTCACGCGCGCGTGCAGAACGGCATGCGCACGATCGAGGACGACGCAGCACGAGGCGTCGCGCAGCGGGCCGACCCGTTCACCCGGGGACTGCTCACCCCGGCCGGCGCGGCCGTCCTGCTCGGGCTCGCCGCCGTCGCCGCCTCGCTCGTCATCTCCGTACGCATCGGCCGAGGCCTCGTGGTGGAGCTCGTGAGTCTGCGCAACAGCGCCCTGGAGATCGCCCGGCACAAACTCCCTGAGGCCATGCGGAGACTGCGCGCGGGCGAGGAGATCGACATCCGCGCCGAGGCACCGGCGGGACCGGCCGCCGAGGACGAGACCGGGCAGGTCGCCGAGGCCCTCGGCACCGTCCACCGGGCCGCGTTGCGGGCCGCTGTCGAGCGCGCCGAACTCGCCAGCGGCATCTCCGGCGTCTTCGTCAACCTCGCGCGCCGCAGCCAGATCCTCGTCCACCGGCAGCTGAGCCTGCTCGACAGCATGGAACGCCGCTCAGACGACCCGAACGAACTGAGCGACCTCTTCCGCCTCGACCACCTCACCACCCGGATGCGGCGCCACGCCGAGAGTCTGATCATCCTCTCGGGAGCGGCCCCCGGCCGGGCCTGGCGCATGCCCGTCTCCCTGACCAACGTGGTCCGCGCGGCCGTCTCCGAAGTGGAGGACTACGCGCGCGTGGAGGTACGGCAACTTCCCGAGGCGGCCGTCGTCGGCGCGGCCGTCGCCGACCTCACGCACCTGCTGGCCGAGATCATCGAGAACGCCGCCCAGTTCTCGCCGCCCCACACGCGCGTGCGCGTCACCGGCGAGCCCGTCGGCAACGGCTACGCCGTCGAGGTCGAGGACCGCGGGCTCGGCATGGGCAAGGAAACCCTCGCCGAGGCCAACCGCCGCATCGAGCAGTCCGAGGCGCTCGACCTGTTCGACAGCGACCGGCTCGGCCTGTTCGTGGTCAGCAGGCTCGCCGCCCGGCACGGCGTCAAGGTCCACCTGAGGACCTCGCCGTACGGCGGCACCACCGCGGTCGTCCTGGTGCCCACCGCCCTGCTGCACACCGGGGCAGCTGAACTTTCCCACGGTGAAGCGGAACTTTCCCACGGTGAAGCGGAACTTTCCCACGGTGAAGCGGAACGTTCCCACGGTGAAGCGGAACGTTCCCACGGTGGAGCGGTGTACGCGCGGCAGTCCGGGCAGCGCGCCCACGCGCGCGTACCCGACGGCCTCCCGCATCAGGACGCCGTCACCGACGCCGTCCCCGAAGCCCTCCCCGCACCGGCCGACCGGCGCTTCCTGGTGGCTCCCGTCCCGGCCGCCGCGCAGACCACGAGCCACACCCCACCCCCAGGAGTCGCCACCTTGCGACTGCACCGGCCCGAGCAGCCCGAAGACTCCGACGACCTCCCGCGTCGCGTACGGCAGGCCAGCCTCGCGCCCCAACTGCGCAACGGGCGCCCCGAAGAGCCGCCGCGCTCGACCGCACCCCGGGACGACGAACGCACGCCCGAGGTCGTCCGGGACCGCATGGCGGCGTACCGCGCGGGCTGGACGCGCGGCGGCGGCAGGCCACCCGGCCGCGGAACCACTCCCCGTCCGACGGGCAGCGACAGCAGCGAAGGAGACCCCGCATGATCCAGGACCCGAGCAGGCATTCCGCCCGGAGCTCCGGCGAACTCGACTGGCTGCTGGACGATCTGGTGCTCCGCGTGAGCGAGATACGGCACGCCGTGGTGCTGTCCAACGACGGCCTCGCCGTGGGCGCCTCGACCGACCTGCGCCGCGAGGACGCCGAGCACCTCGCCGCGGTCGCCTCGGGCTTCCACAGCCTCGCCAAGGGAGCCGGGCGGCACTTCGGTGCCGGCGGGGTCCGCCAGACCATGGTGGAGATGGACGAAGGCTTCCTGTTCGTGGCCGCCGCGGGCGACGGATCCTGCCTCGCCCTCCTCACCGCAGTGACCGCCGACATCGGCCTCGTGGCCTACGAGATGGCACGCCTGGTCAAACGCGTCGGCGAGCACCTCGGCAGCGCGCCCCGCGTCGGCGCCCGGCCACCCGTCGCCGGATGAACCGAGAGGGCGGTCCCCGCAGATGACCGAGGACACGACGGGCACCCCGGCCGAGCAGGGCAGCCAGTGGTACGACAACGAGGCCGGCCCGCTCGTCCGCCCCTACGCCATGACGGGCGGACGCACCCGGCCCGGCCCCACCGGCGTGCGGTTCGACCTGATCGCTCTGGTCACGCTCGACCCGGCCGCCCCCGGCGTGGACGACGCACTGCTAGGCCCGGAACACCGCAACCTCCTCGACCTGTGCCGTACGGAGACCCAGTCGGTCGCCGAACTCGCCGCGGGCGCGGACCTGCCCGTGGGCGTGGTCCGGGTCCTCCTCGGCGACCTCCTGGAACTCGGCTGCGTCACCGTCAGTCGCCCTGTGCCGCCGGCACAGCTGCCCGACGAGCGCATTCTGCGCGAGGTGATCGCGGGACTGAGGGCGCTGTAGACGCATGACACCACCCCGTACTCACCTCATCCTTTGCCGGCACTCCCGAGAGAAGTGATCAATGGTCTCCGAGCACTCCGACGCAACCGGCGGCGAGACCTCCGCACTGGCGTTGAAGATTCTGGTCGCCGGCGGGTTCGGCGTGGGCAAGACCACCCTGGTGGGTGCCGTCAGCGAGATCCGGCCGCTGCGCACCGAGGAACTGCTCAGCGAAGCCGGCCAGTCGGTGGACGACACCGACGGCGTGGACCACAAGACCACCACGACCGTCGCCATGGACTTCGGACGCATCACCATCCGCTCCGGCCCCGGCCTCTCCCTGTACCTGTTCGGCACACCGGGCCAGGACCGGTTCTGGTTCCTGTGGGACGAGTTGTCACAAGGGGCGCTCGGCGCGGTGGTCCTCGCGGACACCCGGCGCCTGGAGGACTGCTTCCCCGCGGTCGACTACTTCGAGCACCGGCGCATCCCCTTCGTCGTGGCCGTCAACTGCTTCGCGGGTGCCCGGCACCACGGCGCCCCGGACGTCTCACGCGCCCTCGACCTCGACCAGGGCACGCCCGTGGTGCTGTGCGACGCCCGTGACCGCGACTCGGGGAAGGAGGTGCTGATCCGGCTCGTCGAGTACGCCGGGCGGATGCACACCGCCCGGCTCCTCGACTCGGTCGGATGACCGGGGTGTCTCTCTGTCAGTCCGCGACGTCCCGCTCCGCCAGGACCCTGTCGATGGCGACCCGGACGAGGAGTTCGCCCGGGACGCCGTTGCGGGCGCCGAATTCCTCGGCGCGCTCCTCGCCCATGTACCGGGCGCCGATGCGGGTGGCCCAGTGCCGTATCTCGTCGAGGTCCTCCGAGACACGGGCGCGGCCCCGCACGACCACGAAGGAGTACGGCGGCCGGTCGTCGTCCACGCACAGGGCGACCCGGCCGTCACGGATGAGATTGCGCCCTTTCACGGTGTTCTTGCCGGTGTTGAACACCAGCTCGTCGCCGTCCAGGACGAACCAGATCGGGGCCACGTGCGGGCTCCCGTCGGCCCGGACCGTGGAGAGCTTTCCGGTGCGGGTGCCGTGGGAGACGAACTCCCGCCATTGCGCGTCGGTCATCTTCTCTGCCATGGCTCCCATCCTCCTTGCCCCGACCGCGGTCGTGGGGAAGGCTGGCGTGGAGATCCTCCGGCCAGGAGGAGAATCGCACGGGGAGAAAACGGGGAGATCGGAAATGGCGCAGAACCAGGGACTGGACTGGCTGCTGGACGACCTGACCGAGCGCGTCCACCAGGTGCGGCACGCACTGGTCCTGTCCAACGACGGCCTGGTGACAGGGGCGAGCACCGGACTGCGCCGCGAGGACGCGGAGCACCTCGCGGCCGTGTCGTCCGGACTGCACAGCCTGGCCAAGGGCTCGGGGCGGCACTTCGGCGCGGGCAGCGTACGCCAGACGATGATCGAGTTCGACGACGCGGTGCTCTTCGTCACCGCGGCCGGCACGGGCAGTTGTCTGTGCGTCCTCAGCGGCGCGGAGGCCGACATCGGCCAGATCGCCTACGAGATGACTCTTCTGGTCAACCGGGTCGGCGAGCACCTCGACGTGGATGCGCGCCAGCCCGAACGGAAACCGGAAACAGGCTCCTGACCTGCGCATTCGTCATCCCCTGCGGAGTTATCCACAGGCTCGCCACGAGATCCGCCGAAGCGGCTACGGTTTTTTTCACGGCGACCGCACACGGCGTGAGCCGCTGACTCCACGGGGGAGACCGACATGTCAGGCACCATCGCGAAATCCGGCCGCCTCACCTGCGCCCCGAGCCGGGCCGCCCGCGAACTCGAACTCAGGCGAGGGGAGTTCGACCTGGCGGTGAATCTCGGACTCATTCGGACCATCCCCGACGAAGGAGGCGGAGGCCGACGCGTTGCCCGCGCCGAGATCGACCGGCTGTGCGCCCAGGACGGCTTCCCGGACGCCTTGCGCGAGCGCGTCGCGACCGCGGGCAGCCATGAGGGCGCCGAGATCATGGGCGTGACGCCCACCAGGTTCACGAGCCTCGCGCGCTTCGGCCTTCTCGTGCCCGTCCGCTTCTACCTGAACCGCTACCGCACCGTCGTCTGGCTCTATCTGGCCGAGGAACTACGGCAGTTCGCCGCCGAGAAGAGCAACGCCCGGCTGCTGACCGGGCGCATGCCCGCAGAAGTGCGGGACGCGATGAAGGCGAAGCTCGACCGGCGGCCCCGCAACTGGCGAGGACGGCACATCGGGTTCCTGCTGCGGCAGGCGGGCAACGACCCGTGGGCGCACGCGGCGGCCGTCGCCTGCCTCCTCGACCCGGCCGATGTGGCGGACGTCGTCGAGGACCCGCACGAGCGCGACCACCTGAACCGCTGCCGCCCCCGGCTCCCGGCACACGGCGCGCCCGGCTCACCCGCCGCCGAGCGGGCACAGGAGCTCATGACGGCGAGCGAGCCGGACGAGGTGGCCTGGTTCCGCGCGGACCTCGCCCACACGATGGAAACGGCCCGAAGGCAACACCCGGCACCACGCCCGTCCCCCGAACCGGCCCTACAGCAGGAGGACGGCCCGGCAGCCTCGGACCACACCCCTTCCCACGGCCTCCTGGGCTGGCTGCGCCGCAGAAGCCGGTGGCCTACGGGATGACCCTGTCCACCCCCTGCCGGGGGCGGCGCGCGCCCCGCTGTCCGCCCGATGAGCGATGAGTTTCCGGATGCGTCCCGGTCCGACCTGTGAGGAGACTGGGACCGGGAGGCGATCATGTTCGGTACGACGAAGGCGTTCAGCGGGTTCTCCGTGGACGACATCGAGGGGGCGGAGGGTAGCTTCCGCGGCGGCGGTCCGCTGATCGCGTGGTTCACCGACCCGGCGGGGAACGTGCTGCCCGTCCTCCAGGAAACCTGACCCGCCGGTCATGCCCGAGCTGCCCGATGTCGAGGGCTTCCGGCAGGTGCTGGAGTCCTGCGCCAAGGGACGGGTCGTGCGGCGAGTCGAGGTACGGGATGCGGGCGTCCTGCACGGCGTCGGGGTCCGGGGCCTGCGTGACGCGCTGGAGGGACGGCGGTTCGGCACGCCGGAGCGGCACGGCAAGTGGCTGCTCGCCCGCACCGGCGGCCCCACCCTCGTGCTGCACTTCGGTATGACGGGCCGACTGGTCTGCCAACGTCCCGAGGATCCCGTCGAGGCTCACGACCGCGTGCTGTTCACCCTGAGCGGCAACCGTCAGCTGCGCTTCCGTGACCAGCGCAAACTCCAGGGCCTGTGGCTGGCCCACGACGACTCCGATCTCAACCGGCTGCTTCGCCGGCAGGGGCCCGACGCTATGGCGGTGGACCGCGCGGAGTTCGACGCCGTGCTCTCGTCGCGCCGCGGCCACCTGAAGACCGCGCTCACCGACCAGTCCGTCCTGGCCGGCCTCGGCAATCTGCTCGCCGACGAGATCCTGTGGCGCGCCCGGCTGCGCCCCGACCGCCGGGCGCGGGAGCTCACCCAGGACGACCGGCGTCGCCTGTACAGCGAGATGCGCAGAACTCTGCGGTCCGCCGTCGACGCGGGGTGCGTGCCGCCGCGGGAATCCTGGCTCACCGGGCACCGCGACGACCCCGATCCCAGATGCCCGCGCTGCGGCAGCGGCCTGCGGCGGTCCCGGATGGCGGGGCGTGGCACGGTGTGGTGCCCGCGGTGCCAGCCGAACGGGTGATCAGGCGGGGGACGGGCGGCCCCCGGTCACTCGCCGGGGCCAGTCCGCCGGCTGCATCGCCCGCGCGGTGCGGCCGGTGTGCGCCTCCACGGTCCCCGATGCGGCGACCAAGGCTCTCAAGGCACTCCCGCCGTCCGGTGTTCCTCGTCCGGTGCCACGAGGGACTGTGTGAACGGAATCCGCGCCAGGGCGAAGACGCCCGCGGCGATCAGCGCGACACCGAACAGCTGGGGCAGCAGCCACCACCCGGTCCGGACCGTCTCCTCGTACAGCAGGATGCCGAGGGCGAGACTCACCAGCGCGTCACCGAGGGTGAGCGCGGGCTGCGAGGCGACCAGCGGGCCCGCCTGCATCGCGTTCTCCAGGAGGAACAGCGCGCACACGCCTGCCGCGGCGAACGCGTAGGTCTGCCAGGCGGTGAGGAAACCCACGAGTCCCTGCTCGTCGAGGATGTGGATGGCTGTCTTCATCAGCGCCGCGGTCACCGCGTAGCTGATCGCCGTCGCGGCACCCAGACACGCCGCCCGGGCCCGGCCCTCCGGGCGCCGCAGGGCGGCGACAGCGAGGCCGGCGACCGCTCCCGCGCACACGGCGAGGGCGGGGACCCAGCGGTCCAGCTCCACATGGGTGCGATTGCCGGCGGGGGAGGCGGCGGCGAGCGCGACCGCCAGGCCGGCCACCACCACCGTCACGGCCAGCCAGCCCGTGCGGGGCAGGTGCCGGTGCATCAGCAGCGACGCGACGATGAGGGTGAGCGGCAGCTCCAGCACGAACAGGGGCTGCACGATCGTCAGCGGCCCGGTCGCCAGCGCCAGCGCCTGACAGACGGCGGCGGCGATCACCGCGCCGATGCCGGCCAGCCACACGGGCCTGCGCAGCAGGTCGGCGATCAGCCCGGCCCGGAGCCCCTGGGAGCGCGGCACGGTGAGCGCCGCCTTGCGCTGCAACACCGTCGCGACGGCGTTGCTGAGGGCGGCGCAGACCGCGAAGACAACGGGGAGCACGGTGTGCAGCGTGGCCACCTCCCGGATCGGCGGGCGTATGACGCCGGCGGTGCCTCCTCCTGCCATGGTCACCGGAACCGGACACGTGCGCGATCGGAGCCGCGCGTCCCCCCTCGCGCTGGGAGTATCAGCCCAGCTTCCTGAACAACCCCTCCTGCACGACCGACACGACCAGCCGGCCCTCACGGTCGTAGATCCGGCCCCGGGCCAGACCACGCCCGCCGACCGCGATGGGCGACTCCTGGTCGTACAGCAGCCAGTCGTCCGCGCGGAAGGGGCGGTGGAACCACATGGCGTGGTCCAGCGACGCCATGTCGAAGCCCCGCGGCCCCCACAGCGGCTCGACCGGGATGCGGACGGCGTCCAGGAGGGTCATGTCGCTGGCGTAGGTGAGGGCGCAGGTGTGCACGAGCGGGTCGTCGCCGAGCGGCCCGACCGCGCGCATCCACACGGCGCTGCGCGGCTCGGCGTCCGCGACCTCGTCGGTGGTCCAGCGCAGCCGGTCCACGTAGCGGATGTCGAAGGGCTGGCGGCGGGCCATCCGCTCCAACTGCTCGGGCAGCGCGCCCAGATGCTCGCGGATCTCGTCCGTGACCGTGGGCAGGGACTCCGGGTCCGGGACCTTGCGGGCCGGCGGCAGCTGGTGTTCGAAGCTGCCCTCCTCCGGCCTGTGGAAGGAGGCGGTGAGATTGAAGATCGTACGGCCCTGCTGCACGGCCGTGACGCGGCGGGTCGTGAACGACCGCCCGTCGCGCACCCGCTCGACCTGGTAGACGATCGGCACGCCCGGGATGCCCGGGCGCAGGAAGTACGCGTGCAGTGAGTGCACGGGTCGGTCGCCGTCCGTGGTGCGGCCAGCGGCGACCATGGCCTGGCCGGCCACCTGGCCGCCGAAGACCCGCTGGAGGGACTCCTGCGGGCTGCGGCCACGGAAGATGTTGACCTCGATCTGCTCCAGATCGAGCAGGTCGACCAGTCTCTCGGCCGGGTTCGTCGTCATGGGTGGGATTCTCCTGTGCTCGCTGCTGCCGGGACGTTCACAGCTGGCCGACGTCGGTGACCCGGACGACCGCGCGCCCCTCCGCGTCGGAGGCCGTGAGGTCGACCTCCGCGCTGATGCCCCAGTCGTGGTCGCCGTTCGGGTCGTGGAAGATCTGCCGGACCCGCCACAGGGCGTTCTCCGGCTCCTCCTCGATGATCAGCAGCTTGGGGCCGCGGGCGTCGGGGCCGGTGCCGAGGTCGTCGTACTCGTCCCAGTACTTGTCCATCGCCTCGCCCCAGGCGTCGGCGTCCCAGCCGGAGTCCGCGTCCATCTCGCCCAACTCCTCGACCTGGTCGAGGGCGGCCAGCTCCACCCGGCGGAACATGGCGTTGCGGACCAGGACGCGGAAGGCGCGCGCGTTGGCCGTGACCGGCTTGACCTCGTCGGCCTTCTCCTGGGCCTCCTCGGCGGTCATCTCCTCCGGGTTGGCGAGCTGCTCCCACTCGTCCAGCAGGCTGGAGTCGACCTGGCGCACCATCTCGCCCAGCCACTCGATCAGGTCCTGCAGGTCCTCGGACTTGAGGTCGTCCGGGACGGTGTGGTCGAGGGCCTTGTAGGCGCTGGCCAGGTAGCGCAGCACGATGCCCTCGGTGCGCGCCAGCTCGTAGTGGGACACCAACTCCGTGAAGGACAGCGCCCGTTCGTACATGTCCCGGACCACCGACTTCGGCGACAGCGGATGGTCGCCGACCCAGGGGTGGCTCTTGCGGTACGTGTTGTACGCGTGGAAGAGCAGTTCCTCCAGCGGCTTCGGGTACGTGATGTCCTGGAGCCGCTCCATGCGCTCCTCGTACTCGACCCCATCCGCCTTCATCTGGGCCACGGCCTCGCCGCGCGCCTTGTTCTGCTGGGCGGCGAGGATCTGCCTCGGGTCGTCCAGGGTGGACTCCACCACGGACACCATGTCGAGCGCGTACGACGGCGATTCGGGGTCCAGCAGCTCGAACGCGGCCAGCGCGAACGTGGACAGCGGCTGGTTGAGCGCGAAGTCCTGCTGGAGGTCGACCGTGAGGCGGACGACGCGGCCGGTCGCGTCCGGCTCGTCGAGCTTCTCGACGATGCCGCCGTCGAGCAGCGAGCGGTAGATCGCGATGGCCCGGCGGATGTGCCGCAACTGCTGCCCCCGCCCCTCGTGGTTGTCCTCCAGCAGGTGGCGCATCGCCTCGAAGGCGTTGCCGGGGCGGGCGATCACCGACAGCAGCATCGTGTGCGTCACCCGGAACCGGGAGGTCAGCGGCTCCGGTTCGGAGCCGATGAGCTTCTCGAAGGTCTGCTCCGACCACGCCACGAAGCCCTCCGGGGCCTTCTTGCGGACGACCTTGCGGCGCTTCTTCGGATCGTCACCGGCCTTGGCGAGCGCCTTCTCGTTCTCGACGACGTGCTCGGGCGCCTGCGCGACGACGAAGCCCTCCGTGTCGTAACCGGCCCGGCCTGCACGCCCCGCGATCTGGTGGAACTCCCGGGCGCGCAGGGTGCGCACGCGGGTGCCGTCGTACTTGGTGAGGGCCGTGAACAGCACCGTGCGGATGGGCACGTTGACGCCCACGCCGAGGGTGTCCGTGCCGCAGATGACCTTCAGCAGGCCGGCCTGCGCGAGCTTCTCCACCAGGCGGCGGTACTTGGGCAGCATGCCGGCGTGGTGGACGCCGATGCCGTGCCGGACGTAGCGGGAGAGGTTGCGGCCGAACTTGGTGGTGAAGCGGAAGTTGCCGATCAGCTCGGCGATCTGCTCCTTCTCCTCGCGCGAGCACATGTTGATGCTCATCAGCGCCTGCGCCCGCTCCACAGCCTGCGCCTGCGTGAAGTGCACGATGTAGACGGGCGCCTGCCGGGCCGCCAGCAGGTCGGTGAGCGTCTCCGTGAGCGGCGTGTAGCGGTACTCGTAGGACAGGGGCACGGGCCGGGTCGCCGAGCGGACCACCGCGGTCGGGCGGCCGGTGCGGCGGGTGAGGTCCTTCTCGAAGAAGGACACGTCGCCGAGCGTCGCCGACATCAGCACGAACTGCGCCTGCGGCAGCTCCAGGATCGGGATCTGCCAGGCCCAGCCGCGGTCGCCCTCCGCGTAGAAGTGGAACTCGTCCATCACGACCTGGCCCACGTCCGCCTGCTTGCCGTCGCGCAGCGCGATCGACGCGAGCACCTCGGCGGTGCAGCAGATCACGGGGGCGTCGGCGTTGACGGACGCGTCGCCGGTCAGCATGCCGACGTTCTCCGTGCCGAAGATCTTGCACAGTTCGAAGAACTTCTCCGACACCAGCGCCTTGATCGGGGCGGTGTAGAAGGTGACCTCGTCCCGGGCCAGCGCGGCGAAGTGCGCGCCCGCCGCGATCATGCTCTTGCCGGACCCGGTGGGCGTCGACACGATCACGTTCGCGCCGGAGACCACCTCGATCAGCGCCTCCTCCTGGTGGGGGTAGAGCGTGAGACCCCGCTCACCGGCCCACGACTCGAAGGCTTCGTACAGGGCGTCGGGGTCGGCGGTCCGCGGCAGCTGATCGATGAGGGTCACGTCCCCCATCTTGCCTGGCCTCCGGCCCGATGCGGGAATCGGCTGCGGACGCGAAGATCGCGAACGCTACGCTGTGTCGCCGACGGGATGTCAGCGCGCCGGTCAACTGGACAGCGGTACACGAGGAATGGGGCGGGCCACGCCGATGATGGGACCAGCACACTCACTGTCGGGCGCCGCCGCCTGGCTCGGCGTCGGTGCGGCGGCCGCCGCGGCCGGGCGCCCGATGCCCTGGCCGGTCCTCCTCGTCGGCGCCCTGATCTGCGCCGGTGCCGCGCTCGCCCCGGACCTCGACCACAAGGCGGCCACCATCTCCCGGTCCTTCGGACCGTTGTCGCGCTGGTTGTGCGAGATCGTCGACAAGCTGTCGTACGCCGTCTACAAAGCCACCAGGAAACAAGGTGACCCGCGTCGCTCCGGCGGGCACCGGACGCTCACGCACACCTGGCTGTGGGCGGTCCTGATCGGTGCGGGCACCTCGGCCGTGGCGATCACCAGCGATCGCTGGGGGGTGCTGGCGATCCTCTTCGTGCACCTGGTGCTGGCCATCGAGGGCCTGCTGTGGCGGGCGGCGCGCGGCTCCAGCAGTGACGTCCTGGTGTGGTTGCTGGCCGCGGCCACGGCGTGGATCCTCGCGGGCGTCCTGGACAAGCCGGGCAACGGCGCGGACTGGCTGTTCACGGCGCCGGGGCAGGAGTACCTCTGGCTGGGGCTGCCGGTCGTGCTGGGAGCGCTGGTGCACGACCTCGGGGACGCGCTCACCGTCTCGGGCTGCCCGGTCCTGTGGCCCATACCGGTGGGGCGCAAGCGCTGGTACCCGGTCGGGCCGCCGAAGGCCCTGCGGTTCCGCGCGGGCAGCTGGGTCGAGCTGAGGGTGCTGATGCCGGTGTTCATGCTGCTCGGCGGGGTGGGGTGCGCGGCGGCGCTCAACGTCATCTGAGCGCCGGCCGGGCCGCAGGAGACGGGTTCAGCGGCCGCCGTAGCGGCGCTCGAACGCGGCGACCCGGCCCTCCGAGTCCACCGTGCGGGCCTTGCCCGTGTAGAAGGGGTGGCTCTCCGAGGAGATTTCCACGTCCACGACCGGATAGGTCTCGCCGTCGTCCCACTCGATGGTCTCGTCGCTGGTCGCGGTGGACCGGGTCAGGAACGCGTAACCGGCGGCCCGGTCGCGGAAGACGACGGGGTGGTAGTCGGGGTGCTTGTCCTGCTGCATGGATGCTCCTCGCGGCTCGGGCTTTGTGATCAGCCGGACAGGGTGTCCTCGTCGACGATGTGCACGGCTGCCTCCTCGGCCGACGCCGCCGCGCCGTCGATGCCCACGTCCATGGCGACCAGTGCGCTCTCCTCGTCCTCGTGCGCACCCTCGTCGGGGGCGACGAGCCGGCCGGAGCGGGCGGCGCCCACCTCGTTGTCCAGGAGTTCCCCGTCGGTGCCCTGGCAGTCCCCGAGCCCGTCACCGTCCGGGGCGACGGGCTCCGGCAGCTCCTCGGCGAGCCGCTCGTCCAGCGTCTCGCCCTGCCGCCGCTCCGCCGCGGTGACGCCTCTGTGCTCCACGGCCCAGGGGCGCTCGGGAGGGGACCAGCCGCGGTCGAGGGGATCGTCGACGCCGTCGTACTCCAAGGTGTCCTCGACGTCGAGCAGCCCCGTGTCCTCTCTCTGCTCGGATGGTTCCGGCTGGTAGACGTCGTCTCCCCAGCCGTCGGAGCTCTTCACGGGTACCTCCAGGGGGTGGGGCGGGCCCGTTCACACCGGGGCCCGCGCCGGGCCGCCACACGGAGCACTGACGCCGCCCGCCGCCGAACCGCTGCCGCGGTTCCCGGGCGTTTCCCCGAGCCGGTGCCTGACTCCAGCCTTCCACCCCGGCTCGGGACCGCGCAACGCCACGGAACGCCTCCGGCGGTCAGCGGGCAGGGGGCGTGACCGACCCGGGGCCGGCGCCCGGCCCACGGCCCGCGCCGCCCGGGACCGGCGCCTGGCCCTCGGCCTGCGCTCGGGCCGGGTCCCGCATCGGGCCGCGGCCCGTGCTCGGCCGGGTCCCGCATCGGGCCGCGGCTCGCGCTTGGCCCACGGCCCGCGCCGCCCGGAACCGGCACGTGGCGCCCGGCCCACGGCCCGCGCTCGGACCGGGACCCGCATCGGCCCGCGGCCCGCGCCGGCCCGCGGGCCCGCTGTTCCGAAACCCGGGCCGCCCGGGCCCCGGGCCGCGTCTGGGCCCCCGGCCGAGCCGGGTGCCGCGCCGAGTCCGGGCCTTGCTCCGCGCCGCGTCTGGGCCCCCGGCCGAGCCGGGTGCCGCGCCGAG
>NZ_JBWKKY010000013.1:75945-92879 GCF_056430805.1 Streptomyces sp. NPDC045955
CGAGTCCGGGCCTTGCTCCGCGCCGCGTCTGGCCCCCGGCCGAGCCGGGTGCCGCGCCGAGTCCGGGCCTTGCTCCGCGCCGCGTCTGGCCCCCGGCCGAGCCGGGTGCCGCGCCGAGTCCGGGCCTTGCTCCGCGCCGCGTCTGGCCCCCGGCCCAGCCGGGTGCCGAGTCCGGGTCCGGGCCTTGCCCGCGCCGCGTCTGGCCCCGGGCCGACCAGGGGCCGGGCCCGACAAGCCCCGGGCCCCGCCGGAGGGAGGGCCCGGAGAGCCGGTCGTTCAAGAAACCGCTCCGGTGCCGCCCGGGCCCGGGCAGCCCGCATCGGGGTGCCGGTGGCGGGCGGCCTGGTCATGGCGGCCGGTCTCGCCGCCGTGCCCGCCGTCACGGGCCAGCCCCGATCCGCCCAAGGCCCGGCCAGCCCCGATCCGCCCAAGGCCCGGCCAGCCCCCGGTCCGTCCCGGCCCGGCACGCCGACGCGGCGAGTCTCACGGCCCTCCGCACCCGCTCGTCACCCGTGCCAAGACCTCCACAGCGCCGCATACGCCCCGTCCGCCGCCACCAGTTCCTCGTGGCTGCCCAGTTCGCTGATGCGGCCGTTCTCGACGACGGCGATGACGTCCGCGTCGTGGGCGGTGTGGAGGCGGTGGGCGATGGCGACGACGGTGCGGCCGTCGAGGACCTTGGCCAGGGATCGTTCCAGGTGGCGGGCGGCGCGCGGGTCGAGCAGGGACGTCGCCTCGTCCAGGACCAGCGTGTGCGGATCCGCCAGCACCAGGCGGGCCAGGGCGATCTGCTGGGCCTGGGCCGGGGTGAGCGTCAGGCCGCCCGAGCCGACCTCGGTGTCCAGGCCGTCGTCGAGCGCCCGGGCCCAGCCGTCCGCGTCGACCGCGCCCAGCGCCGCCCACAGCTCGGCGTCGCCGGCACCGGTCCGGGCGAGCCGGAGGTTGTCGCGCAGGGAGCCCACGAAGACGTGGTGCTCCTGGTTGACGAGGGCGACATGGGCGCGGACGCGTTCCGCCGGCATCCGGGACAACTCGGCGCTGCCCAGCGTGATCCGGCCGTCCCGGGGCGCGTAGATCCCGGCGAGCAGCCGCCCCAGCGTCGACTTGCCCGCACCCGAGGGGCCGACCAGGGCCAGCCGGGTGCCGGGGGAGACCTCCAGGGACACCTTGCGCAGGACGTCCACGCCCTCCACGTAGCCGAAGTGCACACGGTCGGCACGCACGTGGCGTCCGTCGGGGGACACGGAGGGGTCGCCGGCGTCCGGCTCGATGTCCCGGACCCCGACGAGCCGGGCCAGCGACACCTGGGCGACCTGGAGTTCGTCGTACCAGCGCAGGATCATGCCCACCGGGTCGACGAGCATCTGGGCGATCAGCGCGCCCGTCGTGAGCTGGCCGACGTCGATCCAGCCGTGCAGGGCGAACACGCCGCCGACCAGGAGGACCGAACCGAGCACGGTCACGTGGGTGACGTTGATGACCGGGAAGAGCACCGACCGCAGCCACAACGTGTAGCGCTCCCAGGCCGTCCATTCCTTGATCCGGCGCTCGGACAGCGCGACGCGCCGGTCACCGAGGCGGTGCGCCTCGACGGTGCGCCCGGCGTCCACGGTCTCGGCGAGCGCGGCGGCCACGGCGGCGTACCCGGCGGCCTCCGAGCGGTAGGCGGCCGGTGCCCGCCGGAAGTACCAGCGGCAGCCGACGATCAGCAGCGGCAGGGCGAGCAGCACGGCGAGCGCCAGCGGCGGCGCCGTGACGACCAGCCCGCCCATGAGCAGCACGACCCACACCACGCCGATCGACAGCTGCGGCACGGCCTCACGCATGGCGTTGGCCAGCCGGTCGATGTCCGTGGTGATCCGCGACAGCAGATCGCCGGTCCCGGCCCGCTCCAGCACGCCCGGCGGCAGCCCGACCGACCGGACGAGGAAGTCCTCGCGCAGGTCGGCCAGCATCCGCTCGCCCAGCATCGCGCCGCGCAGCCGCACCTGGCGGACGAACAGGGCCTGGACGGCCAGCGCCGCCACGAACAGCCCCGCGGTGAGTTCCAGCCGCAGATCCCGCGCCCCGTCGGAGACCCGCTCCACGACTCCGCCCAGCAGCCACGGACCGGCCATCGAGGCGATGACAGCTACCGTGTTGACGGCGACGAGCAGCACGAACGCCCGGCGGTGCCGGCGCAGCAGTTCGGCCACGTAGGCGCGGACGGTCGTGGGGGCGCCGACCGGCAGTGTGTTCGCCGTCGTCGGGGCGGCCGGGTCGTACGCCGGTGGCGCCACGCCGATCATGCCTTCTCCTCGATCTCTTCCAGTTCGTGCAGGACGTCCTTCAGGGCGACGGAGCCGGTCAGCGCGACCTCGTCGTCCGTCTCGCGGGTGACCACCGCGCGGTAGCGGGGCTCGGTGTGCAGCAGCTCGCGATGCGTGCCGGTCGCCGCGACCTCGCCGTCGTGCAGGAACACGATCCGGTCGGCGCGGTCCAGCAGCAGCGGCGAGGAGGTGAACACCACGGTCGTGCGCCCCGCGCGCAACTCCCGCACACCCTGCGCGATCCGGGCCTCGGTGTGCGAGTCGACGGCCGAGGTCGGCTCGTCCAGAACGAGCACCTCCGGGTCCGTGATCAGCGACCGGGCGAGCGCGAGGCGCTGCCGCTGGCCGCCGGACAGGGACCGGCCGCGTTCGGTGATCCGCGCGTCCAGGGGATCGGCGGCGTCCACCGAGCCCTGCACCAGCGCCGCCAGCACGTCGTCGCACTGGGCGGCGGCCAGCGCAGCCCGCGGCTCGACGTCGCCCGAGGCGGGTACGTCGAGCAGTTCGCGCAGTGTGCCGGACAGCAGGACCGGGTCCTTGTCCTGGACGAGGACGGCCGTACGGGCAGTGTCCAGCGGGAGTTCGTCGAGCGGCACACCGCCGAGCAGCACCGAGTTGCCCTCCTGCGGAGGGTGCCCGCCCAGCCGCTCCGCCAGCCGGCCGGCCGCGTCCGGGTCGCCGCACACCACGGCGGTGAGCCGGCCGGTGCGCGCGAGCAGCCCGGTTTCCGGGTCGTACAGGTCTCCGGACGGGAGCTCGGCCCCGCGCGACCCGGCGGTGTCGGTGGCCCGCTCCAGCGCCAGTACGCCCGCGGCCCGTTTGGCGGACGGCCGGGAGAAGGAGTACGCCATGGCGATCTCCTCGAAGTGCCGCAGCGGATAGGTCAGGACCATCACCGAGCTGTAGACGGTGACCAGTTCGCCGACGGTGATCCGGCCCTGGCGGGCCAGGTGCACGCCGTACCAGACGACGGCGATGAGCAGCAGTCCCGGCAGCAGGACCTGGATCGCGGAGATCAGGGACCACATCCGGGCGCTGCGCACCGCCGCGTGCCGGACCTCCTGGGAGGCACGGCGGTAGCGGTCGAGGAACAGTTCCTCACCGCCGATGCCGCGCAGCACGCGCAGACCGGCGACGGTGTCCGAGGCGAGCTCGGTGGCGCGTCCGGCCTTCTCGCGCTGCACATCGGCCCGCCGGGTGGCGCGGGGCAGCAGGGGCAGCACGGCGAGCGCCAGCACGGGCAGCCCCACGGCGACGACCACGCCGAGCGCGGGCTGGTAGACGAGCAGTGCGACGCAGACCAGCACGATGGTGACCAGCGCCGCGGTGAAGCGCGACCAGGCCTCCACGAACCAGCCGATCTTCTCGACGTCACCCGTGGAGACCGCCACGACCTCACCGGCCGCGACGCGCCGGGTCAGCGCCGAGCCCAACTGGGCGGCCTTGCGGGCGAGGAGCTGCTGGACGCGGGCGGCCGCCGTGATCCAGTTCGTGATGGCGGTGCGGTGCAGGAAGGTGTCGCCGACGGCGTTGCCGACACAGGCGAGCACCAGCAGGCCGCCCGCCAGGGCGAGTTGCCCGCCGGAGCGGTCGACGACGGCCTGTACGGCGACACCGACGCAGAACGGCAGCGCGGCGACGGAGGCGAAGTGCAGCAGCCCCCAGGCCAGCGACTTGAGCTGCCCGTCCAGCTGGTTGCGGAAGAGCCACCACAGGAATCGGGGACCCGAACGCGCGTCCGGCACGCCCGGGTCGGGGTACGGAAGGTCTTGAATCTGCATGACGTCCCAGTGGCTCGTGTCAGGGGGATGGGGGAATGGGTGAGGGGGAATGGGGGAGGAGGGTTCGGCCGAGGGCAGCAAACCGTGACAGGTTCGCTTCGCCACGTGGTCGGGGGCAACCGGTTTTCGACCCGCCGAACGGAACCGGCCGACAGAGGTGGGAACAGGGCGGCTCGGCGGGCCGGTGCGCATTGCGGAGGCGGCGGACTCCCCGTAGAACACCGCCCATGAAGAGACGGATCGTCATGTCCATGCTTGCCGGAGCGACCCTCCTGGCGAGCACCCTCCTGGGGGCCGGTCCTGCCCGTGCGGCCGACGTCCCCGCCGAGTTCGGCACCGACTGGCACGACCCGGTCACGGCCGCCCCGCCCATCACCGAGCCCGGCGGCAGGTCCTGCGAAGTCACCGTCGCCCAGGCGCAGTTCCGCGACTTCACCCCGTACCGGGGCACGTACACCCCGCCCGGCGACTGCGGTGACCGCTGGAGCAAGGTGGTGCTGCGGCTCGACGGCAAGGTCAAGGGGCGCCAGTACGACCGGCTCGGCTATCTGCACGTCGGCGGGGTCGAGATCTTCCGCACCTCGACACCGCAGCCCTCGCCCGACGGCATCGAGTGGTCGGTGGAGAAGGACGTCACCCGCTACAGCGACACCTTCCGCGGCCGGCAGGACGTCGAGATGCTCATCGGGAACGTCGTCGACGGCACTTACACGGGCGTCCTCGACGTCAAGGTCACTCTGACGTTCCATCAGGGCCGCCCGGACCGGAAGAGCACCCCCGACCGAGTACTCACCCTCGACCGAGGGGCTGACGGCGCGACCACCCTCACGACCCCGCGCAACAGCGAACGCGTCGTCGCCGAGGTGTACGCCACCGGCTCCGGCGGCGGCTGCGAGGAGTACTGGTACCTGACGGTGCCCGACCCGGCGCCGTACTCCTGCAAGGCGGGCCGAGGCCCCTACCGCGAGGTGCGGATCAGCGTGGACGGCCGTCTCGCGGGCATCGCCGCACCGTTCCCCACCGTGTGGACCGGCGGCTGGTCCAACCCGTTCCTCTGGTACGTGATCCCGGGCCCGCGCGCCTTCGACATCAAGCCGATCACCTACGACCTCACCCCTTTCGCCGGGCTCCTCAACGACGGCCGTCCGCACCGCGTCGAGGTCTCGGTCGTCGGCGTGCCCGAGGGGCAGACCGGCTGGAGCACCCCCGTGAACGTGCTCGTCTGGCAGGACGACCAGCGCGCCCACGTGCCCGGGAAGCTCACCGTGCACAAGGTGGGCGACCTCACCGGCTCCTCGTCGTATACGCCGGGTTCACAGCACCGGGTCGACACCGAGGGCGCCCACCGGCTGACCGTCGCCGGATACGTCGACACCTCGCACGGCCGCGTCATGACCACCGTCGGCCGTTCGCTCGCCCACACCTCCGAGCACCGCTGGACGGACGGCGAGACGACCGACGCCCTCGCAGCCACCTGGACCGACGACGAGTCGGTGACCGTCGACGGACGCGGACCGGCCCACACCACCCGCACGCACCGGACCTACACCATGGACGGTACGACGACCCTCGGCGCGGGTGACCGGCTGCGCACCGTGCTGGCCCTCGGCGACCGCGCCACGGCCGTCGAGACGCGCGACGGCCGCCGTACGGCGTGGTCACGGCTCGACGACTCCTATACGGGCGACGCCACGTACACGGCGAACGTGCCCCGCGATCAGCGGCACGCGGTCGGTACGACGCGTGAGCGCTACCGGCTGTACGGCTCGACCGGCTGCTACGACCGCACGCTGACCACCGTTCAGGGGGTGCTCACGGGAGACCGCCGTCGTTGCTGAAGAGGCCTGAGTGGCTCATGTGACATGCGCCACTCGGGACGCTTTTACGTGGCTGAAACGTTGCGGTCTTGTGCGCGATCAAGACAGCCTCCAATGTGTACGGCTACGGAAGCTGCTTTCCGTATCGCAGAAGTCCCCTCCGGCCTCTGTGTGTCCCGTCCCCAAGGAGGCCTCGTGCCACCGTCCGTACCGTCCCTGCCGCGGCGCGTCGCACGCACCCTGCGTACCTCACTCTTCGCGCAGGTCCTCTGCGCGCTCGTCCTCGGAATCCTCGTCGGGAAGCTGTGGCCGGACACGGCCAGGGCTCTCCAGCCGCTCGGCGACGGTTTCACCCGGCTCATCAAGACGGTGATCTCGCCGCTGGTGTTCTGCGTGGTCGTCGTCGGCATCGCCAAGGCCGGTGACCTGAAGGCGTTCGGCCGGATCGGGGTCAAGGCCCTGATCTGGTTCGAGGTCGCCTCCACCGCCGCCCTGGTCATCGGCCTCGTCGCCGCCAACGTCGTCGGGCCCGGCAAGGGCATGAACGTCGACCCCTCCTCGCTGGACGCCGCCGCGGTGAACCAGACGACGGGCGGTGGCCAACTGCCCTCGACGACCGAGTTCGTCCTCAACGCGCTGCCCGAGAGCTTCGTCGGCGCCTTCGCCGAGAACGAACTGCTCCAAGTCCTCATCCTGGCCTGCCTGGTGGGCGCCGCCCTGCTGCACCTCGGACACACCAGGGTGCCGAAGATCCTGCCCGCCGTCGACCAGGCCCAGGACGTGATCTTCACGGTCGTCGGGTTCATCATGCGGCTCGCCCCGCTCGCGGTGTTCGGCGCGATGGCCCACCTGGTCGGCAACTACGGGCTGGGCGTGATGAAGACGTACGCCAAGCTCATCGTGCTCTGCTACGTGGCGGCCGCGCTGTTCGTCGCACTGCTCGCCGTCGCCCTGCGGCTGGTGACCGGGCTCAGCCTCTGGAAGTTCCTGCGCTACATCCGCGAGGAGATGCTGCTCGCGCTCGGCACCGCGTCCACCGAGTCGGTCATGCCGCGCGTGATGCAGAAGCTGCGCCGGGCCGGTGCCCGCGACGACGCGGTGGGTCTGGTACTGCCCACGGGCTACTCCTTCAACCTCGACGGCGCCTCGCTCTACCTGTCGATCGGCACGCTGTTCATCGCCCAGGCCGTGGGCGTGGATCTGAGCCTGGGTCAGCAGATCACCGTGGTCCTGGTGCTGATGCTGACCAGCAAGGGCATGGCGGGCATCCCCGGTTCGGCGTTCCTCGCCCTGTCGGCGACGGCCTCGTCCCTGGGTGCCATCCCGGCCGGAGCCGTCGCCCTGCTGCTCGGCGTGGACCGCATCATGGACTCGATGCGCGTCGTCACGAACCTGCTCGGCAACTGTGTCGCCGTATTCGCGGTGTCCCGCTGGGAGGGCGCGCTGGACATCGAGCGGGCCAGGAAGACGCTCGACGGGGAGGACACCTCCGCGCCCGACGACGAGCTGGACGGCGGTGGCGGTGGCGGCGACGGCGACGCCGAAGCCCCCGGGGCGGCGAACCCGGCGCCCGGCATCCCCACCCAGAAGCCCAAGGAGCCGGCCCCCGAGGTCAGTTGACCAAGACCGACCGGGCCGCGGCCACCGCTCCAGCAGGAGAGCGGCGGCCGCGGCCCGTTTCGCGTGCCCGCGCGTGAATGCGCTTCAGCACCGCCGCACCGGCGTTCCGAGCGCGAACGCGCTTCAGCACCGCCGCACCGGCGTTCCGTCGATCAGCATGTTCAGCAACCCTCCGAGCGCCTCGCGCTGTTCCTCCGTCAGCGGCGCGAGGATCTCCTCCGCGGCCGACCTGCGCGCCGCCCGCAGTTCGCCCAGCGCCTTGCGGCCGTCGTCCGTGAGCTCGATGCGGATCACCCGCCGGTTCGCCGGGTCCGGGACCCGCCGCACCTTGCCGCTCGCCTCCAGCCCGTCGACCAGCGTCGTCACGGCTCGCGGCACCACCTCCAGGCGCTCGGCCAGGTCGGCCATCCGCGGCGGCGAACCCCAGTGCGCGAGAGTGCGCAGCAGCCGGGACTGAGCCGGTGTGATGCCGAGGTCGCGGTGCTCCAGATGGTGCTTCTGGATGCGGTGCACCCGGCGGGTGAGCCGCAGCAGCTGCTCGGCGAGCAGGCCGTCGGAATCGGGGGAGGTCATACGGGAACAATATCAGGATGATGTTCATTGTGAGTATAGGTAACAATGAGCTACGATCCGATTCTCCGGCCCTCGCCCCGCCCCTGTGCCGCCGCCCGTATCGCCCTCTCGAAGGAGCCCATGCATCCCGACCATGAAGCCCCCTGGAGCGCACCCGCCGACGTGAAGGAACAGCCCCGGCAGGTCCGCCGCATCCTCAGGCTCTTCCGCCCCTACCGGGGCCGCCTGGCGGTCGTCGGCCTGCTGGTCGGCGCCGCGTCGCTGGTCTCGGTCGCCACGCCCTTCCTGCTGAAGGAGATCCTCGACGTCGCGATCCCGCAGGGGCGCACCGGCCTGCTCAGCCTGCTCGCCCTCGGCATGATCCTCAGCGCCGTCCTCACCAGCGTCTTCGGTGTCCTCCAGACCCTGATCTCCACGACGGTCGGCCAGCGCGTCATGCACGACCTGCGCACGGCCGTCTACGGCCGGCTCCAGCGCATGTCCCTCGCGTTCTTCACGCGCACCCGCACGGGCGAGGTGCAGTCCCGCATCGCCAACGACATCGGCGGCATGCAGGCCACCGTCACCTCCACCGCGACGTCCCTGGTCTCCAACCTCACCAGCGTCGTCGCCACGATCGTCGCGATGGTCGTCCTCGACTGGCGCCTGACCGTCGTCTCGCTGCTGTTGCTGCCGGTGTTCGTGTGGATCAGCCGCCGCGTCGGCAACGAACGCCGGAAGATCACCACCCAGCGCCAGAAGCAGATGGCCGCCATGGCCGCCACGGTCACCGAGTCGCTCTCCGTCAGCGGCATCCTGCTCGGCCGCACGATGGGGCGCTCCGACTCGCTGACCAAGTCCTTCGCCGACGAGTCCGAGGAACTCGTCGACCTGGAGGTACGGTCCAACATGGCCGGCCGCTGGCGCATGGCCGTCATCACGATCGTCATGGCGGCTCTGCCCGCCGTCATCTACTGGACCGCCGGCATGGCCCTCCAGCTGGGCGGCCCCGAGGTCTCCCTCGGCACGATCGTCGCCTTCGTCTCGCTCCAGCAGGGCCTGTTCCGCCCGGCCGTGAGCCTGCTGTCGACCGGAGTGCAGATCCAGACCTCGCTCGCCCTCTTCCAGCGCATCTTCGAGTACCTCGACCTGCCGATCGACATCACCGAGCGCGCGGACCCGGTCCACCTCGACCGGGTCAAGGGAGAGGTCCGCTTCGAGAAGGTCTCGTTCGGCTACGACGACAAGGACGGCCCCGTCCTCGACGGCATCGACCTCACCGTCCCGGCCGGCGGCAGCCTCGCCGTCGTCGGCCCGACCGGCGCCGGCAAGTCCACGCTCGGCTACCTGGTCCCCCGCCTCTACGACGTGACGGGCGGACGCGTCACTCTCGACGGGGTCGACGTCCGCGACCTCGACTTCGACACCCTGGCGCGCGCGGTCGGCGTCGTCTCGCAGGAGACGTACCTCTTCCACGCCTCGGTCGCCGACAACCTGCGCTTCGCCAAGCCCGACGCCACCGACGAGGAACTGCACCAGGCGGCGAAGGCGGCGCAGATCCACGACCACATCGCGTCCCTGCCCGACGGCTACGACACGGTCGTCGGTGAGCGCGGCCACCGCTTCTCCGGCGGCGAGAAGCAGCGCCTGGCCATCGCCCGCACGATCCTGCGCGACCCGCCGGTCCTCATCCTCGACGAGGCCACCAGCGCGCTGGACACCCGGACCGAGGCGGCCGTGCAGGACGCCATCGACGCGCTGTCGGCGAACCGCACCACGCTCACCATCGCCCACCGGCTGTCCACGGTCCGGGGCGCCGACCAGATCGTGGTCCTCGACTCGGGGCGCGCCGTCGAACTCGGTACGCACGAGGAACTGCTCGAGCGGCACGGCCGGTACGCGGCGCTCGTACGCCGGGACGCCCAACTGGAACCGACAAGATGAAAATATGCCGGGTTTGTGGCGATATGCGGGTTACCGTGCCCGCATGCAGAAGAACACTCCGCCACGGAGCACGATTCGACTGACGCGCCGGGGCCGTATCGCCCTCGTCGCGACCGGAGCCGTCGTGGTCGGTACCGCCGTGGCGGTGCCGCTGCTGACCCTGGGGGCCGAGGAGGACGCCCGGCCCGCGACCCTGGTGATCCCGGAGGGCTGGCGCGCGAGCCAGGTCTACGCCGCCGTCGACAAGGCCCTCGCCCTGCCTCCCGGCAGCACGAAGAAGTCCCTGGCGAAGGCCGCCCTCAAACTGCCGAACGACGCCGAGGGCAACCCGGAGGGCTACCTCTTCCCGGCGGTCTATCCGCTCCAGGAGAAGACGACCCCGGAGAAGCTCCTGGCGCTGATGGTCGACACCGCGAACGAGAGGTTCAACGGCGCGCCCATCGCCGCGGGAGCGCAGCGCAACGCCATGAACGTCTACCAGGCCGTCACCATCGCGAGCCTCGTCCAGGCGGAGGCGGCCACCAAGGCCGACATGGGCAAGGTCGCCCGGGTCGTCTTCAACCGCCTCGAACGCGGCATGCCGCTGCAGATGGACTCCACCATCAACTACGCGCTCGGCCGCTCCACCCTGCGCACCACGGCGAGCGACACCCGCATCGACAGCCCCTACAACTCGTACCAGCGCATGGGCCTGCCCCCCACCCCCATCGACAACCCCGGCGAGGAGGCCTTGCGCGCCGCCATCAACCCGCCCCCGGGCGACTGGCTGTACTTCGTCACGGTTCGCCCGGGCGACACCCGCTTCACCGCGGACTACGCGGAACACCAGCGGAACGTCGCGGAGTTCAACGCGCGCCAGAAGAAGGACGGCGCGCGGGCGGCCGGATGACCCGCCCGTGCCTCACGCGGCGATCGGCTCCCGCGCCAGCAGCCGCCTGATGTCGCGGACGGCCGCGCGGCCGGCGCGGTTGGCGCCGATGGTGCTGGCCGACGGGCCGTAGCCCACGAGGTGGATACGCGGGTCGGCGGCCGCGCGGGTGCCCTCCATACGGATGCCGCCGCCCGGCTCGCGCAGGCGCAGCGGAGTGAGGTGGTCGATGGCAGGGCGGAAGCCGGTGGCCCAGAGGATGACGTCGGCGTCGACGTGACGGCCGTCCCGCCAGTCCACTCCCGTGGGCGTGACGCGGTCGAACATCGGCTGCCGGTCGAGCACCCCGTCCTCGATGCCCTGCCGGACCGCGTCGTTCAGTGGCAGCCCGGTGACCGAGACGACACTCCTGGGCGGCAGCCCCTGCCGCACCCGTTCCTTGACGAGCGCGACGGCCGCCCTGCCGGCGTCCTCGTCGAAGGGACCCTCGCGGAAGACGGGCGGACGCCGGGTCACCCAGGTGGTGGCGGCCGCGTACGAGGCGATCTCCAGCAGATGCTGCGTGCCGGAGGCGCCACCGCCCACCACGACCACCCGCTGCCCGGCGAACTCCTCCGGCCCTGCGTACTGCGCGGTGTGCAACTGCCGCCCCCGGAAGGTCTCCTGGCCCGGATAACGTGGCCAGAACGGCCGGTCCCAGGTGCCGGTCGCGTTGATCAGCGCCCGCGTCGACCACACGCCCTGCGAGGTCTCCACCAGCAGCCGCCCGCCGGGCCCCTCGCGCACGGCCCGCACGTCGACGGGGCGCCGCACTCGCAGGTCGAAGGTCCGCTCGTACCGGTCGAAGTAGTCGCTGATGACCTCGGCCGACGGCCGCGTCGGATCCCCGTTGGTGAGCTCCATCCCCGGCAGCGCGTGCATCCCGTGCACCCTGTCGTACGTCAGCGACGGCCAGCGGAACTGCCAGGCGCCGCCGGGGCCGGGGGAGTGGTCCAGCACGACGAAGTCGCGGTCCGGCTCGAAACCGGATCGCCGCAGGTGATAGGCGCCGGCCAGACCGGCCTGACCGGCGCCTATGACGACTACCTCGACCTCGCGTGTGTTGTTCACGCTTCTACCAACCCTGCCGGGCCCATGGATCTTCCCGAGGGACGGCCCGCACGGCTCCGCTTCACGACCCGGTGGAAGGGCGGGCCTGGGTGGTGGACGGAGGCAGGCCGCCGTTGAACCGGGTGTCGGTGAAGTCGGCGAAGTCGACCTTGCGCGGGATGAGCTTCAACGCCGTGAACGTGTCGGCGATCTTCTGCTCGGAGGCGATCAGCGGCTTGTCGACGGCGACCTCGACCCGGGTGGTGTAGGTGCGCTTCACCGCCGCGAGTGCCACGTCCTCGGGGAGCCCGGTGTCCTTCGCCCAGACCTTCGCCCACTCCTCCTCGTGGTCGTACACCCACGCGTAGGCGCGCCGCAGCCGCTCCAGGTAGTCCTTGACGGCGGCGGCCTTCTTCTTGTCCTTGAGCGCGTCCGGCGCCGCGACCTGGAAGGTGAGCCCGTTGGTCACGCCGTCACCGTCGGTCAGGACGCGGCCCTGCCCGCCCTTCAGCACCTGCGAGGTGTACGGGTCCCACACCGCCCACGCGTCGACCTTGCCGGCGGTGAACGCGGCGAGTGCGTCGGCCGGCTGGAGGTACTTGACCTTGACGTCACTCGGCTTCAGTCCGGCCTTCTTCAGGGACGCGACCAGCTGGAAGTGAGCGGAGGATCCCTGGGCGACGGCGATCGACTTGCCCTTGAGCTGCGTGGGGTTCCTCAGGGGCGAGTCGTCCGGCACGAGGATGGTGTCGCCCTTGGAGGTGCCGTGCCACGCGGCCACGACCTTGATCTTCGAACCCGCCCCGGCCGCGAACACCGGCGGGGTGTTGCCGACGCCGCCGATGTCGACGGCCTTGGCGTTCACGGCCTCCAGCAGGGGCGGGCCGGAGGTGAACGTCGACCACTTGATCTTGTAGTCGAGGTTCTTCAGTTCCCCCGCGGCCCGCAGGATGGCCTCCGAACCTCCCTTCTGGTCGCCGACGTTGAGGGTGACGGGGCCGTGGCCGTCGGTGCCGCCTTCCGACGTACTGGCGGCCGAGTTCCCGCCGCAGGCGGTCAGCAGAAGGGCGAGGGGGAGAAGCAGGGCGGCGGGGGCGAGGCGTCGTCGCATGACGGTTCCGTTCGTGTGGTTCGTGCGTGCAGAAGTTCAGGCGGCTTCGGCGGCCGTCGCCTCGACGCCGAGGCGTTCGAGGAGGCCGGCGCGCAGTGCGGCGAAGCGCGGGTCGGTGATGTCGCGGGGGCGGTCGAGGTCGACGCGCTGCTCGTGGGCGATGACGCCGCCGTCCATCACCAGGACGCGGTCGGCGAGCAGCACGGCCTCCTCCACGTCGTGGGTGACGAGGAGCACCGCGCAGCCCCGCCGCTGCCACAACTCGCCGACGAGCCGCTGGGCCTTGATGCGGGTGAGGGCGTCGAGCGCGCCGAACGGCTCGTCGAGCAGCAGCAGATCAGGTTCGCGTACCAACGCCCGGGCCAGCGAGGCGCGTTGGGCCTCGCCACCGGAGAGCGTCTTGGGCCAGGCGGCCGAGCGGTGGCCGAGGCCGACCTCGTCGAGGGCCTGCTCGGCGACGGCCCGTTCGGGCTTGCCGGGCAGACCGAGCAGGACGTTGCGCCAGACCCTCTTCCACGGCATCAGCCGGGGCGCCTGGAAGGCGACGGCCTTGCGGCGCGGCACCAGGACGGTGCCCTCGATGTCGCGGTCGAGCCCGGCGAGGATCCGCAGCAGCGTCGACTTGCCGCAGCCGCTGCGCCCGAGCAGGGCCACGAACTCGCCCGGCCGGACGTCCAGTCGCAGATCGTCGATGACGGCACGGCCGTCGAAGGCCCGCGTGAGCCCTTCGACATGGACCGCCTGGGGGGTCACCGGCCGGTGAACGTCGGTCGCCATTGCAGCAGCACCCTTTCGAGAGAGCGGACGATGAAGTCGGCGAGCAGGCCGAGGAAGGCGTAGACGACCAGACAGACCACGATCACGTCGGTCCGCAGGAAGTCCCGCGCCTGCACCATGAGGAACCCGATGCCGGAGTCGGCGTTGACCTGCTCGGCGAAGACCAGCGCGAGCCAGGCGATGCCGAGCGAGTAGCGCAGACCGGTCATGGCGTTCGGCAGCGCGCCCGGGAGGACGACGTGCCGGACGAGTCCCCACCGGGACAGTCCGAGGGACTCCCCGGCCTCGATCAACTGGGCGTCCACGCCGCGGATTCCGGCGTAGACGTTGAGGTAGAGCGGGAAGGTCACGCCGAGCGTGATGATGGCGACCTTGGGGGCCTCGCCGATGCCGAACCAGATGATGAACAGCGGGATGAGCCCCACGAACGGCACGGTCCGCAGCATCTGCACGGGCGCGTCCACCAGATCCTCGCCGATCCGGAACAGGCCCGAGAGCAGGGCCAGTCCGGTCCCGACGACGAGGCCCAGCAGCAGCCCGGCCGCCACCCGCTGGAGCGAGGTGCCCATGGCGGCGGGGAGCGAGCCGTCGGCCACCATGTCCCCCGCGACCTGGGCGATACGGCCGGGCGAGGCGAGCACGTCCGGCTGCAACGCGCCCGTGCTGCTGAGGAGTTGCCACAGGGCCAGCAGCAGGACCGGGCCGGTGGTACGGCGCAGCCAGCGGGGGACGCGGGTGCGGCGGGACGAGGTGGGGACGAGGGGCTGGAGGTCGAGGTCGTGAGCTGACATAGGCGAAATGTCGGCTTCTGGTGACCTGGGTGGGGCATGGCTGATGCTCATGAGGACTCCACGGGGGAGAGCGAGGGCGGGGGCGGCATGCCTCGCCGCGGCCGCGCAACGAGAACAAGGGTGTTCGGGCGAGAACAGGAGTGTTCAGGCGAGAACGGGGGTGCTCAGCGGGCAGGCGGAACCAGGGCGAGGGAACCCGGAAGTGAGGAGAGGAAGGGCGTCAGCGGCCGCGGCGACACGCGGCGGAGGCCACCCGCAGCAGGTCGATGTGACCGCGCGTGGTGAGCAGGGCTGAACGCAACATGCGGCTGAACCTAGTCAGGTGGCATGCGCACGGTCAACGGGCGTCTCGTCAAGTGGACGCCGGTACCTCCACCGGGCGGCGGGGCGGGGGAAAACGGGCGCGTGCGTCAGGATGGGGTGCATGTCAGATGTCTTCACCACCCGAGTTCTGAACGTCCGCACCGGATCCACGGAGCGGGTCGTCGACATCACCGGCGACTGCGAGTCCTTCCTGCGGGAGGCGGCGGCCGGGCGTGACGGCCTCCTCAATGTCTTCGTCCCGCACGCGACGGCGGGAATCGCCGTTCTCGAGACCGGTGCCGGCAGCGACGACGACCTCCTGGCCGCACTGCACACACTGCTGCCCGCCGACGACCGCTGGCAGCACCGGCACGGCAGTCCGGGCCACGGACGCGACCACGTCCTGCCGGCCCTCGTCCCGCCGCACGCGACCCTGCCCGTGCTGGGCGGCCGGCTGGAGCTCGGGACATGGCAGTCGGTGTGCCTCGTGGACACGAACAAGGACAACCCGGAGCGGAAGGTGCGGTTGAGTTTCCTGGGGTGACTGCGCTCCGCCCTGCGCGTAGCTCCGTGCGCGGTGCCCGAACGGCTCTGGCGCACCGTGACGCGTGCCCGTAATGCCCGTATCCTCGTCAATGCCAGATTCTCTTCCGAGTAGCGGATGTGGCGGGCGCAAGCGAGGCGAAGCGTGGTTCGGTCCGGCGAGGAACCCAAGCCGGCGGGACGTGCGACTGACGGCACGGGGCCCGCCCGGCTTCGCGAGCGGTTTCTCGAGGGACAGCCGGTCGACACGGGTGTCCGGACGTCCATCCTGAACTCGTGGCGGCGCAGCCGGTCACTGGGCCTGTCACCAGACCAGACCGACCTGCCCTACCGGGAGGACTTCGACCCCGGGGGCCGTATCGTCCGCGCGGCCGTGCCGGTGCTCGACCGGCTCCAGGACGCGTTCTCAGGCAGCCAGATCAACATCTCGGTCGCCGACGCGAACGGAACGGTCCTCCTGCGCCGGTTCGGGGATCCCGCGATGGCCAGGAAGCTCCCGGCGATCCAGCGGGTGCCGGGGTTCGTGTTCGCCGAGCAGGTCGCCGGCACCAACGGCATCGGCCTCGCCCTGGCCGAGCGGCAGCTCATCCGCGTCTACGGCGCCGAGCACTTCGCGGAACGCTCCCAGGGCAGCGCATGCGTCGCGATGCCCGTCCGCGACCCGCTCAGCGGACGGATCGAGGGCGTCCTGTGCTTCGGTTATCCGCGCAGCTTCCAACGGCCCGGGCTGGATGCGGCGATCCGCCGGGCGGCCGAGAACATCGAGCGGCGGCTGCTGGGGCAGAGCTCCGCGCACGAGCGCGCCCTGCTGCGCACGTACCTGGCCGCCGGGGGCGGGGCCGGCCTGCACGGCGGGATCGCCCTGGACGCTCTGGCCGACGAGTTCCCCCCGCGTGACCAGGCCGTCCTGAGGGAGAAGGCCGCCGAGCTGATCTCCCGCGGGCAGCGGGCCGCCGTCGACGTCGCCCTGCCCGGCGGCCGGCGGGTGACGCTGGTGAGCCGCCCGATGACGAGCGCCTCCGGAGTGCGGGGCTTCGCCGTCGAGGCGGTGCTGCCGGGCGCCTCGGCGGGGGAGTCCCTGGTCCTCCCGCACCAGGCGGAGGAGCTGCCGGACCTGGCCGCCCTTTCGGCCGCCCCACGGCCCGCCCCACAGTCGATCACCCTGCCGTCCGGATACCTCGCCGCCGCGTCCGCCCCGGCCGTCACTCCCGGCGGCCGCCGGGGCGGGGGTGTGACCGGTGGCGGTACGGGCGTGGACGGCGGCGACGGGGGCGGAGTGGACGGCGGCGGGGACGGGGCGGACGGCGGCAGAAGCGCGGCGGTCGGTGACGGCGGCAGGGGCGTGGCTGAGGGCGGCACGGATGTCGCGGGCGGCGGGGGCGGGGTCGACGGCGGTGGGGATGCGCTGTACGGCGTCGGGGGTGCGGCG
>NZ_JBWKKY010000013.1:92975-212007 GCF_056430805.1 Streptomyces sp. NPDC045955
GGCGGTCGGTGACGGCGGCCGGGCCGAGGGCGGCAGGGGTGTGGCCGAAGGCGGTACGGATGCCGCGGGCGGCGGCAGGGGTGCGGTCGAAGGCGGTACGGATGTCGCGGGCGGCGGGGGCGGGGTCGACGGCGGTGGGGATGCGCTGTACGGCGTCGGGGGTGCGGCGGTCGGTGACGGCGGCCGGGCCGAGGGCGGCAGGGGTGTGGCCGAAGGCGGTACGGATGCCGCGGGCGGCGGCAGGGGTGCGGTCGAAGGCGGCATGGATGTCGCGGGCGGCGGGGGCGGGGTCGACGGCGGTGGGGACGCGCTGTACGGCGTCGGGGCGGTCGGTGACGGCGGCCGGGCCGAGGGCGGCAGGGGTGTGGCCGAAGGCGGTACGGATGCCGCGGGCGGCGGCAGGGGCGGGGTCGACGGCGGTGCGGACGCGCTGTACGGCGGCAGGGACACCGCGGGCGACCGCACCGGCTCGCCGTTCCCGGCCCGGGGGCTCGTCATGGTGGGCGAGCCGCACGTCGGGGCCTACGCCCTGGCCGCGCGCCGACGCCTGGAGCTGCTGTCCGAGGCCAGCGCCCGCATCGGCACCACCCTGGACGTGCGCCGCACCGCCGAGGAACTGGCCGAGACGGCGGTCCCGCGCCTGGCCGACTTCGTCACCATCGACCTGCCCGACGCCGTCCTGCGCGGCGAGGAGGCCGCCGACCCCCTCGCCGACCTGCGCCGCACGGTGCTGCACGGTGTCCGCGACGGCCTGCCCTTCACACCGCCCGGCAAGCGCATCGACTTCGGCCCGACCGCCCCCCAGCTGCGTTGCCTGACCACGGGCGAGGCGGTGCTGGAACCGGACCTGGAGGCCGCCGCGGGCTGGCTCGCCCAGGACCCCGAGCACACCGCGCGCCTGCTCGCCCACGTCCGCTCCCTCATCGCGGTGCCCCTGCTCGCCCGCGGTGTCGTCCTGGGCATCGCCAGCTTCTACCGCGCCGGGAGCGCCTTCGGGGACGACGACCGTTCGCTGGCCCAGGAACTCGCCGCCCGCGCCGCCCTGTCCATCGACAACGCCCGGCGCTACACCCATGAACGCGCCATGGTCCTGGCCCTCCAGCGCAGACTCCTCCCGCACGGTCTGCCCGACCAGGACGCCGTCGAGGTCGCCCACCGCTATCTGCCGGCCGAATCCGACGTCGGCGGGGACTGGTACGACGTCATCCCCCTCTCCGGCACCCGCGTCGGGCTCCTCGTCGGCGACGTCGTCGGCCACGGCATGCTCTCCGCGGCCACCATGGGCCGGCTGCGCACGGCGGCGCGCAGCTTCGCCGAGCTGGACTTCTCCCCGGACGAGGTCCTCACCCACCTGGACAACCTCGTGGGCCGCCTGGACCGGGAGGACCCCGACGGCAAGGGCGCCGGCGTCATCGGTGCGACCTGTCTGTACGCCGTCTACGACCCGACCGAGCAGCGGTGCCTCATGGCGCGCGCCGGTCACCCGCCGCCCGCACTCGTCCACCCCGACGGCACCGTGTCCTATCCCGACCTCCCGGCCGGGCCCCCGCTCGGTCTCGGGGGGCTGCCCTTCGACACCGTCGAGATCGACGTCCCCGAGGGCAGTCAGCTGGTGCTCTACACCGACGGACTCATCGAGGACCGCCACCGTGACGTCGACGTGGTGCTGGAGCAGTTGCGCGCGGCCCTGGCCCATCCGGAGCGGGCGCCCGAGGAGACCTGCCAGGCGGTCCTGGACACCGTGGCGCCCGCGCACCCGCACGACGACATCGCCCTGCTCGTCGCCCGCGTGCACGCGCTGGACCCCGGCCGGATCGCCGTCTGGGACCTGCCCGCCGACCCGGCGCTCGTCGGCGAGGTCCGGGCCTCCGCCATGCGCCGCCTGTCCGACTGGGGGCTCGACGAGACCGCGTTCGCCGCGGAACTGATCCTCAGCGAGCTGATCACCAACGCCGTCCGGCACGGCACCGGGCCCATTCGGGTCCGGCTGCTGTACGGGCGCACGCTGATCTGCGAGGTCTCCGACGTCAGCAACACCGCCCCTCATCTGCGCCGGGCGGCCAGCACCGACGAGGGCGGACGCGGCCTGTTCCTCGTCGCGCAGCTCTCGCAGAGCTGGGGCACGCGCTACCTCCCCGAGGGCAAGGTCATCTGGGCCGAGTGCGGGCTCGACGCCGCGTGAGGCGTTCCGCCGACCCGCGTGGGACTCACAGCAGCCGAAAGATGCCCGAAATGCTGTAATTTGATCGGGTGCGCGACGCTCCTGACACGCCGGTGAAGGCGGCTTCACCCTTCGGGCCGGAGCCCTTGGTCCGTATCCGCGGGCTCGGCAAGCGGTTCGGCGGGACCGTCGCGCTGGCCGGGGTCGACCTCGACGTCCACGCCGGCAGCGTGCTCGCTCTCCTCGGTCCCAACGGCGCCGGCAAGTCGACGCTCATCAAGGTCCTCGCCGGCGTCCACCCCGCCGACACCGGACAGATCACCGTGGACGGCATGCCCCTCGGCGGCCCGGACGCGTCCCGGAGCATGTCCTTCATCCACCAGGACCTCGGCCTCGTGGAGTGGATGACGGTCGCCGAGAACATCGCCCTGACCAATGGGTACGCGCGCCGGGCCGGGCTGATCTCCTGGCGGCGCACGCGCGAGCGCTGTGTCGACGCGCTGCGGATCGTCGCCGGGCACCTCGACCCCGACGCGCCGGTCTCCGGGCTCGCACCGGCCGAACGCTCGCTCGTCGCGATCGCCAGGGCCCTCGCGGCCCGCGCGAAGCTCATCGTCCTCGACGAGCCGACCGCCCGCCTGCCCGCCGCGGACAGCGCCCGCCTCTTCGGCGTCCTGCACGACCTGCGCGACCGCGACCACGCGATCCTCTACGTCAGCCACCGCCTGGACGAGGTGTACCAGGTCGCCGACACGTTCGCCGTCCTGCGCGACGGCCGCCTGGTGCGCCACGGCCGCCTCGCGGACCACGCCCCGGCCCGCCTGGTCCACGACATCGTCGGCGCGGCCCCGGAACCTCCAGCCCGCCCCGCTGGTGCTCCGGTCGCCGAACACCCGGGCGGCACCCCCGCTGCCGCCGGCCGCGCCGGTGCTCCGCTCGCCGGCCGTCCGGACAGGTCCCAGACCGGGGGTCGCCCCGCCGGTGCCCTGGCCCGCACACCTCCCGTCCTGACCCTCGACGGCGTGCGGACCGGGCGGGTCGGGCCGGTCAGTCTGGGGCTTGCCGCCGGGGAGGTGCTGGGGCTGGTCGGGCTCTCGGGTGCCGGGCACGCGGATCTGGGGCGCGCCCTCGCCGGGGACCGGCGCCTTCTCGGGGGGCGGGCCGTGCTGCACGGGCGGCCCTATCAGCCCGGCTCGGTCGCGGAGGCCGTCGCCCGTGGCGTCGGCTTCGTGCCGGGAGACCGGCTGCGGGAGGGCTGTCTCGCGGAACTCACCGTACGGGAGAACCTCCTGGCCAATCCCCGCGCGGGTGGAGGGCCGGCGCCGCGCTGGATCGGTCCCCGAAACGAGCGCGCCGAAGCCGCCGCCCTGATCGAGCGGTTCTCCGTGCGCCCCCGCGACAGCGAGGCCCCCATCGCCACGCTCTCCGGCGGGAACCAGCAGAAGGTCATGATCGGCCGCTGGCTGCGGACGGAGCTGCGGCTGCTGATCCTCGAGGAGCCGACCGCGAGCGTGGACATCGGTGCCAAGGCCGCGATCCACCGCCTGCTCGACGAGGCGCTGTCCGCGGGCCTCGCGGTGCTGCTCCTGTCCACCGACTTCGAGGAGGTCGCGAGCGTGTGCGGACGCACCCTGGTCTTCGTCCGCGGGTCCGTGACGGCCGAACTGAGCGGTAGCGCCCTCACCGTCACCGGGCTCACCCGGGCCGCCTCGGCCATGCCCCCGCTCACGTCCGCGACGAACCCATGACCGAGCCGCCCTCCCCCTCCCCGCCCCGCCCCGGGCGCCGGCGCGCCCCCGGCGGGCACCGCATCGGCGCCTACGGTCTGCTCGCCCTCACCGCCCTGCTCTACCTGGTCTTCTCCCTCACCCTGCCGGACACCTTCCCCACGCTGGACACCGTCGACTCGATCCTGTCCAACCAGTCGATCCCGGCCGTCCTCGCGCTGGCCGCCATGGTGCCCATCGTGACCGGCGCGTTCGACCTCTCCATCGGCTACGGCCTCGGACTGGCCCACGTCATGGTGATGCAGCTCGTCGTCAACGCGGGCTGGCCCTGGCCGCTCGCCTGCCTCACCGTGCTCGCCGGAGGCCTGGCCGTGGGCGTTCTCAACGGCGTCGTCGTGGAGTTCGGCCGGATCGACTCCTTCATCGCCACCCTCGGCACCGGCAGCATGATGTACGCCGTGACCGGATGGATCACCGACGGCAGCCGGATCGTCCCCGGCCCGCAAGGCCTCCCGCCCGCGTTCACCGACCTCTACGACTCCACGTTCCTCGGCCTCCCGGTCCCCGCCTTCTACGTGCTGGCCCTCGCCGGAGTCCTCTGGCTGGTGCTGGAGCGGCTGCCGCTCGGCCGGTACCTGTACGTCGTCGGATCGAACCCGCGCGCGGCCGACCTCGTCGGCATCCCGACCCGCACGTACACCGTCTACGCCTTCGCCGCCTCGGGCCTGATCGTCGGCTTCGCCGGTGTGCTGCTCGCGTCCCAGCAGCAGATCGGCAACCCGAGCGTCGGCCTCGACTACCTGCTGCCCGCCTTCGTCGGCGCCCTGCTCGGCTCCACGGCGATCAAACCGGGCCGGCCCAACGCCCTCGGCACCGTCGTCGCCGTCGCCGTCCTGGCCGTCGGCCTCACCGGCATCGCCCAGCTCGGCGCCGACTTCTGGACGGTCCCTCTGTTCCACGGCGGCACCCTGCTCATCGCCGTGGGCCTCGCCGGATACGCCGCCCGCCGCCGGCTGCGCGGCGGCGCCGCGGCCCGCGACACACCCGCCGCGCCGCCCCCGCCACCGTCTTCCACCCCGCCACCTTCCTCGCCGTCCTCCCCGCCACCGTCCTCCCCGAGGCCGGGCGGCACGGCAGGCACGCCCCCCTGACCCCTCGGCACCTCCCGCCGCGCCGATCCCCTCACAGGAGCCCCCCGTGCACCGCAACCGCAAGGCCGCCCCCGGAGCCCGCACCGCGCGGCTCGTCTGCTGCGCCCTGCTGGCGACGGCGACCGCCCTCGTCGGCTGCGAGCGCGGTTCCTCGGACGGCGCGGACGAGACCGCGACGGGCCCGAGCGGCTGCCCCGACGTCCAGGCCGGGGCGCGGGCCGCCGTCGCCCGGGCCGAGCGGACCGACATCCCCTGGGGCGGACCCACCACCGGCCCCGGGGCGGTGTCCGGCAAGACCATCGTCTACGTCGCCCAGACGATGACCAATCCCGGCGTCGCGGGCGCCGCGAGGGGGGTGCGGGAAGCCGGGCGGGTCATCGGATGGGACGTCCGGGTGATCGACGGCGGAGGCACCCCGGCCGGCATCCAGGCGGCCATGAGCGAGGCCGTCGCCCTCAGACCCTCGGGCATCGTCATCGGCGGCTTCGACCCCGACTCGACGGCACAGCAGGCCGCCCGGGCCAACGCGCAGCGCATCCCGCTCATCGGCTGGCACGCGGTCCCCGAGCCCGGCCCCAGCCGGCGGCCCGACCTCTTCACCAACGTCACCACCCGCGTCCAGGACGTGGCCCGCATCAGCGCGCAGTGGGTCATCTCCGACTCGGACGGCCGCGCCGGGGTCGTGCTCATCACCGACGCGTCGATCCCCTTCGCGAGGAACAAGTCCGACCTGATCAGGAAGGAGCTCAATAGGTGCCGGGGAGTGCGGCTGCTCTCCGTCGAGAACATCCCGATCCCGGACGCGAGCAGCCGCACCCCGCGGGAGATCTCCTCGCTGCTCTCCCGGTTCCAGGACCGGTGGACCCACTCCGTCGCCATCAACGACCTGTACTTCGCCGACGCCGCCCCCGCCTTCCGCGCGGCCGGCGAGAAGGGCTCGGGGCCGCCCTACAACATCGGCGCGGGCGACGGCGATCCGTCCGCCTTCCAGCGCGTCAACAGCCGGCAGTACCAGGCCGCAACCGTGCCCGAACCGCTGTCCCTCCAGGGCTGGCAGATCGTCGACGAGTTCAACCGCGCCTTCTCCGGCCGCCCGGCCAGCGGGTACACGGCCCCCGTTCACATCGCCACGGCCGGCAACAGCGAAGGCGCCACGACCTGGGACCCGTCGGGCTACCGGGAGGCGTACCGGAGGATCTGGGGGAAGTGACGGCCGGTCAGGTGCCGATCTCTTCACGGAACATGCACGGAACCTCGGGGACCCTTTAAGTTTCAAACGCTAACCTCGCCATCAGTCGAGTGGCCGCCGGGGGTCGATCCGAGCGGGGACCGTTCCGCGGCGGCACTCGCAACCCCCCACCAGGCACAGGAGACTGGGCGTGTACGACGGCGACGTAGTGGTGATCGGCGGCGGCTATGGCGGCGTCCGGCTGGCGAGGCGGCTGGATACGACGGCCCGGGTCACACTGGTGGACCGCAAGGAGGTCTTCTTCCACCGCGTCGCCTCCCTGCGCGCGGGTGTGCGCCCCGAGTGGACGCACACGCCCTTCATCCCGCACGACCGGTTGCTGAGGCGCGGCCGCGTGGTCGCCGGCAAGGCCGTCCGTATCGACACCGCCGAGCGGCAGGTCGTCCTCGCCACGGGCGAGCGGCTGCCCTACGACGTGGTCGTGATCGCCACCGGCGCCGACTACCCGGAGCCGGCCCGCTTCGTGGGCACCACCGTCGACGAGGCGGCCAAGTCGTTCGCCGAACACCAGCGCAACATCGCCACGGCCGAGCACGTCCTCGTCGTCGGCGGCGGCCCCGGCGGCGTCGAACTCAGCGCCGAGATCCGCCTCGCCCGGACGGACGCCCGCGTCACCCTCGCCCACTCCGGACCGGCCCTGCTCGACTCCACGGACAGCGCGCGGCCCGGACGCAAGGCCCTCGCGTGGCTGGAGGCCCATGACATCGAGGTACGGCTCGACTCCTTCATGTCGCCCGGCAACGACTTCGGCACCTACCGCGACGGCCGTGGCACCGTCATCGAGGCCGACCTGTCCTTCTGGGCGACGGGCACCACACCCAACACGCTCTGGCTCCGGCTCGCCGGACACGGCGACTGGCTGAACCGGGACGGACACGTCAAAGTCGACCGGACGCTCCGGGTGGAGGGCAGGCTGGACGTGTTCGCCGTCGGCGACGTGAACGACGTCAGCGAACTCAAGATCACCCCCGCCGCCCTCGCCCAGGCCGACATCGCCGCCCACAACATCCGCGCCTACCTTCAGAGTTCTGGCAAGCACCGCAAGGAGCCGCGCTTCTACCGGCCGGTCCAGCGCACTCCGCTCATCGTGCCGTTCGGCCCGGCCGACGGACTGACCGTGCTGCCCGTACCGGGCGGCGAGTCCGCGGTCCTCGGCAGCCGCACCACGGTCATGGCCAAGGCGAAGACCCTCATGACGCCCTACATGCGCCGCCAACTCGGTTACACCGCTGCCTGACCCACGTTTCACCCGCCGGATCACCCCGAGTCATTCCCACCCCCCGTCGTTACCCGCCGGTTGCCTCTGGGGTAGGGTCCCCACCGTTTCCGGCTACCGCCTGATGGTGCGCCGGTACAGGGCGTGTCGGAGGGTGGCAGGACGATGGACTCCCAGTGGGGTGACGGCGGATCAGTGGACCTGGACGACACGCGGCTGGAGGCGCTGAGTCCCGAGCCGCTGCTGACACGTGACTACGAGACGCGCCCCGCGCTCGTGTACGAGCGGCTGAGGCAGCAGCACGGTCCCGTGGCGCCGGTCGACCTGCTCGGCGTGCCCGCCTGGCTGGTCCTCGGCTACCGCGAGGCGCTCCAGGTCCTCCAGGACAACGACGGTTTCCCGAAGGGGCTGGAGAACTGGCGGGCCCGCTCCGAGGGCCGGGTGCCGGCCGACTGGCCGCTCGGCCCGTCCCTGGAGGTCAACCACATCCTGATCCAGGGCGGCCCCGGCTACCGGCCGCTGCGCACGGCCTGGGACGTGGCCCTCAAACCGTTCCAGGACCCGCGCCACCCCCAGGCCAAGCGCCTCAAGGCCGCCGTCACCGCCTACGCCGACGAGTTGATCACCCTGGTCGGGCAGGGCGGGAAGACGGGCGTGGCGGACCTGTCCGCGCAGTTCTCCCGGCCGCTGCCGCTGATGGTGGCCAGCCATCTGCTGGGCTTCCCCGGCTCGCAGGGCGACGACGCGCTGATGGACATGTGGCGCGTCCTGGACGCCGGACCGGACGCGGAGGCCGCACTGGAGCGCCTGCTGGCGACCCTGGCGGAACTGGCCGCGACGAAGCTGGACAAGCCGGGCGACGACTTCCCCTCCTACCTGCTGGCCGCGCACCCCGACCTGTCGCTCGACCAGCTGGCCCGCGAGCTGTTCATGCTGCTGGGCATGACCTCCGACCACGTCGGCATCCTCATCTCCAACACCGTCGTGGAGGTCATCTCGGGCGAGGGCAGTGTGCGCGCCAGCCTGTCCGCCGGGATGGTCAGGGAGGCCATGAACCGGTCCGTCATGCGCAAGCCGCCCCTGGTGAACTTCGTCCCGCGCTTCGCCGCCGAGGACACCCCGCTCGGCAACTACACGATCCGGGCCGGCGACCCGGTGTGGGTCTCCTCGGCCGCCGCGCACGCCGACCCGCTCTTCGCCGACCACGTAGCCTCCGGCACCACCATCAGCACCCGGGCGCACCTGTCCTGGGGAGCCGGGCCGCGCCAGTGCCCGGCGCGGGAGCTCGCCTCGACGGTCGCGGCGGCCGGTGTGGGGCGGCTGTTCGAGCGGTTCGACCACCTCGACCTCGCCCTGCCCGCCGACCAGCTGCCCTGGCGCTCCTCCCCGTTCATGCGCGGCCTGCGCTCGCTGCCGGTACGGTACGACCTCTCCCCGGCGCCCGTACGGCCGTCGGCCGACGGCCCTGCGCCCGAGGTGGCCGAAGAGGTCCTGCCGGACCGTACCGCCCGGCAGCGGTCCTCGCTGTGGCGCTATCTGACGGGCCTGATCCGCGGCGGCCGCTGACGGGGAGCGGGGCCGGAACACCCATGGCGTATCACCGTTCCTCCCGGTCCGGGGTGACGGTCTCATGCCGCACGCGTGACGAACGGTGCTGTTGCGCGGTTTCCCGCTCCGCGATGCTCGTCAGAGATCGGCGGGACAGGGCGCGAGGGCCCGCGGGGGCCGGGCAGGTCGACCCCGATGACCTGCCCGGTTCCACCCAGCCGTCGGCCCCGGCGACGACCTACACGTGCGGTGGGTGATCGGCGTCGCTGCGACGGTGTCGGCGTTCGGAGCGCTGTTGTGGCTGGGGCGGGTGCCGTCGTTCGGCTGGCTTCCGGACGGTGAGGCGGAACGGTGGGCTGTGGCGGTCGCGTTCGCCACGCTCGGCGCGACCGCGGTCCTCAGCGCGCTGGGCTGGTGGGCCGCTCAGGCCCCGGCGAGCCGGCCGCGGCGGGGCGCACGGTCCGTCTCCGCGCGAAAGCCACCGGCAGGGGACGGGTCACCCAGACCGCGGGCCACCACTACGACACGGGCCGGGCCGGCCCCGCTCCCGACCAGGCAACTTCGCCCGAGCACATCCGGATGAGGGCGACGGCCTCCGAGGACGGGCAGACCACCCAGACCGGGGGAGACCACACCTGACGTCACCGGCGCGCGGGTCATCGGCACCGACGTTGATCGAGTGGTGAGGTCCAAAGCGCGGGCATACCGTCGAACGGTGGACACCGCAGGCAGCAGCCCGCAGCCGGCTTCACCACAGGCGTCCACCACCAGGGAATCCGGTGGTGGCGGAAACGCGATGGCGCTCTTCGTCATCGCCTCGTGCCAGCTGATGGTGGTCCTCGACATCACCATCGTGAACATCGCACTGCCGCACATCCAGAGCGCGCTGGACTTCTCCACCACGAGCCTGGCCTGGGTGGTCAACGCCTACACCCTCACCTTCGGGGGCCTGTTGCTGCTCGGCGGCAGGGCGGGCGACATCCTGGGGCGGCGACGCGTCTTCATCTTCGGTGTGCTGCTCTTCGTCCTCGCCTCCCTGCTCGGCGGGCTCGCCCAGAACGCCGGTCAACTTCTCGGCGCACGTGCCCTGCAGGGCGTCGGCGGCGCCATCGCCTCCCCGACGGCCCTCTCCCTGATCAGCACCACCTTCCGCGAAGGACCCGAACGCAACCGCGCATTCGGCGTGTTCGCCGCGGTCTCGGCGGGCGGCGGAGCGATCGGCCTGCTCGCGGGCGGCATCCTGGTGGAGTGGCTGAACTGGCGGTGGGTGCTGTTCGTCAACGTGCCCATCGGCCTGCTCATCGTGCTCGCCACCCCGCGCTGGATCAGGGAGTCCGAACGCCACCCCGGGCGCTTCGACGTCACCGGCGCGCTCGCCTCCACCGTGGGCATGGTGCTGCTCGTCTACGGGTTCATCAGGGCCGCGCAGGAGGGCTGGCGCGACGCCCTCACCCTCGCCTCGTTCGCCGCGGCGGTCGTCGTCCTGACGGGGTTCATCCTGATCGAGCGGCGCTCCAGACAGCCCATCACGCCCCTGCACATGTTCGCCGACCGTAACCGCGCGGGCACGTACGGCATCATGCTGTGCCTGGCCGCCGCGATCTTCGGCATGTTCTTCTTCCTCACGCTCTTCGTGCAGAACGTGCTGGGGTTCAGCCCCCTCGAAGCCGGACTGGCCTTCCTGCCGGTCAGCGCGGTGATCGCCATCGGCGCCGGACTGGCCTCGCGGTTCCTGCCCGTCTACGGCCCCAAGCCGTTCATGGTGATCGGCGCGATCCTGGCCGCGGCCGGGCTGTCCTGGCTCACTCTGACCGACGTGCACTCCACGTACGCGGGCAGCGTCCTCGGCCCGATGCTCGTCTTCAGCCTAGGCATGGGCATGGAGTTCGTGTCGCTGACCCTCATGGCGCTGTCCAACGTGGCCACGCCGGAGACCGGCGCGGCCTCCGGGTTGCTCAACGCGACCCAGCAGGTCGGCGGTTCGCTCGGCCTGTCCATCCTGGTCACCATGTACGGCACGGCCAGCACCAACGAGGCCGAGAAGCAGCCGAGACCCGGGCCCGACGAGATCCTCACCGCAGGGGTCTCGGCCGCCTTCATCATGGCGGCGATCTTCACCGCGGTCGCCGCGCTGATCGCCCTGATCGTCATCCAGGTCCGGCCTTCCGACCTGGAACGCCTCAAGGGAGGGGCGGGCCCCGGCCCGTTGTGAGGCCCGCCCCGCTCCCGCTACCCTCCGATCTTCCCGGCGATGACCGGTGCCAGCCGGTCGGCGATGACCCGGTGCCCCCGGTCGTTGGGATGCACCGAGTCCGTGAGATCGCCCGAGCCCAGCCAGCCGGTCGTGTCGACGAAGGAGACCCGCGTGTCACCGCCGGCGACGGCGGCCTTCACCGCGGCCTCGGTCTGCGGGACGTACCGCCCGCGGAACGTCTCCAGCGCGAAGATCCACGCCTGCGGATACGCCGTACGGACCTTGCGCAGCAGACTGCCGTACGCCGACTGGAACTGCGCGGAACTCACCCCGTGCCCGACGTCGTTGGTGCCGAGGTTGATGACGACCGCGTCGGCCCGGTAGCGCGAGAAGTTCCAGTCGGGCGTCGCGGCGTTCGGATTGAGCTTGGTGAACTGCCGCTCGAGGCCCACACAGCCGTCCGCCGCGGCCACCAGGCACGCCCCGCCCTGCGCGATCTGCGTGTGCTCCACGCCCAGCCGTTCCCCGATCAGCCAGCCGTACGCGGTACGGGCGTTCTGCGAGGTCGTCGTGCCCACGGTGATCGAGTCGCCGACGAACTCGACCAACTTGGCCGGGGCCGGCGGGGCGAAGGTCGTCGCGCCGCTGTCCAGGACGAGCCCCTGGAAGACGGCGTCGCCCTTGTACGATCCGGCCACCACCTGGTAGTTGACCTGGAGCGTGTGGTTGCCGGAGGAGAGGGCCGACGGGGTCAGGTTCACCGTCCCCTTGACGTCGTCGTAGAACGTCACCGGCCCGTTGTCGATCCGCGCCCACAGATCGATCGTGCCCCGCTGCTTCAGCTTGACCGTCCTGCCGGTGAAGCCGACCCGGTAGTAGGCGCCCGCCCAGTACGGGGTGTAGGCGGTGGCGGAGCTGGTGGTGTCCCAGCGGCCGACGAACTTGATGTTGGGGTCGCCGGGCTGCCCGGGAGCCGCCGCCTTCACCGTGGCGCCGCCGCCGAGCCGGGCGCGGACGACCGGGGCCAGGCGCTCGGCGAACTTGGTGTGGCCCGCCTCGTTCGGATGCCCGTTGCCGTCCTCGTAGTCGGCGCCGTCGGTGAGCCAGCCCGAGGTGTCGACGTAGTGCACCCGGGCGTCACCGGCGCTGTTGCGTGCGCTGACGGCGGCCCTGGTCTCGGTGACGTAGCGCTTCTTCAGCGTCTGCACCGCGAAGAGGTGGGCCGCGGGGTACTTCGCGCGCACGTCCCGCAGGAACGTGGTGTACGCCGACCGGAAGTCGGCGCCGGACACGCCGTGCCCGATGTCGTTGGTGCCGAGGTTGATGACGACCGCGTCGGCCCGGTACCGGGAGAAGTCCCAGTCCGCGCCGCCCGTGCTGGCCGTCTTGAAGAACTGCCCGCTCAGACCGGTGCACCCCGACCGGGCCACCAGGCAGTACCCGGACCGGGCGATCTGCGTGTGCCGCATGCCCAGCCGCTCCCCGGTCTTCCAGGCGTACGAGTCCAGCGCCAGCCGGTCGGTCAGGGCCCCGGCGGTGATGGAGTCGCCGACGAACTCCACCAGCCCGGACGGGGCGCCGGCGGCGACGGTCCGCGCGCCGGAGTCCAGGACCAGACCCTGGAAGACGGTGTCACCGGAGCGGTAGGACAGGCGCAGGGTGTGGGTGCCGGGGGAGAGCGGCCGGGGGGTGAGGTTCACCGTGCCGCGCACACCGGCGTGGAAGACGTCGGGGCCGCCGTCGATGCTGGCGTAGAAGTTGACCGCGTTCCTGGCCCTGACCTTCACCGTGGTGCCGGTGAAGCCGGTCTGGAGGTAGCCGCCGGTCCAGTGGGGCACGGCCGCGGTCGAGGAGGAGGTGTCCCAGCGTCCGACGTACGCGATGTTGGGATCGGACACCGAGCCGTCCCCCGCCGCGGCCCGCGCGGGAGAGCCGCCCGCCAGGAACAGCAGACAGGCGAGCAGCGCGGCGGTCAGGAGAGCGGGCAGGGCGCGTCTGAGGGAGGTGTGGGAGGAGGTCTGCACGGGGTCCCTTTCACGTGGGGGGTGGTCTGGGAGCGCTCCCATAGGCAGCCTTCCGAGGGAAGCAGTGAAACGGTTCAGGCGTCAAGTAGTCGGGCGCGGGCGAAAGTTGCGCACGGGGTGTCCCACGCGAACCCGGTGTGACGGGTACGGCCGGGTGGCGGGCCCCGGAGCTTCCGTCGGGTGAACCTGCCGCCCGCGGACGCCCGGGAACCCGCGAGCGCGGAACCCTCACAGGGTGAACGGTGGTACGCGCGCTTCCCAGGGTCCTGCTGCCCCGAGCCACGAAGGAGGAGGACTGCCGCGACTGCTCGGGCGGATGCTCCGCGACGGGCTCGGCGTGCGCCGCGCGCTGCACCGGCGCCGGCTGATGCGGCAGGGCTACGACCGGACCAGGACCTGGCGGGTCCGCAAGAGTGGCGGGTACGTGGCGCTACTGGTGCTGACGTTCCTCGGGGCGCTGCTTCTGCTGTTCCTGGCGGTCACGGCAATCATCACCCTGCCGCAGGAGAAGAGTTTCGAGTCGCCCGTCAGATGGGTGGACAAACAGTGCACAGGGGATGGCTTCAGCTGCACCGTCCTCCAGTCCCTCTTCATGCCCTTCCTCACCCTAGCCCTGGCCACCGTCACCTACCTGTTCTTCCGGTTCAGTCATGTGCGCCGGGCCTACCTGCGGAAGGCCCGCCTGGAGCCCCACGCACTCGTGGAGACCGCGGGCGGCATCTTCGGGCGGGTCGTGGGCCGCGACCAGCTCTGCTCCGTCCTCATGGAGGACCTCAGGGACCGCCGCTTCCGCCGTACGCACGTCGTCGTCGGAGGCGTCGGCACCGGGAAGACGGCGCTGGTCGTGCTGCTGACGCAGCGGCTCGCGGAGCGCGGGGCGGTGCCCGTGCCGCTGCGGCTGCGCGCCGCCGACAAGAACATCGACTTCCGGGAGCTGGCCTTCGAGCGCTTCTGCCGGGAGGTGCAGGGCAATATCCGCTCCGGTGCCGAGGCGGAGAAGGTGTGGCGGCGCCTGTGCCAGCAGGGGCGGATCGTAGTGCTCGCGGACGGCCTGGACGAGGCGCTGACCACCGAAGACCTGACGGAGGAACGCGACACCATCATCCGGCTGGCCATCCGCCGCGCCAACGAGGAGGGCCTGCCGCTGATCATCACCTCCCGGCCGCACGACTCGCTGCGCGGCATGGAGGCGTCCCTGACCGAGCTGGAGCCGCTGAGCGAGGAGGCCGCCCTCACCTACATCTCGTCCGGGGGCACCGGGGAGGACCGGCAGCGGCTGGACTGGATCGTCGAGCGGGCCGGTGTCGCGGAGGCCCCGACGTACCTGGAGATCGCCGCCGAACTGCACGAGCAGGGACTGCTGGAGCGCGCACTCGCCGGCCGGGGGGAGGAGGAGGCCGTGGAGACGCGGGGCGGCGACCGGGCGTCGCTGAGGTTCCACCTCTTCGAGACCTGGATCAGCGCCCTGATCAGCGGCCGCTTCGGGCCGCATCTGCCGCTGTCTCCCGAGGAGCGCCGCTCGGTCGTCCACTACCTGTCCGCGCTGGCCTGCGTGGGACTCGCCCTCGACACCTCCGAGGTGCGGTTCGCCGATGTCGTCGACGAGCAGGACCCGGCCCGCTCCCGCTTCCCCGAGATCGTCCGTGAGCTGGCCCGCAGGGTCGGCGACAGCGGCATCGACCTCAGGCTCGCCGCCCACTGGGGCGCCGGGATGAATCTGGTCGAGCTCGGCGGCGACCGCGTCCGCTTCCAGCACAGCGTGATCCAGGCCCAGTTGGGGGCCCGCTTCCTGAGCGCTGTGATCCACCCGGACGTCCCGGCACAGCCGGAGGAGGGCTCGTACTTCCCTGCGGCCCTGCGTGAACCGGGCCGGGAACTGCTGATCGCCATGGTGCTGCACTCCCGGCTGCCCGACGGCGCGTGCGTCCACGAGGAGCCGGGCGCGGCGGGCTCCGAAGGGACACTGTGGTGCCCGGTGAGCGCCGCCCGGGACCTGCTGATGGAGGCCGCCTGCCAGGCACAGACGGTCCGGAACACCGGACCCGGCAACAACGACGACAAGCACCGGGTACGGCCCCTCTTCGGCCGCACCCTGCACAGCAAGGCCCTGGAGCTGTACGCGGCCGCCCTGGAGATCGACAGCGTCGACGCCCAGCCGGAGCAGCACCTCATCGCCATGCGGCTGTGCACGTCCTGGCCGGATCTGCGGGCCCGCGACCCGCACACCCTGCGCACCGCGAAGGCCCTGCTCGTGGAGAGGTTCGGCGAGGCCATGCGCGGCGTCGCACAGCGGCAGACCCTGCGGCCCGCCTATCTGGAGATGTTCGAGATCGCCCGCCTCGAACCCTCGTACTCGGTCCGGCTGGCCATCGCGCAGGAGATCGGCGCCGGCGGGGACCTCGCCTTCGCGGCGCTCCAGCCGAGGCTGCGCGGGCCGCAGCTCGTCGAGGGCCTGCGGGTCGAGCGGGAGCCCGACTGGCGGGAGAAGCTGTGGGGCGGGCAGCAGCCGGAGCTGGTGGGGGAGCGGGAGACCAGACTGCGCCGGCAGGGCGAGGGCCAGGTCGCGCGCATGAAGCGGGAGCTGAAGGAGCGCGCGGACGAGCGGCGCCTGGAGCGCAGACGGGAACGCGAGGACCGCGAGGCCGAGGAACGGCAGTGGCGGGACAACACCCTGTGCGCCTGGCTGATCCCGCTGCTCGTCGGTTCGGTCACCACCCACCGGCACCAGGACACCCCGTACGCGTTCCTGGAGAGCTGGGTGCGACGCGTCGGCGTCCCGGCGGACGGTCTCGACGGGCCCGCCGGACTCGACCTCAACGTGGAGGTGGCGCTGGCCCAGGGCTTCAAGTACGCGGCGAACCGCCGGCACCGCCATCCGCACGCCCGGCCCGAGGCCCGGGAGTACCTGAGCGAGCAGGCGTGGGACATGCTCAAGCGCTCCCGGTTCTGGTTCACGCGCCTCACGCTGCTGCACGCGCTGACCCTGTGGGACCTGCCCGACGGCAACTCCGCGGGACGCCGGTCACGTGGTCACGGGTCCGACCCCGCGCAGCAGGTCCGTCAGTGGCTGGCCCGGCCGGACGGAGAACCGGAGCACCCGTTCGTGACCGCGGCCGGGAAACTCTGCGTCTGGGCCCTGGAGACGGGGCAGCCCGAACGGTTCCTGTGGATCGACGAGTCGGGCGTCGCCGCACACGTCGGTTCCCAGACCGCCAGGGGCGAGGTGCGCAAGCACAACCTGTGGATCCCGCCCTCCACGGGCTGGAGCGCCCTGCACCCGACCGCGCAGCAACTCCTCGGCGATGTGCTGCTGCTCCTGAACCTGGCCGAACGGGGAGACTGGCCCACCGACCGCATCCGGCGCCTCCAGCACACCGCCCGGCCCGACCTGCCGCCCTGCCTCACCCAGGACCGCACCCCGCTCGACCCGGGCCGCGCCACCGTCCGCACGAACTCCTCCCAGGCGGGCTCCAACTGCCGCGACGACTGCGCCTTCGAACTGTGCCCGTACCCGCCCAAGGACCTGGACGGCCACCGGGTGGAACTCGGCGAGGCCTTCTGCCGCGCCCAGTCCACCCTCCTGTCGCGCTCCCCGTTCCGCCCCAAGGCCTCCTGGCAGCGCCGCACGAACATCACGGAGCTGCGGAGGTTCTGGGAGTCGATGGGACATCGGGCGCAGCACAATTCGAAGGTGCGGTGAGCGAACCGGCGGCCGGGGCGGGCGGCCGGGCTCCGGGCCGCTACCGCTCGTGTCGGAAGCGGTTCGACAGGGCGTCGGGGAGGCCGGACGCGTCCGTGCCGAGTTTTCGGTACACCGAGGACAGCAGTTGCCGTACGCCCTGCTCGGTGAGCCGCAGATCCTTCGCGACCACAGAGGCCGGGTGGCCCAGGGCCGTCATCTCGGCGGCCCGGCGCTCCTGGGCCGTCAGTATGTCCGTCTGCGGGTAGCGCAGGGGCAGCGGGCGCAGTCCCGCGGCGGCGAGCTCCTGCCTGGCCCGGGCGGCCAGGCCCCCGGCACCGCAGTGCACCGCGCCCTCCAGGCCCTGGTAGAGCCGGTCGGCGGCGTCGTGCAGGCGCCCCTTGCGGGCCAGTGCGGCACCGTGGCCGACCAGGGCGCGGGCCAGTTCGTACGCGGCGGGCGACTGCTCCAGCTGGTCGACGGCCTGCGCGTGGAGGTCGAGCGCCGCCTCCCCGCCCGTCACCTCCGCCTGGACATGCAGCGCCCGGCCGATCGCGGAGGCCGCACCGAAGTCCCGGGCCCGCTTGACGGCGTCCTGGGCATGGCGGACCGCCTCGTCCGGGGCGGTGCGGGCGAGCGCCGAGGCCAGTCCCAGCTGCCAGGGGCACCACGCGGGGTTGCGCCAGTCCCGCGCCTCCAGCCACTCCCCGACCTCGGACAACAGCCGCGCCGCCTCAGAATGTCGCCCCTCCGCCAGGAGCAGGTCGGCGTACACCGTGCGGGGATCCGGGAAGATGACGGCGTTGGGGACCACGTCGCCGTAGTGGTGGCTGTCGGCGAGCCGGCGTGCGTCGCCGGTCCGCCCACGGGCCAGCAGGGTCTGGATGAGAATGCCGATGGCGAACCACTGGGCGGGCACCGCTCCTTCGACGCGCTCGGCGGTGTGCAGCCCGGCCTCGACGAGTTCTTCCGCCTCACGCAGGCAGCCACGGCGGTAGCGGATGTAGCCCAGGAGCGTCTGGCCCTGCGCCAGATGGGAACCGCGCCACCCCATGTGCTCGCACTCGGCCATGCCTTCGGCGAAGAGTTCCTCGGCCCGCCGTGGCTGATCGCAGTACATGAACAGCAGGGCGACCGCGACGGGCACCTCGAAGCCGCGGTTCTCGTCGGTCCAGCTCATCCCCCCGCGGAGGGCCTCCTCGGCATGCCCGAGGGCGGTCCGCCGCGGCTCGCCGCGCACGAGGGCGTCCCACGCCCGCAGCCCGAGGATGTAGCGCTCCTCCAGGCCCCGGCCGGGCAGCTTGTCCGCCAGCCGCGCCAGCCGGCGCGAGCGGGCGGAGGAGTCGGGTTCGTCGGCGCGGAACGCGCTCCACACGAAGTGATCGGCCTGCATGCGCAGTTTGACGCGTGCGTTGATGGCGCGCCGCGCCTCGTCGGCGGCCACGGTCGCGGCCTCGGTCAGCCGGTCGGTGTGGGCCAGCGCCTGGGTCAGCCGGTAGACGATGGAGGCGCGCAGGTCGGGGTCGATTCCCGGCTCCTTCAGCGCCTCACGCAGAAAGCCGATCGTGGCCGTGGGTTCGATCAGGAAGGTCGAGCAGGCCAGCTCGTGGAGAAGGGCGGCGCGGTCCTCGGCAGGAGGTGGTTCCCGCAGTGCTCGGGTCAGCACGCGCCGGGCGGCCTCCGGGGCCCCGGCACGGAGGTACTCACGCGCGGCGGCGCGCAGGCACGCGACCGCCTCGGGCCGGCCGTCGCAGGGAACCTCCAGTAGGTGCCGGGCGGCGACGGTGGGGTCGGCCCCGACCGCCTGGGCGGCATGGGCGGCCGCGTTGTGCATGCCGACCCGCAGGCCCGGGGGGGATGTCGCGGTAGATCGTCGTGGCGATCTGCGGGTGGACGAACTCCAGTCCGCCCGCGGGCTCTTCGGTGTCCGCGAGAATGCGGCGGGCGCGCAGCTTCTCGGCCGCCTCGGCGGCCTCCTCGCTGCCGAGTACCGCGAGGTCGGCGGCAACTTCCGTTGAGAACGGCCCGCCCAGGACAGCGCCGGCCCACGCGAAGCGGATGGTGCCCGGGCCGAGCCGTTTGAGGCGCTCGATCAGGCCCGGGCCCTTGACCGCAGCGGCGAGGTCCCGCATCAGGGGCAACTCCTCCTGGGTGCCCCTCACTCCCCGCTCACGGAGCCTGATGGCCAGTTCGACGGTCTCGAAGGGGCTTCCACAGGTGACCGTCCAGCACTCGCCGCAGAACGCGTCCTCGGCTTCCGCGCCCACTTCGCTCCTGATGATCCGCGCCACGCCGGCCTCGCCGAGCGGGGACAGCACGTGCGGGCGCTGCTCGTGGCGTTCGACGAGCGTACGGAACGAGGTCGCGTCGGACGGAAGTTCGTCGGGCCGGTAGCCGACGACGATCAGCAGCGGGAGGTTCGCGACCCGGGGTGCGAAGGAGGCGAGCCAGTCGAGGGATTCGGCATCGGCCCAGTGCAGGTCGTCCAGGAGCAGAACGACAGGCGAGTTGAGCATCGTCAGTCGCGTCATGACCCAGTCGAGCCCGTCCCGTACGCCGGTCGGGTCCGGCACCCGGGCGGGGTCCGTCGCCTCGAGACCGAGCGCGGCGCCGACGATGTCGTACCAACTGCCCAGGAAATCCCGGCGCTCCGCCTCGCCCATCCTGGCCAGGATGGGATGCATGGCCTGGCGGACGACGCGGAACGCCATTCCCCGCTCGTTCTCGCCGCCCTTGCCGGAGAACACCGTGAATCCGAGGGCGGCGGCGCGGGCCCGCACCGTCGCGATGAGTGTGGTCTTGCCCAGCCCGGCCTCGCCGGTGAAGGCGAGCAGTCCGCCGCGCGGTACCTGGGGCACCCCGTCGACGGTGTCACGGAGCTCGGCCAAGGCGTGGCCGATGGCCCGGAGTTCCTCTTCGCGTTCGAGCAGAGGCCGTTCTTCGATGATCGGTTGCCGCAGCCCATGGGTCATGTGGTCTACCGCTTCCTGTCGTTGCTCCCCGCCGGACGGGGCGAGCGTACGCCCTCGTGCACACCCCATGGCCGGGTCGGAACGGGAGATCGACAGAGCGGGTGAATTTCCCGCGCGGGAGCGGTTCGGGTCTCAGTCTTTCGGGTATTCTGCTGCGTTTCGCCCCTCTCTAGACCCCTGCAGGTGGAAACGACCGGTCGGGCAGCGGGTCAGAGCGCCGCGGGTGCGGCCATCGTGTCCGCGTAACGTGGCACGGTCCGGGACCAGAAGTAGCAACCGCGGATCCAGCCGGCCATGCCCTCCACGTAGCCGACGCCGGACGGGCTCAACTCCGGTCGCAGTTCACCGAAGAGCTCCTCGAACTCGCGGATCGTGCTGTTGATGTGCCGTGTGGCGAGCGTGACGGCCACCGGCAGGGAGCACCGGTGTGTCCGCTGGTAGGCGAGGGCCAGGTTGATCACGCCGCCCGCCCGGTGTTCCTTCACCGCGGAGAACAGGTCCGGTATCCACACCGCCGCGTCGGCCGACAGTCGGCTCAGGCGTCGCATGACGGGGTGATGGATCTCCTCCGGGGTCAGTTCGCACGGCTGCGCGGCCTCGCACAGCGGGTAGAACGGCTCGACGCCCGCGATGAGGGAGCGTATGGACCGGCAGAGCCCGCTTCCCACCGGGACGGACTGGGTCTGGGCCACCGCTTCGTACAGCAGGCCGTGTACGTACTCACGGCTGTTCCAGGCCCAGCGGGCCGCCTGAGCGGGTGTGCACCGCTCCTGTACCTGTCGATGGAGGTCCGCCAGGGCCGCCCCGAGCGGTGTGGTGGGCGGTTGGCCGTCCCGCAGGATCGCGATGCTCTCGCACAACATGGGCAGCAGCCGGTCCGGCGTGTGCCGGCCGACGTCCTCCGCGCGGTCGTCGTAGATGAACTGGTAGGCGATCTGGGCGGCCATGATCTGGAGGAGCCCGGGGTCCATGGTCGGACTGTTGTAGGCCGCGAGTTCGGCGGGGCGCGTGGCGGCGATCATGGCCGCCACGGCCGGGTCGTCGGTCAGCCCCCAGGTGCCCAGCCATTCCTCGACGCCTGCCGCCGCTTCGAACGCGTGGGGATTGCGCTGGAACGGGAAGGGCATGTAGAGGTTCGCGTCGATCAGTTCCCTCAGATCGACGACCGGATTCTCCTGCGCGGCGAGCGCTATTTCCTTATGCGTCGCGGACATCGTTGCCACCTGCCGTTCGTGAGTTGAGGACGACGGGTACGACAGTTGTCCCGGGTGAGAGTGAATCCCCCCGACGCGGTGGGTCCGCCTGCCGCCTCGTTCGCGGTTCGCTGACCATCACCAATCCTCTGGGCCCCAACGACGCGGCGGGGCGCAGCCGTTCGGTATGGCCGGGCAGATGACGCAGCCGCCAGTGCCGGGCGATGAACGCGACGGCCACCGTGGCCTCGGTCAGCGCGAGTGTCTCCCCGATGCATTTCCGGCTGCCCGCACCGAACGGAATCACCGCCCCGGGCGGGACCGCGACGGCCTGCCCGGGCAGCCAGCGGTCGGGGAGGAAGCGATCGGGGTCGGGGAACAGAGCGGGGTCGTGGTGCAGGAGGTACGGGCTGAACATGACGGTGGCCCCCTGCGGGAGACGGTGCCCGGCGAGCTCCGTCTCCCGCGTGGTGACGCGGGTGAAGAGCCAGCCGGGCGGGCGGTGGCGGAGGGTCTCGGTGAGGACGCACCGGGTGCGGACGAGGCGCGGCAGCTCGTCGGGGCCGGGCGGTTGCCCGGAAGCGAGCACGGCGTCGGCTTCGCGGTGCAGGCGGCGTTCCTCCTCGGGATGCCGTCCCAGAAGCTCCAGGGCGGAGGAGAGGCACAGGGCGGTGCTCTCGGCGCCGGCGAACATCAGCGTCAGCACCTGACCGTGGACTTCCTGGTGGCTGATCGCCGTCCCCCCGCCGTCGCCCCGCGTGGCCGCCAGCAGGGTTCCGAGCAGGTCGTCGCGGTCGTCGTCGGAAGTGCCTCGCCGGCGCTGGGTGATGACCGCGTCGACGATCGCGCGCAAGCGGTCGGAGGCATGCCGGTAACGCCGGTTCGCCGGCGTGGGAACACGGAACAGGGCGTCGACCGGCATCACCGTCCGGACGAACATGCCGCGGACCACAGTGGCCAGGCACCTGCGCAGCTCGGCGGCCGTCGCGGTGTCGAGCGAGTCGGAGAAGAGGACGCGGCTGACCACGCGTGTGGACAGGTCCAGCATGGTCGCGCTGATGTCGACCGCCTGCCCGGCCCGCCACGCGCGGCACACCGACTCCACCTCCTCGCCCATCAGGCGCACCTGGTCGGCGACGCGTGCCTTGCGGAACTCGGGCTGCAGGAGCCTGCGCTGGCGCCGGTGATCGTGGTGGCGGCAGGTGCCGACGCCGTCCCCCAGCAGCATCCGCAGCCTGTCGTAGAGCGGGCCGCCCTTGTCGAACGTGCGCGGGTCCCTGAGGACCTGGTGGACCAGGTCCGGGTGACACGTCATCCAGGCAGGCTGCGGGCCCAGACGTATCTCGACCAGATCCCCGTGTTCGGGCAGAGATTTCAAAAAAGCCAGCGGCCGACGGACCAAGTCGATACCGTGGCCGATGAATGGGAATATGCCTGGAGCAGTCCCCACTGTCCAATCTCGGGCTGGTCCGGAAACAGAGCCGCTCATCGAATACCACCTGCCTCATTTGGCACACGGGATTCCGGTGCGGTCGCACCGACTTGATGCTCGCCCCATGTCCTGCCCAGTGGAAACCGCCGATCGCTCGCCGAATCCTTTCTCCTTAGGGGCGCACGGATGCACGGAGGGGCATCGAGCGCATCACGGGGGCTGCGTGCACCGAGCTCTTTGAGTTTCGGTGCACGCGGAACTGTGGTCCCGTCAGCGCTCCTGAAGAACGGGGCCGGGGTTGAAGACGCGGTGATAACTCCGCGGCGGCGCGAGATAGCTCGCGGGCAGGCCACCCGTGTCGATGACGATCTGGTCCACGGCGATCGCCGGGTCGGTCATGAACAGCCGCAGGACGTGTTCACCCGGCTCCGTCACGGTCACCGTGGCCGTCAACTTCTCCACGCCCTCTTCGACGTTGCGAGCCCATGCATCCCCCCGGTTGCCCGTGGCGATCGCCTGGCCGGACAGGATCGTCGGCGGATGGTCGTCGAGGGCGAGTGCCAGCCGGCGCTTGCCCCGCTCGTCGAGGGAGGGCAGCCGGAAGACGGTCACCGGGAAGGTGCCGGTGCTGGTGAAGCACACCCGGTAGCGCAGCTCCGGTGACCGGGTGGGAAGGTCCTCGGTGATCGGCGGTGCGGTCGTCGGGACCGCCTCGACGGCGGCCGTTCGGCGTCCCAGGCCGCGGACGACCCGCCACCGGGCCCCGCCGCGCGCCACCCGGCGGTCGAAGTGCGCGGCGGCGATCGACACGTAGCCGTGGGCCTCGACGAAACCGCGGGCGCGCTGCCGGGCCCGTTCGCCGTCGTTGACCACGCGCAGGGGCACTTCGGCGGTCGTGCCGGCGCCGGTGAAGGTCAGGGTGGGGTGGTGGGTGCCTTCCGCTGCCCGCGGCCAGTCGATCTCCACCCATATCCGTGTCTGGTCGGTGAGTTCGCCGCCCGCGGTGCTCAGCCGGATCCACGGGTGACTCGGCTCGGCCCGCCACTGAACGGGGAGGAAACCCGTGTTGAAGACGTCCACGAAGCGGCGGTCGCGGGTGTAGGAGGAGAAGGAGAGCGGCCGGCTCGCTCCCGTGTCGTTGCCCTCCGCTGCCAGTCCCAGGCCGGAGGTCTCCCGGCGGGGCACCCGTGTGACGGCCGGACGGCCCGGGACCTTGGGGATCTGGGACGGGTAGGGGTTGACGATGCCGTCCCACTTGCCGCCCGCGATCTGCGTGTTGTACCGGCGGGTGATCTCCTGCTCCTCGGCGTGCGCGGCCTCGGCCAGGTCCGCGAAGCGGTTGATGCCCGCGCCGCGCCCCTGACGGACGGCGAGCGCGTTCCGGTCCGCCCAGTAGTACTTCAGGTTCATCAAGTAGGCGCCGTGCACCGGGTATTCGACCAGCTCGTAGAAGGCGTCACGGTAGGGCTCGGGCAGTTTCGCGCCCAGCTTGCGCACCCGGTCCAGTAACTGCTCGTATGCGGCCAGCCGGCGGCCCGCCTCGTCGCCGTGGTGCACCGTCGAGAAGATCGCCTTGTCGATGAACTCCGGGCGCCGCTCCGCCGCCAGGCGGTAGTACTCCGTGCGGATGGCGGCGATCTCCGGGCCGTGGCGCCGGCCGAACTGACGCCCCGCCCACTCCACCAGGAAGTCCTCGACGTCGTCCGGGCCCCAGCGGTCCACGTCCCACGCCATGTCCAGGCAGAAGGACAGGCCCGTCTCGATCGACTTGATGTCACCGACGTTGAAGATCCACATCCGGTCGGCCCGGTGGTCGTGGACCCGGCGCAGCTCCTGCCACACCTTGCCCAACTGCGTGGTGTCCAGCCAGAGATAGCTCCGGGGACGGCCCCAGTAGGAGAGGTGGTAGTAGATGCCGTTGCCGCCGGAGCGGCGCCGCTCCGCCTCGTCCGGGAGCTGGCGCATGTTGCCGTGGTTGTCGTCCGGCCAGATCAGCGTGACGTCGTCGGGGACCTGGACGCCCGCGTTGTACAGCTCCAGGACCTCCTTGTACGGGATGAAGATCTGCGGCTGGGCCGCCTCGCCCACCTCCTCGGCCAGGATGCGGCGCTGGTCGCCGATGATGTCGTTCATCACCGCGACCTTCTCCGGGATCGTGGTGGCGTACTTCGTCTCCAGGGCGGAGTCGTGCAGGCCGCGCATGCCGATCGTCCAGCTGCTCTCGTAGGCGGCGTTCTGCCGGGCCCGCGCCCGCCAGTAGTCGGAGATGACGGCCGGGTTCACCGTGTAGTCGTAGACCGGCAGGGTGCCGTCGGGGTCGCGGTGGTCCTCGGCCCAGGGTTCCCACTCGTGCACGCCGTTGCGCAGCATGGCCTCGGGGTGGCTGGAGCCGACCACGATGCCGTAGCGATCGGCCAGTTCGGGGTTCTCGCGGTGCTTGTTGAAGAAGTCGGAGTACGGGTGCATCGCGGGCCAGAGGTAGTTGGCCTTGAGGCGGAGCAGCAGCTCGAAGACCCGCTCGTAGGTCCGGGGGCCGATGTTCTTGTCCGGCTCCTGGGTGCGGTGGGACCAGGTGGTGAGGTTCTGCTCGTCGTTGATGAAGATGCCGCGGTAGCGGACGGCGGGCTCGTGGCGTACGAAGGGGCCGGCCGGGACCGTCACCGTGTCGCGGCGGACCACCGGCACGTCGGCCCACCAGTACCAGGGCGAGACGCCGATGCGCTCCGAAGTGTCGTAGACGGCGTAGATGGTGCCGCGCCGGTCGCTGCCCGCGATCACCAGGGCGCGGTCCACGCCGGGCAGCGGACGATCCACGACCCGGGTGACGGACGCCTCCCAGCGGCCCTGGACCCGGGAGACGTCCAGGCGTCCGTGCCGGACCAGCCGGTCGATCAACGGGCTCGCGCCGAGCGTCCCCACCAGGACCAGGAGTCCGGCCCGCCGGGGCACGGCGTGCAGCAGCCGTGGCCTGACACCGCCGACCCGCTCCACGTCCGCCACGAGGTCACCGGCCGCGCGGACCACGGCGGGGTCGTCCGCCGCGTCCACGAACACGTCCGTGGCGGTGCCGTTGCGGAGCAGCGGAAAGTCCGGCCGGGCCGAGGCGGCGGCGTCGGCGGCGGGGAGTACGGCCGGGAGCAGGGGAGCGGCGCCGACGGCCGCCATTCCCCGTAAGAACGACTTGCGGGTCACCGAGGGGGAGGAAGAACTCTGCGGCGACGGAGACGAAGGTCTGTGCGGCACGGGGCACTGCCTTTCCGCGTCAGACCCGCGTCGGTTCCTCGTCCGGGCCGTCGGCGGGGCTGCGCGCACGTGGGATGGGACAGGGCTGGGTTGGCACGGGCAGGCTAGAAAGCGCTTGCCGTCGCACCCTAGGTGAGCCCGCGTCAGGGCGTCCAGAGGTCGCGAGGCGTCCACGATCGCGCCGCCCCGGCCCTTCCGTGCCTCTACCGCCCCTGCCATGAGCAGCCCCGCAACAGCGCCGTGCGCGGCGGGATGTGGTCCAGCAGGACCCGCCGTGTGGGTCCCGCACTACTCCCATCCCTCCTGCACCCAACACGCCCCCGACGAAAACCTGTTGTGGTCGGTGGCCCGCGAAGGGCAGCGCATCATGGCGGAGTTGTTCTGGGACCTCGGCGCACACGCGCCTGAGGCGGATCGATAGGTTGCGGACGGCGCCGCGGTCCGGCGCCTCGCCCCCACGGAAGGACACTCCTGTGCGCCCTCGACGTCCCCGGTCCGCCCTCACCCTCCTCAGTACCCTGACGGCCGCGGCAACTCTGGCCGTCGGTACGGCAGGCCAGGCCATCGCCGCCGAGCGGCCCGCTCCCGTGCGTCACAACGCCGCCGCGCACGGCGTGGCGCCGGGCCTGTCGTCGGTGACCGAACTGCTCGCCCAGCGGCTGCTGCTGGCCGACAAGGTCGCCGCCGCCAAGTACGGCACGGACACGCCGATCGACGACCCGGAGCGCGAGGCGCGGATCCTGGACGACGTCCGCGCCCGGGCGGCCGGCCTGGGTCTCGACCCGGATGCCGTGGCCGCCGTCTTCCGGGATCAGATCGAGGCGAACAAGCTGGTGCAGCGCGGCCTGTACGCCCGCTGGGACGCGCACCCGGCCGAGCGCCCCACCGAGCGGCCCGACCTGGCCAAGGAGGTCCGCCCGGCCCTCGACCGCATCACCACACGGCTGCTGGCCGCGCTCGACGACACGGAACGGGCCCGGACCCTGCCGTCGTGCGGCCCGCGCCTGGCCGCGGCCGCCGGCTGGTCGGCGTACACCCACCGGCTCGACACGCTGCACCTGAAGGCACTCGGGCGGGCACTGCCGTCGGTGTGCGCGGCCGCCCGTGACGGGCTGAGGACCAGACTAGGGCTTGTCGTTTGGATCAGGTCGCAGGAAAGCGACCGTGCTGTTCAGCGCCGGTGAGCGGGGTCTGGTGCGTGCAGCTGCAAGGCGGAGGAGGGCGTCGACGCGGAGCGTCGGCAACCGACGACAACGCGGCAGATGGCGCGTGCCAGACCCCGCGTCTGCGGCGTGATCCAAACGACAGGCGCTAGGCGTCCTGGTCCGCCCCGGTCGGCAGGGGCGGTTCCGACTTGATGCGGCGCAGTTCCTCGTCGGTGAGGAGGCGGGAGCGGAGCAGGAAGCGGACGCCCTCCGGGGCCTCCAGGGAGAAGCCGCTGCCGCGGCCGGGGACCACGTCCACGGTGAGGTGGGTGTGCGACCAGTACGCGTACTGGTCCCCGCTCATCCAGAACGGGGTGTCCCCGGCGACGTGCCCGAGCAGGACATCACCGGCGCCGACCCGGAACTCTCCGCGCGGGTAGCACATCGGGGCGCTGCCGTCACAGCAGCCGCCGGACTGGTGGAACATCACCGGCCCGTGCGTCCCGGTCAGCCGCCGCAGCAACTCCTCGGCTGCGGCAGTCAGTTCGACACGTCCCGTGCGCGCGGTCGTCGGCAGCACGCCGGGGTCGGGGGCGGGTGAGTCGGCCATGGTGTACCTCCCTGCGGTAGGGGTGCCCCGTCATGGTCGCGCGGAAGTGCCCGTCCCGGAAACCCGGCCCCGGTGACCGTCAGCCCGCACGCCGCCTGTGCCGGCGGATCCAGGCCGCCTGACCGCCGTCCACCAGGAGGTCGCTGCCGGTGATGTACCGCGCCTCGGGGCCGGTGAGGAAGGCCACCGCGTCGGCGATCTCGCCGGGCGTGCCAGGCCGGCCCGCACCGCACGCGTCGAGCATCGCGAGCATGTGCCCGTCGGCGTCCGAGTCGGCCTCGGCCTTCGCCATGGCGGTGGCGATGACACCGGGGCTGATGGTGTTGACGCGGGCGCCGAGCCGGTTCCAGGCGAGGGCGGCGGCCTGCACGCGTACGTGGTTGGCGCGTTTGGCCAGGATGTAGGCGGCGGTCGCGTCGTCACCGAGGGCCGTGACCGCCTTCAGCCCGAGCAGCTCCTCGGCGGGCGCCGTCGCCAGCGCGGCCTCGTCCTCGTCGTCGAGCGAGGCCATGTGCCCGGCCAGGCTGGCGACACACACCAGAGAGGTGCCGCGGACGTGCGGCGAGCAGGGTGGCGGTCACCGCCCAGGCGGCGTCCGACGGCGAGGCGTGCGGGTACTTCGGCAGCTCGGGGACGATCGGGATGACCAGGGTCTGCATCAGCGAGACCACGATCCCGGCGAGGGCGAGCACCGCGACGACGGCATTCGGTCTGGGCGGTCCGGGTGGGGCGGAGGCCCCGGCCTCCGCGTGGCTGGTGGGGTGTCGGGCATGGCGGGCCTCCGTGGAGCGGGGGAGCAAGATGCTTGACTAGGCAAGCAGTTGCCCATTGCCTAAGTCAAGCAACGTTTCCTCGGGTGGCTCCGCAGGCGGCTCACCAGGTGGCTCCTCGGGTGGCTCCTCTCACCCCACTCGGCCCCCCGCTACAGCAGGTCGCGCGGGACCTTCTCGTTCCAGGTGCGGGAGAACACCCGGCGATCGGCCTCGTACGCGTCGAGGGTGGCGTCCACGAAGAAGTCCGAGTCGTCACAGCTCAGCTGGGTGTGCGTCACCACCCGCACGTCCCAGTCGTCCCGCTGGAACCGCATGGTCCACGTGGACTCGCCGCTGACCGAGGTGAAGTCGTCGGCGACCGCGGTGTAACGCTCGTGGGCGCGGCGCCCGGCCTCCAGGCCGATGTGCTCGAAGCGGACCGTGCCCCGGTCCTTCACGATGTCCAGCTCCGAGTGGTAGCCGACCAGGTCCCGCTTGACCTCCCAGCGCTCCTCCGGGGGCGTGACCTGGCTCGTCGCGAGCGGGGGAGTGCCCTCGGGCTCGCCGAAGGGAGACGCCGGCACCTCGTCCGGTTCCTCCACCGGCCGCACCGGCAGGGTGAGCGCGCTGGAGTGCTCGTGGACGCTCAGCAGGGCCGGCTTCGGCGGCGGCCAGGCCAGCGGCCAGTAGGACGTGGAGAGGGAGAGCCGGATGCGGTGGCCGGGCGGGAACGCCTGGGCCACTCCGTTCAGCGGGATCGTGGCGCGGTAGCGGCGGCCCGGCTCGAGCGGCTCGGGGGACTCCGTGCCGTCGCGGCGGGTGAGGTTCAGGATGCCGTACGAGACACGCGTCGCGGAGCCGTCCGGGCTCACGTCGGACAGCCGCGCGGCCACCAGGGCGACCGGTTCGCTGACCGACAGGTCGAGTTCCACGGTCGGTGAACCGAGGATCTCCACCTGCTCCGTCAGCGGCTCGGTGTCGAAGACGAGGGAACCGCCGTCCTCCTCACGCTGGTCGTACGGCAGGTCCGGGGGCGCGTTGTAGGAGGCCCACTTGCCCGCGAACTGGCCCACGGAGAGCGGCGACTGTACGGTCAGCGCGTCGCCGCCGGCGGTGTCCCCATCGTCCGTCTCCTCCCGCGGAGGCCCGATGGTGTGCCGGGTGAGCGGATGAACGGTCTGCCGGATGTGCGGGGAGGGCCATTCCGGTTCGCCGACCCAGCGTCCCGGCCGCTCCTCGTACGCGGTGGAGGGCGGCACGCTGTCCTGCATCCACGCCTGCAGCATGGGGCCGTCCATCACACCGTTGTCGACGCCCTTCAGCCAGTGGTCCCACCACCGGACGAGCTCCTGGAGGTAGCCGATGGCGGGGCCGGGCTCCCCGAGGTGGGGGAACTTGTGCGACCAGGGGCCGATCAGCCCCTTGCGGGGCACGTCCAGGTGGCCGAGCAGCCGGGTGACGGCGTTGGAGTAGCCGTCCGCCCAGCCACTGGAGGCCAGGACCGGGCAGCGCACGCTGCTGTAGTCCTCGCACACCGAGGCGTGCCGCCAGTAGTCGTCCCGGCGCTGGTGGCGCAGCCACTGCAGGACCCAGGGCTCGGTGTGCTCCAGCCGTTCCCGCCACATCTCGCGCCACCGGTCGCCGACCACGGCCGGGTCGGGCGGGCAGGTGCCGTAGGCGAACATCGTGCCCGCCTCGGCCAGGTTGTCCGACAGCAGGGCGCCGCCCATGTAGTGCATGTCGTCGGCGTGCCGGTCGTCGGTGAAGGAGGCGATGGCGATGGCCTTCAGACCCGGCGGCTGCCGGGCCGCCACCTGGAGTGCCGCGAACGCGCCCCAGGAGATGCCCATCATGCCCGCGCCGCCGTCACACCAGGGCTGTTCCGTCAGCCAGGCCAGCACCTCCTCGGCGTCCGCCTGCTCCCGCTCCAGGTACTCGTCCCGCAGCACGCCCTCCGAGTCGCCGGTGCCGCGCAGATCGACGCGGACACAGGCATAGCCGTGACCCGCCAGGTACGGGTGGTGGATCGAGTCGCGTACGGCCGTGAGGTCGCGCTTGCGGTACGGGATGTACTCCAGCACCGCGGGCACCGGCTCGTGGTCGGAGGAGGTCGGGCGCCAGATGTGCGCGGAGAGCCGGACCCCGTCGGACATCGGGATCGTGACGTGCTCTTCTTCCTTCGTCGCGTACGGCAGGTTGGTCACGTAACGCATGGAACCCACGTGCTCCTTACTGTCGGGGTTCACTCCGGCCGGGCTTCACTCCTGCGGGGGTTCGTCGAAGGCGAGGCCCAGGGCGGCCACGCAGTGGTCGAACTTCTCCCGCAGCTCCGCCTCGTCCGCACCGCCGGTGTAGATGTGCGCCAACTCGTAGCTGTAGCTGTCCTGTCCGGGGAGATCCGAGAGCCGGGTGCCCTCCTCGGGGACCACCTCGATGCGCACGCCCGGCGTCTCCCGCTCGATGCGGGCGATCTCCTCGGGGCCGGGCACCTGGCGCACCACGCCGTCGGTGAACCACCGGTGGTACCACTTCGCCGCCATCGCGTACGGGCCCTCGCGGTGCGGCATGCGCGGGTCCTCGCCGAGCGCGAGGCGGACCATGCAGTGGTGGTTGGGGACGCCGTCGACGTACTGGAACAGCTCCGCGTGCGACTGGGAATGCCGCGGGTTGATCTCCAGCAGGTTGATCGACTGCGTCCGCGGGTCGTAGAAGTACTCGATGCTGAAGGTGGCCGAGTCCATTCCGATCTGCCGCATCACCCGCTCCGAGACCTCGTGGAGCTCCGCGATGACCGCCGGCGGCAGCGTCGAGGGGTACTGGTGGCGCAGGAAGCAGGGGGAATCCGGGTACTGGATGGAGTCCAGCACTCCGTAGATGGTCACCTCGCCCTGGTGGCTGTAGCCCTCGACGGCGACCTGGACGCCGGACATCGCCTCCTCCGCCAGACAGACCCGGCCGCCGACGCCGTCCATCTCCGGAGGCAGGTCGATGCGTTCGAGGATGTGCTCGAAGGGGCGGCCGATACGGGAGATGCCCTCGCGGATCTCGGTGACGGCCTTGCGGAACTCCTCTTCGTCATCGACGCCGAAGGCGAGTTCGGAGGAGTAGGAGAGCGCGGGCTTGACCCACATCGGGAAGGTCACGTTCTCGGGCGGGCGAGGCGGCTCGGCCGACAGGTCGACCCGGTCGAAGGCCGGGTGCCGGTCGGTCGCCTTCTGCTGCTCGAGACGGCTCCAGTACTTGTGCTCGCACTTGACCACCGACTCCAGGCTGGTGCTCCGCGTCCCGTAGCGCTCGCTCAGCATCGGCACGAGGGTGCTGACCGGGAAGTCCCAGTAGCCGACGATCGCGTCGATGCTGCCGTCGAAGGCGTCCAGCACCTCCCGCGCCTTGTCGAACAGTGTGGGCAGGTGCACCTCGCCGACCTGGAGTTCCTCCACGGTCAGCAGCTGGTGAAAGCGCAGCCGGTCAGCTCCGGGAACCGCCCGCAGCGTCGGCAGATTGGCCTCGTCGAGCCCGATCACGAAGACGTTCTTCACCGTCTCGTCAGACACGGATCTCCTTTCGACAGCAGGCCCTCCGGCCGGGCCTTCCAAGATCGACTGAGTACCCCTCGCGGGTGCGGCCATGCCGGTCGGCGCGGCACCGGCCGGGCGACACCGGGGTACATGCCTGCCGCCGATATGGGCACGCGGTGCGGGGAGGAAACGGCGCGACCCCAGGTGAACGGCCGCGCCGTGGACGACACCGGCGAAAGGAAATCCCGTGCAGCCCGAGCAGGAACGGTCCGCACCGCAGGTCGTGTCCGAGCCCGACCCGCCCTACGACTCCGACAAGCAGCCACGGCCCGGCCTCGAGGCCGACATGCGCACCCCGCCGCGCTACCGGGCGAGCCGCTACCGGGCCAGCGGGAAGCTGGAGGGCAAGGCCGCGCTGATCACCGGCGGCGACTCGGGCATCGGGCGGGCGGTGGCGCTGCTGTATGCGCGGGAGGGCGCCGACGTCGCCATCGTCTATTTGCCGGAGGAGCAGGTGGACGCGGAGCGCGTCCGGCGGGAGGTGGAGGACCAGGGCCGGCGCTGTCTGCTGCTGCCCGGCGACCTCACCGACCCGGAGTTCTGCCGCGAGGCCGTCGAGCGGACGGCGGCGGAGCTCGGCGGGCTGAACATCCTGGTGAGCAACGCCGCGTACCTCAACAGCAAGCTGGAACTCGACCAGTTGACCGCCGAGGACTTCGACCGGACGTTCAAGACGAACGTCTACGCGTACTTCCACCTGCTCATGGCGGCGCTGCCGCACCTGGAGCCGGGCGACGCCGTCATCGCCACCGCGACCGAAGAGGCGCTCAAGGGCAGTACGACGATGATCGACTACGCGGCGTCGAAGGCCGCGCTGATCACCCTGACCAAGTCCGTCGCCGTGCACCTGGCCAAGCGCGGTGTGCGCGCGAACGTGGTCGCGCCGGGCCCGACCTGGACGCCGCTCAACGAGGCCGACCAGCACATGCCGCCGGAGGGGCTCGCCCACATCGGCAGCGAGGCCCCGCTCGAACGCGCGGCCCAGCCGGAGGAGATCGCACCGACGTACGTCTACCTCGCCTCCGACGCCGACTCCAGCTACACGGTCGGCGAGGTCATCGCGGTGACCGGCGGCATCGTCGACACCCGATAGCCGCCGGCCGTCGGCCGCTGTTCAGGAGGACGGCTCCGTGGGCCGTGGTTGTTCCGCCCAGATGCACTTGCCGGTGGGGGGCCGGCGGCTGCCCCGGCGTTCGGCGAGCCGGGCGACCGGCAGCAGTCCCCGCCCGCCCTCGTCGGACACGCGGGCCCGGCGCAGGTGGGGTGCGGTGCCGCTGCCGTCGGACACCTCGCAGATGAGGGCCGAGTCGCGGATCAGGCGCGGTTCGATGGGCGAGCCGCCGTACCGCAGCGCGTTGGCGACGTCGCGTGGAACCGGGCAGGGCGGCGGCGAGCAGGCGGATGACGGCCCGGCCCACGACCTCCCCGGGTTCGTATCCGAGCAGCCGTCCGGCGCCGTCGCCCCACACCGTGATCACCCCACGGGCGTCGACGACGACCGCCAAGTCCTCCGGTACGCGTCCTTGCCCGGTGCCTCCGGATGTGACGCCCCCGCCGCTTCCCCGGTCATCATCTCAGGAAGGCCCGCCGGGGACCCCTCGCCGGTTTCCCGGGGGTGCACCCGTTGTCAGCGGGCCAGTTGCTCCACCAGCAGGAAGCCGCCGATGACGATCATCATCGCGCCGGAGACGCGGGTGACCGCCCTGGCCGCCGCGGGCCTGGTCTTCAGCACGGTGCGGGCCAGGACTCCGACGGTGAGGTAGACGACGGCGCAGGCGGTCATGTGCAGCGTGCCGAGCAGGCCGGTCTGCGTGGCGACCGGCCAGCGGCCCGCGGGATCGAGGAACTGAGGGAACAGCGAGAAGTACAGCAGCAGCGCCTTCGGGTTGAGCCCGCTGATCCCGGCTCCCCTGAGCATGGTCCGCAAGCGGGAGGAGCCCACGTCGCCCTCGGGGGCCGTCAGGACGGCCGGCTGCCTCAGCACGCCGCAGCCGAGCCACACCAGGTAGCCGGCCCCGGCTATGGTCAGCGCGGTGAGCAGGGCCGCCGAGTTCGCCACGATCACCACCAGGCCGGCGACCGCGAGCAGGGTGTATCCCGCGTATCCCGCGACCAGCCCGGCGACCGCCGGGACGACCGACCGGCCCCTGATGCCCGCGGTGATCGCGTAGGCCCAGTCCGCGCCGGGGGTCAGCACCAGCAGCAGATCCACTGCCAGGAAGGCCGCCAGTGTCGTCGTATCCATGGACCGGTCCCTCTCACGTGCTGTGTCGCGAGAGGAAGGCTAGGCCGGATCAGCCCGAAAGTGTTCCCTGCTTTACCCCTTGCTCACGGGATCTGGGGCAGAATCTTCTCCATGGATGCCCTGGACCGGAAAATTCTTACCGAGCTCCAGCTGGACGGCCGTCTCACGGTCACCGAGCTGGCCGCCCGGGTGAAACTGAGCGTCTCGCCCTGCCACCGCCGCCTGCGCGACCTCGAACGCGAAGGCGCGATCCGCGGTTACCGGGCGGTCGTGGACCCGGCCGCCGTGGGCCTCAATTTCGAGGCCCTCGTCTTCGTCACCCTGCACTGGGAGGACGCCGACACCGTCTCCGCGTTCGAAGAAGGCGTGGCCGCCGTCCCGCACGTGCTCCAGGCGCAGCGCCTGTTCGGTGACCCCGACTACCTCCTGCGCGTCGCCACCACCGACCTGGCCGCCTTCCAGCAGCTGTACGACCGGCAGCTCGCCCGGCTGCCCGGCGTCCAGCGCCTGAACTCCACCCTCGTCATGAAACACGTCGTCGACGACCGGCCCCTGCCCGAGTGAGCAGAGCCGGCCGCTGGAGCTCAGCCGCCGAGCAGAGCCGCCGCCCGGCGCTCAGCCGCCCAGGCCACCGGCGAAGGGCATCGTCCGCCACTGTTCGACGGCCGGCTGCAACGCGTCCACGAGCATGGGCAGTTGGGGCGCGAGCGCGAGACACGCCACCGCGCGGGACATGCCCACGGCGTTGACGAGCCGCAGCACACCCTCGTCCAGCCGCCGCAGGCCCCGGCGTTCGGCGGCTGCGTCGTAGGCGGCCTCGCATGCGGGGCCGAGAGCCGCCAAATCCCACTCGACCGGTCCGAACGTGGTCAGCTCGAAGTCGGAGTACAGCTCGCCGTCCTTGGCGGAGACGATGTTGGCCGCGGGGGAGTCACCGTGAATGGTCTGGAACTCGATGCCCGGGAACGCGGCCTCGAACCGCGCGCGTGAGCTGATGACGGGCTCCAGGGCCTCCCACTCGCGCCGCGCTCGGTGCAGGTCGGCCGGGTCCAGCAGGTCGGGCCGCCGTTCGAGCGCGGCAAGCCCCTCGGAGACGAACCGGGGTTCCGCCGCCGACAGGAACGGCAGCTCACCCGGGTACGAGCGCAGCGCGGCGTGCAGGCCGGCGACCCGGCCGGCGTTGTGCACGTAATCGGGCTCCACGCTCTGGTCCAGCTCGACGAACTGCCAGAACGTCATCGAGAAACCGTCCCGCAGCACCGGCTCCCGCGGCACCAGCGGGCTCGGCGGAATCACCGGGTGCCCCTGGTCCGCGAGCCACCCCGTCACATCGAGCTCCTGCCGCTGCCGCGCCGCCTGGGACTCGGGACCGGAGTACGACGGCAGGACGGTCGGCACCCGCACCACCACGGGCGACGGAGCGAGATGCACCACGACCGAGAACACGTCGTAGAGCACCCTCGCGTCGGTCACCGTGAGCCCCAGATCACGACCCGCGGCGACGGCCGCCGCGCGAGCACGGGACGTGCGAGCTTCCATCTGATCAGCCGTCAAGAACCCTGCCATTCCAACGATGTTGTCACGCCGGCCACGGGCGTGCGACAGATTAACGGCCCTCCGAACACGGTCCCGCCTGCGGTGCGAACGCTCCGCCTCCCAGGCTCCCGAGACCGCCGCGGCCACCCTCGTACGCGTCAAGGTGTGACGCCCCGCGAGGGGCGGACGCACGGCCTGTCCGGCGACGGGCGGAACGGAGGTGAACGGGAGGGAACGCCTCCGTGAAGCGGCGCGTTGCACAGGAGTTCGCCCACGTCGCCGACCCTGGGAGCATCGTGCCCGACACCACGCCCGCCCCGTCCACCGTCCTCCCCGCACTCCCGCCCCTGAGCGCGCAGGCCGAGCGGCTGATCGAGCTGGGGGTGCACGACACCGCCGGGCTGTCCGCCGACGAGATCCGCGGGTTCGCCGCCGAGACCGACGGCGAAGGTGCCCTGCTGGCCGTGCATCCGGACAGAGCCCCCGCCTCCGCCCTCGCGCCGGTGCTGCGCCGCGACGGCAAACCGGGCTTCGTCGTCGTCGACATGCCCGACGTCGACGCCTTCACGCCCTGCGCCGTCGAACTGCCCGACACCCCGCTCTACGTCGTCACCGGCCTGGACCGCGGTGACCACATGGCCAACTGGAGCCCGGACGAGGCGCTGCCCGCCCTCACCAAGGAGGACCGCACCCCGCTGCTGCTCACCGAGGGCATCCACTGGGTGCTCCAGCAGCCGGACGCCCTGGAGCGCAACCGCTGCTTCATGACCATCGGCTCCCGGCTGCGCAAGCCCGACGGCAGCCTGGACGCCCGCACCCCGGCGATCTGGATCAGCAACGGCACCGGACGCGACGGCCGCGAGCGCCGCAACGCCCCGAAGGTCGGCTGGTGCTGGTGGAACAACCGGCACACCTGGCTGGGCTTCGCCTCCACTACGGGCCGCAGGTTCTAGGTGTGCCGACCGGACAGGTTGGTGACGCGGCTGGCTGGGGTGTGGCCGCTGATTCCGGTGTGGGGTCGGTGGTAGTTGTACCAGTTGTGTCCGCAAAGTCCCGCCTTCCCCGCGGCGTCTGGCACGCTCCCCCACTGCCTCAAGGGCGTGGGAGGTGCCTCCACTCGCCGTACCGGACGAAGCCCCGAGTACATCCAGTAGGAGGGACTCCGCCGGCGCGCCGAGAGCACGCACCAGACGCCGCGGGGCCCGCCCTCCAGGCGGACGACGGGACTTTGCGGACACGACCTAGCCTGGAGGGCATCGGCACTGGACAGCAGGGATGCGCGCCCGGGGCAGCGGCGGGACGGTACGACCGCCGTCGCTGCCCCGGGCCTGTGACGCGAAGAACCGCGGTCGTCCGACGGGAGGTCAGAACCTGGGCCGAGGGGCCTGTTCCTCGACGATCTTCGCGGCCTCCGCCTCCGTCTCCACCGACGGCGGGGAGCCGGCCAGGGGCTTGTTGGCGGTCTCCTTCATGCACAGCACGGCGATGACGCCGATGACCGCGGCACCCGTGGAGTAGTAGGCCGGCATGAGGGTCGAGTCGAAGGCACTGATCAGGGCGGTGATCACCAGGGGAGTCGTGCCGCCGAAGATCGACGTGGCCAGGTTGTAGGCGACCGAGAGGGAGCCGTACCGCACATGGGTGGGGAAGATCGCCGGGAGCGCCGCCGACATCGTGCCGAGCATCGTCACCAGGGAGAGCCCCAACAGCAGCAGTCCCAGGGCGATCAGGACGACACTGCCCTGCCGGATGAGCAGGAAGGACGGCAGGGACAGGCAGAGGAACCCGAGCATCCCCGCCATCAGCAGCGGCCGGCGCCCGAAGCGGTCCGACAGCCGCCCGACCTGGTTGATGACGCACATCTGGAGCACCATCACGAGCAGCAGGATCAGCAGCCCGTGGTTGGTCCCGTAGCCCAGCTCGTCGGACAGATACGTCGGCATGTACGACAGCAGCATGTAGTCGGTGATGTTGTACGCCGCGACCAGCGCGAGGCACAGCAGCAGCGGCCGCCAGTACCGGGTGAAGATCTTGCCGAGGTCGGCCGCGGCCGAGGTCTCCACGGAGTCGGCGGCCTCGCTCGCCTTGACCTGGCCGCCCTCCAGCTTCTGGAAGGCGGGCGTCTCGTCCAGCTTCAGCCGCAGATACAGGCCGATGAAGCCGAGCGGGGCCGCGACCAGGAAGGGGATGCGCCAGCCCCACGCCAGCATCTGGTCGGCGCTGAGGACCATCTGGAGGACGACGACGAGGCCGGAGGCCCCGACGTAGCCGGCGAGGGTGCCCAGCTCCAGGAAGCTGCCGAAGAAGCCGCGCCGCTTGTCGGGCGCGTACTCCGCGATGAACGTCGAGGCGCCCCCGTACTCCCCGCCGGTCGAGAAGCCCTGCACCAGCCGGAAGAAGATCAGCAGGGCCGGGGCCCACAGACCGATGACGGCGTGCGAGGGGACGAGGCCGATGGCGAAGGTCCCCACCGCCATCATGATCATGGTGAGGGAGAGGATGCGCTTACGGCCGACCTTGTCGCCGAGCGGCCCGAACACCATGCCGCCGAGCGGACGCACGAGGAAGGCCACCGCGAACGTCGCGAAGGAGCTGAGCAGCTGCGCGGTGTCGTTCCCGGACGGGAAGAACACCTTCCCTATGGTCGAGGCCAGATAGCTGTAGATGCCGAAGTCGTACCACTCCATCGCGTTGCCGAGGGCGGCCGCCTTCGTGGCGCGCTTGACCGCCGCCTCGTCGGTCACGGTGATGTCGCTGCGGCGCAGCTTCGGGTGGCGTCGCTTCTCGATCGCCCGGAACAGCGCCCGGTGTCGTCTCACGGCTGCGTGGTCCACCGACTCGTCGTTGTCGGGCGCCGCCATCACGTCGTTCCTTTCGCCGGTCGTCCATCCCAACCACAACGCCTGCACAGATCTCGCGTGCTCAAACGAGCCCCTTCGCGCGTCACCCGGATGATCACTCCGGGTGACGGCCGGGTGCCTTCGGTGAGACCCATGCCGCTGACCTGCCGTGGTGTGTCCGTGTCCCGGAGGGGGAACTTGGTTCGCCGGTGCGCACACGGTGAGAGGAGCCCGATGTGACAGCGTCAGCCGCGGGCGACCGGAACCAGGGCGCGCAGGAGGCCGGATACGAACCGGATCCGCGCCGGTGGCGGGCCCTGTGGGTCACCCTGGTGGCCGGCTTCATGAGCCTGCTGGACGTCTCGATCGTGGCGGTCGCCCTGCCCTCCGTCCAGCGCGGCCTGGACGCCTCGCCCGCGCAGGTGCAGTGGGTGGTGTCCGGATACGCCCTCACCTTCGCTCTCGCCCTCGTCACCGCCGGCCGTCTCGGAGACGCGCTGGACCGGCGCCGCATCTTCCTGCTGGCCCTCAGCGGCTTCGTGCTCTTCAGCATGGCCTGCGGGGCGGCCCCCAGCATCACGCTGCTGGTGGTTGCCCGCCTCGCCCAGGGCCTGGCGGCCGGTTTCATGGCGCCCCAGAACTCCGCGCTCATCCAGCAGATGTTCCGCGGCGCCGAACGCGGCCGTGCCTTCGGCCTCTTCGGCGCCACCGTCGGCATCTCCTCCGCCGTCGGCCCGCTCGCCGGCGGCCTGATCCTCGCCCTGGCCTCCGGCGACCAGGGCTGGCGGTGGATCTTCTACGTCAACGTGCCCATCGGGATCCTCGCCGTCCTCCTCGGCCGCCGGCTGCTGCCCCGCACCCGGCGGTCCGGCCGGCAGCACGTGGACCTGCCCGGCGTCCTGCTCCTCGGCCTCGGCGTCCTCGCGCTGATGTATCCGCTCGTCCAGGCGGGCTCCGGCGGACTCGGCCGGCTGTGGTGGATGTTCCCCGCGGGTGCCGCGATCCTCTTCGGCTTCACCCGGTGGCAGCGCCGCCTCGTCGAGCGGGACGTCCAGCCACTGCTCGATCCGCGCTTGTTCACCACCGTGCGCGGCTACGCCGTCGGCGCCGGCGTCGGCACGCTCTACTTCATCGGCTTCAGCGGTGTCTGGCTGGTCTTCGCGCTCTTCTACCAGGACGGCCTGGGCTTCTCGCCGCTCCGGTCCGGCCTCGCCGTGACGCCGTTCGCCCTCGGCTCGGCCTGCGGGGCCGCGGTCGCCGGCCGGCTGGTCGACCGGCTCGGCCGCATGCTCACCGTGGGCGGCCTCACGGCCGTGATCGCCGGCCTGGGCGGCACCGCGCTCCTGCTGCGCTTCGCGCCCCTCGGCATCGCGCCCTGGGTCGCCGCCCCGGTGCTGTTCCTCGGCGGCGTCGGCAGCGGCTGCGTGATCTCACCGAACATCACCATGACGCTGCGCGACGTGCCCGTGCGGATGGCGGGCGCGGCGGGCGGCGCCCTCCAGACCGGGCAGCGGCTCGGCGCCGCGGTGGGCACCGCAGCCCTGCCCGGCCTCTTCTACGTGGTGCTCGGCAGCGGCGACGACTACCGCGGCGCCCTCGCCACCGCACTGGGCGCCGCCCTTTTCGGCATGCTGGCCTCTCTGGCCCTCGCCGCGTCCGACCTCAGGCGCGACCGGCGGACACGGCAGCAGCACGGGAAGTGCCCGGAGGACGTCGCCAACAGCCCCGTACACGCACGGCAGAGCTGATTACGCGAAGCGCCGGCCGAGCACGGAAACGGCGCCGGCCGCGTACGGGGACCCGGCTCAGCCGGCGGCCACCACGGCCTGCCCGGCACCCGCGCCCACCTGGTCGTTCGGGGCCAGCCGCAGGTAGGCCGTGATCTGCTTTCCCCTCGCGCGGTTTGCCACGGCGACCCGGTCGCTGACCGTGTGCACCAGCCTCAGCCCATGGCCGCCGACGCGGAACCGGTCACCCTTCTGCACCGCGGGCTGCTCCGCCGAGGTGTCCCGCACGGTGATCGCCAGCCTTCCCCGGAACAGCCGCAGGATCAGCTCGCAGGGCCCGGGAGCATGCCGGATGGCGTTGGTGACCAGTTCGCTGACGACGAGTTCGGCATCCATGGCCATAGAGGCCGGAACCGGGGCGAGGGCGGTGTGCGGGCCGTGGGCGAGGAAGGCGCGCAGGGCCAGACGCGCGTCGACGGCGCTGGCCGCGCCGTCCGCCCAGACCGCGCCGAAGCGCAGCGTGGCGTGCTCGTCCGCGCCCGGCCGATCTGCCGCCTGCTTCCCAAGCGGGAGGACCATACGGAGGCTCTTTCGTTGTGTTCGCCCCAGCGGGGCGGCTCTGTCGCCCTGCGTTTACCCGGGTGCGGACCACGCATACCAGGGCAACCCCAGGCGTTACCTGTCTGCCCCGAGCGGCAGAGCCACACGGGGGCTGGTTTCGCCGCCACGGGGCACACGGGGAACGCCGGAGGGCATCCCTCAGGGGACGAGCCGACAGCCGGCAGGCGCGGCTGATCAGCGAGGAGGCGACGACATGGCAGGGCCGGAGCGTACGGAGACTGCGACGCGGCAGCCCGTGGCCGTACTCGACGCCTCGGTGACGCGAGGACTTGAGGCCATCGGAACGGGGGCCTACGTCGTGGACGAGGAGGGCCGCATCCTCGCGGTCAACAGCCGCGCCCGGGACCTGCTCGCCCGCACCACCGAGGACCTGCTCGGGCACGACGCGCACGACCTGCTGCACCGCGACGCGCACGGGCAGCCGCTGCCCAGGACCCGGTGCGCGATGCGGCAGGCCTTCCACGCCGGACGGACCGCCCAGGCCGAGGAGGACTACTTCGCCCGCGGAGACGGCTCCGTGCTGCCCATCGCCTGGCTGCTCACCCCGTACGACATCGGCGAGGGCACAGCCGGCACGCTCGTGCTCTTCCACACCGTCGGACACACCCCGGAAACCGGCCCTCGGCCGGACCCGACGGCCGGGCCCTTGCGGGAGCTGGAACGACTGGCCCTGCTGGCCGACGCCACCACGCGGCTGACCTCCACGCTCGACGTCGACGAGGCGCTGGAACGCCTGGTGACCCTGGTCGTGCCCAGGCTGGCGGACTGGGTGGTCATCGATCTGATCACCGAGCACGACGAAGTCTGGCGTACCGAGGTCGTCCACGCCGAAGGCGGCACCCTGGTGCGCCGGGACGACCTTCAGGGTCCCATGCCGCCCGTCCCTGAGGCGTCCCCGATGCCCCTGTCCAGAGCCCTGCGCGGCGTGGCCTCCACGGTGGCCGGGCCCGGCACCTACCAGCACGAACCGGATTCCGGCATCGCGCTCGAGCAACGCCGGCTGTTCGACGCCACGGGGATGCACTCGGCGGCCATCGTGCCCATCCGCAGCACCCGCGCGGTCCTGGGGGCCCTGACGCTCGGCCGTGCCGAGGACCCGGTCGCCTTCACCTTCGCCGACCTTCCCCTGGTCGAGGACATCGCACGCCGGGCCGGCCTCGCCCTGGACAACGCCCGCCTGTACCAGCGTCAGCGCAAGGTCGCCGAGACCATGCAGAACCATCTGCTGCCCCAGATGCCATGGGTCCCGGGCCTGCAGATGACCGTCCGCTACCTGCCCGCTCCCGACGCCTCACAGGTCGGCGGCGACTGGTACGACGCCTTCCCCATGTCCGACGGATCCACGGCCCTGGCCGTCGGGGACGTCGTCGGCCACGACCTGGATGCGGCGGCCGGCATGGCCCAGGTGCGCAACATGCTCCGCGCCTACGCCTGGTCCCAGCACGAATCGCCCAGCCGGATCGTCACACGGCTCGACGAGGCGCTCCAGCACATCACGGACGTCGACATGGCCACGATGATCTTCGCCCGGATCGAGGCGGCCGACGACGGCCGGTGGCAGCTGTCCTGGACCAACGCCGGCCACCCGCCGCCCCTGCTGATCAGCCGCGACGGCCTGGCGCGCTACCTCACCGACGGTCACGGCATCCTCCTGGGCACCGGGGCCGACGGCACGCGCCCCGACGCCACGACCCTGCTCCCGCCCGGATCCACCCTCGTGCTGTACACCGACGGTCTGATCGAAGCACCCGGCCACAGCCTCGACGAGGGCCTGAACCGGCTGCGCCTGCACGCCGCCGCCCTCGCCCACCGCCCCCTCCCCTCCTTCACCGACCACCTGCTGCGCCGCGTCCGCCCCGCCGAGAACGAGGACGACGTCGCCCTGCTGGCCCTGCGTACACCTGCCCCCAGGGCGTCGGCCGCCGGCCGGTGACCCTCAGGGCTCGACGTGGATCTTGGGGCCGGGCCCTAAGCCGGCCGGGCGCTCGCCGGCGAGGACGGGGCCCACCGCGTCGAGTCCCACGGTGGCGGCGACCAGCGGCCTGGGGTCGACCGTTCCGGCGGCGTACGCGCGGATGGTGGCGTCGAGGCCGGGGGACGCGGACAGGACACCGGTCGCGGTCACGTCCTTGAGGACGAGCGTGCGGGTGTCGATCCCGCTGGGCTCGCCGGCCAGCCCGATGTACACGAGACGGCCCCCGGGCTCGACCAGCTCCAGGGCCAGCCCCGGCAGCGAGGCGGCGTTCGAGGCGTCGACCACCGCGTCGAAGGACACGTCCGGTACCGACCGCTGTGTCCACACGTCCTCGAAACCCAGGGAGCGGGCGAAGGCGAGGGAGCTCTCGGTCGTACCCAGGAGGTGCACCTCGGCACCGGACGCGCGCAGGAACATCGCCACCAGCAGCCCGATCGTCCCCGGCCCCAGGACCAGGGCGCGGTCCCCGGGCGCAGGCTTGGCGGCCCGAGCGGCGCGCAGGGCGTTGCCGCCGGGCTCTACGAGCGCGCCGAGCACGGCGTCGACGGCGTCGGGCAGGGCGTGCAACGAGGAGGCCGGTACGGCGAGTTGCTCCGCCAGCGCGCCGGGCTGGCCCCCGCGGATGCCGACCTCGCGCCGCTGCTCGCACACATGCCGGCGGCCGCGCCGGCAGCGGCGGCAGGAGCCGCAGCCGAGCATGGTGTCGCCCATGACGCGGCGGCCGAGCCAGGCGGGATCGACACCGTCACCGACCGCCGCCACCCGCCCGGCCCACTCGTGGCCCGGCCGCATCGGGTAGGCGGAGTGGCCTTGGTGGAGGTAGGCCATCGCGCCGGTGAAGAACTCCGCGTCCGTGCCGCACACCCCGACCCGCTCGACGTCGACGACGACCTCGCCGAGACCGGCCACCGGCGCCGGAAGCTCCTGGACCTCGTACGCGCCGGGCCCGGTCAGGACGAACGCGCGCATCACCGGGCGGCGCTCGGTGGGCATGTCGCGCGGTCGACCGTCTGCCTATGCTTCATGACGTTCCGGAATCTAGACCGCTGTACCGTCCATTGGAAGGGCTCCATGGAGAGACTCCGCAGCGCGCAGTGGTACGAGGGACAGGACCGCAACGCCTACATCCACCGGGCATGGATGCGGCGCGGCGTGCCCGGCGACGCGTTCACCGGACGGCCGCAGATCGCCATCGCCAACACCGCCTCGGACCTGACTCCGTGCAACGCGCATCTCCACGAGGTCGCCGCCTCGGTGCGCAACGGCGTGTACGAGGCGGGCGGCATTCCGCTGGACCTGCCGGTGGTGTCGCTGGGCGAGACCCAGGTGCGGCCCACCGCCATGCTGTGGCGGAACATGGCGGCGATGGCCACGGAGGAGATGCTGCGGGCCAACCCCGTCGACGGCGTGGTGCTGCTCGGCGGCTGCGACAAGACGATCCCGTCACTGCTCATGGCCGCGGCCTCGGTGGACCTGCCCGCGGTGGTGGTCCCCGGCGGTCCCATGCTCAACGGGACCTTCCGCGGTGGTCTGCTGGGCTGCGGCACCGGTGTGTGGCAGCTGTCGGAGGAGGTCCGCGCGGGCACGGTCACCCCGGAGGAGTTCACCCGCTCCGAGTCGGCGATGATCCGCAGCCGTGGCCACTGCAACACGATGGGCACGGCCTCGACGATGGCGCTGGTGGCGGAGGCGCTCGGCACGGTCCTCCCCGGCACCGCCGGGACCCCCGCCCCCGACAGCCGGCTGCTGGAGGCCGCGCACCACACCGGCCGGCTGGCGGTGGACATGGTGGGCGCCGGCCGGCGGCCCGCGACGTTCCTGACCGAGGCGTCCTTCCGTAACGCGATCGTCGCGCTGGCCGCCATCGGCGGCTCTACCAACGCCGTCGTCCATCTCCTCGCCATCGCGGGCCGGTTGGGCATCGACTTGTCGCTCGACGACTTCGACCGCATCGGTTCCCGCGTGCCGGTCCTGGTGGACCTCCAGCCGGCCGGCCGCTTCCTCATGGAGGACTTCCACCGCGCCGGCGGCCTGCTCGCCGTGCTGCGCGAGGTACGCGAGCTGCTCGACCCCGACGCGCTGACCGTCACCGGCAGGCCGCTCGTCGCCTGCCTCGACGACGCCGAGATCTGGGACGGCGAGGTCATCCGCACCCGCGACCGGCCGCTGGTCGCCGAGGGCGGTATCGCCGTCCTGCGCGGCAACCTCGCCCCCGACGGCGCGCTCGTCAAACCGGCCGCCGCCTCCCCGCACCTGCTCCGACACCGGGGCCGGGCCGTCGTCTTCGACAGCATCGAGGACTTCCGCGCCCGTATCGACGACCCGGAGCTCGATGTCGACGCCGACTCCGTCCTGGTGCTGCGCGGCTGCGGGCCCAAGGGCTACCCGGGCATGCCCGAGGTCGCCAACATGCCGTTGCCCAAGAAGCTGCTGGAACAGGGTGTCCGGGACATGGTCCGGGTCTGCGACGGCCGGATGAGCGGCACCGCGTACGGCACGGTCGTCCTGCACGTGGCCCCCGAGGCAGCGGCCGGCGGCCCCCTCGCCCTCGTACGGTCGGGGGACTTCATCACCCTCGACGTCGAGGCCCGCCGCATCGACGTCGACGTGCCGGACGCCGAACTCGCCCGCAGGGCCCCCGACCAGGCCACCCTCGCCGGCTTCGCCGCTCCCCGGCGCGGCTGGGAACGCCTCTACGTCGACCACGTCCGCCAAGCCGACACCGGAGCCGACCTCGACTTCCTCGTCGGCTCCAGCGGCTCCGAGGTGACCCGTGAGTCGCACTGACACCTGATCACCCCGGGGATTCACCACGTCACGGGCAGCTCCTCGGCGAGCCGCAGACCGGGCAGACAGCGGGCCGGCATGGCGAGAGTCGTGCAGGTGAAGGGTCGCTTCAGGACTCTCGACACGCAGCACATGACCGAGACGGTGTGCGAGCGGGCCGGCGGAGGCCCGTCCCGGGGGCGTCCCCGGCGCCGCCGAGCGGCTCGGTCCGGCCGCTGGTGGCGGCCGCGAGGAACTCGTCGACGATCCGCCGCGCGGCGGCCTCGTCGACCTCGGTGCGGGCCCTGCCCTGCGCGACGTGCTTCTTGGCGCGGTGGAAGATCTGCTGGCTGGCGGCCTCGGTGGTGTCGAGGAGCTCGGCGATCTCCCGGTGCGGGTAGTCGAACGCCTCCCGCAGGACGTACACCGCCCGCTCGTTGGGGGCGAGGCGCTCCAGCAGGGCGAGGACCGCGTACGAGAGCGATTCACGCTGTTCGGCGGTGTCGGCCGGGCCGAGCATCGGGTCCCCGGCGAGCACCGGCTCGGGCAGCCACTGGCCCACGTAGGTCTCCCGCCGCGCGCGGGCCGAGGTCAGCTGGTTGAGACACAGGTTGGTGAGCACCTTCGTCAGCCAGGCCTCGGGGACCTCGATGCGGTCGACGTCGGTGGCCTGCCAACGCAGGAAAGTCTCCTGCACGGCGTCCTCGGCCTCGCTCGCGGAACCGAGGAGCCGGTAGGCGATGGCCTCCAGGCGGGGCCTGTCTGCCTCGAACCGGTCCACGTCGTTCATGGTCAGGGCCATGACCAGGATCCTAGCGTCGTCAGCCGTGCAGTTCGCGATAGGCGGCGACCGCCCCCGGATGCAGGGGGACGGCGCCGGTGGAGATCAGGCTGCGGGCGTCGAGGAACTGGGTGCCGAGCGCCGCGGCGGGGACGAGACGGGTGGCCCGGCGGACCAGGACGCGGGTGAGGGCGGCGGCGACGGGGGAGGGGAGGCCGGGGCGGCACAGCAGCAGGTTGGCGACGCCGATGGTGGGCACCTCGGGGGTCCCCCGGTACGCCCCGGCCGGCACCGTCACCGCCTCCAGGCCCGACCCCTCCGGGCCGAGGCCGGCGCGCAGCCGGGGCAGCAGGCCGGACAGCGGCAGCAGACGGATGCCGGGACGGGTGTCGAGCCCCGACAGCACGGGGAGCGGTACACCCCCCGCGACCAGCAGGGCGTCGATCGCGCCGGCCCGCATCGCGCGGGCCGCCTCAGGCATCAGCAGATGCCGGACCTGTACGTCGGCGCCAGGGGTCAGGCCCGCGACGCGCAGCAGACGGTCGCCGAGCACGGCACCGCCGGACGCGGGCGCACCCAGCGAGACGGTGCGGCCCGCCAGGTCGGACACGCTGTGCAGGGGCGCCTCGGCGCGCACGGCCAGCTGGACGTAGTTCTCGTAGACCCTGCCGATCGCCCTCAGCGGGATGCGGCGGCCGAACGGCGCGGTGCCGCCGTGCGCCGCCCACGCGATGTCCGACAGGGCCAGGGCCACGTCGGCCCGGCGGGCCCGGAGCAGCCGTACGTTGGCCACGCTGCCCTCGCTGTGGACCACCTCGCAGGACAGCCGGGGGTAGGCGGCCGTGACCTGGGCCGCGAGCAGCCGGCCGAAGGCCGCGTAGAACCCGTCGGTCTCGCCGGTCGCGATCCTCAGCTCTCCCTGCGGGCCGCTGTCCGCGCGCCGCGCGTCCGCCGCCGCGAAGCCCGCGAGCAGGCCGGCACCGGCCGCGCCGAGTGCGGTGCGCAGGACGGTACGGCGGGTCGTGGGGCGGGCGGGGCCGGTCATGCCGTGTGCCCCTTCGGGAGGACGACCCGGACGCACAGACCGTGCGGTTCGACCGCCGTGAACTCCACGTGTCCGGCGTGACCGGCCACCAGCCGCTCGGCGATCGCCAGGCCGAGGCCACTGCCGCGTACCTCGCGGTGGCGTTCCGAGCGCCAGAAGCGGGTGCCCGCCCGGGGGAGTTCGCCGGTGTTCAGGCCCGGCCCGTCGTCCCGCACCTCGAACACCGCGTCCGCGCCGTCGGTGAAGCAGCGCGCCGCCACGCGGGCGCCGCTCCCCGCGTACTTGATCGCGTTGTCGAGGAGGATGTCGGCCACCTGGGCCAGCTCTCCCTCGGGGCAGGCCATGAGGACGGCAGGACCGGGGGCGAACTCCAGGCGCACACCGGCCTGTTCGGCCACCGGCTGCCACAGCCGGACCTGGGCCGCGGCGACCGCCGTCGCGTCGCAGCCCGCATCCCGCGCGTCCGTGACGGCCAGCTCACCGGCGCGGTGCTCGGCGTTCGCCAGCGTGAGCAGGTCGTCGAGGAGGTGCTCCATGCGTTCGAGCTCGGACGTCACCCCGGTGTAGGTGCGGCTGGCGGAGGTGCGCAGATGGGGCTGGAGCGAGTCGATACGCAGCCGCAGGGCGGCCAGGGGGTTGCGCAGCTGGTGCGAGGTGTCGGCGACCAGCCGGCGTTGCTGCTCCAGCGCGGTGGTGACCGCGTCGGCCATGCGGTTGAAGCCGGTGGCCAGCTGCCGCAGCTCCGGCGGGCCGCCCACCCGCGCGTGCTCGGGCGGCAGGCCGGCGGCCAGGGTGCCGACCGCGTGGTCGAGGCGGTGCAGCGGCCGTACGACCCACCGCGTGGCCCGGCGGGCGAGCAGCACACAGGCCACGGCGAACAGCCCGGCGCCGGCCAGCACCAGCGCCCACCGCAGGGCGATGTCGTCCGCAGCGGCCCGCACCGAGGCCCGCAGCACCACAGCGCCGGACACCCTGGTGCCGGTGCCCACGGGCCGGGCGAGCAGCCGGTCGGCCCGGGACCAGGGCCGCAGCGTGCCCCCGGACGAGACGGGCTGGTTGCGCAGCGCCGCGTCGACGAGCCGGGCGACGGCCGGGTCGGCGGCGCGCAGGCCACCCGTCTGCACCAGCGGGGCGCGGCGGGCGTCGACGACCACGACGGCCTCGCCGTAGATGTCGGTGTAGCGGCGGACGTCGGCCGTGAGCGCGCCGGTGTCGTCGCTCTCGGCGGCCTGCTCGGCCAGCCCGGCGAAACGGTCGAGGTCGGCGGTGCGCGCCGCGACGAGCTGCTGGGTGCGCTGCGCGGCGGTGACGGCCAGCAGCGGGACGGCGAAGCCGGCCACGGCGAGGACCACGAAGGCCAGGACCACGGTGAGGACGCGGGTGCGCATGAACAGGGCTGCCGTACGTGACCGGCTAGTCGCCGAAGCGGTAGCCGAAGCCGCGGATGGTGGTCAGCAGCTCGGGGCGGCCGAGCTTGGCCCGTACCTGAGTCAGGTGCACGTCGAGCGAGCGGGACACGGCGAGGAAGGCGTCGCCCCACACCTCGTCCATCAGCTGCTGGCGGCTGACCGCCGTGCCGGCCCGGGCCGCCAGCGCGGCGAGGACCTCGAACTCCTTCGGCGTCAGCCGCACCTCAGCGCCGCCGACCGTCACCCGGCGCGCGTCGAGGTCGACCTCGACGTCGCCGACGCGGACGATGCGCGGCGCCGGGGCGGCGAGTGCCGTGGCGCGGCGGGTGACGGCCTCGATACGGGCCAGCAGCTCGGCCAGCCGGACGGGCTTGACCAGGTAGTCGTCGGCGCCGAGCCGCAGACCACGCACCACCGACCGTTCGTCGCCCCGCGCGGTGAGCACCACCACCGGCAGGGCACTGACCGCGCGCAGCTTGCGCAGCACCTCCAGGCCGTCCAGGTCGGGCAGGCCGAGGTCGAGCAGCAGCAGGTCCGTCTGCCGGTGGCGGGCGAGCACGTCCTCGCCGCGCCGCACCCGGGCCGGCAGGTGGCCGTTGTCGTACAGCGCCTCGGTCAGCGCGCCCGCCACACCGTCGTCGTCCTCGGCCAGCAGCACCCGCACGGTCGCCTCCTTCCCGCTCGTCAGCCGCGAGACCGGGAAACGTCCTCGTCCAGCGGCGACGCGTCGGAGGTCTCGCGCATCCGAATGTAGACGAGCAGCGAGATCAGGACACAGGCGGTGACGTAGTAGAAGTACCAGTTCTCGTGTCCGGCGTTCTTGAACCAGAGGGCGACGTACTCGGCGGTGCCGCCGAACACGGCCACGGTCAGCGCGTACGGCAGGCCGACGCCGAGCGCCCGGATCGAGGTGGGGAACAGCTCGGCCTTCACCACCGCGCTGATCGAGGTGTACAGGGAACTGACGGCCAGCGGCCCGACCATCAGCAGGAACGCGTACACGGGGTCGCTGGTGTGCGACAGCAGGGTCAGCGAGGGCACCACCACCACGCTCCCCAGCACCCCGAACGCGATCAGCAGGGGACGCCGCCCCACCCGGTCGGAGAGCAGGCCCATGACCGGCTGGAGCACGACGAACACGAGCAGCGCGAAGAAGTTGATCCAGGCCGCCGTGGGCTTGCCGATGCCGCTGGTGTTGACCATGAACTTCTGCAGGTAGGTGGTGTACGTGTAGAAGAACAGCGTGCCGCCCATGGTCAGCCCGACGACGACCAGGCACTGCCGCGGATAGGACAGCAGCAGCCGCAGGCTGCCGCGGGCCGGGCCGCTGCGCTCCTGCTCGCCTTCCGACGCGGCACGCTCGAAGCTCTCGGACTCGTCCATGCCGCGCCGCAGCCACAGCACGACCACCGCCCCCGCGGCGCCGACGACGAACGCGACCCGCCAGCCCCAGGACTCCATCTGCGCGGGGCTGAGCAGCTGTTGCAGCACGATCTGCAGGCCGAGCGCGGTCAGCTGGCCGGCGATGAGGGTGACGTACTGGAAGCTGGAGTAGTAGCCGCGGCGGCCGGGCGAGGCCACCTCGGACATGTAGGTGGCGGAGGTCGAGTACTCACCTCCCACCGACAGACCTTGCAGCAGCCGCGCGGTGACCAGCAGTACCGGCGCGGCGACCCCGATCGAACCGTACGACGGCGTCAGCGCGACGATCAGTGAACCGGCCGCCATGAGCGTCACCGACAGCGTCAGCGCCGCGCGGCGGCCACGGCGGTCGGCGTACCGGCCCAGGACCCAGCCGCCGATCGGCCGCATCAGGAACCCGACGGCGAACACCGCGGCGGTGTTCAGGAGCTGGGCGGTCTGATCGCCGGAGGGGAAGAAGACGGAGGCGAAGTAGACGCTGAAGGCGGTGTACGCGTACCAGTCGTACCACTCGATCAGATTGCCGATCGATCCGCGCACGATGTTGCTGACGACCCTGCGTTCGTCGCGGCGCGGTGTGCGCGCACGCTCGGGGGTGGTCTGTGTGGCCATCGGAACTCCCTTGTCTGCGGCCCGGGAGCACACAGAGTCGACGGCGCGAACAGCGTCGCTCAATGCCGGGAGCCAAGTCCTTACAGTCCCTTAGGGCTCGGGCATGTCGGGAGTTGAGATCTTGCTATCGTGAACCGCGCGGCCTCGAACGGGGAAGAACAGGACGACCATGACTGATCTGGACATCATCGACAATCCGTCCGATCCGGCGGTGCAGCGGATCATCGACGTCACCAAGCCGTCGCGATCCCACATAAAGACGACGTTGATCGAGGACGTCGAGCCGCTGACGCACAGCATCGCGGCCGGGGTGGAGTTCATCGAGGTCTACGGCAGCGACAGCAGTCCTTTTCCGCCTGAGTTGCTGGATCTGTGCAGGCGGCAGAACATTCCGGTCCGCCTCATCGACTCCTCGATCGTCAACCAGCTGTTCAAGGGGGAGCGGAAGGCCAAGACGTTCGGCATCGCCCGCGTCCCTCGCCCGGCCAGGTTCAGCGACATCGCGAGCCGGAGCGGGGACGTCGTCGTTCTCGACGGGGTGAAGATCGTCGGCAACATCGGGGCGATAGTGCGGACGTCGCTCGCGCTCGGAGCGTCGGGGATCATCCTGGTCGACAGCGATATCACCAGCATCGCGGACCGGCGTCTGCAACGAGCCAGCCGGGGTTACGTCTTCTCGCTTCCCGTGGTTCTCTCCGGTCGCGAGGAGGCCATCGACTTCATCCGGGACAGCGGTATGAAGCTGATGACGCTCAAGGCGGACGGCGACATCTCCGTGAAGCAACTCGGGGACAGCCCCGACCGGCTGGCCCTGTTGTTCGGCAGTGAAAAGGGCGGGCCTTCCGACCTGTTCGAGAAGGCGTCTTCGGCCTCGGTTTCGATCCCCATGATGAGCTCGACGGAGTCTCTCAACGTGTCCGTCTCTCTCGGGATCGCGCTGCACGAGAGGATCGAAAGGAACCTCGCGGCCAACCGTTGAGCGTTCGTCAGTGGTGACCACCTCACACGGCGGCGATCACCACTGACGAGTCGAATCACGCCGATTCACCGGCGGGGTCCGCGGCGGACACCTCCTCGAAGGCGCGCCCGACGCCCTTGAACGACTCGATGGCGCTGATGCCTTCCGCGATCGCCTCGACCGCGAAGACGCTCGTGGACGTCGGCGGGTAGCCGATGAGTTCGATCGCCCGGCTCACCGACAGCGGATTCCCCACCTTCGCACCGTCCCAGAGGTACACGGCCCCCCAGTAGCCCCGCTCGGCGTCCGCGAACCAGGTCTTCATCCGCATCCCCTTGAGCGTGGAGAACGCGTCCACCGCGTAGTCGCGAAGGTACTCGCGGAGACTTTCGACCGTGGCGTCCGACTTCTCCAAGTTCCATATAACGATGCTGATGTACATGTCATACCTCCCAGGCCGGCAAGGCCCAGCGCCTCAGCCGGTACGGCGCCCACCAGACACCGCCGCCGATCCGGACGGCCAGGTGCTGTTTCTCGAACGCCGACATCGCCTGGTCCGGCACGGAGTCCGCTCCGCGGTCAGCCAGCAACGACTCGATCGCGTCAACAAGGGGACCGTCCGAGATCGTGAGCCGGCGCAAGCCGGCGTGGCGCCGGTCCCGGATCTGCACGAATCCGGGTCCCCGGCGGAGGAAGCACCGCCCGATGTGGTACCTCGCCCTCCAGGTGGCCAGCACCTCGTCACCGCGCGGCCCCTCCAGGACCGCCGGCGGGAACAGGTGGCTGAACACCCACCACTCGGGACCGCCCGGCTCGAGCTGCGCCCGCCAGTCCACCTCCAGGCCGTAGCTGGTGAGTTCGCGGATGAAGGAGAGCACCGGGATCATATGCTCCGTGCCGGGTCGCCCGCTGAGGTCGACGACGGGTTCGATGGACACGAACCGCGCGCCGGACTGATAGATCTGGTGCGCCTCGTCCGCGACGTCTGTGCCGAGTACGCGGTCGCCGAGATGCATGTTCGGCATGGCCCGCACCGCCGCGTCACCGTGGCGCCACAGGCTGAACCGCACGTCGAACCCGCTCTCGGGAAGGGTCGCGACCCCGTTCATCGCTGTCACTGCGCTCTCCCCCTCACACTGCCACGGGCGCCGGAGCCGGGCGGCCGGCCGCCAGCAGTCCCTGGCCCACCTGGATCTGCATGAACCTCTGGTTGCGGTCCTTCGTGACGACGTGGATCATGCGGCCGGCGTCCGTGAAGAGCAGGCCCAGTTCCATGAACCGGTCGATCACGGCACCGACGTCCGTCTGCCCGAACCGCTTCGCGCACTCGCGCTCCAGGTACTCCATCGACCTCGGCTGGTCGAGGAGCTGGAAGAGCGCCTTCTCGACGTCGGTGGTGAGCTGGACGACGTCCCAGTCGAAGCCCGGCCGGGTGTTGGTGATCGTGATGCCCTCGTCGGTCTCGAAGTAGGACAGCTGGCTGCGCCAGTGCTGGTTGCGCCACTCGTCCAGCCCGGCGCGCAGCTTGTACGCCATGTCGTTCCCGATGCCCTGGTGCGTCGCGTCGAAGATGTACGCGATGTCGAACAGTTCCTTCTCGGGAAGGTCATAGGTGAGTTCGTACTGCGTGGCCGCCCACCGCTCCTGGAAGCCGAGTGAGGGGTTCTCGAAGTACGGGGCGAAGCGCTGGACGGCGAGCCGGTCGTCGCCGCCGGCCGGGCCCAGGTGGTGCAGCTTGGGGAACTGCTCGATGATCTCGGCGTAGTCCTCGTCGGTCTCGCCCGGGAATCCGTAGAGGTAGGCCCAGATGACGGTCAGCCCCAGCGACTCGGCGTCCCGCAGCATGCGCACGTTCAGGCATCCGGAGACGCCCTTGTCCATGAGCTTCAGCACCTTGCTGCTGAGGCTCTCGACACCGGGCTGGATGCAGACCACGCCGCCCTTGGCGATGATCTCGAGTTGCTCGTAGCGCAGGTTGGCCTTGATCTCGTACATCAGCCGCAGGTCGATCTCCGCCTCGGCGAGATGGGGCAGGAGCGAGTCCAGGTAGGCCATGTCCAGGATGTTGTCGACGATCATCACGTCGAGGATCCTGTGGCGCTTGGCGAGGGTCACGAGGTCGTCGATGAACTGGTCCGGCCGCTTGCTGCGGAACATCATGCTGGCGCCGTTCAGCCCGCAGAAGGTGCAGTGGTGCTTCTCGCCCCACCAGCAGCCGCGGGAACTCTCGATGACCAGCCTGGGCTCCAGCCAGAACCGGGCGTGCGACTTGGCGAACTGCTCGAAGTACTCGTCGTAGTGGGGCAGGACCATCGCGGCCGGCGGCAGCGGCTTGGTGCTCACCGCGTTGAAGACGGAGGTGCCGCTCTCGTCCCTCCAGCACAGGCCCGGGACGGCCTCGAAGGCCGGCTCGTCCGCGCGCAGTGAGCGCAGCAGACCGGGCCAGGCCAGCTCGCCTTCGCCGCGGACCACGTAGTCGATGAAACCGAAGTTGCGGTGCAGCGCCTCCCCCATCGGCCCTTCGCAGTTGGCGCCTCCGAACACGGTCAACGTCCGGGGGGACAGTTCCTTGAGGCGCCGGGCGACCGCGAGGGACGCGGTGAGGGTCTGGAACGTAGTGGTGAAGCCGACGACGTCGGGCTCGCCGGAGGCGATGCGCTCGGCGAGTTCGTTGGTGAACTCCTCGACGTGTTCGTGGAGCCACAGCGTGGTCTGCGTCCGGCTTTCCACGGTCGTTCCGTGGGCGAGGTCCTGCCCGGGTTCGAGGGCCGCCTGGGGACCGAACTTCGCGAGGAACTCCGGCACCTTCCACTTCGGGTCGTGGTAGAGGGCCGAAGAGAAGACCCAGTCGCCGGTGCCGATGTAGCAGCTTTCGAGGTCGTAGTACCTGTAGTCCTCGTAGTCGAAATCGGGGCGGCGCGCGGTGATCCAGTCCACGAAGTCGAGGTTTCCGTATACCACGTCGACCTGGGCGTCGGGAAACTCCTTGAGCGTGAGCCTCTTGAGCAGTCCGAGCGCCAGGGATGGAAACCCGATCGGACTCCACGGCACATTAGCGAGCACAATGTGCATGATTCTCCTCCGTTGAGGTCAATTTCGGCCGGACCATTGCGTAGCTGGAGGCGTGCGGAGCCAGATCCAGACGGATTCCGGTAGTAGAGCTATCGATGCGCGAGTTCCTTGGCGACGGCGTCGAGTCCCGCCGCCAGTTCCTCGGTTGACTTTCCTGCCAGCTCCTCGTTGGCGCGGGCGAGGAGGTAGCAGAGGAGGAACCGCTCAGCCAGGTTGAATCCCATGGTGTAGAGACAGCTGTACAGCAGGCTCGTCTGAATCCGGTACGCCAGGAAATCCGGGTTCCGGTGCAGGAGGTCCGACATCTCGTGCGACAGTTCCTTCGAGTGGAAGCTGCTGCGCGACAAAGCGGCGTCGGGGGTTTTGTGCAAGTCGTCGAGCGTAGGCCCGTCGTGGACGATGAGTCCGGCGCGGCATTCGTCGCGCAGGGTGCCGAAGTGCTGCCGGACGACGTCCACCCAGGCGCGAGCCGGCTGGTCGTCGGCGGCGGGCAACGGGGCTGACGCACAGTCGCCGATGAATTCCCGGGCAGCCGAGCCGAATTTCTCGTAGTAGGCGGCACAACGACGCTCAAAGGCATCGGGGTCCTTGGCCTGCGCAGTCTTGGCGCCTTCGTAGTGTGAGCGGTAGCTGAGCATACGGAGGCTGAGCAGTTCGCCGAAGTCGCGGGAGGACATCTGCCGCTGCTCGGACTCCAGCAGGGTGGCGCCCGAATGTGCGACCATCAGGCGCAGTGCGAGCAGGTAGGCCTTGGCCGTGTCGCCGCCGATCTCCGACACGCTGCGGGCGAGGATCGGCGCCACGGCGCGGTAGAGCCGCTTCGCCGCGGCGTCGAACCCGTCCCCGCCGATCCCGGAGTTCCACAGCGGGGAGGGGATCTCCTCGAACGGGACCTCCGCCATGGCCGGACGCAAGCCGTGGCGGTCCGCCGCGCGTTGGACCCGGTCGCGCGCCTCGCCCGCGGTGGCCGCTTCGGACTCGAGGCTGATCTGCAGACAGTCGCGTCCGGTCGTCTGGTCCCACGTGCGCACGAAGTAGAAGTCACCCGGCCAGGGGGGCTGGGCCGGCCCGAACAGGTCGGTGAAGAAACCGCGGACCACCTGCGGCAGCGTTCTGTCGCCCCCGTCGAGGGGGATTGTCACAAAGACATGCACAATACGTACCTCCGGGTACGTCGCTGTCACCGGGCGCGCATTCGGTGAATGGCGCCCGGCGACAGCGACTATCCTCGCCGCCCTGTCAAGAAGACGACGACGATGTCGCGCAGGCCCCTTTCGCGGAATGAGGAAGGAGAAGGATTCGCTGCCGTCGGGCGCGCATTTCGTGAATGGCGCCCGACGGCAGCGACATGTTGAGCCGTCGGGTCAGGACGACGAGGACGACGACGAGCTGGTCGTGCAGCCCGTGGTCGTGCACGAGGCCGCCATGACCTGCGACAGCGTTTCGTCGCTGTAGCTCGAGTCCTCAATCAGATCCGAGATCTCCAGCGCGTTCAGGTCGAGCTGCTCTGCAGCGTCCACTTGAAACACCTCCCTTTCGGTTTCGGTTCCATTCCATCTTACCGCCATATGGCGGTAGTTGTGGTGACAAGAGCTGAGAAATCCACATAGTCACGATCGGATTCCTGCGCTCCGGTCAAGCCTTGTGCGGCACCCGCAGTTCGGTCAGAGAACTCCGGATGACATACGCCAGGAATGCCTCCGCGGCCGGAAGAATCCCCAGGCGGTTGTTGGTCGTGTGTATGTAGTTGGCCAGGCAGCCGGCATACGGGGTTCCCTCGAGCGCGAGCTCCGCGAAGTCACTCCCCGTCGGTTTCTCCTGCACCGCGAGTGTGGAATTCAGCGCCGTGGCGTAGATGTCGTGGAAGACGTCGGTGGCTCCGTCGCGCCAGACCGCGCTGCACAGGTTCGTGACCCTGCTCCGCGTCTTCTCGTACACGGCCGCCCATTTCTCCTCGTAACCGGGCGGCACCCACCTGAGCCAGTCCTCCTCGTAGGCGCTGAGGAAATCCTGGCTCTGCTCCATGTCCAGCCCGGAGCCTTTGAGGGACATGGCCATGATGCGCATGGCCAGACCCGCCGGCGACGCCTTGAGTTCACGGTCCGACCGGTCGGCGAGGAGATCCAGCACCGCGGCCGAAGTGGAGCGGAAGAGCTCCTCGGCGATGCGGAGTCCCGTGGTCCCGCCGTACTTCGCGTACTCGGGCGAGTAGGGGGTGGGCTCGATGGTGCCCGGCGCCCTGACCTCCTCGGGCTTCGCCCCTTCGAGATCTGCCAGGCCCGGCTGGAGGGAGGACTGCTCCTCGTACTCGGAGGCCTGCTCGGCGTTGAGCGTGGGCATCGCCGCGGCCAGCATGCCGCGTACCGACTCGACGGTCTCGTCCGAGGCCCGGTGGAGCCTGAGCCGGATGTGCGGACCGCCCTGCCAGTACCTCAAGTACCAGAAGCGGTCCCGCATCCCGGCGTCCCGCACGACTGGACGGATCACGTCCCGCAGGAAGGTGGGCTGGAGGGACATCGGCAGATAGATATGGAGCGGCCGCCACTCGGCGTCAGGTTCAGTCCCTGTAGAGCTCAACGAAAAACTCCTCTGCCGCCGCCGGTCCTGAGCCGCCGTACTCGTCGGTCGCCGGCATGCACTCTCGAATGGACACATAGACGTCGTCCCGCGTCAGCGCGGTCTTCGCGAAGCTGCGCACCAGATACGGATTGCGGAAGTCGACATACATGGGCTTGTGGACACTGGCCCTGTGCAGGTGGTTGAAGTCGGTCCAGTCCCGTGGGATCTCCTCGACCAGCCCGGACAGCAGGTTGTACTCGTCCAGGCGCTGAGTCAGCACGAACGCGTGCTGGGGCAGGCCCTGTTCGATGCGCCACTGGTCGAAGCGCAGCAGCGCCGGGTACGAGTCCTTGCTCAGCTCGGACAGTTCGGGGATCTCCCGTGCGGGCACCGTCCAGGTCCTGCGGCTGGCGACGACGTCGCCGACCATCAGCCGGGGGGACGAGCCCGGGTACCCGCGGTGACCCATCGCCCGCCCGATGTCGTCCATCGGCGCGTAGTTGTACCGGATGGTCGGGCTCAGGGCCTCTATGAGGTTGTAGAGGACCGGCACCACGATGGGGAGCAGGAAGTTCATGGGGGTCAGATGGACGCGCTCGTCGAGCTCGGGGTCCCAGAGGAGCAGCCCGCGGTGGGCGTGGTCGATCCGGATCATCAGCTTGTCGAGGCTGTAGGCCTTCATCTCCGGCGAGGTGGGCCAGGTGCCGGGGTAGTTCAGCACCCGGTCGGTGAGCGGCGGGTGCAGGTTGAAGTTGAGCCCGGCGACCATGTTGAGGTCCGTCTGCCCGGGGAATGCCTTCCTGAGGTGTTCCCGGACGGCCGACCGGAGCGTCCAGCCCTCGGCGGCCGAGCCCTCGATGAACGAGCTGAAGCGCGAGAAGTAGACGCCGTAGCCCGTCAGGACGCCGTTCACCACGACGTCGGGCGACGGGGCGCCGCCCGTGAGCTGGACCCGGAAGGTGATCGAGTCGGGGTCGACGCAGTCCTCCACGCCTGCGCACGCGTCCTTGAGCGCCTCGGGGGACATCCGGACGACGCCGTCCTCGGGCACGAGCTGCCCGCCGATGTCACGCAGGGCCTGGTCGCGCTGCGCGATGAAGGTCTCCGCCGCCGAGGAGTAACGCCCCCAGAACACCGCGTCCTGCTCGGCTTCCGAGAGCTGTACGAGCTTCTCGAAGAACGTCACGAAGGGCACGGTCTCGCGGTCGCCGAAGTTGTTCGCCGCGAAGGCGTACACGCCCAGCCGCTTCGTGTGGCCGTAGTCGAGCATCGACGACAGCCGCCACAGGCTCTCCAGCGCGGGGACGCTCTTGGCCACGGATTCCCGGTTCCAGGTGGCGGGAGGGTCGGGAGTCCAGAGGTCCTCGTACACCGGTGCCCGGGAGATCTCGGCGGGGGGCGCTTCCAGCCCGCAGATCTCGGCGATGCCGGTGAGGGCCTTGTCCGCGGCGCTGAGCAGCGGCCTGCGCTTCTCCGTGGGCGCGTCGGAAAGCGCCGTTTCCAGTTCCACGAGGGTGTCGAGGTGACCGCTCATCGCGGACACGGGCGGGGTCGTCCCGGCCCTCAGGACCCCCGCCAGCTTCTCTGAGTATCCCGGGTCCTGCTCGTCGAAGCCGGGGCTGACGTACAGCAGCTCGAGCCGCAGCATCGCCCGCAGGGCCTTCCTGCTGGCCTCGTCGTTGCCGGTCAACTCGGTCAGCGCCCGGAGCACCTCGGGCACCGACGCCGTGCCGGAGGCCATGACGGTCAGGATGCAGTTGACGACCCTGTCGCGCTTGAGTCTGACGACCGTCTCCGAGAGGCCTTCCCCGCCGCCGTCGGGGACGAGCCCGATGAACTCGATCGTCTTGTCGTCCGCGCGCAGCGACGAGTTCAGCAGCACCTGGCAGAGGTCGATGCCGCCGTCGACCCGTCGCAGTCCGGCGACCAGCCAGTTGACCAGCACCCGGTTCAGTGTCGACGTCGAGTACGTCCGGGGCTCGGACACGGCGTGCCCGGCCTCGGGAAGATCCGTGGGGAAGGCGCCGACCTCGGTGAACCGGCCGAAGGGCGACGGCTTCAGCGCGGCGCGATAGGCGAAGTTCACCAGCGTGGACTCAAGGACGCGCAACCGGCTCGGCTTGACCGTACCCATCTCGCCCGAGGTGTACCGGCGCAGGCTCTCGTAGAGCTGGTCGCCCGAGAGCTGGATGCTCCTCGCCATCGAGTCGTGCTCGAAGAGCCGGGCGAAACCGGCGCGTGCCGACTGCATCCTGGCGTCGAACAGCGACTGTGCCTCGTCCTCGCAGCGCCGCATCCGCTGAACGAGGTCGAACCACTCCCGCAGCGCGGCGACCGTGTCCGTTTCCAGGTGCGGTTCCACGACGTCGATCCGCCCCGCCGCCGGCTCGGCACGCTGGTTGTAGACGTCACGGCGCAGCCGGACGAGATCGGCACGCACCGACTCGTCCACGTGCGGGACGAACCCGGCCAGACGGTCGGACACCTCTTCCGCAACCCGCGCGCATTCCGCCCGGAGACGGCGGCTCTCCTCGATCCGCGCCCAGGTCTCGTCGAACCGGAGGTCCGCCAGTTCGGCTACCGGCAGCCGACTGCGCCGGAAGAGGACGTACGGGCTGACCCTCGCGGTGGACTCAGCCGGCGGCTCCGCATGCTCATCCGATCGCACGAAAGGGCTCTCCTTCTCTCACCAGCGGGCTACGCAAAGGGGTGCGGCGGGACGTCCGCCGGGGTCTGGTCGTCGGGCAGCAGGGAGGCACAGGGGAGCCGTCCGCCGTGCAGGCGCGGCAGCCCCTCCATACGCCTGGTGCGGTGCCCGAATGTCATGGGCAGGCATCCGGGGACGAAGCTGCGCGTGCACACCAGCCCGCGCCAGCGCAGCTCCGGCGTGGTGAGATCGGCCGCGTAGACGTGATTGCCGACGGCCTCGATCTGCGTGCGCACGTAGTCGAGGTCCTCCTTGAGGGTGCCGAACTCCGGGGCTGCCGCGGCCGCCGCGCTGAGACTGATCTCGGGCCGGTCCGGCGTCGTCAGGAACGCGAACCACTCCCGGGAGGCGGGCAGCGCACCGAGCAGGCTGTGGTCGTCCATGGTGACCAGCGAGTCGTAGTCCTCCGCGAGCCGCTGCCGGTGCTCCGGGTCGTCGTCGTACACGTACCTCATGGAGGCCACGCGCGCGGCCACCTCGAAGATGGCCGACTCGGCCGCCGCCCGCGGATACAGGCTGGCCGCGGTCGACACGAGCGTGCAGGGACCCGAGTCCGCGTCGCGCTGGGCGAGTGCCAGCACGACCGGGACCTCGATGTCCAAGGTCGCCCAGTACAGGCGGACCCGGAATCCGGTGACCACTTCGACGCGCTCCATCAAGTCCCTGATGTCGCTGTCGGCCGGTCCCAGGGTGAGTTCGGGGAGGAGCAGTTTGCGGTACCACGTGAGCAGGAAGGCGTCCCGTTCCACGATCTCGAAGAGCCCGTGCAGGGTCGCTTCCTCGTGACTCTGGCCCAGCGCGAAGCCGTTCGACGTGTCGTAGAAGAACGGCTGCCGTGTCTCCGGGCGGCGCACCCACGACAGCGCGACCTCCGGAAGGTATCGGGCGGGTCCTTCGCCGAGCGGCGTGACCGGGACCCATTCCACCGTTTCGGCCGCGTCCAGCGGCGTCCAGGGAAAGTCCTCGCGCGCGTACTGGTCGGCGGAGTGGTAGCCGAGGGTGCGGGGATCGATGGCCCGTGTCCCCAGCTCCGAGAGGGAGGCTTCCACGGTGCCGTCGACCGGCTGGTAGCAGAAGCCCGCGAGACGCTCCAGGCCCTCCAGCACCGCGGTCGTCCGGCTCTTGGCGAAGCTCCGGGAGCGCCCGACCCCGGGCTCCAGCACGCCGTTGCCCAGCGGCAGGCCCACCTGCGCCGTGGGGAGGGGGCCGTCCAGATCGGCGAGCGGTTCCCTGAACAGCGAGTGCGGTCCCAGGTAGTCGGACGTGAGTGTCGGCGGCAGCGGGCGGCCGGCCCGGAGCGCACCGTCGGACTTCTCGAGCAGCTCGGGCGCGGAGCCGAAGGCGACCGTGGTCGTGGTCGTCGCCGACTGGCATGCCGGGCATCCCGTCCTCGGCGGTACGAGTCCTTGTCGCACCGCGCCGCCGGCTCGGTCAACCATGGCGAGCGTGCCGGCCGGCGAGTTCTCCCGAAGGAAGAGTGCCGCGGTCCGAGTGACGACTGTGCGCACCGCGGGACCGGCCTGCTGCCAGAGCGCGTAGCTGCGCGCGCCTCCCGCGGAATCGCTGTCGGACGCCTCCTCGAACGGCATGTCGGCTGAGTCCACGTGCCTGGTGAGGGACCACGCCAGGCACCGCGGACATCCGCCGCCACCCTCGTCCGCCAGATCGTAGGCCAGGACGTAGACGCTGCCGCACCAGAACAACACGGCTATGCTCCGCCCCGTCCCGCCTCCATCGGCGTGTACCCGTGTGGGGTCGGTCAGCGGGCCCAGGAGTACCTCCGCGGGCCCGGGTGCGCCGGCGTCGGCCAACAGAGCGGAGACCAGGTCCGCAGCAGGTGGAACGTGCGTTTCCGTACTCATGCCATCTCCACCAGTCGGACCTGTTGCCGGGCGAAGGGAACCGTTTGCGCGGTCACCTCCGTACACTGCGGCCGTGTGATGTGCCGCCATACCTCGGTCCAGTCACGGAAGTGGGGGTTGAGCGGAACCAGGGCGCTGTCGTCGTTGACGAGCCGGAGCAACGCCATCGACACCGCTTCCGCGTAACAGGCGCCCGCGCCCTGCGTGACCGCTTTTCCGGTGGCGCGTCCCAGGACCCGGTAGATGCCGTTCGGCAGGCGGGTGCCGGACCACTGCAGCGCCTCGCAGCCACTGGTGCGCTCGACACCCCGCTGGATGTACCGGCTGAATGCGGCACACTCGTCGTGCCCCAGGTCGTCGTCGGACAACAGCACCAACTCGGCGTCGTCGGCCGGCGTCAGCATCGACCGCCTCAGCAGGGCACGGTAGACCGCCTCGTCCAGAGTCCAACCGGCGCTCAAGTTCGGCCGCGGTCCGTCGTGCTGCGCAGCGAAGAGTTCGAGGCCGTTGAGCGCTGCCTGATACAGGGCCTCCCGGGACGACAACGTAGCGGCGGTGATCTCGTGCGCCTCGGCAGGTCGGACGAGGAGGGTGGCCCGTGCCTGTCCGAACGGGACTTGGGGCAGGTCGCCCCCGTCCAGGTACCGGAAGGGGCCGACGAATTCGTCCGTCCAGCCGGCCAGGACGTCGATGATGTGCCCGTGGTCGTCGTCCAGCCGGCTGTCGTCGTCGGGACTGACGATGTTCCTGCGGACCAGGGCCTCTTCTGCGTCGTCGCGCTGGTCACCGGTGGCGGGTGGTACCACCGCCCGGTGGCAACGGCAGCCCGCTGCCGACCACGCGGGATGCGGTTTCACCGTCGGCAGGCTCGCGTCGAGGGGCATGGCCACCGCTGCTGCCGTGTGCTCACCGAGCCCGGCAGTGCGCTGGTAGATCGCGTGGATCACGGCTGCCGCAGTGAAGTCGTCCGGTGCCGGTGACACGGGGCCGGCCGGAGCACCGGGCTGTGCCGTGCGACCGTATCGGCACAGGCAGGCCCAGCAACCGGTCGACTTGTCGTCGGACCAGAGGATCCACTGGCGCCGGCCCGCCTCACCCACGATGCCGTGCGGTACGCCGCGGTCGAGCAGTGCGTCCTGCAGTCGCACGGTGCGTTCGTACGGGAGGCTGTCCGCGTCGATGACGACCATGCCCGCGTCCTCCCACTGCGGTACCGGGTCCTCGTCCGAGACGGTGTGGTACTCGGTCCGCAGCCCGAACAGCGGCGAACTGACCAGCAGTTGGCGCAGGTGCGCGAGCCAGTCGGCGCCGCCGTACAGGTGGAGGGTGGTGGCGAGCACACGGTCCAGCGCGCGCACCGGTTCATCCGTCAGCTGTGAGAAGAATGGAATCAGCCACTCCGCCGCGGGTCCCTTGACGGTGGCCTGATGGGCGATCGGCGCGTCGAGGACAGTCACGCACCGATGGGCCACCAACGCGTCGAGCACGCGCGACACCGCCGCGCGCGACCCGGCCGGGAACGCACCGACCAGGTCATGACCGGTGCGACTGCCGTCCGACCGGTCCAGCAGCGTCGAGACCACGCCGAAGGCGGCCGCACCCTTGATCGTGAAGGACGCGGAGCCGACACCGATCCATGCGCCGTGCTTCGTCCGCAGCGCGGACACGTCCGGGCGGGCGAGGACGACACCCGTCGCGTGCGACGCACCCTCGTAGGACATCAACTCACTCACTTTCGTCGCGCAGCATGTCGCGTCGCCGGATGACCGTCGACGGGGTGGGGAATGGGCGCGGGTTGACGCCGGTGATCACGGCGCCGGGTGGGCATAGGTTGCGGCGAGCAGGGGGTGCCGGGTCACACCGTCGCTCTGGATCAGATTCCGGACGGCCGAGCCGATGAACCCGCCGAACATGGTGCCGACGAGATCGTGGGACTGGCATCTCAGGTGGAAGTCGTACAGAGCCATGGAGGCACGCACCGCGCAGAGACGGTAGCCGTGCGATCCCGCCCACGAGTCCGCGCGGTCGATGTTGGCGTAGACGCTGACGATCCCGCCCGCGTCAGCGAACTCGCGCTGGACGCCGAGGAGTTCGGGATCGCCGAGGACCGAGGCCGGGGCAATGAACGACAACTCCTGCGCGGTGACCCGGTAGACCCCGGCCGGCTTCCCCTCGCTGCGCAGCGCGAAGACGAATGCCTCGAGTGGGCCGGCGTCGTCATCGAGCTTCCAGTCGTCGGCATCCCGCCGCAACGCGTTCTGCAGCAGGCTCAGGACCAGGTCCGTGCGCACTGGCGCGTCGGCGTAGTGCAAGGACGACCGGCGTGTCAGGAGGGTGGCGCGCAGATCGCGGGGGTGCCCGGGGGCCACCTGCTGCTCCTCGATGGCGACGGGCGTGGCATCCGCGAACGGCTTCGGTGACCGGTGTGCCGCGAGACCGTCGCCCGTACGGGCACGTGCGGCGAAACTGTCGAGCAGCGGTTGCATCATGGACGTGTCGGATCGCATCGATTCAGCCCACTTCCATGACCGCGGCGATGGGTTCTTCGGCCCGGGAGAGGCCCAGGTACTCACTCAGCAGGTGGTCGTCCCAATCCGTGACGAGTGCATAGTCAAGGTTCAGGTGGTCGGCGACCCTCCGGGCGGTGGACAGTCCGACGCCCGCGTCGCAGAGGGAGAGCCGGAGCCCGAACGTGCCGTATTTGGCGGCGATCTTCTTGAGGTTGGAGGTGACGACCAGCAGCAGCGGCCGGCCGCCCGGCAGCTCGTCGGTGGTGAGTTGTGCGAGGGAGTGGTCCTGGTCGCGGTACGCGTACCCGCCCACGGGCAGTACGGCCTCGTCACGGCTCACCACATAGGCCGTCGCCGAGCCGATGTTCCCGCCGGCCGCGGTCCATCGTTGTACCCACCCGTCGGTCCGCTCGCGGATGCCGAATGCCATCGCGAGCAGGAGGGAGACATCGGGCCGGCCAAGGTCAGCCCGGTCTTCGACCGGCGCTCCGGCCAACCTCGATACGTCCGCCTCGGGCAGCGCCACCCGCGGGCAGCTGGGCCAGCTCCGGAACTCCCACTGCAGCTTGATGTTGGAGGACTGGAAATGGGCCAGATGCCCTTTGGGATCCAGAAACCTGCGCGGTGGCAACGCCACGGCCGCCTCGTACGTCGCGCTGGACGGCGGCGCGGACGCCGTCGTGCCCTCGCTGAACGAGCAAGTGGGACACCCGGGGCGGGTCGCGCTGGGGCGGTGCCGCGTCGAGAGGGTGGTCAGGTCGATGATGCCTGCATCGAGCGGCAGGTAGGTCCGGATCGATCGCGAGACGAGCGCGAGCACGTGATGTGCGACGAGGCCGGCGATGAGGTCGTACGCGTGCTGCGGCGGATCGTCCGAGAGGTCGTCCTCGCCCGACACACCGCACTCCAGGCATGGGGTGAACGCGGGGTCGACGTACGGTCCCATGACCATCGAGGTGCTGTCGGCCCGGACGCGTAACAGGGACCGCTTCTCCGACCAACATCGGCGCTGCAGTTCGATGAGCTCCGGCTGAGACTGGCGGGTCTCGAAGAAGACGACGAAGGCGTCGCCGGCGACCGGCAGCCGATCGAGGTCGTCGACGACCTCGCACACCCCGCTCAGACAGCTCGTCGTGGCCTCCACCAGGGGGCAGTGTCCGGCGACATGGACGGTGGCGCGATCGAGCCTCGCGGCGGCGTCGGTCCAGGACAGGTTCACTCCGGTGGAGTTGCCGAGCCGTGACAACAGGCAGGCGATCTCGGGCGGCAACGCCGGGTGTTCGCCGACCCGGGTGCCCTCCTCCAAGGCCCCTGACGCCCACAACAGGGCCAAGGCTTTGTGGACGACCGCCTCGTCGAGTCCCACCGCGGCGGCGAGATCGGCATGCGTGGCGGTACCGTCACAAGCGGCAGCCAGCCGGCCAAGATGGCCGCGCGCGAACTTCCCGGTGAACACCTGCCGTTTGTCCGCGCCATCGAGCATCACGGCGTCGCCGGACTGGCGCAGCCGAACGCCCTTGCGGAGAGCGGGGCGGACGGGGACAGCGATCTGCTTGTCCCGACGCGCGACCCGTCCGAGGGTATCTGCCCTCAGCTCAACACCCATCGGTTGCACTCCTCCCCGAAAGCGAAAACCTCACGTGAGACCAGCCACCGCGCCGATGCCGGTCCGCCGGTCGCCCCATCGGGCACCACAACGCGGACAGCGATCCACCGCCACCGTCGACGCGGTCGACAGCGTCCCCGTGACCAGATCGAACTTCCGTACAGTGCCGCCGAGCCCCACTGGGCCCGTGCGCAGCTCGGCCATGGCCAGTGTCAGCAGGCCGTGCGCGATCGCGAGGTGCATGCGGCCGAAGCCCTCCGGCAGGCCCCGGGTCGCCTCGCCCACGGGATCGGTCTGGGCGGGATCCCGGTGCTGCTCGGCGCGCCGTAGGTAGCAGTCGTAGCAGGCCGTGGCCCCGGGGATGACGGCCGGACCGCACACGATCCTGGTCGGGTACAGCTCGACCGCCACCGTCGGGACGCCCCGCTCGAAGCCGAGCCGGTCGAGCGCGTCACGCAGTTTCTCGTCCTGCCCGGAATACACCGCCGCGATCACCGCGGCCTGTGACAGCCGGGCGTCGTCGGGAAGTTCACTGCCGGTCACCCGGCTCGATGCCGTCGCCTGGTACGCGTCGGCGTACTGCTCCCCGAACGCGTCCCTCACCAGGTACAGGCATTCCTCTGATTGCTCGGACAGCACGTGCCTTGTCCCCTATCTACGCAGCAGGCTGCGGTTCCGGATTCAGCGACTCCTCGCCGTGGCTCTCGTGTCCCATCGCCGTCGGCGCGGTGTAGAGCCGGTCCGTGCCGAGGTAGCGCTCGCTGTGAATGAACGACAGGGGCACGGCCTCGGGGACCAGCACCTTGACGGCGTGCATGCCGACCTGTCGTGCCTCGTCCGTGGTGACGTCCACCACGAGCACCTCGGCCCCCCGCGCGGCCACCCGGGACACCGCGGTCGCCAGCGGGTCCGGGTCGGCGGACAGGTCGGGCAACTCGTCGAGGCGTCGTACGTCCCGCTCGCCTTCCAGCAGGTGCCGGAAGGCGTCCCGTCGGTCGGCCGAGGCGTTGAAGGCCGCCGAGCCGATCACGCTGACGGTCCCGTCGTCGGGCCGTCCCGCCGGCCGGCTGTCCACCGCGCCGCGCAACGCCACCCGCACGGCGGCGAGTTCACGGTAGATCTTGGCCACGGCCCGCCGCGGATCGACGTCGCACGTGGCGCCGACGATCTGGGCCAACCGGTCTTCGTGGGGCGAGAGTTGCACGGCATACACCACGGGGATGCCGAAGTCCGTCGTCGCGTCGAAGAGCCGGACGTCGAGGTGACGCGCGGTTCCCGTCGCGTGGTAGGCGCGTTCGAGCGGTTCCAGCAGCTCCGGATCGACCGACAGGTGCGGCAGTCGCAGGCGTTGCAGCCACGCGAGCGAGAGCGCGTCCCGCTCCACGACTTCGAGCAGCCCGCCGAGCACCGCCCTGCGGAGATCGGAGTGGACGGCCGCTCCCGTGGTGATGCCCCTGGTGAAGCGTTCCGACCGTGACTGCGGTGCCATGTGCAGGTACACCGTGATGGCCGGGACGAGGACGGAGCACCGCCGGGTGAGCGACCAGGCCCGGACCCATCTGATCGGAACGGCCGGGTCGTACGGGACCAGACCGCAGTCGTCGCGAGCGAACTCGCTTGCGGAGCACTGGGGCCAGCGCGCCGGCGAGACGAACTCCTCGGTGAGCTCCTCCTCGGCGGCGACGAGGATGTCCTCGTCGTGCCAGGCGCAGACCGAGTACCGTTCGAGCGCCTCGGCGATCGAGATCAGCTTGGCCCGCTCGCCGGCCAGAGCGCTGCCGACACCGTCGATATTGCCCAAGTCCCCGTCGTTGTTCCAGCCCCGCATGCTGTGCAGGACCTTCGACGGATCGCCGATGCCGGCGACGCGGATGGCGAAGTCCGGATCGCCGTCGGCCACCGGCAGAGCCGCAGTGCGGGATACGAGGCCGTACGGCGAGACCAAGGACGCTATTCGCTGTAACGCAGGCGTACTGACGTCCACAGTTCTCCCCCGTTGAGAAACCTAGACACACGGCGGTTGGTCGGCCGCCGTGGGTTGATCGTTACCGACGGGACTCAGGCCTGTCAAGCAATCCCCTGCCGGTCGCATTAGTTGCGGGTTGAAATTCTTGCTGGTCAGAACGCCCTTTCTGCGTGTAGGCAGCATGCGTGCCGCTGGACGAAATTCGCGAGCTCAGGTGTGATGGTGGCAAGGCACTGGCCGTCCAGGGCGATGTACGGCACGATGTCTGGTCGGCGGAACGGGGAGAAGCGTCGGGACCTGCGGCGGTAGGTACGGACCTGCGTGCATGGAGCGGGAGTCCGTGGGGTATGTCCAGGTGTTGGCGCGGCCGAAGTGGCTCAAAACGCAGCCCAGAAACGGTTTTCGATAGGCCCCGGCCTGCCCGCAACGGAGACGAGAAGGCGGTCGAAAGGGGCACTCGTGGCGGATTCGTCGCGGATCTGAATTTGCGGACCTAGCCGATTGCGACACTTTTCTGGCACAGTCGCTGGAACCCCGAACCGAATCCGATGAGCGCGCTGGCCTGATGCCGCGTACGGTGCGGGGAGTTCCCCGCGGCGGACAAGTCAAGCCCGATCGGGCACGGGGCGGATTGACAACGGGAGAACGACGTGACCGACGTGACCAAAGAGAACGAGCGGCTCCTCGCACTGTGGCAGGAATACGCTCCCCGCTACGACCGTGACGCCGGGCGTCTCGAAAAGATGCTGCTCGATGACGGGCGTGCCTGGGTGGCCGGCCAGGCGAAGGGGGAAGTCCTCGAAGTCGCCATCGGCACCGGCCTGAATCTGGAGTTCTATCCGGCCGGGGTGTCCCTGACCGGACTCGACCTGAGCCCGGCCATGCTGGACCAGGCCCGGGACCGTGCCGCCGCACTGGGCCGGGAGATCGAGCTGCGGGAAGGACAGGCCCACGCGATGCCGTTCGCGGACGACTCGTTCGACACGGTCGTCTGCACGCTCGGGCTGTGCAGCGTGCCCGACGAACGGCCCGTGATCGCCGAGATGTACCGGGTGCTGCGACCTGGAGGGCGGCTGCTGCTGCTCGACCATGTGGGCAGTCACCACCGGTTGGTCTTCTGGTGGCAGCGCATGCTCGAGAAGAACATGCTGCGACAGTGCGGCGACTACCAGACCCGCAGGCCGCTCCCGCTGGTCCAGCAGGCCGGATTCGTCATCGAGTACCAGGAACGGCGCAAGTTGGGCGTCGTCGAGCGGGTCACCGCGCGCAAGCCGGCCGCATAGCGGCCGATTCACTTCGGTCGACCGCCAATTCGACGAGCAGCGGACCGCCCGGTGGAAATCACGGCTGCGGTGCCCGTGTTCGGGGACTTTCTCTTCTGAGCCCAGGACGAAGCCCTCCGCCGGCGGATCCATACCTACGTTCTAGCAAAGGATGACGAAACGTGACATCCATGGCCGACACCTGGGGAATCCACGAGGCGCAGTTCTGGCTACGTGGCCAGGCGCCGGAAGCCCCGGTGCGCTACGACGCTCAGGCCGGAATCTGGTGCGTCTACGGCTATAAGGAAGTCCAGCACGTCTTGGCCAACCCCGCGACGTTCTCCTCGAATACACAGCGTGTCATACCCAAGGACATGCTGGAGGGCCAGGAGGAGTTCAGCGAGGGCAACCTCATCCAGATGGACGGGCTGGAGCACAAGAAGCTCCGCGGGCTGATCAGTCATGCCTTCACACCGAAGATGGTGGCCGATCTGGAACCACGCATCGCCGAGCTGACCCACGAGTTGCTCGACGAAGTGCCCGACGGCAACCGGATGGAATTGGTGAACGACCTGGCCTATCCGCTTCCGGTCATCGTCATTGCCGAACTTCTCGGAGTGCCCGCCTCGGACCGGTACAGGTTCCGGGAATGGGGGGACGCCCTGATGGAGAGCACCCAGGAGTTCTCCTTCGCCGACCGGTCCGAAGACCAGCGGCAGCGGCTTCAGGACGCGATGCAGAAGGTCCGGAAACTCTCCGACTACCTGCGCGAACACGTGGAGGACCGCAAGAGGAATCCCCGCGAGGACCTGATCACCAAGCTGGTCCAGGCCGAAGTCGACGGTGAACACCTCACCGACAACGAAGTGGTGAACTTCTCCAACGTCCTGCTGATCGCCGGGCACATCACCACCACCATGCTGCTGGGCAACTCGATCCTGTGCCTGGACACCCATCCGGAGTGGTTCGCCAGGGTGCGCGAGGACCGGAGCATGATCCCCGCGGCGATCGAGGAAGCGCTGCGGTACTACAGCCCGTTCGCCGGGACGGCGCGGGCCACCATGACCGAGGTGGAACTCGGCGGCGAGCGCATCCCCGCCGACTCCTTGGTGGTGACGTTTCTCGGCGTGGCGAACCGGGATCCGAAGGTGTTCACCGACCCGCACACCTTCGACCCGACGCGGGACCCGAACCCGCACATGGCGTTCGGCCGTGGGGCACACTTCTGCATCGGCGCGCCACTGGCGAGGCTGGAAGGCAGGGTGGCGCTGAACATCCTCCTGGACCGCTTCCCGAACCTGCGGAGCGATCCGAACCGGCCGCCTCGGTTCCTTCCCAGCCTGAGCATGACCGGGGTCAAGGAACTGCCGCTGGTGTTCTGAGCACGCCACACCACAGGCCAACACCCGGGAGACGCCGAGTGGTTCGTCCACGACGGACCGATCACTCGGCGTCCGTCGGGTGATCAGGACGGTGCCGGCGAGTTCGCCGTGGCGCCGGCCGGACCAACACGGGGCGCCCGGCTCACCGCTGTAGACCACCGCGAGTCCCACGGGTTTGTTCGGCGGGTCGGACATTGTTCGGAACCTATTGACGCTGCCCTGGGCGTCGGCCGAGACTCTCGCAACACACGTCACCTGCGTGTAACGGCAGGCTCACGGCAAGGACATGCTGTCGCCTCGTCGTCTCCTCGTTTTCCGCTCCGCCTTGTCCGTCATCAGCCATGCCTCAGCAGGGACCTCAGAAGACATGACGCACGTCGCACGACTTCGCAGCCGCGCGAGACGTTGGGCGGGCCCTCTCGCCGGACTGACCGCCGCGTCGATACTGCTCACCCTCGCCGGATCCGCCGTTTCCGCGCAGGCGGCGCCGGCCGCACCGGCGGCCGAAGCCGCAGGCCTCACCGACGGTCTGGCCCTGTGGTACAAGCTCGACGCAGGCTCCGGCGGCACCGTGACCGACGCCTCCGGCAACGGCCGGAACGGCACGGTCAGCGGCACCGCCGACTGGTCGGCATCCGGTCAGGGGCTCGCCTTCAACGGGTCGGACACCTACATCAAGGTGCCGGACGACGTCATGAAGGGCATGGACTCGATCACCGTCTCCCTGGACGTACTGATCGACTCCACCCAGAGCACGCCCTACTTCCTCTACGGCTTCGGCAACACGAGCGCGGGTAGCGGCAACGGCTACCTGTTCACCACCGGCAACTCCTTCCGCACCTCCGTCGCGACGGGCAACTGGTCGACCGAGCAGACCACCAAGCCGTCCGACTCCCACAACCTGACCCGCGGCGTGTGGAAGCACATCACCTACGCGCAGACCGGTTCCACGGGCGTGCTCTACGAGGACGGCGTCGAGGTAGGCCGCAACACCTCGGTCACCACCACGCCCGGCGCCATCGGCTCCGGCACCACCAAGGCCAACTACATCGGCAAGTCCGTCTACAACGGCGACAAGCTCTTCAAGGGCCGGATACGCGACTTCCGTGTATACGACCGGGCACTGGACGGCTCGGAGGTCGAGCAGCTCTCCCTCCCCGTCACCACGCAGGGCGTCGCCGCCGACAAGGAGGCCCTGAGCCTCGGTGACACCAGCGGCGTCACCTCGGACCTGGACCTGCCCACGACCGGCCCGGCCGGCGGCTCCTCCATCAGCTGGGACAGCGACAACCCGTCGGTGGTGTCGGACACCGGCAAGGTGACCCGCCCCGAGGCCGGCTCACCGGACGGCCGCGCCACGCTCACGGCGACCCTGAGGAAGGGCACCGTGACCGGCACCAAGACCTTCGACGTCACCGTCCCGCCCACGCTCGACGACGACGCCGCCACCCGGCAGGCCGCCGAGGCGCTCACGGTCCACAACCTCGACGACGTGCGCGGCAACCTCACCCTGCCCAGGAGCGGCGCGTACGGCACGGCCGTCACCTGGTCCTCCGCGAACCCGGACGTCGTCTCCGCCGACGGCGCGGTCCACCGTCCCGCGCACGGCGCCGGCGCCACCACCGTCGACCTGACCGCCACCGTCGCCAAGGGCGAGGCCGAAGTGACCCGCGTCATGACGGCCAAGGTGCCCGAACTGCCCGCCGAGGCGGCCCTCAAGGGCTACATGTTCAGCTACTTCACCGGCGAGGGCACCTCCGACGGCGAACAGCTCTACGCGGCGCTCAGCAAGGGCAACGACCCGCTGCACTGGCGCGAACTGAACGACGGCAAGCCGGTCCTCACCTCCACGCTCGGCGAGAAGGGCCTGCGCGACCCGTTCATCATCCGCTCCCCGGAGGGCGACAAGTTCTACCAGATCGCCACCGACCTCAGGATCTACGGCAACGGCGACTGGGACGCCTCCCAGCGCACCGGCAGCAAGTCCATCATGGTCTGGGAGTCCACCGACCTGGTGCACTGGACGAATCAGCGCCTGGTCAAGGTCTCACCCGACAGCGCGGGCAACACCTGGGCGCCGGAGGCGTTCTACGACGCCGAGCGCGGCGAGTACGTCGTCTTCTGGGCGTCGAAGCTGTACGACAACGCCGACCACTCCGGCGACACGTACAACCGCATGATGTACGCCACCACCCGCGACTTCTACACCTTCAGCGAGCCCAAGGTCTGGATCGACCGCGGCTACTCGGTCATCGACTCCACGATGATCCGGCACGACGGGACGTACTACCGCCTGTCCAAGGACGAGCGGAACAACACCTCCTCCACCCCCAACAGCAAGTTCATCTTCGAGGAGAAGAGCGACTCGATCCTGAACCCGTCCTGGACCGCGGTCGCCGAGGGCATCGGCAAGGGCGCGATGAACGCGGCCGAGGGACCGCTGGTGTTCAAGTCCAACACCGAGGAGAAGTGGTACGCGTTCCTCGACGAGTTCGGTGGCCGCGGCTACATCCCGTTCGAGACGACCGACCTCGACTCCGGCACCTGGACCCCCTCCACCGGCTACGACCTGCCGTCCAAGCCCCGCCACGGCACCGTGCTGCCGGTCACCCAGGCCGAATACGACCGACTGCTGCGCGCCTACCAGCCGGACCAGGTCGTGAAGAGCGTCGAGGACGTGTCGGTCACGACACGGGTCGGCCGGGCCCCGGTCCTGCCGGCCACGGTGATCGCCGAGTACTCCGACGGCGTCAAGCGGCCCGTCGCCGTCACCTGGGAAGACGTACCGGCGTCGAAGTACGCCGGGCCCGGCACCTTCACCGTGGCAGGCAGTCTGCCGGACGGCGCCGCGATCCCGGTCCGGGCCGAAGTCACCGTGTCCGACGAGGGGCCTGACGTCCCGGCCGACCTGATGCTGCACTACGACTTCGACGAGACCGGCGGCAGCATCGCCCGTGACTCCAGCGGGCACGGCCACCACGGCACCTACGTGCGCACGCCCGCATTCGGATCCGGTGTCGAGGGAGGCTCGTTCAGGATGTCCGGCGACTCCGGCTCGCCGTACGTGAGGATCCCGAACGGTGTGCTGAAGAACGCCGGCAGCGTGACGGTGTCGACCTACGCCAAGTGGAAGGGCGGCAGCAGCTTCCAGTGGCTGTTCGGACTCGGACCTGACAGCGACAGGTATCTGTTCGCCACTCCGTCCAACGGCGGCTCCAGCCTCTACTCGGCCATCACGAAGGCGAGTTGGTCGGCGGAGTCGAAGCTCACAGCCGGCTCTCGGCTCACGCCCGGCCAGTGGCGGCACGTCACGGTGACGCTGGACGGCGCCACCGGCACGATGGTCCTCTACGCCGACGGTGTCGAAGCGTCCCGCACGACGACCACCATCAAGCCGTCCGAGCTGTACGACGCGGCCAAGGACTACAGCGGCTACATCGGCCGGTCCCTGTACGCGGCCGACCCCTACTTCGGCGGCGAGGTCGACGACTTCCGCGTCTACGGCCGTGCCCTCACGGGCGCCGAGGTCATGGAACTCAGCGGCAACACCGCGGGCATCGCCAAGGCGACGCACCCGGCGCTCAAGGTCGACGCGCTCATCGACGACGCGGGCGGCACGATCACCCTGCCGATGAAGGAGGGCACCGATCTCACCGCGTTGGCACCTCAGTTCGCGCTCGCCGCGGACGCGACGATCAGCCCGGCCTCCGGCAGCGTGCGCGACTTCACCCAGCCGGTGACGTACGAGGTCACCGGGTCGGACGGCAAGAAGCGCACCTGGAAGGTCTCGGCACTGATCATGAAGACACCGGTCCTTCCGGGTCTGAACGCCGACCCGAACATCGTGCGCTTCGGCGACACCTTCTACATCTACCCGACGACCGACGGCTTCGAGGGCTGGAGCGGCACGCAGTTCAAGGCCTACTCCTCCACGGACCTGGTTCACTGGAAGGACCACGGCGTCATCCTCGACCTGGGGCCGGACGTCAGCTGGGCGGACAGCAGGGCCTGGGCACCGGCGATGACGGAGAAGGACGGGAAGTACTACTTCTACTTCTGCGCGGACGCGAACATCGGCGTCGCGGTGTCCGACTCGCCCACCGGGCCGTTCAAGGACGCTCTGGGCAAGCCGCTGCTCAAGGCCGGTGACTTCCGCGGCCAGATGATCGACCCGGCGGTCTTCGCCGACGACGACGGCAAGCGGTACCTCTACTGGGGCAACGGCCGCGCCTACGTCGTCCCGCTCGGCGACGACATGACCTCCATCGACACCTCGAAGGTCACGGACATCACCCCGAACGGCTACAACGAGGGCACCTTCGTCATCAAGCGCAAGGGCACCTACTACTTCATGTGGTCGGAGAACGACACCCGGGACGAGAACTACCGCGTCGCCTACGCGACCGGCCCCTCGCCCACCGGCCCGTGGACCAAGCAGGGCGTGATCCTGGAGAAGGATCTCTCTCTGGGCATCAAGGGGCCGGGCCATCACTCCGTCGTCCACGTCCCGAACACCGACGACTGGTACATCGCCTACCACCGCTTCGCCCTCCCCGGCGGTGACGGCACCCACCGCGAAACCACCATGGACAAGCTGGAGTTCGGCTCCGACGGCCTGATCAGGAAGGTCGTCCCGACCCTCGGCGGCATCGACCCGGTCACCGTCGTCCGCGCGGGGCCGGACGTCACCGGCGCCGAGGGCGAGGCGATCACGCTCGCCGGCACCCTCTCCGGGGCCGGCACGCCCAAGTGGGTCGTGCAGGACGGCGCCCCGTGCGCCGTCAAGGATCCCGCGGCGGCCCGGACGACCCTCGTCTGCACCGACGACGGCACCTTCCAGGTCACCCTGACCGGCGGGCGCGGCACCGACACCGCGACCGTCCAGGTCTCCAACGCCGCGCCGACCATCACGTCCGCCAACGGTCCCGGCTCGCCCCTCCCGGCGGGCACGGCCGCCGTCGTCACCGTGTCGTTCGACGACCCGGGCTCGGCCGACCGCCATACCTGCACGGTCGACTGGAAGGACGACGGGCGGCCGACGACCGGCACGGTCACCGACTCAGGCTGCCGCGCCGCACACGTCTACGACGACGCGGGCATCCACCGCCCGGTCGTCACCGTCACCGACGACGACGAGGGCACGGACAGCACCACGCTCGGGGAACTGGTCGTGTACGACCGTGCCGCCGGGCCCGCTGCCGGCGCCGGCACGATCACCTCGCCGGCCGGTGCCTACCCGGCCGGGCCGGGGCTGACCGGAAAGGCGGCGTTCACCCTGAGTGCCCAGTACCGGAAGGGAGCCACTGTCCCCACCGGCAAGGCCACGTTCGTCTTCGGCTCCGCCCGGCTCACCTTCCGCTCGACCGGCTCCGACTGGCTCGTGGTGAACGGCTCCCGGGCCGTCTACCAGGGCACCGGCACGGTGGGCGGCAAGGGCGGCTACGCCTTCAGAGTCACCGCCACCGACGGCCCGGACAGCTTCCGCATCAAGATCTGGAACAGGTCCACCGGCGAGGTCCTCTACGACAACAAGACGGGCGCCAGGACGAAGGGCATCGTCACCGTCGGAAACCACCGGCGTTAGGTCCGTCTTCAACCGGTCGGTGGTTCATGGCGGCTCGATGTCCCGCCATGAACCCACCGGCCCTGGCACAGAAGCGGCAGCTCCAATGTCAACTTGCCTCTTGGTGCCGCTCGACCATCCTGGATATGAGGGGCAAATCACCGTCGGGCGTCGCTGCCCCGGACCGCGACTGCGCGCCCGACGCGCCGGTGCCGGCCGGCCTCCGGCGCATCTCCGTGCCTTCTCGCCCACGAAGGGATGCGTGCCAGCATGGCCACCAGAACCACGAACACGAAGAAGACCACCTCGAAGACCCCGCGACCGCAGGCCGCGTCCCACTCCGCGTCCAAGCCGGCGTCCAAGTCCGTTTCGAAGACGGCCTCGGCGAAGAAGGGCTCGCCCTCCGACGATGAACTCATCTCGTCGCTGCGGCAGTACATCCGCGTCCGGGGCCCGCACCTGCTGGAGGACCCGAACATCACGTCGGTGGGCGTCGGCCGCAAGGTCACCGGCGATCAGCCGGGCGGTGAGGTGGCCTTGCAGTTCACCGTGGCGACCAAGGCCGAGCCGGAGGCGCTGGAGTCCCTCGGCACCTCGCTGATCCCGGCCACGGTCACCGTCGACGGCTTCGAGGTGCCCACCGATGTCATCGAGCGCACCTACAAGCCGAGTTTCCACATGGTGGCCGAGGTCGAAAGCCCGACGCGCAAGAGCCGGCTGGACCCCATCCGGCCCGGGGCCAGCGTCGGCGCGGTGACGGTGTCGGCCGGCACCATCGGCTGCATCGTGTTCGACCGGGCCGACGGCACACCGTACGTGCTCAGCAACTGGCATGTGCTGCATGGGCCGTTCGCCGAGCTGGGGATCGACGTCGTACAGCCCGGCACCCGGGACGACAACCGCATCGACCGCAACAGGATGGGCGTGCTCAAGCGCTCCCACCTGGGCGTGGCCGGGGACTGCGCGGTGGCGACCATCGAGGACCGCGACTTCCGGCCGGAGTTCCTCGAACTGGACGTCGCCCCCCGGACCCTGGGGGAGCCCGAGCTCGACGACAAGGTGGTCAAGAGCGGCCGGTCCACCGGCGTCACCCATGGCATCGTCCGCCGCGTCGACACCGTAGCGAAGATCGACTACGGCGGAGTGACGGGCCTGCAGACCATCGGGTGCTTCGAGATCGGCCCGGACCCCGACCATCCGTCGGCGGACGGTGAGGTCAGCAGCGGGGGTGACTCCGGCGCGGTGTGGCTGTTCAAGGAGGGCGACGACCGCGTGAGCACGGTGCTGGCCGGCCTGCACTTCGCCGGCGAAGGCACCGGCGACCCGGACGAGCACGCCCTCGCCTGCCTGTCGACCTCGGTGTTCGAGAAGCTCGACATCACCCTCAGCCAGCCGTCGCCGGAACAGCTGGAGATCATCGCCGGCTACGACGCCGACTTCCTCGGCGAACGGGTCGAGGCCCCGGAGCTGGACGCCGACCTCGCGCGCGACGCCGCACTCCTGGACGGCTCGCCGGTCATCCCGTACACGCATTTCTCCCTCACCCTGAGCAAGAAGCGGCGCTTCCCGTTCTGGGTGGCCTGGAACGTCGACGGCGGCTCCCTGAAGAAGCTCAGCCGCAGCGGCATCCCCTTCGTCAAGGACCAGCGGCTGCCCGGCACGGCCCAGGTCGGCAACGAGCTGTACCAGGCCAACCGGCTCGACCGGGGACACATCGCCCGCCGCGCCGACCTGCTCTGGGGCAGCCTGCCGGAGGCGAGCAAGGCCAACACCGACTCGTTCTTCTACACCAACATCACCCCGCAGATGGACGACTTCAACCAGAGCTCCAAGGACGGTGTGTGGGGTGCGCTCGAGGACGCCGTCTTCGCCGACGTCGACGTCGACGACCTGAGGATCAGCGTCTTCGGCGGGCCGGTCTTCCGGGACGACGACCGGGTCTACCGGCGCGTGCGGATACCCCGGGAGTTCTACAAGGTCATCGCCTTCACCGAGAACGGAGAACTGAAGGCCAGGGCGTTTCTGCTCACCCAGAACCTGGACCAGCTCGAAGCGCTGGAACTGGACGAGTTCCGGGTCTTCCAGGTCACCCTCGGCGAGGTCGAGGACCGCACCCGGGTGCGCTTCCCCGCCGCCCTCCACAAGGGCGACACCCTGCGTGTGCCCGAGGCGGCGGCGGACCGCGCGCCGCTGGAGACCACGGCCGACATCCGGTGGGACTGACCACCCCCGGCACAGCCTTGATCACACACCACGAAGGACTGGCGCATCGCCATGACCCAACCGGTTCATGAGAAGAACGCAACAGGCTTCCCGAGGAACGCGGCGGAGCCGGTACGCGACCACCTGCTCGGTGCGGCTCCCCTGCCCGCGTTCCTGCACGGCGCCGGCCAGTTGTCCCTGGACGACCGCCGGCTCCTCGTCGACCAGGCCCTGGTCCTGCTGGAGCAGAACTACGTCCACCTTCCGCTGAAGACCGCGATGCACGCCGTCAACCCGGTCCAGCGGCTGCGGCTGCTGCGCCGGCGCATGGAACGGCAGACACCGCAGACCATGCCGAGGGAGTGGCTGTTCCACGCGGAGATGTCGGAGATCTTCCACTCGGTGCGGGACCTGCACACCAACTACCTGCTGCCCGATCCCTTCAAGGGCAAGATCGCCTTCCTGCCGTTCCTCGTCGAGTCCTGCACGGACCAGGACCGCACCCGGTTCCTGGTCACCCATGTGGCGAGCGGCTTCTCGGCGCCGGGGTTCGAGCCGGGGGTCGAGATCACCCACTGGAGCGGCATCCCCATCCGGGACGCCGTCGACCTCAACGCGGCCCGGTTCGCCGGCAGCAACACGGCGGCCCGGCGCAGCCGGGGTGTGCAGTCGCTGACCGTCCGGCCGCTCACCATCCATCTCCCGCCGCTGGAGGAGTGGGTGACGGTCAGCTACGTCGACCTCGCCGGAACGGCCCGGGAACTGCGGCAGAGCTGGCAGATCGTGGAGAACCTGCCCTCGTTCGTCTCCGCCGACCGGGGCACGGCCGTGTCCCAGGGCCTGGACCTCGACGGGGACGAGACCCAGCGGGCCAAGGTGCTGCTGTTCGCGCCCCGGGTGGTCGCCCAGGAGCGGGCCGCCGAGGCGGACGAACCCCTGCCGGACCTGGGAGCGGGCGAGATCGTCACCACCATGCCCAAGGTGTTCCGGGCCCGGGCCGTCACCACGCCGTCCGGAACGTTCGGCCACATCCGCATCTTCACGTTCAACGTCGACAGCCCCGGCGCCTTCGTCGCCGAGTTCGTCCGGCTCATCCGGCAACTGCCGCAGGGCGGTCTCGTCGTGGACGTCCGGGACAACGGCGGAGGGCACATCCACGCCGCCGAGTTCACCTTGCAGACGCTGACGCCGCGCCGGATCACCCCCGAACCGGTGCAGTTCGTCAACACCCCGCTCAATCTGCGGATCTGTCGGCGCTTCCAGGGTGGTCCGGGACTGGATCTGGGGCCGTGGGTGCCGTCCATGGAACAGGCCGTCGAGACCGGCTCGGTGTACTCCGGCGCCTTCCCGATCAGCCCCGAGAACGGCGCCAACGCCATCGGGCAGCAGTACTTCGGGCCCGTCGTGCTCATCACCAACGCCCGGTGTTATTCGGCCACGGACATCTTCGCGGCCGGCTTCCAGGACCACGGCATCGGCCCCGTGCTCGGCACCGACGAGAACACGGGCGCCGGCGGCGCCAACGTCTGGACGCACGACCTGCTGTCCGAGTTCCTGGCGGACGACCCGGGCACGCCCTACACACGCCTGCCGAAGGGCGCCGGGATGCGGGTGTCGATACGCCGCACGCTGCGGGTCGGCCCGAACTCGGGCACACCGGTCGAGGACCTGGGCGTCGTCCCCGACGAGCTGCACCGTATGACCCGCCGCGACCTGCTGGAGGGCAATACCGATCTCCTGGACCACGCGGGCCGGCTCCTGCATGGTCTGGCTCCGCACGCCGTGGCGATCACGGAGGCCGCACGCGCCGATGGTGCGCTCCGGCTGAAGCTCACTGCGGAGAACATCGACCGCGTCGACGTCTACCTCGACCAGCGCCCACGCGCCTCCGTCGACTTCACCGGCAGCCAGGCCGACCTGCTGGTCCACGGGGCCGCCTCCGCCCACACCGCTCGCCTGGAGGGCTTCGAGGCCGGCCGCCTGGTCGCGAGCGCGACCAGGGACCTGCCGTAGGCCCTCATCCGCTCCTGATCCGGCTTCTGAGCGGCGCGACCACGACAGGCCCGGGCGGCGTGCCCCGTGCTAACGTTGCCCGTTTGCAGCGTCGCTGTGCCGGTCTCCGTTCGGTGTCTCTGGCTGGTACGCCGCGTCCCTGCCGCGCCTTCCTCGGTACGGTCCCTTCGGAGGAAGGCTCTCTGTGAGCGAATCAGCACGTGCCGACGCCCGGCAGCAGGACGATGTGTGCGAGGTGTCGGGCGCCACTTCGGCGGTGCCCACGGCGGCGTCCTTCGCGCAGCTGGGGCTGCCGGCCGAGGTCCTGCGGGTGCTCGATGAGCACGGTGTGACCGTGCCCTTCCCCATCCAGGCGGCGGCGCTGCCGAACGCGCTCGCGGGACGGGACGTCCTGGGCCGGGGCCGCACGGGATCCGGCAAGACGCTCGCCTTCGGCCTGGGGATGCTCGCCCGGACGGCGGGGCGGCGCGCACAGCCCAAAGAGCCGCTGGCGCTCGTTCTGGTGCCCACCAGGGAGCTGGCGCAGCAGGTCGGTGAGGCGCTCACCCCGTACGCCGAGGCGCTGCGGCTGCGGCTCGCGACCGTGGTGGGCGGAGTGTCCATCGGACGGCAGGCCGCCGTACTGCGGGACGGCGCGGAGATCGTCGTCGCCACGCCGGGTCGGCTGCACGACCTCATCGAACGCAAGGGCTGCCGACTGGGACGGGTGCGCATCGTGGTCCTGGACGAGGCCGACCAGATGTGTGACATGGGGTTCCTGCCGCCGGTCACCGAGATCCTCGACCAGGTGCGTCCCGGCGGGCAGCGGATGCTGTTCTCCGCCACCCTCGACCGCGACGTCGACCAGCTGGTGCAGCGCTACCTGCGCGACCCCGCCGTCCACTCCGTGGACCCCTCGTCCAGCGCGGTCTTCGAGATCGAGCACCACGTCTTCGTCGTGCACGGCCCGGACCGGTACGCCGTGACCACGGAGATCGCCGCTCGGGACGGCCGCGTCCTGCTGTTCCTGGACACCAAGCACGGCGTCGACCAGCTCACACGGCATCTGCGGGCCAGTGGCGTGGCCGCCGCCGCCCTGCACAGCGGTAAGTCCCAGCCGCAGCGCACCCGGACCCTGGCCCAGTTCAAGAACGGGCAGATCACCGCGCTGGTGGCGACGAACGTCGCCGCACGCGGCCTGCACGTCGACGACCTCGACCTTGTGGTCAACGTCGACCCGGCCACCGACCCGAAGGACTATCTGCACCGCGCGGGCCGCACGGCCCGGGCCGGCCGCTCCGGCACCGTCGTCACCCTCGTCCTGTCGGCACAGCGCCGCGAGACGAGCCAGGTCATGGCGGACGCCGATGTCGCCCCCAAGGTCACCAAAGTGCGGTCCGGCGAGGCGGAGCTGAGCCGGATCACCGGCGCCAGGGCCCCCTCCGGAAAGCTGCTTGACGGCGGGTCGGCGGTAGCGCGGCCCAAGGACCACAACGCTCCGTTCCGCGGCCTGGGCAGCACCAAGGACGCCGGGGGCGGTTCCGGCGGCAGGTCTACGCGCAAGAGCAGCGAGGCCCGCAAGCTCGCGGAGGCCCGCAGAGCGGCCCGGGTACGGCGTGGCGGCTGAGACCGGCTTCCCGGAACCGCGTCACGGTATGGCCCTCGGGCCGGTGAGCGCTGCCCGGCCACCCGTTGCGTCGTCGTGTGAGCGCTGACGTGGTCGCGTGACCGGGCGGGCTCGGCCTTGCGCCGAGCCCGCCAGTCCGGCTCCCTACCGGAGCCGGACTCGTGTCACGCCGTCAGCGCCGCAGTGTCAGCAGACCCGGACGGTAGGGCCACTGGCTGTAGTCGCCGCCGGAGTTGGGGTTGCGTCCCTGGTAGAGGAACTGCAGGTTGCAGGGATCGACGGTGAAGGTCTGATCGGCGCTGGTGCGGATCAGTTCGCCATGGCTGATGTCGTTGGTCCAGGTGGCGCCGCTGTTGGCCTTGCCGGCGAAGGGGTTGCTCTCGGTCGCGGCCTGGGGTGTCCATGAGCCGTTCAGACTGGTGGCCGTGAACGAGCGGAAGTAGCGGCCCTGCGAGCCCCTCGCTTCGACGATCATGAGGTAGCGGTTCTGGCCCTGGAGCTTGTAGACCTGCGGGGCTTCGAACAGGTTGTCCGCCGTATCGCTCATGATCGTTGTGTAGGTCGAGCCGAAACTGCCCGGGAAGTTCCCGATCGGCATGCTGGCCCGGTAGATCTTGCCGTTGTCACCGGCGAAGAACAGGTACATGTTCTGGCCGTCGGCGATGAGCGTCTGGTCGATGGGGCCGGTGCCCGAGCCGGTGATGCTCCCGGAGAAGAGCACCTGCTGCGCTGACCAGCCATTGGGGTTGGTGGGGTCGCTCGACGTCCGGTAGGAGAAGGCGCTCCCACCGCCCCACTGGTAGGCGAGCACCCAGATGTTCTTCGGCGCGAAGTAGAAGAGCGTGGGCGCGACGGTGGAAGACGACATCGTGTTCTGGCCGGCCGAGGCCATCTCCGGCCAGTTGCCGAACAGGCCGAAGTTCATCGAACCCCAGCCCACTCCCGTTCCCGCGGTGCCGTGCGTCGTCGCGTAGACGAGATGCTTGCCGTTGTAGGGGGCGACGGTGAAGTCCTTGAGCGAGGCCCACCCGGGCTTGGGCTGCGCCAGCGCGCCCGTCGATGTCCAGCGGTATGTCGACGGAAGATCGCACGTGCCGGGGGTGCCGCTGCCGACCTTGACGAGCTGCCACTGCTGGTTGGTGCCGCCCCAGTCGTCGTACTGGACGATGTTCGCGTTGTCGGCGGTGGAGCCGCCTTGTACTTCCAGGGCCTTGTTGCTGTGGCGCGAGATGAGCCGCACGTAGCCGTCCGGGCTGTCGGCCAGCCGCCACTGCTGGTTGGTGGCGTTCAGGTCGGCCCACTGGACGATCGAGCCGCCGTTCGCGGTGGACCAGTTGTGGACGTCCAGCACCTTGCCCGAGTGGCGGGACTTGATGCGGAAGTAGCCGCCCCCGGAATCGACGAACTGCCACTGCTGCTGGCTCTGGTCGTTCCTGGTCCACTGGGTGATGCGGGCGCCGTCGCCGGTCGCCATGTTGTAGACGTCCAGGGCCTTGCCGCTGTTGCGGTTGACCAGAACGTACGAGGCGTTGGGGTCTACGGTCGCGGCGCCGGCGGGCTGGGCACCGAGGAAGGTGGCCACGAGCAGCAGGGGCGCAAGGACGGCGAGTAAGCGTCTCAGACGCATCAGGGGGCACTCCTTTGGGCGGGGGCGAGGGGACCCCGAGGACCATCTCGAAATGTTTCGAAGAATTCCCGGAAGCTGTGACGCCACAAGCTAGGAATGAGAGGGCCTCTGGTCAAGGCCTGTCGCTGAACTGTCCACAAACAGCGCTTCGCTCGCCCTCGAATGTTTCGGGTGGGAAATCGAAACTTCTTCTGCAAGGAGTATTGACGATGCATCGTCAATCCCTCAATCATCCGGTCTGAGAAACCGGCCGTGGTTCGAGATGTCGAACCACGTCGGCCCTGATCAATCTGTGCTGCACGACAGGCGCCACTTCCCCTGCGCTTCAGTCCTTCCTTGATTTCTACCTTGGAGGCACAGTCATGGGCTCGTATGCCCTTCCGAGACCCGTTGTCCGCCGGAAGATCCGCAGCCTGCTGCTGGCGCTGTTCGCCGGTGTCCTCGGCGTGGTCACCGCACTGGTCGTACCGCCGCCCGCACACGCCGCCGAGAGCACGCTCGGTGCCGCGGCGGCGCAGAGCGGCCGCTACTTCGGCACCGCCATCGCCTCGGGCAGGCTGGGTGACTCGGCGTACACGTCGATCGCGGGCCGTGAGTTCAACTCGGTGACGGCCGAGAACGAGATGAAGATCGACGCCACCGAACCGCAGCCGGGCCGGTTCGACTTCTCCGCCGGTGACCGCGTCTACAACTGGGCGGTGCAGAACGGCAAGCAGGTGCGCGGCCACACCCTGGCCTGGCACTCCCAGCAGCCCGGCTGGATGCGGAGCCTCAGCGGCAGCGCGCTGCGCCAGGCGATGATCAACCACATCAACGGCGTGATGGCCCACTACAAGGGCAAGATCACCCAGTGGGACGTCGTGAACGAGGCCTTCGAAGACGGCAATTCGGGAGCCCGGCGCGACTCCAACCTGCAACGCACCGGCAACGACTGGATCGAGGTCGCGTTCCGCACCGCGCGCGCCGCCGACCCGGCCGCCAAGCTCTGCTACAACGACTACAACGTCGAGAACTGGACCTGGGCCAAGACCCAGGCCATGTACCGCATGGTCCGCGACTTCAAGCAGCGCGGCGTGCCGATCGACTGCGTCGGCTTCCAGTCCCACTTCAACAACGACAGCCCGTACAACAGCAACTTCCGCACCACCCTGCAGAGCTTCGCCGCCCTCGGCGTCGATGTGGCCATCACCGAGCTCGACATCCAGGGCGCCTCGCCCACGACCTACGCCAACGTGGTCAACGACTGTCTGGCCGTCCCGCGCTGCCTCGGCATCACCGTCTGGGGTGTGCGCGACAGCGACTCCTGGCGGCGGGAGCACACGCCGCTGCTGTTCAACGACAACGGCAGCAAGAAGCCCGCCTACACCGCCGTCCTCAACGCACTCAACGGCGGCTCCACCACGCCCCCTCCGGACGGCGGACCGATCAAGGGCGTCGGTTCGGGCCGCTGCCTGGACGTGCCCGGCTCCAGCACCACCGACGGCACCCAGCTCCAGTTGTGGGACTGCAACAACGGCACCAACCAGCAGTGGACGCACACCGCAGCCGGTGAGCTCAGGGTCTACGGCAACAAGTGCCTGGACGCCGCCGGCACCGGCAACGGTGCCAAGGTCCAGATCTACAGCTGCTGGGGCGGCGACAACCAGAAATGGCGCCTCAACTCCGACGGATCCATCGTCGGCGTCCAGTCCGGTCTCTGCCTCGACGCCGTCGGGGGTGGCACCGCCAACGGCACCCTGATCCAGCTCTACTCCTGTTCGAACGGCAGCAACCAGCGCTGGACCCGCACCTGATGGGGCCTGCCACAGACGAAAGGCTGAGTCGATGAAGACCTACGGTGCGGCTTCCCCCGCCCCTCCGCGCAGACATCGCTGGTGGTCCCGGGTCGCCGCCGTGGTGGCGGCGGCCCTCGCGATCGGCATGCTCGCCGTGGTGAATCCGGCACCCGCCGAGGCGGCGACGGTGGACACCAATGCCTGGTACGTCCTGGTCAACCGCAACAGCGGTAAGGCGCTGGACGTCTCCGGCGCCTCCACCGCCGACGGCGCGCGGGTCAGCCAGTGGACGCGCAACGACGGAGCCCACCAGCAGTGGCAGTTCGTGGACTCCGGCGGCGGCTTCTACCGCCTCAAGGCCCGGCATTCGGGCAAGGTTCTCGACGTGGCCGGCGCCTCGACCGCGGACGGTGCCGCGATCCAGCAGTGGGCCGACCACAACGGGGCCAACCAGCAGTTCCGCCTGGCCGACTCCGACGCCGGCCACGTCCGGCTGGTCAACCGCACCAGCGGCAAGGCGGTGGAGGTGCAGGGCGCCTCCACCGCCGACGGCGGCAACGTCGTCCAGTACTCCGACTGGGGCGGCGCCAACCAGCAATGGCAGATGATCAAGCTGTCGTCCGGTGGCGGTGGCGGTGGTGGATGCGGCAGCGCCCCGACTCTGACGAGCGGTACGCACACGATTCAGAGCGGCGGCAAGAGCCGCAGCTTCATCCTCAGGGTTCCCGCCAACTACGACAACAGCCACCGCTACCGGCTGATCTTCGCGTTCCACTGGCGGGGCGGAACCGCCGGCGACGTCGCCTCGGGCGGCACGAGCGGGAACGCCTGGTCCTACTACGGCCAGCAGGAACAGTCGAACAACAGCGCGATCCTCGTGGCCCCCCAGGGCCTCGGCAACGGCTGGGCCAATGCGGGCGGTGAGGACATCACCTTCGTCGACGACATGATCCGGCGCATCGAGGGCGGCCTCTGTGTCAACCCGGCACAGCGCTTCGCCACGGGATTCAGCTGGGGCGGCGGAATGAGCTACGCACTCGCGTGCAGCCGGGCGAACGTCTTCCGGGCCGTCGCGGTCATCTCCGGCGCCCAGATCAGCGGGTGCAGCGGCGGCACCCAGCCCATCGCCTACTTCGGAATCCACGGCGTCAGCGACAACGTCCTCAACATCGGGCAAGGACGGTCCCTGCGCGACAGGTTCGTCAGCAACAACGGCTGCACCCCCCAGAGCCCGCGCGAGCCCGCGCCGGGCAGCCGAACGCACATCACCACCACCTACTCGGGCTGCCGTGCGGGATACCCGATCCAATGGGCCGCGTTCGACGGAGGCCACAGCCCCGGTCCGGTCGACGGCTCCCCCGGCGAAAGCGGCGTCGCCACCTGGACCAAAGCTGAGATCTGGAGGTTCTTCGCACAGTTCCAGTGACACGCCCCCGCACCACTGAGTGGAGCCAGGATCATCCTGGCTCCACTCTGTTCTGTCGACGGTGCCTTCGCGCTCTGGAAGATGCGATTCGAACTTGTTCGGCACACAGCGAATCGACCAGCTCCGGAGAGGGCCACAAGCATCGGACTCCACGCTCCGTCAGTGGCCGATCGTCTCCGGGAGGAACCGGTCCGGTTTCCGCGTCCCTATTTTCACGCATGTCGCGGAATCTCGCGAGGTGACGCGGTAGCTCTCCGTGCGCGTGCGGGAAATGGCAATCCCGGTAAGCTGGACGGAGGACACGTCGATGTCTTGGTGCAGAAGGAGCCCGCATAACGGCGACTGTGTATACCGCGGGCCAAGTATATCGGAAATCGTGTTCACAGGCGACCAGGGCCGAGTCCCGGCCCGGGGCCCGGAGAGTTCCCCTCACGTCAGCCCGGCCCCCACGGGCTTCTCCGCCCGGTGTCGTTCTCCCAGCTCAGCCGGTCCGACAAGTAACCCTCTCAGGAGGTTAGTTGGGATGAGCGCGCGACTGCGAAGCCAGGCTGCGATGGTCGCTGTCAGTTCATGCATCGTCGTGCTGACCGCGTTCTACTACGCATTTCCGGAAAAGCGGCTGCTCTTCGTCGCCATTGGAGCGACCGGCGTCATCGGTATCGTCCTGGGTGTCTTTCTCAACCACCCGGCGCATCGACTCCCCTGGCTGTTGCTCGCCGCGGGGAACCTGGCCTTCGCCGCAGGCCAAGCCACTCAGATCATCCTCATCCAGTTGCTCAAGGAGGATATCCCGTTCCCGTCGATCGCCGACGGCTTCTATCTCGCGGCATATCCGCTCTATGCGGCCGGGCTGCTGGGCTTCGTGCACTGGCGCACAAGCTGGCGCGACCGGGCGAGCCTGGTCGACGCGCTGACACTGACAGTCGGCCTGGCGCTGCTGTCGTGGCTCTTCCTCATCGATCCGTACGCCCGAGCCGCGGGTCTGACCTGGTGGCAGAAGGCGTTCGCCATCGCCTATCCGCTCGGCGACATCCTCGTCCTGGCGATGCTGCTGCGGCTGATCGTCGGCCGTGGCGGCAAGAGCCGCTCGCTCCTGCTGCTCACCGCGGGCACCGTCGGCCTGCTCACCGCCGACGTGCTCTACGGCCTGATCCAGCTGAACGGAACGTGGCGCACGGGTAGCGCGGTCGAACTCGGCTGGGCCGTCCTGTACGGGGCCTGGGCGGCCGCCGCGCTCCATCCCTCCATGCGCTTGCTGACGCAGCCGGTGATGCGGGCCGGAGCCGAGACCGGCACGGGCCGGCTGAGCCTGCTCACCCTGGCATCCCTGATCGCGCCGGCCATCCTCCTGACGGAGGCGGTGCGCGGCGTGAGGTCCAACGTCGGCGTCATCGGGGCCTTCTCCGCGGTTCTCTTCCTCCTCGTGCTCTACCGCCTGTCGGGGGTGGTGGCGACCCACCGGCGGGCGGTCAGCCGGGAGAAGGTGCTGCGCAACGCGGTGTCGTCGCTGGGCGGGGCCGGCGAGCTGCGGGATGTGGCCGCCGCCGTCCACTCCGCGGTGACGGAGCTGATGTCACACGGCCCGGCGCGTTCCGCGCTGCTCACCCTGCCGGACAGTACGCTCCGGGTGAACGGGGCGCATGGCGCCATGGGCGGGCCCCTGGCCGAGCGGGCGAACGCAGCCGCACGGGAACTGATGAAGTCCGGCGAGAACCGCCTGGTGACCCTCGAAGCGGTGGGGCCCGATCTCGCCGCCGGCCTCACGGGCGCGGACGAGGATCCGGTCCGCACCGGCCACGCGCTGGTCTGCCCGCTCGTCTCGCAGGATCACCTCTCGAGCGACCCGCTGATCGGGGCGCTGATCGTGGCCGGGGACGAGCACGACCTGCTCGTGCTCCGCGACACGCTGGCGACTCTCGCCGCGCAGGCGGCACTTGCCGCGGCGCGGGTCACCCTCGCCCATGAGGTGAACCGGCGCAACAGCGAGATGTACTTCCGCACGCTGGTGCAGAACGCCTCCGACGTCATCCTGATCCTCGACGACGACGACCGGGTCCGCTATGCCAGCCCCTCCGCCGAGCAGGTGCTCGGCCTGCCGGACCTGGAGGGCACCCTCCTCGTCGATCTGGTGCAACCGCAGGACAGCCGCGCGGTGGTCGAGACGCTCGCCCGGATACGGAGGGGCGAGTACCAGAGCAAGCGCGAGCACTGGCGCATGGTGCGCGCCGACAGGTCGACCATCGAGGTCGAGGTTAGGTGGAGCGACCTGCGGGAGGAGGAGACCGTCGGGGGAGTGGTGCTCACCTTGCGGGACGTGACCGAACAGCGCAAACTCGAACGCGAACTCACCCACCAGGCGTTCCATGACTCGCTCACCAACCTGGCCAACCGCGTGCTCTTCCAGGACCGGGTGAACCACGCCCTGGCGCAGGCTCAGCGGGACGGCACGGTGGTCGGCGTGCTCTTCATCGACGTGGACGACTTCAAGGTCATCAACGACATACATGGCCACGGTGTGGGCGACGAACTCCTGGTCGCGCTGTCACTCCGGCTGCAGACCACCGTCCGCGCCTCCGACACCGCCGCGCGCATCGGCGGCGACGAGTTCGCACTCCTGGTGGAGGGCTCCGTCACCACAGAGGGCGTGCAGCGGTTCACCGAACACGTGATGACCGTGTTCGCCGAGCCGTTCCGGCTCAGTGTGGGGCCGGTGATCACGTATGCCAGCATCGGCGTCGCGACGACGGAGGACAGCATCGACTCGGTCGAACTGCTGGCACACGCCGATCTCGCGCTGTACTCGGCGAAGACGGCGGGCAAGCGCCAGTGGCGCCGCTACCACCCGGAACTGCAGAGCGGCATGGCCGAGCGTGCCAATTTGCAGGAGGCTCTGGACAGTTCGACGATCGAGACTTCGTTCTTGGTGCTTTATCAGCCCATCGTGGAGCTGGCCAGCGGTAAGATCACCGGCTTCGAGGCGCTCGTTCGCTGGCCGCATTCCACGCGCGGCATGGTGATGCCGGAGCAGTTCATCACACTGGCCGAGGAGAGTGGGCAGATCGTCCCGCTCGGCGCCTGGGTGCTCGACCAGGCCGCGGCCGAGGCGGTCCGATGGCAGGACACCGTGCTGCGCGGCGGGACGGCCGACCGCAACGTGCCTTACATCAGCGTGAACGTGTCGCCGCGCCAGTTCCGGGACGATGAGTTCTACACCGTGGTCCGGCGTGCTCTGGATCTCTCCGGCATCGAACCGTCGTCTCTCGTATTGGAACTGACCGAGAGTGTGCTGATGTACAACGACGAACGTATCCTGGCTGAGATGAATGCGCTCACGGATCTCGGTATCCGTATCGCGATCGACGATTTCGGAACGGGCTACTCGTCGCTGAGCTATCTGCGTGAGTTTCCGATCTCGGTACTCAAGATCGACAAGTCGTTCGTCGACGAACTCGGGCGCTCGCCGGAACAGTACGCCCTTGTCGAGGGCATCACGCATCTCGCTGACACCCTCGGCCTCACGGTTATCGCCGAGGGGGTGGAGAACGTGAGGCAGCAGGAGTTGCTGATCTCCATGGGCTGCCGGTTGGCTCAGGGATACCTCTTCGCCGAACCGGTCACCGCGGAGGAGGCGAAGCAACTCGTCCTCGCGCCGCCGCTCGGACGCCTGGCCGAATTGCCTGTGAGGCCCGTGGAAGGGGAGCGGTGACAGCGGCGGTCCTTTCCCGTTAGGGGCGCAGGTCGTGCTCCGCGGGACTGCCGCGCGAAGGCAGGAGGCCCCGAGTGACGGATCGTCAGCACTCGTCGGCGGAGTCGGCTGCACCGTGTGTCGTGCTGCGCAACGACGAGGATCAGTACGCGATCTGGCCCGCCCACTGCCGGATTCCGGCCGGGTGGCGTCGGATCGGCGGACCGGAGTCCGCCGCGTGGTGCGGGAGCCTGGTCGACCGCCTGTGGACCGACATGCGGCCCGCGAGCGCCCGCGCCGGGGGGCGGCCCCCGGAATCCTGGCCGGGCACCGTGTCCGAGCTGGTCCGGGAGCGGGCGCGGCGTGAGCCGTCCGCTCTCGCGGTGCTCTCGGACGACGGTCGGCTCAGCTACGCCGAGCTGAGCGGCCGCGCCGACCGGCTTGCCGACCAGTTGCGGGGGTCGGGCGTCGGCGCGGAGTCCGTCGTCACCGTGTGCCTCGACCGCGTGCCCGAGCTGGTCGTGGCGCTGCTGGCGGTGCTGGGCTCCGGAGGCGCGTTCCTGCCCCTCGACCCGGCGACTCCGCGGCATCGGATGATCACACTGGTCAGGGAGACCGGTTCACGCCTCATCGTCACGAGCCGCGAACACGCCCCGATGTTCGCCGGGTGCGAGGCGCGGATCGTCTACGCCGGGGCCGCCGGGGAACCGGCCACGCAGGCGCCGCTGGAGACGCCGCGGCCGGCACGCGGCCCCCGGCCGGACGACCTCGCCTACGTGATCTACACCTCCGGATCCACCGGACCCCCCAAGGGGGTGATGATCACCCACCGGTCGCTGGCCCACTCCCTCACCACGGTGGCCAGGGCATACGAACTGACGCCCAGCGACCGGGTGCTGCACGCGGCGGCGCTCGGCTTCGACACCTCACTGGAGCAGATCTTCGCGCCGCTGATCAGCGGCGCGACGCTCATCCTCGGGGGAACACCGACGTGGGCGCCCACCGACCTGCTGCACCGCCTGCCCGAGCACGGGATCACCGTCGCCGACCTGCCCCCCGCCTACTGGCACCGGATCGTCTCCGTCGCGGAGCGCGATGAGATCCTCGCATCGCTGAGGCTCGTCATCGTCGGCGGCGAGATCGTCACGGCGAAGGACTGCCGCGCCGTTCTGCGACGGATCCCCGGCGCACGGCTCGTCAACGCCTACGGGCTCACCGAGACCACCATCACCTCCACGCTCTGCGACCTGAACCAGGAAGTGCTCGCCGCGCCGGACACCGCCGTCGCCCCGGTCGGCAGGCCCCTGGAGGGGACTCACGTCCACGTGCTCGACGCCGAACTACGCCCGGTACCACCGGGCGAGCGCGGCGAGATCTACATCGGCGGTCAGGGCCCGGCGCGTGGTGTCTGGCGGCAACCCGTCCTGACCGCACGGCAGTTCCTGCCCGATCCGTACGGCTCCGCGCCGGGGGACCGGATGTATCGCACCGGGGATCTGGGCCGGTGGCGCTCGGACGGCAACCTGGAAGTCCTGGGCCGGGTCGACGACCAGGTGAAGATCCGCGGGTTCCGGGTCGACCCGGCCGAGATCGAGGCCGCGCTCGTCTCCCACCCGGAGGTCGGCCAGGCGATGGTGGTGGCTCGGACGCGCGACAACGGCGACCGGGACCTGATCGCGTACTACACGCTGGTCTCACCGCCGGCAGCCGGTGGCGAGGCCGCGCTGCGCGCACGGCTGCGGTCGGCACTCGCCCAGGTCCTGCCGGGTTACATGATCCCGGCAGCCTTCCACGCGATGGAACGGCTGCCTGTCGCGCCCAGCGGAAAGCTCGACCGCAGAGCCGTGCCGGAATCGGGGACCGCGACGACGACGGCCGGCGCCGACGACCGTCCGGTGCCGCAGGGGCTGGCCCAGCTGTGGTGCCAGATCCTGGGTGTGGACTACGTCCGTCCGCACGACGACTTCTTCGAGCTGGGCGGCAACTCACTGCTGGCCATGGAGATGCTCGCCCGGACCCGCGTCATATTCGGCATCGGCGTCACCCAGATCCGCGACCTGACCCGTTCACTGCTGAGGCAGCCGATGCTCGCCGCGTTCGCCGAGTCCGTGCGCCAGGCACGTGCCGGCACACTGACCCACCCGGCCGGCGGGAGCGTCGACTTCGCCTCGGAGAGCGATCGGCGCGTTCCGGCGGTGGGCCGTGACGCGCCGGCACCGGATCACCGGCACCCCGGCGACGTCCTTCTCACCGGGGCGACGGGATTCTGCGGCACGTACATGATCGACGAGCTGCTGCGCAGCACGACGGGCCGCGTCCTTTGCCTGGTCAGGGCATTGGACGAGCAGCACGGCATGGAGATGCTCCGCGCGAGCCACCAGCGGTACGTCCTCAGCGAACTGTCCAGCCCGCGCGTCCAGCCGGTCGTCGGCGACCTGGGCAAGCCCCGACTGGGGCTGACTCCCGGCCGGTTCGAGGAGCTGGCATCGACCATCGACGCCGTCTACCACTTCGGCGCCCAGGTCAACTTCATCTACCCGTACCACGAGTTGCGCGCGGTCAACGTCGATGGAACGTACGAGATCATCCGCCTCGCCGCCGGCCGGGCCGTCCCCGTCCACTTCACCTCCAGCATGGCGGTGCTCGCCGGATTCGGGCCGGCCGGGGTGCGCGAGGTGACCGAGAGCACGCCGCTGGACTTCCCGGAATATCTGTCGGTGGGATACGTGGAGACCAAATGGGTCGCCGAGGCGCTGCTGAAGAAGGCATCCGACGCGGGCCTGCCGGTCGCCGTCTACCGCCTGATGGACATCACGGGCAGAAGCGGAACCGGCGTGATGAACACCATCAGCGAGATGGCCGCCCTCATCAGGTTCATCGTGCGCACCGGTCTGTGCCCTGACGTCCGGCTGCCGCTGGACTTCCTGCCGGCCGACTGCCTCGTCCGCGCAATCGGTCACGTCTCCACCTGCCGTCCCGCGCGCGGCGAGGTCTACCACCTCACCAACCCCCGTCCCGCGCTGCTGAATTCGCTGGCCGAGAGCATCCGCCGACTGGGATACCCGGTCCGGGAGATCCCGTACGCCGAGTGGGTTGCCGCTCTGGTGAAGTACGCGGCCGGGCACCCCACCGACGCGATAACACCGTTCGTCCCGCTCTTCGTCGACCTGTGCCACCACACCGACATCACCGTGAGCGAGATGTACTTCCAGGGCGTTTTCCCGGAGTTCGCCCGTGGCAACGCGGAACGGGCACTGGATGACGCCGGAATCGACATTCCGCCCGTGGACGCGGAGACGTTGGACAGCTACATCGACTTCCTCCAACAGGCCGAGCGCGTCCGGCCGGTACGGAGCCGAGAACGTGGAGCGGCACGGTGGTGAGGCGATGCCCTGGCTGGGAGGCGCTGGACGTGCTGGAAGCGGCGCCCGACGGTCCGGTGGCCTTCTCCGCCGACCTCAGTCCTGGCGGCCTCCTGGAGGCGTACCGCGCCGGGGTCTATCCGTTCCCGGCATCCGACGAGTACACCCGCGCCCTCAACGAAGTGGTCTTCGCCGATCAAGTCGAGGACGGCAGCATCAGGCTCGTGGGGGAGCTACTGGCCGATCCCTTCGCCGTCTCGTGGTGGTCACCGGACCCCAGGCCGGTGCTGCCCGTCTCGGCCGCGCACCTCAGCCGGAGCCTCGCCCGGCGGCTGCGCAACCGGCTGCCGTGGTCGACCAGCCTGGACCGGGAGTTCGAGCGGGTCGTCCGCGAATGCCGCGGTGACCGTGTCCCGCTGTGGCTCACCGAAGAGCTGATCGCAAGCCTGATCCGCCTGCACGAGCTGGGTCATGCTCACAGCGTCGAGGTGTGGGAGGACGGCGATCTGGTCGGCGGCGTCTTCGGCCTCAGGATCGGATCGGTCTTCAGCATGGACTCCATGTTCTTCCGGCGTCCCGGGGCCTCGAAGGTCGCGGTGAGCGACCTCGCTGCGCGTTTCGCGCAGGCCGGCGGCGAGCTGCTCGACGCGCAGCGCGACAGCCCGCACGTCCGCGACCTCGGCGGCGTGCTCGTACCGCGGGAGCAGTACGTGCGGCACCTCCGCCGCAGCACGCGTGACAGCCTCCCGATGCCCACCGCCACCTTGCCCGCCCACCGCCTCGCCCAGCCGGCGCAGTCGCGCTGAGACGTGTTCGTCGCACTACTCGGCGCCCCCGGCCTGCTCGTCTGCGACCCCCTGCCCAAGCCGACCCGTCACAGTCTGTGACGGGCGGGCGATGTCACCGTGGGATGGATGGGGCATATGTGGTGGAAGTGCGCTGTTGGTCCTAATTTTGTGACTGACGGTCTGACTTCGTGGACAGGACGGTGATGTTTCCACCGCGCGTACTCGTGATCGAGGACGACCAGGATGTGAGCGCCCTGCTGGAGCGGCACTTCCGCGAGCGGGGATGCCCCGTGACCGTCGCGTACTCGGGGGAAGCGGGGCTCGGCCTCGCTTTCGCCGACCCTCCGGACATCGCGGTCGTCGACGTGATGCTGCCCGGCATCGACGGACGGGAGGTCGTCCGCAGGCTGCGGGCGGACGAGCGGACGAGGAGATGCCGTCTGGTGGTCTCCTCGGTGCTCGACCCGGAAGATCTCGTCGGCCTCGCGGACGAGGTGCTGGCCAAGCCGTTCCGGCAGTCGGCCGTGGCACGGCTCGTGGACTCCTATCGAAGCCCCGTGGCCCAGGAGTCCCAGGAGTCCCAGGAGGAGTAATGGCTCATGTCCTGATAGCCGACGACGACGCGGACATCCGGGATCTGGTGGCGTTCAAACTGACCCAGAGCGGTCACCAGGTCACGGCCGTGGAGGACGGAATGGCGGCGCTCCGGGCCGCGCGTGAGAACACGGTCGACCTGGCACTGCTCGACATTCGGATGCCGGGCATGTCGGGCCTGGATGTGTGCCGGGAACTGCGCGCGGCGGCCCAGACCGCGACGCTCCCCGTCATCATGATCACCGCCCGTTCCCAGGAAGCGGACGTCGAGGTCGGCTTCGCGGCGGGAGCCGACGACTACATCATCAAGCCGTTCAGCCCGCGGGAGCTGTCCAGCAGGGTCACCGCGATACTCAACCGGGTGGAACGGTGATGCCCACCGGCCTCGTCAGTGGCGCGCTGCTGGGCCTGCTGGGTGTCGTCCTGGCGCTGGGCCTGCTGATCGTCGCCAACCGCCTCGTCCGCAGGTACCGACAGCGCAGACGCGAGCGGATCGCGGCACCGGTGCGCGGTCTCCTGCTGCAACTCCTGTGCGCGGAGGAGGATGAGCAGAACGAGCTGCTGCACCAGCTGGCGGAGATCGACAGACGGACCTGGGCCGCCCTGGAGCCGACCCTGACGGCACTGCTGGGCAAGGTCGCCGGCGGAGCCCGTACGGCGCTGGTCCGCCTGTACGAGCTGCGCGGGGCCGCCGTGGACGCCGTTGCCGACCTGTCGAGCCGCAGCGCGCCCCGGCGCGGGCGCGCCGCACATGTGCTCGATCAGCTTCGCCACCGTCCCGCCGCCCCGTCGCTGTGCCGTCTGCTGGCCGATCACGACCCCGAGGTCCGCCTGGCCGCAGCACGCGCGCTGGGCCGGTGCGGGGGACCCGAGTCCGTGCCGCACCTCCTGGAGGCCCTGCACGGACCGCGGGCGGTGCCGCCCGGCGTGGTCATCAGGGCGCTGGTCTCCCTGGGCCTGGATGCACAGCGGAGCGTCGCCGCGGGACTGGAGCATCCGGAGCCTCTCGCCAGAGCCGTGAGCATCGAGGTCCTCGGCGCGACCGGGGCGGTCTCCCACACGTCCGAGATCGTCCGCGCACTGCGCGAGGACCCCCAGACGGAGGTACGCATCAAAGCGGCCCGCGCGCTGGGCAGACTGGGTATGCCCGACGGCCTGGAGCCGCTGCTGGCGGCTGTCCGGCCCGGTCAGCCGGTCGCCCTGCGCATGGTGGGCGCCGGGGCCCTCGGCGCTCTGGGAGCCGTCGCCGCGACGGGCCCGCTGGCAAAGCTGCTCGGCGATCCCGACCCACATGTGGCAGCCGCCGCGGCTCGCGCGCTGCTGCAGCTCGGCCCGGAAGGGCAGGCCGCGCTGCGCGGGGTGGCCGACGACCGCTCCCGCGGACAGGCCGCCGCCCAGGCCAGGGCCGTGCTCGCCGAATCGGCGGTCGGGGCCGCACGCCACGACGTCCGCGCGGAGGTGGCTCTGTGAGCTTGGCGGCGGGCGAACCGTGGGCGTCACTGCTGGGTGCGGCGCACATGTTGGTCGCCGTGTGCGACAGCGTGGTGATCATGTACTTCGTGGCCATCAACACCAGTTATCTGGTGCTGATCCTCATCGCTCTCGGGGAGTACGTCAGAAGGCTGCGCCGGGCTCCCTTCGCGGGCCATGACGAGGCCGCCACCAACCCCCTCACCCCACCCGTTTCGGTGATCATGCCCGCGTACAACGAAGCGGCCGGCATCGTCGAAGCGGTACGGGCCATGCTGCTGCTGCGCTACCCGGAGTTCGAGGTGGTCGTCGTCGACGACGGCTCCACCGACGGCACGCTGGACGCCCTGCGGGACGCCTTCGACCTCGCCGAGGTGGAGTACGTGGTGCCCGACGACGTCCCCGTGCGCGGCAGGGTCACCTCCGTCCATCTGCCCAGGGGCGGCCCGGTGCGCCTGGTGGTGGCCCGCAAGGACAACGGCGGCAAGGCCGACACGCTCAACGTCGGGATCAACCTGGCGCGCTATCCGCTGCTGTGCATGGTGGACGCCGACTCGATCCTCGACTCCCAGGCGCTGCTCGCGGTGGCCAAACCGTTCTGCGACGATCCGATGCGGGTGGTCGCCTCCGGCGGCGTGGTCGGTCTCGCCAACGGCTGCACGGTCGTGGCGGGGCGGGTGGTCGAGGCGCGTGTGCCCCCGGACCTGATCGGCCGCGTTCAGGTCGTCGAGTATCTTCGAGCCTTCCTGCTCGGCCGCACCGGATGGTCCAAGCTCGGCAGCCTGCTGATCATCGCCGGGGCCTTCGGTCTCTTCCGCAAGGACGCGGTAGTGGCGGTCGGCGGGATGGACCCGGACTGTATCGGCGAGGACGCGGAACTGGTCATCCGCCTCCACCGGCACATGCGCGAGCAGGGTCGTGACTACCGCATCGTCTTCGTCTCCGAGCCGATCTCCTGGAGCGAGGCACCCTCGAAGCTGATGATCCTGGCACGCCAGCGGCGGCGGTGGCACCGCGGCCTGACGGAGATTCTGCTCAAGCACCGCCGCATGATCGGCAACCCCCGCTACGGCCGCATCGGACTGCTGGCACTGCCCTTCTACGTCGTCTTCGAACTGCTGGCCCCGCTGGTGGAGCTCGCGGGGCTGGTTCTCGTGCCCCTGGGCGTACTGATCGGCGCGGTGGACGTCGACTTCCTTTGGCGCTTCATGCTTGCCGCCTACGCCTACGCCATCGTCGTCAGCATGGTGTCGGTCGGTGTGGAGGAGTACGCCTTCCACCGCTTCACACGGTGGCGGGACGTCTGGGGGGCGGTCTGCGGGGTGGTCGTCGAGAACATCGGATACCGCCAGTTGACAGCGTGGTGGCGGCTGCGCGGCATGTGGGACGCGTTGCGCGGGGCTCCCCAGGTGTGGGGTGCCATGACCCGTGCCGGATTCGACTCGCCCGACCAGGTGAAGGAGAGCGGAGGTGATCGTGCGTGAGCCGTGCTTCGGGCCGGGGCGGCGGCCGGGTGGCGCACCGGCTCGGCCTCGCGTTCGGACTGCTGACCCTTCTGATCGGCCTGTGCGGAACCGGTACCCTGATCGGCGCGCTGGTGCTGGACAGCCGGCGCGACCGGATCAGCGACCGTGTCCACCCCGCCGAGAACGACAATCTGCGCCTGCTCAACGCGGGCATCAGCGTGCAGCGTTCGATGCGCGGCTATTTGATCACGGGGGACCGCAGAGAGCTCGCCGCCTTCCGTGCGGCGCGGGACAGCATCCCGTCGTTCATCGACAGCGTCCGTGGGCACGAGGTCGCGGACGAAGGCGATCTCGCGACACAGCAGCGGCAGATCGAGGCGTATCTGCGCGTGGCCGGCAACCAGGCGCAGACCACTCCGGGAAGCGCGCGGGCCGTCGCGCTCACCCGTGAGGCCAGTCGGCGGTTCGACGCGTTCGAGGTCACCAACGCCCGTCTGAACAACCAGCTGAAAGAAGAAGAGCAGCGTCTTGAGGGGCACACCGACACGATGATCCGGGCGGGCCTCGCCGGGCTCGGCGCGGCGCTGGTCGTGGCCCTCACCGTGGCCGTGTACACGTCGGTGCACGCCACGCGCGCGCTGACCGGGCCGCTGCGCAGAACCGCGTGGACGCTCGGCCGGCTCACCGCCGGAGACCATGCGGCCCGGGCCGATGTGACGGGGCCGGAGGAGATCCGGGCGGTGGCCAGGTCGGTCAACCTGCTCGCGGACCAGAGCGACCGCCTGCGGGCGGTCGAGCAGGAACGGCAGCGACTGTCGACGGCCGCGAGGGAGTTGGGCATCCGGATCAGGGACCGCCTCGAGGTCGACTATGTCCTCGACGCGGCGTGCCACGGCATCGGCGAGGTCCTGCGCGCCGACTACGTCTTCATCCTGCTCGCCGAGAACGGCGGCTCCGGGTTTCCCGTGGTCCGGGTGTGGTCCGCGGAGCGGGGCCTGCTGCCCGACGAGGAGCGCGGACGCATACCGACGCTCCCGGCGGACGTGGTCCGCGACCATTACCGGCGGGGAACGGCCTGGCTGGTCACCGACCTGCCCCGGTACGTGTCCGACACCAGACGGATGCCCGGTGCCCCTGGCTCCTTCGGGACGACCGGTATGCCGGCGGAGAACCGCGCCGTCGCGGCGGCGCTGGGCCTGTACTCGGCGGTGATCACCCCCATGGGGGTGGGGGAGGAACCGATGGGTGCCGTGTCCGTCGCCCGTACCAGCGCCGACCGCCCCTGGCGTCCGGTGGACATCGAAATCGCCGAGTCCATGGCCGGCGGTGTCGGCCGGGCGCTGCACACCGCCCTCCTCTACGAGAAGGAGTCGGGCCTGGTGGACAAGCTGCGCGCCCTGGACAAGGCCAAGAGCGACTTCCTGTCCACCGTCTCCCATGAGCTGCGCACCCCGCTGACCAGCATCGTGGGATACATCGAACTGCTGAAGGACGAGGACACCGGTCCGCTCTCCCCGTCACAGCTGCGCATGCTGGACGTCGTGGACCGCAACGCCAACCGGCTGCGGTCACTGATCGAGGATCTGCTCACCCTCTCCAGGATCGAATCAGGAGCGTTCACCTCCCACAAGGCACCGATCGACCTGCGACGGCTGGTGGCCTCGGCGGTCGACGCGATCAAACCGGCCGCCGAGGCCGCCTCGGTCACACTGGAGACGCGGTACCCCGAGCAGCCCCTGGTGCTGGACGCGGACGGCGAACAACTCGACCGGGTCCTGATGAACCTGCTGTCCAACGCGGTGAAGTTCACCCGCGGCGGCGGGAAAGTCAGTGTAAGAGCCGACGCGCAGAACGGGGAGGCGGTGCTGAGCGTGAGCGACACCGGCATCGGCATCCCCGCGGCCGATCAGGAGAAGCTCTTCCAGCGGTTCTTCCGCGCCTCGAACGCCACCGAGCAGGCCATCCCGGGTACCGGTCTGGGACTGACCATCGTGCACACGATCGTGGCGAACCATGGCGGCCGGACGGAGGTGCGCTCCGAGGAGGGCCGGGGTACCACCGTCTCCGCCTGGCTGCCGCTCACCGGTACGGACGGTGGGGCGGGCTCCGCCTGAACGGCGCCCCGCGGCTTCCAGGTGGCGCCCGGCACGCCGGGACCCCCTGACCGGACTTCAGTGTCCGGCAGTGCAGGGGCGGACCAGTCCTTCCGCGTCGAACTGAAAGGCCGTCAGATGGTCGCCACGGAAGCCATGGGCATGAGGGTGCCTGGCAACGGGCTCCCCGAACACCGCAGCCCGGCCCCGGATCGGCGTCCGCTTCCTCGATTTGCGATCTTCAGTGGTTCATTCTTTGCTGGAAATGTCGGACGAGTGGATCGCTTGGTCTCCGTCATCGCACGCCGCACCGAAACCGTCGCGACCGGTTTGTTCAAGGGGCCCGGCCGCGCCTCATGGTCGTGCCCGAAATGTGGAGGCGGACGATGGAACGGGAATCGAAAGCCATGCCAAGGCAGTATGCGGCCGACGACGACGAACGGTTTCGGCTGCTGCTCAAGAACTCTCCGGACATGGTCTTCAGCCGGACGATGGAGGGTGTCTACCGGGAGGTGTCCGCCGCGGGGGAGGAACTGCTGGGCCGTCCGGTCGAGCAGATCGTGGGGACGTCGCTGGAGTCCTGGGTGCATCCGGGCGATGTCGAGGAATTCGCCTGGGCCGAGCGGGATCTGCGCCGCAACGGCCGAGTGGCGGTCTGTCTGCGTCTGCGGCATGCCGACAGGCACTGGATGTGGACGGAGATGACGTCCTGGGTGGTGCGGGACCCCGCAGGCGTGCCGATCGAAGTACGCGGTTTCATCCGTGAGGCGGAGAGCCAGCGGCGCAGGGAAGAAGCGCTGCGGCTCTTGCAGGATCAGGCACGTTCGGTCATCGAGACCGCCCGGGACGCCTTCGTCTCCGTCGACGAGGACGGTCTGGTCATCGACTGGAACCTGAGCGCCGAAAGACTGTTCGGGTTCAGCCACCATGAGGCGATGGGCCGTCCGCTGACGGAGACGATCATCCCTGAGCGGTACCACGCCGCGCACAGGGCCGGTCTGCGACGGGTGCTGTCGGGCGGGGAGCCTCATGTGCTGGGCGGTCAGGTCGAAGTCACCGCCCGTCATCACGACGGCCACGAGATCCCGGTCGAACTGGCGGTGTGGCGGCTGAAGTCGGCGAAGGCGCGCTGCTTCAACGCCTTCATCCGGGACATCAGCGAGCGCAAGCAGGTCGAAGCCGCTCTGGCGGAGGCCCGTGACCAGGCGATCGCCGCGTCCCAGGCGAAGTCCCAGTTCGTCGCCTCCATGAGCCACGAGATCCGCACCCCCATGAACGGCGTCATCGGGCTGAGCGACCTGCTGCTGGGCACCGCACTGGATGCCGAGCAGCGACGTTACGCCGAGGGCATTCAGGCCGCCGGCACGGCACTGCTGTCGCTGATCAACGACATCCTGGACTTCTCCAAGCTGGCGGCGGGCAAGCTCGAACTGGACGAGGTCGCCTTCAGCCCGCAGGTGCTGGTGGAGGAGGTCGTCTCGCTGGTGGCGCAGACCGGGCACGCCCAGGGGCTGGAACTGCTCAGCGACTGCCATCCCGACCTGCCCGCAATGGTGCTCGGCGACGCCGGCCGATTGCGGCAGATCCTGCTCAATCTGGCGTCCAACGCGGTGAAGTTCACCCAGTCCGGCGAGGTCGTGCTCCGTGCCCGCCCGGCTCCGTCCCGGCCACCCGCGGAGCAGGCGCCCTGGCTGCAGTTCGAGGTGGCCGACACAGGCATCGGTATCGCCGAGGCCGATCAGGCACGGATGTTCGACGCCTTCTCCCAGGCCGATGCCTCCACCACCCGCCGCTACGGAGGCACCGGTCTGGGCCTGGCCATCTGCCGCAGGCTCACCGAGGCCATGGGCGGCTCCATCGGCGTCACCAGCCGGCTCGGCCAGGGCAGCACCTTCTCCTTCGTGGTACCGGTTCGCGCGCCCGACACCCCCGCACAACCCCCGGCCCCACCGCATCCCGACATCCTTCGCGGGCTGCGGGTCCTGGTCGTCGACGACAACGACACCAACCGGCTGATCCTCGACACGCAGCTGCGCAGATGGCACATCCAGCCGACCATGGTCGCGGGCGGCCCCCAGGCCCTGGTGGCCCTGCACGAGGCAGAGGCCGCGGGCCGTCCCTTCGCCGTCGCCCTGATCGACATGTTCATGCCTGACATGGACGGCCTGGAACTCGCCCGCCGGATCACCACCGACCAGAACTTCGCCCGTGTGCCGCTGTTGCTGCTCACCTCCGGCCCCCCGCCGCCTGCCGCCGAGCTGCATGCGGCCGGGATCGCCCACAACCTGTCCAAGCCCGTCCGCCAGTCTCAGCTCCTGGACACCCTGGTCGAACTCGCCACCCGGACAACGCCGGTGGCCGCGGCGGCTCCGGCGGCGCAAACCCCCACCGCGCCCCAGCCCGCCCACCGAGGCCGTCTCCTGCTGGTCGAGGACAACGACATCAACCAGATGGTCGCCCAGGGCATGCTCACCCGGCTCGGCTACGGCACGGACACCGCCGCCGACGGCATCGAGGCCCTGCGCATGACCGAGGAACACAGTTATCAGGCCGTCCTCATGGACTGCCACATGCCCCGGATGGACGGCTACAGCGCCACCCGGGAACTGCGCCGCCGGGAACGGGACCACGGCCGTCACCTGCCGGTGATCGCCATGACCGCCGGCGCCCTCGCTGATGACCGGGAACGGTGCCTGGCCGCGGGCATGGACGACTACGTCTCCAAACCCGTCAACGCCGACGAACTGGAACAAGTTCTCGCGCACTGGGTCCCCCCACAGGAGGACAACGAGGACCTGCGCGCCTCCATCGAGCAGCGGCTGAACGAACTACGCGGCACCGGCACCCCGGCCGAGCACGAACTGGTGGACAGGCTGGTGGACCACTTCCTCATCCGGGCTCCCGAGATGACCAGCGCACTCTTCCACGCGCTCGACCACCACGACACGCAGGAGATCGGAAACCTGGCACACAGCCTCAAAGGCGCCGCCGGCAACATGGGCGCCGAGGGCCTCGCCGCCCGTTGTCAGGAGCTGGAAGAGCACGCGCAGGCCGGACACCCGGCCTCACTGGCCGATACCGCTCCCCGCCTCCAGGATGAAATCGACCGCACCTGTCGCACCCTCGAGTCGCTCCGCTTCCGCCCTCCCGGCCACAAACCTGGCTGAGGAGCCGCTCGCATGCCGCAGCTCGCATGCCGCCGCCCGGTGCGTACAGGCCGGAGGAGAAAGGGAGAACCTGTGGGCAAGGTTCAGGTCCTGTCGCCCGCTCACCGTGGTGCTGTGGCGACCTGGGCGTATGCGGCAGCAGGGACCGCGGTCATCGCCATCTATCTGGTCACCTCCGCCACAGCCCGTTACATGCTGCCCGTGCTGGTAGCCGCCTCGGTCGTCTTCGCGATCGCAGGGGGAATGACCAGGAACAGGCCACCATCGATCCTTCCGTGGTGTCTCTTCGCGGCGGGCATGGCACCGTACACGGCGGCGGACGCGATCTGGGGCATGTACCAGGTCCGCGACGCAGAGGTTCCGTTTCCGGGTTGGGCCGACACGCTCTACCTGGGCAGCTACCTGTTGTTCGCCGCGGGCCTGGTGACGTTGGCCCGGCAGCAGTCAGGCCGCCTGCACTGGGCGGGGCTGCTGGACGCGGGAATCGTGACGCTGGGATTCGGCATTCTGTCGTGGGCGTTCATCATCGCCCCCTACGTGCGCAGCGAGCTGTCCGCGTGGCCGCTCGCGGTGTCCATCGCCTATCCCGTCGCCGACCTGGTGCTGTTGTCCGTGGCCGCGCGGCTGATGCTCACCACCGGCAAGCGCACACCGTCGTTTCTTCTGTGCGTCGGATGGCTGCTGGTCCTCCTCGCCGCCGACGGCCTCTACTACGGAACGCTGGCGACGACCGGGACCGCGATCGGGGAGGACGTTTCCGAAGTGGGGTGGATGGTCTCGTCCCTCATGCTGGGGGCCGCGGCGCTGCACCCATCCGTCGGCCGGCCGGTACAACTGTCGGACGGCAGGGAGAAAATGCCTCGGAAGCGACTGTCGGTCCTGATCGCGCTCATCCTGGTGGGGCCGTTCATCGTGCTGGCCAACGTCGGGGGCATCCGGGACCAGCCCGTGAATGTCACGGTGATCGTCGGCATGCTGGCGACGCTTTCGTTGCTGTTGGTGCTGCGCATCGCGTTCCTGGCCCACTATGCCCAGACCATGGCCACCGAAGCGCGGACGCAGGCCCAGGACCTCGCAGCGTCACTGCGGGAGCAGGAAGAGCTCCAGAAGCAGCTGAGCCATCAGGCCACCCACGACCCGTTGACGGGTCTGGCCAATCGAGCGCTGTTGGACGCGCGTATGCAGTCCGCTCTCAGCCGGTGCTCCGCCTCTTTCCCCGCCGGATTGCTGATGCTCGATCTCGACGGCTTCAAGGACGTCAACGACACGCTGGGGCACCCGGCCGGCGACGAACTGCTCGTCGACGTCGCAGGGCCGCTGACGAGCAGGGTCCGCGAGCAGGACATCGTGGCCAGGCTCGGCGGGGACGAATTCGCACTCCTCGTGGAAGGCGTGGACGCGGGCACGCTGTACGACTACGCCATGCGGATCCTCGACTCCTTCAAAGACTCCTTCATCCTCGACCATGGCCATTCGGTAAACGTGACGACGAGCATCGGAGCACGGAGCATCACCAGGCCGACCACGTCGGCAGAAGCTCTGCGGGACGCTGACGTCGCCCTGTACCGAGCCAAAACCGCAGGCAAGAACCGGGCCGCGTTCTTCGAACCCCCATAGCGCGATCTGGACCGCCGAACTGCCCGTCCAGATGCCGGCGTCGGTGTGGTCGTTCTGGACGTACTACCGCTACACCGGCAACGCCGAACGCCGTCACCGTCGCCTACCCGGCGGTCAACCACCCTGCGGAGGACCAGGACTGGGAGGACTGCGAACATCGAGGCCCGCGTCCTGGACATCTGCTGGTGCTACCTGGCCCTGGACACCGCCGCCAAGCTCGCCGACCTCAGCGGCCAACTCCGGTGACGTGGCCGGGGGGAAGTCCCCATGCTGCGCGCCCCGATCAGGGCCAGCAAGCCCACGGCCTGGGGCGCGGTCCAGGCCGCGCTGAACACCGTCCTCACCCGGTTTCTATGGCTCTGCCCAGATCTACGGCTTTTTTCCGTCTGGGGAAACCGGTTGACTGAAACTTCGGCGAACGTTAAGTGCCCCTGGTGGACGCCCTGCGGCGCAGTCCGGTCCCGCACGTCTTCCTCAACCGATGACCGGGGCGCGCCGAGGCGATGAGCAGCCCATCGACCCGGCCCTCCTGCTACCGCGGCGGTGTCGTGCTGAGCAGCGCCCTGGCCGGCATCGACCAGGCCCTGTGGGACATCGCGGGAGGCCGGCACCGCGGCCTTGGACCTGCGGGCTGCGCCGGATCGGTCGATCTGCGCGCCATACGACCGGCGGTCATCGCCTCCGGTCTGGCCGTGTCCCGCCGGCTGGGCTGGCATCCCTCGGCCGGAGTGCGATCCGGAGCGCGACAGGTCGGCTTCGCCGGGGCCGGGGACGGTCACCGGCAGCTCCGTGAGGCTGGAGGCGGCCCTCACGCCGGCCCGCCGGCCCGTGCCTTGTGCACCACGCATACGGCATCCGGGAGCGGTGACCCCGTCGGCGAGGCGGGACGGGAACCGTCGTGACGGATGAGGTTCCCCCGCGGTACGGCGCCGCCGGGCGGGCGTAGGCAAACTGCTTGGGCCCCTGTCCAAGATCCCGTCCTCCGGTGCCGTCGGCACCGGCACTGCGCATCGTGTGCCGGACCGGCGAGGACTTCGTCCGTCATGGATCAGGGTGCGGCGGCTGGGCCGGGCGGCAGCTGGACCGTCATGATCAGGTGACAGGTCTCGTTCCCGGATCCGCGGTAGGTATGCGCGGTGTCGCCGTCGAAGCTGGCGGTCTGTCCGGCCTCGAGAGTGTGCTCGGTGCCGTCGACGACCAGGGTCATCCGGCCGGCGGTGACGCTGACGGTCTCCACGACCCCGGCCTGGTGGGGATGGCTCGGGTACTCCTCACCCGGCTCCAGCCGCCAACGCCAGACCTCGACCGGGGCCGGGCCGGAGGTCGTCAGCATGAGCCGGGCCTCGCCGCCCGACTCGCCTGTCCACAGCGGGGCCACGGCGTCGGCGGCCACGATCCGGACCCGGCCCTCGTGCGGTCCCTGCATCAGGGCGGACACCGAGATGCCGAGGGTGTCGGCCAGCCGGACCAGGGTGGCCAGATTGGGGTTGCCCTGCGCCTTCTCCAGGGCCACCAGGGCCCCCTTGCTGACTTGGGCCCGTCGGCTGAGTTCTTCCAGGGACAGGCCCGCGCGGACCCGGGCCGCCCGGACGTTGTGCGCGACCGTCCGCAGCGCCGTGGCTGTCTCGGCCACGTGATCACCGTCCTCGTCAGTGGACCAGCTCGATGCACCGCACGGTCGTTTGGTTGACACCCGCTGGTCGTTTCGTTGTACCGTATGGCCGTTCCATTGATAGTAAGGGATGTGCTGTGATCGCTCTGCTGCTGGCCCTGGGCAGCTCACTCGCCTACGGTTGCGCCGACTTCCTCGGAGGCATGGGCGCCCGTAAGGCCCATGTCCTGCGCACCGTGATGGTCGCGGCTCCGGCCAGCCTCGCGGCCGAGCTGCTGCTGTGGCCGGTGCTGGGCGCGTCGTTCAGTACATCGGCCCTCGGCTGGGGTGCCGCCTCCGGGCTCGCGTCGGCCGCCGCGTTCGCCCTGCTCTACCGCACACTCGCGATCGGCCCGATGAACGTGCTCTCGCCCGTCACCGCGCTGGTCTCCGCCGCCCTGCCCGTGGGTGTCGGCCTGCTCCAGGGCGAGCACCTCGGTGCCGCCGCACTGGTAGGGCTGCCGTTGGCGCTGTTCGCGGTGGTGCTGGTCAGCGCGGGACACGGCGCGGGCTCGGCACGCCCCTCCCGCACGGCGTTGCTGCTGGCGTCCGGCGCCGGCGCCGCCATCGCCCTTCAGCTGATCTTCCTGCACCAGGCACCGTCCGACAGTGGAGTGGCCCCTCTGATCATCGGTCGAGCCGTCTCCTCGGCCGTCACCCTGGCCGCGGCGGGTCTGCTGCACCGCAGGCTGGGAACCGAGCGGCCCGCGTACGCGATGTCGGCCGCCGCGGGTGTGCTGGACTCCGTGGCGAACCTGTTGTTCCTGTTCGCCGCCCGCAGCGGGGACCTCACCGTCGTCGCGGTGATCGTCGCCCTCTACCCGGCCGGCACGGTCCTGCTCGCCCGCGGGGTCCTCGCCGAACGCATCCACCGCGGCCAGCTCGTCGGCCTGGGCACCGCCGCCGTGGCCGTCAGCCTTCTCGCCGTGACCTGAGCGGGTCCCCCGCTCCACCACGCCGCCACCACGCAAGGAACCCAGCATGTTCATACAGCCTTGGGACGCAAGCCTGGACGAAGCAGAATGGCGGGCCTGGATCGCCGAAGGCCACGACTTCGGTCAGCTGAGTGTCAACGGCCTGCCCGGTCATCCGCCCGTCGTCGTCCCCACCCACTTCACCGGCGACGGCAACCATCTGCTGATCCACCTCGCCCGGCCCAACCCGGTCTGGAAGGCGATCGAGCACGACCCGCACGTGATCTTCAGCGTCATCGGCGATTACGCCTTCATTCCCGGCCCCTGGCGTGCCAAGCCCGGCATCCCGGCCACGGATGGCGTACCCACCAGCTACTACGCAGCCGTCCAGTTCACCTGCCACGCCACCATCGTGGACGACCCGGAAGCCAAGGCCGAGCTGCTGCGCCGCCAGCTCGCCCACTTCCAGCCCGACGGCGACCACGCCCCCGTCGCCGTCGACCAGCCGCCGTACGGCCGGATGCTGTCCGGCATCCGTGGCCTGCGCCTGGAAGTCGCCCACGTGGTGGCCAAGTTCAAGTACGACGACCACAAGCCCGTCGAGCACCGCACCTCCGTCGCCGACCGCCTCGCCGACCGCGGCGAGGGCCTGGACGTGCCCACCGCGCGCCAGCAGCTCCGCCGCCTGGACCGCATCGGCCCCTGGAAGCCCTGACCCCCCTCCACTCCACACGCAGGAAACGGAACCGTCACCCATGACCGCCTTCCGCCTCGCCCCCGCCGTCGCCGACGCCTTCCCCGCCACCCTCATCGCCGTGGTCACCGCCACCGGACTGCGCGGCCACGAACCCTGGCCCCACACCGTCACCGCGCTGGAGGAACTGGAGCAGCAGCTCGCCGACGGGACCTGGCAGCCCGCGGACGAGACCGACCCCCGCATCGAGGCATGGCACACCGCCTACCGTTCCTTCGGCACCAACCCGCGCCGCATCCGCCCCAGCGTCGACGCGCTCGGCCGCCGCCTCGCGAAGAAGGGCAGCCTCCCGCGCATCAACCCGGCCGTCGACTCCTACAACGCCGTCTCCGTTCGCCACGGACTGCCCGCCGGAGCCTTCGACCTCGACCACGTCACCGGCGACGTCGACATCCGCTACGCGGACGGCACCGAGTCGTTCACCCCGCTCGGCGAACCCGACACCATCGAGAACCCCAAGCCCGGCGAAATCATCTACGCCGACACCACCGACGTCCTGACCCGCCACTGGAACCACCGCGACGCCCACCGCACCCGCGTCACCGAGGATTCCACCCACGTCGCATTCGTCCTCGAAACCCTCCACGCCGACCGAGACGGCGACCTCCTCACAACCGCAGCGGACGAGCTGCAGGGCCTGCTCGCACCGCACGCCAAGCAGACCGCCGTGCACTACCTCAGCCCGGCACAACCCCAGGCCGCGGCCTGATACTTCCTCCCCGGCCGATGGACCCTCTACCCCGCATAGCCCCCCGTCCGCGGAGACACCGGTGCCGTCGAACTCGACGAACCTGCCGATGACTCCGTGGGCCCGCGGCAGTTCGGTGAGGGTGAGCACCAGGTCGGTGGCCGTGGCGCCGGCGGCAAGTTCGCCGGTGAGGTGTACGCCGACGACGTCCGGGACGAGGGCGGACATGGACTGGCCGAGCATCGCCGCCTCGGCCTCGATGCCTCCGATGCCCCAGCCCAGTACGCCGAATCCGTTGACCATGGTGGTGCGCGAGTCGGTGCCGAGGCACGCGTCCGGGAACGCGAGACCGTCCTCGACCATGACCACGCGGGCGAGGTGCTCCACGTTGACCTGGTGCATGATCCCGGTGCCGGGGGGAGCGCCGGCGCGGCGGAGATCATGCGCAAGCACATCGACACCAGCCTCGGAGCGACAGCGGTGTGGCGCCTCGGCCACGCCGACGCCGCCGACGGAACCTGACTGGGTCCTGGCGACAGTCAGCGGTGCCATCACCGGCCGAGGCAGGAACGGGCGAGCGCCTTCCTGGATTTCGGGTGCGTCTCCTTCTCGATGCTCGTCCCACGCCCGGTCCCTTTGCGCCCTCGCCGAGGTCCGGCGCACCTCGCTGTGGACCTCGACACAACACCTTGGAGTCGCGATGCACAGGACGTCCCCCGTTGCCACCGCCGACCTCGCCGACGAGCGCGGCGACCAACTGCCAGTCTGCGAGGTGCAGTTCACTTCCTACGAGGCAGTGCACTCCTTCGCCGGCCCGGTCCGCACCATCTCCTGTCCCGGCGACAACGCCCTGCTGCACGAATTGCTCCGTACACCCGGGAAGGGCTGTGTCGCGGTTGTCGACGGCGGAGCCTCGCTGCACGCCGCGCCCGCTCGGCGATCTGATGGCCGAGCGGGCGCGTGACAACGGATGGGCCGGCGTCGTCGTGTACGGGGCCGTCCGCGGCCGCGCCCTCCTCGCCGGCCTGGAGATAGGCATCCACGCCCTGGGCACCAGCCCTCGCAAGAGCGGGAAAGCCGGCGCGGGCGTCGTCGACGGACCCGTGTCGTTCGGCGGCGTCACGTTCACACCCGGTGACATCCTGCACTGGGACCGCGACGGAGTCGTCCTGCTGCCGCGCACCTGACACCGGTGGAGTCCACTGTGCCGCCCGCCCAGGTCACGCCTCGTTGACCATCTCGAATATTTGCCCTGGTCAGGCGCCCATTTTCGGCGTCTAGAAGAAGCCCAGCCTCTTCGGCGAATACGACACCAGCAGGTTCTTCGTCTGCTGGTAATGGTCGAGCATCATCTTGTGCGTCTCGCGCCCGATGCCGGACTTCTTGTAGCCGCCGAACGCCGCGTGGGCCGGGTACGCGTGGTAGCAGTTGGTCCACACCCGGCCCGCCTTGATCTCGCGGCCCAGACGGTAGGCGGTGTTGCCGTCGCGGGTCCAGACGCCCGCGCCGAGGCCGTACAGGGTGTCGTTGGCGATCTTCAGGGCCTCGTCGACGGAGTCGTACGTCGTCACCGAGACCACCGGGCCGAAGATCTCCTCCTGGAAGATCCGCATGTCGTTGGTGCCGCGGAAGATCGTCGGTTCGATGTAGTAGCCGCCCTCCAGGCCCGGGACCGCGCGGGGGTTGCCGCCCGTGACCAGTTCGGCGCCCTCCTTCCTGCCGATGTCGAGGTAGGAGAGGATCTTCTCGTACTGGTCGTTGCTCGCCTGCGCGCCCAGCATGGTGGCCGGGTCCAGCGGGTCGCCACCGACGATGGCCCGGGTGCGCTCGACGCAGCGGGCCATGAAGTCGTCGTAGATCGACGACGGGATCAGGGCGCGGGACGGGCATGTGCAGACCTCGCCCTGGTTGAGGGCGAACATCACGAAGCCCTCGACCGCCTTGTCCAGGAAGTCGTCGTCGGCGGTCATCACGTCGGGCAGGAAGATGTTCGGGCTCTTGCCGCCCAGTTCGAGCGTGACGGGGATGATGTTCTCGCTCGCGTACTGCATGATCAGGCGGCCGGTCGTCGTCTCGCCGGTGAACGCCACCTTCGCCACGCGCGGGCTGGAGGCCAGGGGCTTGCCCGCCTCCACGCCGAAGCCGTTGACCACGTTGACGACGCCCGGCGGAAGCAGGTCGGCGATCAGCTCCATGACGTAGAGCAGGCTGACCGGGGTCTGCTCGGCCGGCTTGATGACGACGCAGTTGCCGGCGGCCAGCGCGGGGGCCAGCTTCCACGTGGCCATGAGGATCGGGAAGTTCCACGGGATGATCTGGCCGACCACGCCCAGCGGTTCGTGGAAGTGGTACGCGACGGTGTCGGCGTCGATCTCCGCGATGCTGCCCTCCTGTGCGCGGACGACGCCGGCGAAGTACCGGAAGTGGTCCACGGCCAGCGGGATGTCGGCGGCCAGCGTCTCGCGCACCGGCTTGCCGTTCTCCCAGGTCTCGGCGACCGCGATCTTCTCCAGGTTCTCCTCGATGCGGTCCGCGATCCTGTTGAGCACGCGCGCCCGTTCCGCGGGGGACGTACGGCCCCACTGGTCGGCCGCCCGGTGCGCGGCGTCCAGGGCCAGGTCGATGTCGGCCGCGGAGGAGCGGGCGACCTCGCAGAAGACCTTGCCGGTCACGGGGGTCGGGTTCTCGAAGTAGCGGCCCTCCACGGGGGCTTTGAAGTCGCCGTCGATGAAGTTGTCGTAGCGGCGGGCGAAGGTGACGATGCTGCCGTCCGTTCCGGGCTGCGCGTACACCATGGCGGCTCTCCTCGGTGAGATGACGGGCGGGTTACGGCTCACGCCGTCGTGACGACCTCACTGTGCTCCCGGGAGGTTGGCGCAAGGTTGGTGCCGTGACCGTCGTGTTCGCCGTGACATGCGGTCAGTCGCGCCGGGCCGTGGTCAGGCGGCCCCGCGCGATCGCGCGGCGGGTGTCGTCCGGGCCGAGCAGGTGCAGCGCGTGTTCGTGGATCTCCGCGTCGTACGGGGCCCGTTCGCCGTAGCGCAGGGCGTGTTCCGGGCGGGTGCTCGCCAGGACGGCCTCGCGTACGGCCACTTCGAGGCGGGTGCGCCACTCCTCGATGCCGGGGGCCTCGGAGCGGGGGAGCAGCGGGCCGCCGTAGAGGCGCAGCGCGGTGTCGGTGTCGCCCTGCTCCAGGGCGCGCAGGACGTCGGCGGCGTCGCAGGAGACCGGGATCGTCAGGGCGTAGCGGCGGGGCGAGACACCGCCGCCGAGGGCGCGGCGCAGGTGGGAGATCTCCGCCTTGAAGGTGGACGCGGTGACCGGCCGGTCGCCGTACAGGGCGGCGCGCAGCCGCTCCGGGGAGAAGCCGTCGGGTTCGAGCGCGAGCAGGGTGAGGATCTCCACCTGGCGCGGACGCAGGGGGAGCGGGCGTCCCTCCCGGGCGGCAGGCATGGTGTGTTCCGTGCCGAGGCAGGTGAGCCGCAGCTGTCCCGGACGCGGCAGTTCCGTGGTCAGGCGGGCCTCGATGGTCGACACCAGCGTGCGTACGGTGGACATGGCCAGGGGGTGCGAGCGGTCCCAGGTGGTCGACAGGTCCAGTACGCCGAGGACGCGCCCGTCCGCGCCGTGGACCGGGGCGCAGTAGCAGACCCAGCCGTGCAGGGCCGACACCAGGTGCTCGGCCGAGAAGACGGAGCTGGGGCGGCCGGTGCGCAGGGCGAGGGACAGGGCGTTGGTGCCCATGGCCTGCTCGTCCCACCGGCCGCCCGGCGCGAAGTTGACGCGCTCGGCCCGGCGGCGCATGGCCGGGCCGCCGCAGGTCCACAGGATGGTGCCGGACTCGTCGGTGACCGCCGTGACGAACCCGGCGTCCTCGGCGATGCTGCGCAGTTCCCCGGCGAGGCCGGAGACCGGCCGGTACAGCGGTGAGGACGTCCAGCGCTGGTGGACGGGGCCGCCGTCGGTGACCGGGGCGCTGTCCCGCCCGGGGTCGACGCTGCTCAGGGAACGCGCCCAGGACTCGGTCACCTCGTGGCGCAACGCCGCGCTGCCGCCCGGCCGCGCGCCCGCGACGCTCAGCCGCGGCACCCAGCGGGACCACTCGTGCTCCAGCACGGCCCTGCGCTGCCGGAGGTCAGGGCGCTGTGACATGGCCTCTCCCTGCCGTCGTACGTCGTACCGGGAGAACCGGGTCCGGGCACGGTGCCGGCCCGGTCCTCGGTCTGGGGTCAGTGTTACCGGATGCGGAGGGGCCGGGTCGAGGAGAGTGCCGGAATGTGTGGAACCGCCGGAGTGCGCAGGGCCCGGGAACGACCCCGCCCTGAACGGGCGACCGCCCGACTGGATGTTTGTCCGGTGCCCGCGTGCCGCCATACGGGTGACGGGTTCACTCGACCCGACGGACCGGGCCCGGCCGGCGTACCACCGGTGCGCCGCGTCGCGTTGCCCGGGCATGGACAGTACTGAGACGGCGCGGCGCCCTGTCGGGAACGACGCCGCTCCCCGGTCGTTCGCCGAACTGACCACCGGATACGGGGGGCATCCGCCCATCTACGCGGTGCTCGTCGCCGAATGGCAGGCCAGGGGCAACGAGGTCCCGGAGCACCGTGACGGCCAGTGGGTCTCCTTCGCGGCGCCGTCCGCGAGCGAGACCTGGGCCGCCCTCACCACATGGACCGCCGGCCGGCACCCGCTGACAGCCGCCCCCGACGGGGCGCGCCTCACCAGCAGTCGGCCACCGCGTGCTCCGCGCTGACCGGTGCCAGCACGGCGAGGGCCTCGGTGGCCTCCCGCAGAGCCGACTCCAGCCTGCCGGGGGCGTGCAGGCTGCCCGTGCCGTCCGGCGGGACGAGCCATTCCAGGCGCCCGGCGGGCCGGTACGGCGGCGGCACGGCGACCCAGGAGCCCCGGCCGACGTGCCGGACACCGGAACCGACCCACTCGCTGACGGGGTCGGGTGGCAGGAAGAAGCCCACTCTGCGTGCCGCGCTGTCCACCAAGGTGGGGCCGGGCACCTGCAAGGGGTCGCGCCACAGATGGTCCAGGGCGAGCAGACCGAGCCGGTCGGGGACGCTGAGCACGTCCCAGTACCGCCCGGCCTCCACGAGCACGGTCCCCGTGCCGTAGTCCCACTCCCGCTTGCACTCCTGGGGGTCCCTGGCGGCCGCGGCGAGCCACTCGACGGCTTGCTTCCACATCACGCTCTGCATGGCCACCCCAGGCACAGTCGGCCGACGCCCCCGACGGGCGCACGCTGGACACCAGCCGGTGACCCGCGCAGCCTCGGGCTCCGCGTGCCGGTCCGGCACCGGCCATGCTCGTAGATGTTTCTACGCGCTGGAAGGGGTGGCGCGGTCTGGCGTTTGGGCCGGGCATGTCCCGGTCGAAAGGGGGCACTCGAAGGTGGATCCCGTAAGGCATCGATCAACTCCGTACGCGTCCACGCCGCCCCGCTGAAACCGGCCATCGGAAGATGGACGACCGGGGGAGGAGCCGGGGAGCGCGCCGGGCGGATGAGACGCGGGTGCCGGAAATGCGGGGTCTCCCAGGCAGGCTGTCCGCCCGGCGATCACCGCCGCTGTGCAGGAGGTGTGGACCAGTCCACGAGGGCGCGCGGGCGTGATGTGCGGATCGCGGAATTTTGCCTTCACGGAACCTTCCACTGTGCTGGCCAGAACGCGTCTTGTTCGGTCAACTCCGAACGCATCAAGGTGGGTTGAGCACTTGAGCATCAGGAGTCACAAGCGCGCTGCTTGACCCGTGCGACCGAACCGCACGGGTACCGACGGGGGAACTGATGAGGTGCGCGTGTCCACCGCCGACGGGCGGGGACCGAGTCCTCGCGCATGGCCGGCACGTCTCTCCCTCACCTCTCTTGGTGCCTTCATCCGGTGCCCGAGACAGGGATTAGGAGGGGGAATGCCGATGAGTGCAGTGAGCGCCGCCAAGCCGACGTATCCCGGTGTCTACGTCGAAGAGCTTCCCAGCAGCACCCGCACCATCTCGACCCTGACCACTTCGGTGACCGCCTTCGTGGGCCACACCCGGCGCGGTCCGCTGAACGAGCCGGTCCGCGTCACCAGCTTCACCGAGTTCGAGCGCCGCTTCGGGGGGTTGAGCGCCCAGAGCGCCGTCGGCTACGCCGTTCACCAGTTCTTCGGCAACGGCGGCACCGTCGCCGTGATCGTCCGCGTCGCCAGGGCCGGCAGCGGGCAGGCCGCCTGCGTCACGCTGGAGTCCACCGAGGGGCACAGCGAGTGCGACGTCCTCAAGGTGTACGCCAGGGAACCCGGCGTGTGGGGCAACGGCCTGCGCGTCGCCGTCGACTACGACACGCCCCGCCCCGACGAGACCTTCAACCTGCGCGTCCACGACGCCAAGGGCGAGGCCCGCGAGAGCTACACCGGCCTGTCCACCGACCCGTCCCACGGCCGGTACGTGCAGACCGTCGTCAACGCCGGCTCCCGGCTGATCCGCGTCGAGGTCGTCGGCGAGGGCCGGCCCGACCCGTCCGGCACCGTCTCCAAGCCCTTCGGGCACGAACTGCCCGACCTCGCCGTGGACCTCACCGTCAAGATCGGCGACGTCGAGCGGGAGTTCACGCTCTACGACCCCGACTGCGACGGCGAGGCCCCGCGCTCCGTCGCCGAACTGGCGCTGCTGCTGGAGCGCAAGCTGCGCGCCCTGCCCGACGCGCCCGGCAAGCACGCCTTCGCGGGCGCCGAGGTCACCGCCTTCGGCCGGCGCGTCCAGGTCGTCGCGGGCTCCACCGACCCCGAGGACGTCGTCCGCTTCCTCGGCGAGTGCGCCAACGACCTGGGCCTGGAGGCCTCGGTCAACCCGCCCGTCTTCCCGCTGGAGGGCGGCGAGGACGGCGAGGCGCCCGGACCGCGCGACCTCATCGGCTCCGAGGCCGACAAGTCCGGCATCCAGGCGCTGCGCGGCGTCGCCGACGTCAACCTCCTCGCGCTGCCCGAACTCGCGGGTTACGAGAAGACGGAGGACGCCGTCACCGTCGTCTCGGCCGCCCAGCGGCTGTGCCAGGAGAGGCGGATCTTCCTGCTGGTCGACGCGCCGGGCACCTGGGTCAGCGTGGACACGGCCCGGGCCGGGCTCGCCGCCTTCGACGCCGTACGCGGCAACCACGCCGGCCTGTACTTCCCGCACCTCCAGCTCACCGACCCCCTCACGGGCCGGCTGCGCTCCTTCCCGCCGTCCGGTGCCGTCGCGGGCGTCATCGCCCGTACGGACTCCGAACGCGGCGTGTGGAAGGCCCCGGCCGGCACCGAGGCCCGGCTCGCCGGTGTGCACTCGCTCACGGTCAACCTCACCGACCGCGAGACCGGCCTGCTCAACCCGCTCGGCGTCAACTGCCTGCGCACCTTCCCGGTGACCGGCCCGGTGGTCTGGGGAGCGCGCACGCTGGAGGGCTCCGACGCCCTCGACAGCGAGTGGAAGTACGTGCCGGTGCGGCGGCTCGCCCTGCACGTCGAGGAGAGCCTCCAGCGGGGCCTGCAGTGGGTGGTGTTCGAGCCCAACGACGAGAACCTGTGGCAGCAGATCCGGCTCGCCGCCTCCTCGTACCTGCACACCCTCTTCCGCCAGGGCGCCTTCAAGGGCGGCACGCCGCGCGAGGCCTACTTCGTCAAGTGCGACAGCGACACCACGACCACCGAGGACATCGAGAACGGCATCGTCAACGTCCTCGTCGGCATCGCGCCGGTCCGCCCGGCCGAGTTCGTGGTCGTCAGGATCCAGCAGACGTCCGGGCAGTTCTCGCTCTGAGGAACGCTCCAAGGAACCCTTGAGGACATTTTTCGATGGCAGAGTTCACGGTCAACGCCCATCGCTTCGACCCGTACAAGAACTTCAAGTTCCTGGTCCTGTGGGACGGTCGGACGGTCGCCGGCATCAGCAAGATCAGTCCGCTGAAGCGGACCACCGAGGTCGTCAAGCACCGGCACGGCGGCGACCCCTCGTCCCCGCGCAAGTCGCCGGGCCGCTCCGAGTTCGAGGGCATCACCCTGGAGCGCGGCGTCACGCACGACCCCGAGTTCGACCGCTGGGCCAACAAGGTCTGGCAGGTCGGCGCGGGCCTCGGCTCCGAGGTGTCCCTCGCGGACTTCCGCAAGGACATCGTGATCCAGGTCCTCAACGAGGCCGGCCAGGTCGCCGTCTCGCACAAGCTGTACCGGACCTGGCCCAGCGAGTACCAGGTCCTCGGCGAACTGGACGCCAACGCCAACGCGGTGGCCATCCAGTCGCTGAAGCTCGAGTGCGAGGGCTGGGAGCGGGACTACGAGGTGCCCGAGCCGGAGGAGCCCTCGTTCCTGAACCCGGCGTAAGCGCTGCGCGGGGAGCGCCGCCGGTGGGGTTGTTGTTCGTCTGCGGGTGCGTCGTGGCTTGTCGCGCAGTTCCCGGCGCCCCTTCGGGCACGTACTGAAGCTGCTGAGACACAGGCACTGGGGGAGGCATGGCCATCACACGGGCGGCCGAGTTCCTGGCCACCTGGGAGACCGGACTGGACCGGGCCCCGGCCGGGCGGGCCCTGCTGCTGCACGGGGCCGCCCGCCCGGACCTGGGCGGCGACCGGGAGGCCCTGCTGTCGCTTCCGGTGGGGCAGCGCGAGGCGGACTTGTTCGCCCTGCGCCGGGCCCTGTTCGGCGAGCGCATGCAGGTACGCCTGGAGTGCGCGGCGTGCGGCGCGGACATGGAGTTCGAGCTGGACGCCGGGGAGTTCGCCCGCACCCCGGCCGGCCGGGATGATCCGCTGGTGCGGGTCGCCGAGGACGGCTGGGAGGTCGAGTTCCGGGTGCCCGCCGTCGCCGACCTGACGGCGGCGGCCCGGGACACCGACCCGCGGCGAGCCCTGCTCGCCCGGTGCGTGGTCACCGCCGTACGCGACGGGCAGCCCGTGTCCGCGGACACGCTGCCCGTCGCCGTGCAGCGCCGGATCGCCGAGGCGGCCGGGGCCGCGGACCCCGGCGGCGACGTCACGCTCAACGTCGCCTGCCCCGAGTGCGGGGAGGCCACCCGGGCCGAGCTGGACATCGCCTCCTACCTGTGGACCGAACTGGACGCCTGGGCCCGGGACCTCCTGCTCGACGTCCATCTGCTCGCCACCGCCTACGGCTGGAGCGAGCCGGAGATCCTGGCGCTCAGCCCGCTGCGGCGCCGCTACTACCTGGAGCTGTGTGCGGATGTCTGAGTCCACTGGGGACGATCACCCGGAGCCGGACTTCCTCGACCGGCTGCTCGCCCGGCACGCGGCGCCCGCCGCGCAACGCCCCGGCGTGGTGCGCGTACGGCCGCGGCTGGCCGGGCCGTTCGAACGGATCGAGGCGGTGCGGGACGGTACGCCCGACCCGGACGGCACCGAGCCGCTGTGGCCCGCCGCCGCCCCGGCCGCCGCCCCCCGGCCGGACCTGGCACGTCCGGCGGCCCGCGAGGTCGTCCGCACCGAACGGGAGCGGACGGTCGTACGGACCGAGCAGGCCCCCGCACCGGCCGGGACCGGGACGCGTCCCGCCCGGCCGGCCGAGCCCGAGGGACCGCTGCTGCGCCCCGTCACACCGACGGGCCCCGTGCCGCGGCCGGTCCCCGACACCGCGCGCCGCGCGGCGGGCCGGGGCCGTACCGAGCGGGCGGGCCCCACGAACGCGGCGTCCGTGCCAACCCCCCCTGGCGCGGACGCCGCTCCCCCCACCGCCGTGGGGGGGGGGGGGGGCCCCGCCGCTCCCCCCCTCCGGGGAAAAGAGGGGAACAACGGAAGGCGCAAGGAGGGAGGGGGTAAGAAGCCTCCGATCGCACAAAAAGCAAAGGGGGCAAGGGGGA
>NZ_JBWKKY010000014.1:0-199734 GCF_056430805.1 Streptomyces sp. NPDC045955
CGGGTGGTTTGGGGGGAGGGGGCCGTTGCCGTTGGGGGGGGGGGAGGGCCCGGACCAGGGGTTTGCGTTGTTTGTTGGGGGGGTTTTGTTGGCCGACCCCCCCCCCCCCCCCCCCCCCCCGCCGGTTGCGAAGTCCGATGCAGCCACCGTCGCCGTCCATGGCGCGGACACGACGCCGCGCTGATCGCTGACCCTCACCGTCCCGAGCTGCCCTGTCGTCCTGCCGACGATGGACGTCGACGGCAAGACCGCATTCGCCGGAGCCACCACCGTCAGTTGCGCACCCTGCACCGTGAACGTCACCACGGTGTCCGCGGCCACGGCCGGATGCATCCCAGCCGCCAACACACACAGCCCCCGCTAGCACCGCAAAGGGGATTCTCATGGCGCAGCGCAGGACACCGCCTCCCCGGTCGTACCCGGAATTCACCGATCCGGGCCATCCTTGAGGGGCGGCGGCATCTCCGTGTCCTGCCAAGGAATGCAGTGAACCGGGGCGGCCTGCCGGGCCGGACCACTGACGCGCCCCTGCCGCTGGTCACACTGAGTACCTGGCCTGGCCTTGAGAACGATCAGTCCCGCTGGGCTTCGCGGGATGCCGGCTGTCCGCTTCTGCGGGAGCTTCGGCGGGTGATTCTCCTGGTCATGAGAGTGATTGCAGCCGAGGTGATCAGCGATTCGGAGTGCTGCGCATGCTCCAGGCCAGGGATCTCTCAACTGCCCAGCGCCGGGGCAGGATGACGAACCCGACGGCGTCCTTCGGCCGGCTGACTGTCTTCAGGGTCAGTGCGAGGTTCGTCTTTGCCCAGGTCACGAGCTGCCCGGCATAGCCGGAGTCGGCCCAGACAATGGTGATCTCGGGGCGCATCAGCCGCAGCCGGAACAGGACTTCCTTGGCCGCCTCGCGGTCGGTCATGTCGGCCGGGGTGACCATGACGAACAGCGGCACCCCTTGGTGTCCACGACCAGGTGCCGTTTGCGGCCATTGATTTTCTTCGCACCGTCATAGCCGCGGGAGTCACGGCCGACGGTCTCCGCGGCCTTGACGGACTGGGAGTCAATGACGGTGGCGACCGCGCCGGGGGCCCGGCCCATCTCCCGCCGGATGCGCTTGCGGAGCTGGTCGCGGATCTGCCCGACGATCCCGGCGGCAGCCCAAGGGGCCATGAAGCCGTAAACACGTGCGCCAGGGCAGGAAGTCCCTGGGAAGGGCCCGCCACGTGCAGCCGGTGTCGATGACATATCGGATGGTGTCCATGATCTCGCGTCGTGAGTGCTTCTCCGGCCGCCCACCCGTGCTGGTCTCACAGGCCGGTGTCGGAAGCAGCGGTTCGATCCTTCGCCCACTCGTCATCGAAGGTGCGGAGGGATAGCAGCGTCGCCGCGGCAACGGGTTCCCTCCCCCAAGACGGGGGCGGGACCGGCCGCTGCGCGGCCGGTTCCGCCCGTCAGGCGTCGATGTAGTCGGCGATCACGTCGAGTGGCAACCTGCGGTTATCAGCGCCAGGGGAGCCACGATCCAGACGGGCCTGAGGTTCGGGTGCATCGGCCCTGTGAGGTCCTGGGCTTGCGCCGGAGTGAAATCGCCACCCGAGGATCACGGATCCCGGCCTCAGCCCTGTGCAGCGGTTTCATGAAAGAACGTCGGCCCCTTCGCAGCCTCGCCAGGCCGGTGGGAGCCGGGGCCGACCGGGTGTGAGTCAAGGCAACAGCGTCACCTGATCCATTTCGCCATGGAGGCGGAAACGGTCGTCTGCGCCGCCTTCCGTTGTGGAGTGGATCGTCCAGTTCGGCATCGGACCGGACGCCCGGCCGTCCAGGTCTCATGCTGGTGACTGCTACGCCGCAGGCAACCGCCGCCGCCCCGCCGACCGCGATGAAGCCCGCCGGCTCCTGGCCTCCGGGCTGCCCGCCTGCCCCCACTGCCAGCCCGACATCGAGCTCCGCATCCTCGACTGACGACTGGTGATCGCTCGCGGACGTGCTGGTTGCGGGGGGAACGTCTGCTGCTGGTGGCTTGGCAGCCATGACGATCTGACTTACCGCTCGTCAGGGCGACGGTGCGGCCGGTGCGTCCTTGATGTGCTTGGCGGCCTCCGGCCACGGCCCGGTCAGGCTGTAGCTGATCACCGGCACGGCCTGCAGGTTCACGCAGCCGACCTGGCGGGGAGCACCAGGCAGGGCGTTTTCGCATCGGACATCCAGGGTAGCCAGCTTCGTGGGCTGCGACGGGCCCGCCCACTGAGGGTTGCTGAACGTCCAGGAAGCGACGCTACGACCGGTCCCCCGCTACTTGGACGCACTGGTGTTGATGGCGGTGTCCATGAAGAACTGCCCGTACGGTTCGGCGCTCTTGGAGATCGTCTGCGCCGGGAAGCTCTTGTTAACGACCTTGCACTTGCCGACGCAGGACGCACTCCCCCGACGCCTTGGTGCCGTTGCCGCCCCTGCCCACCGCTTCGTCTCCAGCAGCCTTACCTGGTAGGCCCACCTCTTGGAGTCCCGGGCCGAGAAGGCGTAGCCGACGACCAGGTAACTGATACCGCCCACCTTGCGACCCGTGCGCACCTCGACGGCATCAACCCGGCTGCGCCAGATGCCGCAGCCGCGCAGGCGCTCGACGTACCACGTGGAGTCCACGCCGGCGTCGATGCACCACCTGGGTTTCTTCCACGGCTTTGGTCTGGCCGCGGCAGCTGCGTCGGCCGACTCGTCAGCCGGTGCAGCCGACAGATCCGAGTCGTCCCGGGTGTCCTGCGTCGAGGACTGCGGTGCACCCTGCTCAGCGTCCGGTACGTCGGCCAGGACGGCCGACTCAGCCGCCGAGGTGTCAGCTGGGACCTCGATCTGCGACAGAGCAGTCTCTTCGTCGGCGTTGAGCTCAACGGCCGGCTCCAGGTCCGACGCGCAGGAGGCGTACTGTGCACCGGGAATCGCAGCAACGTCCTTCACCCGCTCATCGCAGGCGGTCTTCCGGTCGGCAGCGAGCCCGACGCGCTCTCCGTCCTCCGCAGTCTCCGGCTTCTCAACCGTACTGTCCGCACCCAGAGCCAAATCCTCCGCTGATGGCGCGGCCTCCGGGTCACCGTTGTCCGCTTCCGAATCCGGTGATGCCTCATCAGCGACCGGATCAATCAGGGCCACACTCGTGGTCAGCGAGGTTCCAGGAGCGGGGCACCACGCCTCGTTTGCTCACCAGCGGTGGGCTCTGCGCCAAGCTGTACGGCACACAGTTCGCCCAGCAGCAGCGACTCGGCGCCGAACCGGTCAAAAGTACGGTCGGCCGACAAGGGAACCGTGCTTTGGGCTGGTGACGGGAAGAAGGTGGAATTCCAGGATGGGGGCATGCCACATGCAGACTCACCTCCGGCATTTCATGCCCATAGCTTGACGAAGAAGTACGGTCGTCGCGGCGAGTTGGCTCTGACCGACGTGAACCTCGCCATCCCCTCCGGCCGTGTCATCGGCCTGGTCGGCCCGAACGGGGCCGGTAAATCGACCCTGCTGCACCTGGCCTGCGGGCTGATCGAGCCGACGTCCGGCTCTCTGACCGTGCTGGGGTCACGCCCGGCGGCGAACGCGTCGCATCTGGCCCGGGTGGGGTTCGTCGCGCAGAGCACGCCGGTGTACGGCTCGTTCACCGTCGGCGAGCACCTGACGCTCGGCGCGAAGATGAACCCGCGTGGGACCCGGCCCTGGCCGAGCGGCGGATCAGCTCTTTTCTTTGGTTCGGCACATCACGCCTCAGGTGACGCGCCCGGGACGGCGAGTCGGGAAAGCTCCCACGGGTCCTGTGCGCTGAGGATGGTGACCTCGTCCGCATGATCGTGTCGGAGGCCGCGCAGGCGGTCGCGGGTCCCGACGCGAGCCGCGGCGTCGGTCAACGCTCTCGACCAGTTCAGCGCCCCGCTGTTCTGGGACGGCTCCACCTACGCGTCCCAGACTTCAGGCTTCTCCCCGACCGTCGAGCCGGACACCTGTGACTGGACCTCTCGACTCGATGTCATGCTCTGGCTGCTGCCGGAGAAGGTGGCGGCGCTGCATCGCTACTGGGGGCAGGTCGAGCCGTACCTCGGCTCACTGCGCGAGCCCTTCGACCGCCACCTCACCGAACCCATCGGCTGGATCCAGGACTTCCGTCGCTCTCCCGGCTTGTCACCGAATGGGGCGACGTCGTCAGCCAGGCCACTCGCCGCGACTGGGCCATCATCGGGCTGCAGTGCTGAGCACGTACGGCCGTCAGCCGCTCGGGACCACAGCACCGAACCATGTGCCGGTACTGCGCACCGGCCGGAGTGTCACCTACGACCGCGCAGGAGGCTTCGCGCGCGGCCGGGACGATGCCAGGCGGGATACCCCAGTCGGTGAGGGCCTGACGGCACCCCGCCTCCGGCCAGCAGTACTGGCGTCCACGGCGTCCTTCGCTCCGGATTCCCCCCAGGCCCAGCAGTCGTTGCGGTTGCCAGGCCGGGGTGGCCTCTCCGGTCCCACTCCGCGATCGTCCAGCAGCTCTTGGCGCGGCAGGTCCGACAGCAGACCCAGCACCAGCCGCCCGGCCCGCAGCCGTGGTTCGACCCGCGCGAACCGGCACGCTATCCGGGCCAGGGTGTCGAGGTTCGGGTGCTGCAGGCGTGGGTGCGGATGACTCGACCTGCGGTACAGGTCAGTCCGCCGCAGACTCTACCTCTGGTAGCGCCGGATAGTCGGTCGGGTAGAGCCCGGCCGCGAAGCCGTACACCACATCGCCTCCGCGCGGCAGTTGCGCGTAGTCGTTGGCGAGTTCCAGGACCCGTGCCCAGAACTCGCGGGCCTGCTCCTGCGGGATCCGCACATGTCGCACGATCGAGGACAGTTGATCTGCCTGGTGCGCCGGGGCCGACTCGGCTGCGGCCGTGGCGAGATTGTTGGTGCAGTGCGGCGTGACGCCCCTGTCAGTCGGGCTGACAGCGCCGACGCGAAAGATGCGCGCGGTGCGGCCGTAGAAACGTTCCTCGATGGCCCGCACCCGGCGGGTCCGCACGACCTTCAGCAACTGGGCGTCGACCAGGACGCTCACGTGGTGCGCGACCGTGCTCTTCGGGCGGCCGAGTGCAGCTGCCAGTTCGCTCACCGTCGCGGCGCGTTCGAGGAGCAGTTCGAGGATGGCGTCGCGCAGCGGGCTGGCCAGCGCGCGGAGCTGGGCCGGGGCTGTCACATCTGTGACATCGGCGAGGTCGTAGTCGGGAAGGCGGATATTGTTCGACACCCTTCGATTATTCTAGAGTTCCGGATCATTTGCTACCCACAGGCAAGGGGTTGGGGCATGACAGAGGTCGTACTGTTCCATCACGCGCAGGGGCTGACCCCCGGAGTCGCCGCTTTCGCCGACGAACTCCGCGCCGTCGGCCACACCGTCCACACGCCCGATCTCTTCGAGGGGCGTACCTTCGGCTCCCTTCAGGCGGGTTCGGGCTACGTCGAGCAGATCGGCTTCGGCGAGATCACCGAGCGTGGCGTCCGCGCGGCCGAGTACCTGCCGCAGGGCATCGTTTACGTCGGCTTCTCGCTGGGTGTGCTACCTGCCCAGAAGCTGGCTCAGACACGGGCGGGCGCGCGGGGCGCGCTCCTGTTCCACGCCTGCATCCCCGTGTCGGAGTACGGTGCGGCTTGGCCTGACGGTGTGCCGGTGCAGGTGCACGCGAAGGAAGCCGATCCATTCTTCGCCGAGGACATCGATGCTGCCCGCGCGCTCGTCTCCGATTGCGCTGACGCGGAGATGTTTCTGTATCCCGGAGACCAGCATCTGTTCGCGGACCATTCGCTGCCGTCCTACGACCCGAACGCTGCCAAGCTCCTGACCCAGCGGACGATCGAGTTCCTCGGCTCGCGCTAGGTTGTTGGCGGGTCATGCTCAAAGCCAGGGGCGCAGGGCTGCGACGGCCACGGTGCCGCGAAAGACGTACGCCCTCCTGTCGAAACGCGTGGCCACTTCCCGGTTCGCCTTCAACCGGTTGATCAGCCGCTCGACTTCGTTCCTGCGGACATCGCGTGCCGCATCGAAGCCGGCGGGCCTGCCGCCGCTGCTGCCACGGCGTAGGCGGTGGGCCTGCTGGTCACGGCGCTCGGGGATGGTGTGCTTGATCTGCCGCCGCCGCAGGTAACGGCGGTTGCGACGTGATGAGTACGCTTTGTCGCCGCTGAGATGAACCGGCTGGGTGCGTGGATGGCCGCCGTCCGACCGAGGCACGCGAATGCACTCCAGGACCGGGATCATCTGTGGGGCATCACGCCACTGACCGGGGGTGACCAGCATGGCCAGAGGCCGCAGACCACCCTCCCCTGCCAAGTGAATCTTCGTTGTCAGGCCGCCGCGCGAACGGCCCAACGCCTCATCGGGGCGGTGCTGAGCGGGCGGCTGGGTGCGCTTGCCTGGCTTCTGCGGCGCATGGCCTCGTACAGCGCCGCATCTTCCGGCGGGTTCGGCAGCGGGCCGGGGGCGGGGCCTGGAAGGACTGGATCGCCGCCGAGGCCGGGCTCTCGCGCGCTGATGGTCCCGGAGATCACACGCCGACTGGGGACCGGCCCCGACCAGCCGGAGGACCCCAGGCCGACCGCCCTGGTCGCGGCCGCCCTCGCCTGCGCGGACGCGGCATCGACGGGGGTGGGTCGCCTGTGAAGGCAAGGTCCCCCTGGCGGTGTTGCTCGACCGCGCGATGGGCGCATTCACCGACTGAGGCCTGTCCCATAAACGATCTCCGCCCTGATGCGGCGCTGACGATCGAGGGTCGGGTCTACTGGCCCGTAAGTCCGGGCGGAGGGCGCTGTTCGATGCATCCCGAGATCCGGTTGTTCCTGACCATCGAGCATCACCTCTGCCGCACGGCGAAGGGTCGGCTCCGCGCGTGCGGAGCCGGCCCTTCGACACTCAGGATTCAAGTGCGCGCGGGCGTCGTCTGCAGGAACAGCTCGAGCAGTGCCAGCAGTGCCAGCAGCGTCTCGGGAGCATCCTCGGTCGGGAAGTGGCCGGCGCTCGGAATCTCGACCACGGGCGCGTCCGGGTAGCTGAGCCTGAACGACGGGATCACGTACTCGGGGAGCAGTGCGGTGTCCCGCATCCCGACCGCCAGCATCGCCGGCACGGCGCGCAGCGCGGCGACGGCTTCCATGGGCGGCGGGCCGGGCGGGGGCCCTGCGGGCCCTCCAGGACCTGCCGGGGGAAGGCGATGACACCGCGGCACTCCGCCGGGGTCGGGAAGGGGCTGGAGTACGCGCGGATCCAGGTCGGCGTGGCGATCTCGGGCCGGGCGACATGCTGCAGGTCGATCATCAGGTGGGCGATGGTGTGACCCGCGTTTCCGAGGATCTGCTCGAACGAACCGTCCGAGAGCGCCGACCGGGCCCACTGGAACCACCGGCTCTCGACGCCGTTGGCCTTCGTGAGAGGGGCGATGTCGTCTGCGAGAGGCAGCACGGTGTTCGTGGCGAAGATCCGGGAGATCCGGTCGGGGTGACGCAGCGCGAACCCGGTGCCGATGGGGCCGCCCCAGTCACGGAGCACCAGGGTGATGCCCGTGAGGTCGAGCGTGTCGACGAGCAACGATTCGAGATTGAGGATGTGTTCGCTCGCGTCGTACGAGCGATCCTGCGGTGTCTCGCTTGCCGTGGACGACGCGTCCGCCGTACTGGCGCACCTGCTCCTGGCCCCGTCGAAGGATCTCGGGCGGCGGGGTGCCGTCCAGGGCGAGGAGGCCGTGCACGGCCTTCGCGGGCGCGTTGCGCGGGGAGCCGCTGTCGATCACGACGACCGAGCGGCGGGAGCGGGCGAGGATCAGTGCGTCACTGCGGGTCACCGGATGGCGGGTGTCCCGGAAGTGGCCGGTGGCGTGCTTGGCGGGTGAGTCGTCGCAGCAGCCGATGTGACCGCACCGGGCGCAGCGCCGCAGATGGAACCACCAGCCGCCGTCGGCGTCGCACTCGACGCATCCGGCACCGCTGGGCGGGACGCCGGGATCGATTCCGGTGTCCTTGGTCACTCCCGGGCCGGGTCGGGGACGGTATCGGGCCCGGTGTCGGGGTCGGTGGCGGTGAGGGGGAGCAGCACCTGGAAGCGGGTGTCGCCGGGTACGGACTCGACTTTCAGGTCACCGTGGTGCTTGTTGACGACGATCCGCCAGGAGATGTCGAGCCCCAGCCCCGTGCCCTCGCCCACCGGCTTGGTGGTGAAGAACGGGTCGAAGATCCGGCCGCGGATCTCGGCCGGCACTCCCGGGCCCGTGTCGCGGAACTCCACCAGTAGCCGGTCGTGCACCAGAGCGGTGCGTACGGTCAGCGTCCCTTCGCCGTCCTCGCCCTTGATGGCGGAGACCGCGTTGTCGATCAGGTTGGTCCACACCTGGTTCAGCTCGGCCGGGTAGGCCGGAATCCTCGGCACCGAACGGTCGTACTCCTTCACGACCTTGACCTGTGGACCGATCTTGCCCGACAGCATCAGCAGCGTGCTGTCGAGGAGTTCGTGCACATCGGCGACCTGGTAGGGGGCGCGGTCCAGCTGCGAGTACTGCTTGGCCGCGTCGACGAGGTGCGAGATACGGGTGGTGGAGTCCTCGATCTCGGACATCAACAGCTCGGCCTCGACCGTGTAGGTGAGGCACTCGATGGCGCTCTGCAGGATCTCCTGCTCGTCGACGGCCGCCGCGACCTGCTCCAGCCAGTCGACGTCGAGACCGCCCTGCACGAAGGTCGGCGCGATCTGCCAGCCGTTCTGGACACCGTGGTCGTCGAGCCAGTCGGCGAGTTCGTCCTCCCGGTCGGACGCTTCGAGCGGGCTCAGTGCCGCCGGCGCCTTGGAGACCCTCTCGGCCGTACGCTCCTGGAGGTCGACCAGGGCCTTCAGGACGTCGCGGTGGTAGGGGCCCGAGGCGATGGCGCTGAGCTTGTTGCGCATGTGCGCGCCCCGGTCCCTGAGCGACGAGGTGGCCCGTACGGCCGCCGCGGCCGGGTTGTTGAGCTCATGGGTGAGACCCGCGGACAACGAGCCCAGCGCCAGCAGCCGTTCGCGCTGCCCGACGGCCCGCTGAAAGGTCTGCGAACCGAGGACGAGCCCCTCCAGGAGATGGATCGCCATCGGAAACCACTCGTGGATGAAGTTCGCGAACGATTCGGCGGGCAGGACGAAGAACCGTGTCGGCTCCGACACCCGCACCGAGTTCATGTACCGCTGTGGTTTCCCGTCCCAGAGGTACGCCATCACGGCCCCCGCGTACACCCCTGGCTGGGACGTGCGGCTCACCTCGATGTCGTCGCCGCCCACCCGGCGCGACATGACGACCGTGCCCTCGATCATCACGTAGAAGTCGGTCGCCGGGTCACCTTCGGTGAACACCGGCCCGGGGTCGAACAGTTCGGCCCGACCCTCGCTGCACAGCCTGCCGATCTGCTCGGCGCTGAGCCTCTCGAAGAGGAACAGCGAGCTGATCTCCGCCGCGCTGCACGGCATCAGCCGCCCGCTCACGACTGCCCCAGGTACCGGTGGATGAGCATCACGGCCATGGCTCCCTCTCCGACGGCGGACGCGACCCGCTTGGCGGACTCCGCGCGCGCGTCCCCGGCGACGAACACGCCGGGGATGTTGGTCTCCAGGTGGTACGGCGGCCGGTCCAGCTCCCAGTCCGCCGGTGGCCGCCCGTCGGCGGTCAGATCGGGCCCGGCGAGGATGAACCCGCGCTCGTCCCGCAGCACCGTACCCTCCAGCCAGTCGGTCAGCGGGGCCGCGCCGATGAACACGAACAGCCACTGCGCGTCGACCAGTTCGGTCTGACCGCTCGTCGTGTCGCGCAATGTCAGCTGCTCCAGGTGGTTGTCGCCGTGTGCGGCCTCGACGACCGTGTGGGCCCGTACCGAGATGTTCGGCGACTCGGCGATCTGCTGGATCAGGTAGTGCGACATCGACGCGGTGAGGTCCGCTCCGCGCACCAGCAGGGTGACCGACTTGGCGCCCCTGGCTAGGTACATCGCCGCCTGCCCGGCCGAGTTGGCGCCGCCGACGATGTACACGTCGTGGCCCTGGCAGGGGGCGGCCTCGGTGAGCGCGGACCCGTAGAACACGCCGCGGCCCGACAGCTCGTCGGCACCCGGCGCCTCCAGCTGCCGGTAGGACACACCGGTCGCCAGGATCACGCTGTGCGCCACGATCGCCGACCCGTCCGCGAACCGTACGAGCCGCGCCGCCCCGCTGCTCTCCAGACCGGTCACCTCCCGCGCGGTGAGGATCTCGGCGCCGAACTTCGTGGCCTGGCGTCGCGCCCGGTCAGTGAGCTGGGCGCCGGACACCCCGTCCGGGAAGCCCAGGTAGTTCTCGATCCGTGAACTCTGCCCGGCCTGCCCGCCGGTCGCCGACCGCTCCACGAGCACCGTACGCAGGCCCTCCGAGGCCCCGTACACGGCCGCGCCCAGCCCGGCCGGCCCGCCGCCGATGACGACCAGGTCGTAGAAGTCGGCCGTGGGTGTCGTCGCCAGCCCCACGTGCGCGGCCAGTTCGGGCACCTCCGGCTCGACGAGCGGCGTACCTTCCGCCGTGATCACCACCGGCAGCCGCTGCCCGTCCTGCCCGCAGGCCGCGAGCAGCCGCTGCCCCTCGGGCTCCTCGGTGGAGTACCAGCGGTACGGCACCTGGTTGCGGGCCAGGAACTCCCGTACGTCGGAGGAGCGTGACGACCAGCGGTGCCCGACGACCTTGGTGGCGGGCACCGGCCGGTAGTCGCTGCGCCGCCACGCCTCCAGCAGGTCGTCGAGCACCGGGTAGAGCTTCTCCTCGGGCGGGTCCCAGGGCTTGAGGAGGTAGTGGTCGAGGTCGACGACGTTGATCGCGTCGATCGCCGCGTTGGTGTCCGCGTACGCGGTCAGCAGCACGCGGCGGGCGCCCGGATAGATGTCCAGGGCTTGTTCGAGGAACTCGATGCCGTTCATCTGCGGCATGCGGTAGTCGGCCAGGACCACCGCCACGAGGTCGCCGCGCAGCTTCAGTTCCCGCAGCGCCTCCAGCGCGGACTCGCCGGACTCCGCGCGCACGATCCGGTACGACCCGCCGTAGCGCCGTCGCAGGTCACGGGCGACGGCACGGGACACCCCGGGATCGTCGTCCACGGTCATGATGACGGTCCGCCCAGCGTCCGCGGCCTGTGCCATACGTCTCCCACCCCGAGTGATCGGATCACCGGTCGGCGCCGGCTCGGTGCCGCGCCGCCTTTCAGCCATCGCGTGTTCGTCGCCCTGCTTCGCTCCGGTCAGCTCCGTCGCGAGCCGAGCACGCAGAACTCGTTGCCCTCCGGGTCCACCAGTGTGGTCCAGGACTGCTCTCCCTGGCCGATGTCCGCGTGCCGCGCCCCGAGGGCCAGCAGCCGGTCGGCCTCGGCCTGCCGGTCCGCCCCGCGCCGCCCATCCCGGTGGTCTCGCCGCGAAGGTCGAGTGATCCGCTACTCGGCCCATGCCGCGATCCGTTCCGCGATCGCCGCGGGGGCCTCGATGTGCAGGAAGTGACCGACGTCGGGGACGACCTCCAGCGCGTGCGGGGCGGCGAACCGATGTCGGTCGTCGATCTGCGGGGGGAGGATACAGCCGTCGTCGGCACCGTGGAGCTGCAGCAGGGGCACCGCGATCGGCTGGGACAGGCGGCGCGCCGCCCCGAGCATGCCGGGTCGCAGCATCGCCCGGTAGTACTTCAGAGGCGCGGGCATGCTCGCCCGCAGGTGCTCGTGTAGCTCCGCCTGGAGAGCTGGATCGAGCGAGAGGCCGGGCGACCACTGACGCCAGAGGCTGTCGATGAGGGCGAGATCGCGGGCGGTGACCGTCCAGCCGCTTCCCGGCAGTTGAAAGAGCCCCATGTACCAGCTTCGGCGTAGCTGAGCAGGGCGCGGCCGGCTCAGGAAGAACGTGAGTGGGTGGGGGGCTGCGAGCGTGACCGCGCGTTCGATCCGCTCCGGCGCGGTGACGCAGGTATGGTATGTGATCGCGGCGCCCCAGTCGTGGCCGACCAACTCCACGGCTCGCCCGGGAGACCAGCGGTCGATCAGCGCGAGCACGTCGCTGGTGAGGGATGCGAAGTCGAACGGCCCCGCGGTCGGGGACGGCGCGTAACCGCGAAGCCAGGGTGCGACGACGTGACGTCCGCGGCGGCCGAGCCCGGCGAGGAAGGGCTTCGCGGTCGGCGGATGATCCGGGAAGCCGTGCAGGACGAGCGTCGGTTGACCATCGGGATCACCACCCTGCAGCGCGTGAAAGGTGCCGTGTGGCAGGTCGAAGGTGAAGTGTTCGAACTCCATGTGCGTCTCCTCAGGCGCCGGGTGTACTGCGGGGTCAGCCGGCCAGCCGGTTGAGCTTGCGGATTTGTCTGTCGAAGGCGCGCGAGGGCACGATCCGGCGCAGGAGGCTGACGCGTCCGGCCATCGGGCCGGCGGTGTACCGGAGCTTGGGCTTGGAATCGGTGGAGGCCGCGACGATCACCTTCGCGACAACGTCCGGGTGGTCGGCGTTGCGCACGGCCGTGGCCAGCACGTCTCGGGAGACCTCCCGCTGTGCGGCGTAGATCGGCAGGGGCGAGTCGGGTGCCAGGCTGCTCGCCTCGAAACTCGTGCTTGTGTAGGCCGGCTCGACCAGCAGCATCCGGACGCCGTGCTCACGAAGCTCGTGGTCGACGGACTCGGAGTAGCCCTCGACCGCATGCTTGGTGGCGGCGTAGACGGCCATGAAGGGCGCTGGGACCCGACCCATCATCGAGGAGACGTTGACCACGCGGCCACTGCCCTGGGCGCGCATGTGGGGCAGCACTGCGTTCGTCATCCGCATCAGGCCGAAGACGTTGATGTCGAAGACCTCCTTGGCTTGGTCGATCGAGCTCTCCTCGCCGGCGCCGACCGCGCCCACGCCTGCGTTGTTGACCAGGACGTCGATCCGGCCGAACCGCTCGATCACCTCCTCGACCAGGGAGCGGACCGACTCGTCGCTGGCCACGTCGAGATCGAGGAACGTCACCCCGGCGAGCGGCTCGGCGTTCGCCGCGTTGCGGCTCGTGCCGACCACCGCGAATCCGGCGCCCACGAGAGCGAGCGCTGCCGCCCGCCCGATCCCGGAGGAGGCACCCGTCACGAGGGCCACTGGGGAAGCTGTCTGCATGGTGTTCCTTTGGTTGTGGGCATGACTTCGTCGTGCCCTGTGCGAGGTCGCCTGTGCTCAGGCCGACACGGTCCCCAGTCCTGCAAGCCCGGACCAAACCTGTCCAGCAAGCTCAAGATGGTTGTGTACTGAACAGTCGGAAACCTACTCAGTTCTGTACTGAGTTGTCAAGTACGGTGGGTCGGCTTTACCTTTCTCCGTGGTCGCGGCGGCGGTGGCCGAGTCTGTGCGAGCGGCGCAGCAGGGGAACGCACAGCACTCCGTCGTCGTCGGCCACGATCACGTCACCGCGTCGGACGGTGGTGCCGGCGACCACGGCGGGCGCGTTCACCGGGCCGGGGCCGGCCTTCACCGTGCCCTGCGCCGAGACCCCTCGCGAACAGACAGGGAAGCCCATTGCTGTCAGCTCGGACGGACCATATGGGCCTGTGCGGTCATACAGCCCATCGCCTTGGTCTCGACGTCGAACATGGGCGTGATGTCCAGCAGCAGGTCGGGGGTGAACCTCGCAGACCTGTGGCTGGCGCGGCTCGAACTGGAACCCCTGGGCGGCGACGAGCGGCCGGGTGGCGCGGTGGTGGTCGTGGGCCGGGGCGATCCTGCGCGGCAGCAGCGTGGTCGCCTGTGCCTGGTTGCGGTCCCGGTTGTACGGGGCCGTTCGCCACGTGGGTGAGCAGGACGTCAGGCTGACGCCGCGCAGGATGGCGACGATCGGGCCAGTCGCCGACTCGTCGACGCCCAGCGGGAGCCCGTACCGCTGCCCGCATCCGCGGGGACGGCACCCAGCTCTACGAGGGCATTTAGGCGGAGCACTGGCACGAATTCCTGCAAACGCGGTCCGAGTTGGCGGAGCGGCGGCCGAAGTGCCACCGTCTGCTGCGGCGAGGCGTTGGGCGACTGACCGTGCAGTTCAAGCCCGGCGACACCGCGTATGCGGTGGAGCAACTCGACTGGAGGCGGGCGCAGTTCTTCGCCAACCGCCCAGGCGACCTCCCGACGGCGCGTAAACCTGCGGGCCGTGCCTCCGCGGCGTCGAAGTGGGCCGACCGCATCAGAGGCCTGTGCAACGAGGTCGGCCGCGCCCTTCTCAGCGGTGGCGCGGGCGGGGCAGCAAGGCGAACGCGCTCTCCGCGATCGAGGTCAGGCGGTCGGGGCTGTGGCCGGCCGCGCCTACGACATCGATCCCGCGGATGATGGTCAGCAGAAGGTACGCGAGGCCGTCGGGATCCGCGTCGGGGTCGATGTCGCCGTTGCGCTGCGCCGCTCGCACACACTCGGCCACCGCCGTCGCGACCACGGAGAAGCAGTCGTTGGCCAGGCGTTTCACCTCGGGGTCGGAGGCGCCGAGCTCCAGGGCCATCTTGGCGGCGAAGCAGGCCGCCGCCGCCCGGTCAGGGGCGGGGGGTACGTCGGCGGCGAGTGGCACCCCGTGGACGGCGCGGAGCAAGTACGCGTGCAGTCGTTCCAGGGCGCCCTCGTCCGGTCCGGCGAGCGCCTTCGGCGCAAACTGCCCCAGCCGGGCGAAGTACCCGGCCATCGCCTGCAGCAGCACGCCGTGCTTGCCGTCGAACGCGGCGTAGAGGCTGCCGCGACCCAGGCCGGTGGCGGCGCTGATGTCGTCGACGCTCGTGCCGTTGTAGCCCGAGGTGCGGAACTGCCGCTCGGCGGCGTGGAGGACATGGTCGGGGTCGAAGCTTCGTGGTCTCGCCATACACAGAAGGTAAAGCCGACCTGCCGCACTTGACAACTCAGTACAGAACTCTCTAGGTTTCGGACTGTTCAGTAAACAACCATCCTGAACTCACCGGACAGGGTGCGTGCACGCCTGGCGCGATTGAGGGCAACCCATGCTTTTGCACTCCTCCGCGCCGCCCGGCATTGCGACGCCTTCCAGGCCGGCAAGGCCGGTCTGATCCTCGCGATCCTGGCGACGGCGAGTTTCATCGCCGGACTGGATCTGTACATCCCGAACCTCGGGCTGTCCTCGGCGCGGGGCACTTCCTGCACCTCGAACAGCCCAAGACGGTCGCCGACCACATCCTGGGCTTCCTGAACAGCTGACCACCCTCCAATCACCCAGAACTCGAAGGGTTGACCGAACCATGACTGACAAGGAAAGGCAGGAGGCCATGGCTGTGACGACTCCTCCGTACACGAGCGACGCACTGGCCGAGGGGACCGTCGACACGGTGGTGATCGGCGGGGGCGCCGCGGGGCTGAACGGTGCACTGATCCTCGCCCGCTCCCGCCGCTCGGTCGTCGTGATCGACAGCGGCTCCCCGCGCAACGCACCCGCGAAGGCCGTGCACGGCCTCATCGCCCTGGACGGCACCCCACCGCCCGAAATCCTTCGACGGGGCCGGGAGCAGGTGCGCCAGTACGGCGGACGCGTCGTCCACGGCGAGGTGGTCTCGGCCGAGCCTGCCGCCCCGTCGGCGGACGGGGACCTGCGGTTCACCGTCACCCTGGCCGACGGCCGCAGCATCACCGCTCGCCGCATCCTGGTGGCCACCGGCCTCAGGGATGTGCTGCCGGAGGTGCCCGGGCTCGCCGAGCACTGGGGACACAGTGTGGTGCACTGCCCGTACTGCCACGGCTGGGAGGTGCGCGATGAGCCCATCGGCATCCTCGCCACCGGCCCCGCCTCCATCGGCCACGCGTATCTGTTCCGCCAGCTGACCGAGGACCTGACCTACTTCACCCACGGCACCGACCTGGACGAGGACAGCCGCGCCCGCTTCGCCGCCCGCGGCATCCGCGTCATCGACACCCCGGTCACCGAGGTCGTCAACGATACGGACGGTGCCCTGGCCGGGGTGCGCCTGGCCGACGGCCAGGTCGTGGCCCGCCGCGTCGTCGCGGTCGCCGCGCCGATGCAGGCCCGCACCCAGGGCCTGGAAGGTCTGGGCCTGCCGGTGCAGGACCTGCCGAACAACATGGGCCGCGCTTTCGCCTCCGGCCTGGCCGGCACCACCGAGGTGCCGGGTGTGTGGGTGGCTGGCAACGCCACCGATCTGGTCGCCCAGGTCGGGGCCTCCGCAGCGGCCGGCGCACTGGCCGGCGCCGACATCAACAGGATGCTGGCCGTCGCGGACACCGACGCGGCCCTCCAGGGGATCGCCGAGGGAAGCCCACAAGGGGCCACAGGATGATCTTGAAGCCCGGAGATCTCAGCCCGTCGCCCGCTCGCCTCACGGGCAATCAAGTGATTCCGGTCGTCCGCCCCGTCCCCCTCAGGAGCTACTGATGCCCTTCCTTTCGAACACCCCTGTGGAGAAGATGACCGGGCCGTACGCGCGGCGCTGGTGGGCGCTGCTCGTGCTGTGCCTGAGCCTGCTGATCACGGTGATGGCGAACACGTCGCTGATCGTCGCCGCCCCTGACATGACCACCGACCTGGGCCTGAGCAGCAGCGATCTGCAGTGGGTCGTCGATAGCTACACCGTTCCGTACGCGGCGCTGATGCTGGTGCTGGGCTCGATCGGCGACAAGTACAGCCGGCGCGGCGCGCTGGTGCTGGGTCTGCTGATCTTCGCCGGCGGTTCGGTGATGGGGAGCATGGTCGACGAGACCTCGCTGGTCATCGCGGCCCGCGCGATCATGGGTGTCGGTGCCGCGGTCGTGATGCCGGCCACGCTGTCCCTGGTGGTCGCGACCTTCCCCCGGAGCGAGCGAGCCAAGGCCATCACCGCCTGGGCCGCGACCTCCGGGCTGGCGGTAGCCGTCGGCCCGCTGGTCTCCGGCTGGCTGCTCGAGGACCACGCCTGGGGCTCGACCTTCCTGATCAACGTGCCGATCGCCGTCCTCGCCGTGTTCGGCGCGCTCGCCCTGGTACCGCCGTCCAAGGCGGAGGGCATGGGCCGGATCGACTACGTCGGTGGTCTGCTGTCGATCGTCTCCGTCGGCTCCCTGATCTACGCCGCCATCGAGGGCCCGCACTCCGGCTGGGGCGTCGGCCCCGTCGCCGCCGCCGTGGTCGCCGGTGTCGGTCTGGTTGCCTTCGTCGCCTGGGAGCTGCGGCACCCGCACCCGATGCTGGACGTCCGAAAGTTCGCGCTGCGGCCCTTCAGCGGCGCGATGCTCGCGGTGCTGTTCTTCTTCTTCGGTATGTTCGCCGTGATCTACTACTCGACGCAGTTCCTGCAGTTCGTCCTCGGCTACGACGCCCTGGACACGGGCCTTCGGCTGCTGCCGCTGGGCGGTGCGGTGTTCCTCGGGTCCGCGGTGACCGGGACGCTCACCCCGAAGCTGGGGGTGAAGGTGATGGTCGTGACCGGCATGGTCGTCGGCACGGCGGGCATGTTCCTGCTCACCCAGATCGACAAGGGGTCGACGTACGGGGACTTCCTGGCGCCGCTGATGATGCTGGGCCTCGCGCTCGGACTGAGCATCTCCCCGGCGACCGACACGATCATGGGCTCCTTCCCCGAGTCCGAACTGGGCGTCGGCGGCGGTGTCAACGACACCGCGCTCGAACTGGGCGGGGCGCTGGGCATCGCGGTGCTGGGCTCGCTGCTGGGCACGGCCTACCGGGACGAGCTGACCGACCTGGTGGGCAACCGGCTCCCGGGCGAGGCGATGGAGATCGCCAAGGACTCGGTCGGTGGTGGCCTGGCCGTCGCGGAGCGGGTCGCGCAGGATCCCTCCGCCGGGCCCCAGCAGGCCCAGGCCGCCGTGGACGCCGTCCACCAGGCCTTCGCCCACGGTGTCGCCCAGACCAGCCTCATCGGCGGGATCATCATGGCCGGCGGAACCCTGATCGTCCTCGCGGTCCTGCCGGGCCGGCGCGGGTTCGCGAGGAAGAACTCCGAGCCGGGGGCCGGGACGGCGGCGAGCGATGCGGCGGCTGTGCGGGAGCACACCGTGTCCACCCGTTAGATCGCCGGCAGGGCGTCCACTGGATCGCCGGGGACGCGTCCGCCGGGTCGCCGGGCACCGCCTCCGCCGGATCGCCCGCCAGGCGCGCCGGGCAGGAGCCCGGCGGCGCGAGACGCGCAGGGCGCGGGCGTGGTCCACGGTCCACAGCCACACGGATCCTCTGTCGGAACACCTCACCGTCCTCGGCCTCCGGGCCGCCCCGGGGCTCTCCTCCGGGGCGGCCCGGAGGCCAAGGGCCGTGAGGTGACAGCGGCGGTCGCCGCAGACACCGCCCTGCGACGACGGTCATGCTCGATGCGACCGTCGTGAACATCGCGCTGCCCGAGGCGCAGCAAGACCTCGGCTTCAGCGACGGCAGCCGGCAGTGGGTCATCACGGGTTACGCGCTGGCGTTCGGCAGCCTGCTGCTGCTCGGCGTCCGACTCGGTGACCTGTTGGGCCGACGTACCCTCTTCGTGATCGGCTTGGCAGGTTTCGGGGCCGCGTCCGTCGTCGGCTCACAAGCCCAGCGCGCTGGCCGCGGCGCAGGCCGGGGTCGAGGGCTACACGGCCACCCTGGCGTGGGGCTCCGGGTTCTTCGTGGTCGGTGCGGTGATCGCGGCGTTCCTGATTCCGAATCGGGCTCTGGAGCCGTCCGAGGGCGAGCCCGTGATGGCCCACTGAGCCTGGATCCACCCTAGAGATGCCCTGCTACCTGCGATGACTGTTGTTCTCAAAACACGAATCAGCGCAGGAAAGCAGAGCATCTCCAGGGTTCCACCGCGACCGTCTCGCCCTGCGCATCCACGACGGGGCGTTCTCCGCGATGGACCTCACCGCCCGCCACCCGCGCACCGGAGAACTGCTGTCCGGCCTCGGGCCGCCAGCGCCGGAGTCAGCGAGGGTCGTTCTTCGCCTGGCTCCAGGCGAACCGCCGTTCCGGGAGCACACAGACTCGCGAGCCGAGTAGGGCCACACCATCACATCTACGCGGGTCGGCGGGCTGGTCGCGGGATCGTCCTGCGATCGGCGCCCATGGTCTGGAGTTGGTCGCCGGTCGCGCGCACGACTAGGTCCAGGACGTCGCAGCAGGTCGAGACGCCGATCACCGTGCAGGTGCCGGGTACCGGCTCGGAGGGGGTGCCCGGCTGCAGGAGAAGGTCACCGCGATCCATTCGCCGGCCCAGGACGAGGAGGTTGCCGCGGCGGTCACCACCGACTTCCTCAAGCGTCCGCAGGTCCAATGGCCAAGCAGGCTCGTCCGGGCCCGGGCGCGACCGGCCAGGTGGAACGGCGATCCGGCCTTTGAACCCAGGCCCGAGGGAATCCACCAGGTCAAACGCCCTCTTACGGACTTACGGAAGGTCAGCCAGCTCGCCGTCTACGACCAGCGTGCCCTCTTCTCCGTTGAGGCTGCCGCCGTCGAAGGTGGCGACGCCGACAAGCCGGATCTTGCGGGTGGTCCGGTTCAGTGGCGCTCCGGTCAGGTTTCCGGCCGATCCGGTGGTGAAGGTGATCGATAGATCGGAGTCACTGCCCGGGTCTGGCAAGTCGAAGTGCAGGTCGACCGGCAGGCTCACGGATCCGGCGGCCTTGTTGAAGGTGCCGTTCCCCCCTCCGGTGCGGGTCACGGTCACCGGACCGCTATCGGTCCGCACTGTGATCGGAGCGAACGAGCTGATACTCACCTGGGTACGGGCGTCGTTGAAGAACAGTCCGATCGTGACCGGCACCGTGAAGGGGCCCGGGGCCCGGTCGTTGGTCGTGGTCAGGGTCGCAGTACCGGTCAGTGTCGTGAACAGACCGAGCAGGCGGCGGATCTCGAGATCCATCAGGTAGGTCATGTGCTCGTTGGTCGCCCGCACCGAGTGGGAGCCTATGCCAAAGCCCTGAGCCGCGCTGAAACTGCGGGTGAAGCCTGGAAGGGAGTCGTCGCCGCTGGTGACGTCGTGCTCTGTGCCGCTGACCGCGATGTTGAGTGCTGATGTGGCTGGAATCCGCACCGCGAAGCTGCGGTTGATCAGGGTCTTTCCGATGCCCAGATCGTTGTCCCGGAACGTCTGGGTCTGCCCGTTGACCTTGAAGGTGAACTCCGCCTCGGCGTTGCTGCCAGGATCATGGATCTCGCTCACCGCGATACTGCGGAAACGCACCTCAAGGTCGGTTACGGCCACTGGCTGCGGGGTGGCAGACAATCGCTCACGCTGCATGGTGGTCCTCCCTGGAACGACGAGCAGCCCCGAGTTCACGCTCCACGGCCGAACGAGCAGTGCTGTGGAGAAGGCGGGGCCCCTTACTTGTCACTGCCCATGCCCTCTGTCTCCCAGTAGGTCAGCGCGCAGGCACCGAGGCATATCGAATTACTCCGAACGGGTGAATCGACGCCGGTGCTGGACACTGCGTGGCGAACGACTGCTCATTGCACGCTGAGCGGGCCGATCGGATGCAGTCGGAATATCGAGCCACAGGCAGGATTGAAAACAGAATTGAGCTTGTTTCTTAACCTTTCGAGCGTTGTAGGGCGATAACGGTCTTCTCGCGGCGGACGGTTTTGCCCACGTCATAGCGGGGTGCCCGGTGCTTGTTCGGGGTTGGTGCAGGGCGGTCGCCCGAGGCCGGGCCGGTGCGGTTTCGGTGCTCTGGCGGGCCAGTGCATGTGCGGGCGGAGGTTCCGAAACGTGCGCCGGGCCCGCGCGGGAGTGAGCCGGTGTGATGCGGTCGGCTTCTCCCACGGGTGTCGCAGATCGAGAGTGACGGGCGGGCGAGTCTGAGCTGGGTGTAGCCGGCGATGATCAGCCACGTCCACCGGTCGGCCGCCTCGGGTTCTCGCAGCCGGGGCCGCGTCCAGCCCAGCGTCTGCTTGAACAGGCGGAACGTGTGTTCCAGATCGAAGCGTCGCAGGAATGCCTGCCAGGCCCGGTTGACGTCCGCATCGTCGGTGCCGGTCTTCGAGGACCACAACCACACCGCCGGGGCTGCCCGGTCCTTCGACAGGTGATCAACCTCCAGCCGGATCAGCGTGCCCTCGACAGCGGGAGTTCGCCTTCGTGGTCCAGCTAGGCGGTCCGATGGGTCAGACGCGGGTGGACCAGGTCCCACGCCTGCGCGGTCGCCTTGCCGTAGTTCGCGGTGGCGGTGCGGGTGGTGACGGCGGGCTCGGGCCAGGTCTCGGGCTTGGCGAAGCGGAACTCCGGGCCGTGCTTCGGCGGGCGGCCACCCTTAGGGGCGTAGACGCGCGGCGGCCTCGGCAGCCGCATCACACGGTCACCGCGAACACGGCCGACCAGCTCAACGGGCAGATCCCGCAACACACAGGCCAGCCGGGTCACGTCGTGGCCTGCGTCCGCCACGATGACGATGTCAGGTTCACCCGGCGCCCACTGCCCCGCCGCGACAAGCCGTTCGACAACGCCGCGGAGCTGGGCGGCGGTAACCGCGGTGGCGTCGTCGGCCGGTCCCATACGGACCGCGTCCAGGATCTGCGTCCACGAGGTGGCGCCCATCTCCAGCACGGCGACGACCGAGTACGGCCAGCCGGGGATGAACTGCGAGGCCGTCTTCGCCCGCCCGTAGACGTGGCAGAACAGGCGGTCCGGCGAGCACGGCGCGTCCGACCGCAACCACGGCGACACCTCGACGGCCAGGGCCAGGCGCGCGTCCGGGAAGCGGGTCAGCGACAGCCCGGCCAGCGACGACCACAGCCGGTCGGTGTCGACCCGGCCCTCGTTGAGGCCGTCGTACATCGCACCGTGTCCACGGCGGTGTTCGGGCAGGAGGGTCAGCTCGACTGCCGAGTGCACCGCGCCGGGCCCACACAGCACCCGTCCGCCAGCTCGAACCGCTCATCTCACCACGTCCGGTCAGACACGCGTATAGCTCGTCGCGGAAGCGTGACGCTTCTCCTACCGCGGCTTCAGGCAGCAGACCCACCCTCACGGCCTTCGTCTCATTCAGCGCGCCTTGATCGGGATACACAATCAAACGAAGGCCGCCTCAGCGGCAGGAGAATGCCCAGGTGAGCGGTTTAGTTCGAGGACCGTTTCGGCACTGGAAGGTCGAACAGGCCCGCTACGCGGGTGCAGTTGATGAGTTTGGGCGGCGATAGGGGTCTGATGGAGGACACCCGATCTCTGGAGGCTGCCCTATGGCTGAACCACACGTTCTGGAAACTCGGAAAGCAGCTCTGGAACGGGAGATCCACGTCGAGCGGTTGGCGCTCGCTCAAGACCTCGCCGACAGTGTGCCCGCACCGATACTGGCCGGACGATCTGGGGGGCTGGGGGCAGTGGTGGCTGGGGCTGGGCGGGCTGACTGCGGGATTGGTGATAGCGGTGGCGACCGCGCCGGCCGGGGTGTCGGGAGCGGTGTTCCTTCTCCCCGTGCAGCTGAGCGTGTTCGCGGTGCCCAGCCCGGCGGTCACGCCGACGAACCCTCTCTTCAACGTCGTCGCCGGTCCCGGCTCGCTGTGGCGCTCGCCGGCACCGCTGGCCAGCCCGCAACAGCCTGACCCAAGGCCGGCACCCCGCCCCACCACACCCCGATACACCATCAGGCACCCACACACCCAACAACGTGACAACGCCGTGACCGCATACGTTCGCCAGGTCGGCGGCTCCCCGGAACCCGAACAGTGCGGTTGGCCCGGTGAACCTGAGCGGTCACCGCACTATCCTGGTTCCGGAACGCGGACGGAGGTGCGGACACAGATGAGCAAAACCGATCCGCACATCCACGTTGAGCAGAAGCTGGTGCAGGCCGGCTCCGACGTCCGCAACATGATCGTGTCGACGTTGGGCCGCGTGCCCGACGCACCAAGCGTCGTCACCACCGGTTGCGGACACCAGGTGCCCTACGCAATGACCTCTGCCCGTCCGGAAAGTGTCACGTGCCTCCCCTGTCGGGAACATGCTCACCGGGAGTACCTGCGCTTCGCCGACCAGGTCGAGAACCTGACCCGGATGCCCGGTATGACCATCACCGGTGACCAGGCGGCCACGGCCGTGGCACGGCTTCAGGACCTCGCGAAGAGGTTCTCTGCCTGAGGTGCTGTGAACGCATTGGTTCGCCTCCTCACTTGGCAGGTTGGGCACATCTCGGTCATCGCAGGGCAGAGCCTGTTCGATCGTTGTCTGCGTCGGCTGCCCACACCTGAACGGTTCCGTCGGCGGCGCCATTGGCGAGGGTGGAACTGGCCGTGTCATAGGACAGGCTGGTGAAGGCCTGCAGGTGGGCAGCCCGGCCAGACCTCTCCTCCAGCGCGCCATGTACGGCGCCTTTGTTATGACCTCTTACGAGGTCTGCGGCCGGCGCTTCAGTGCTCGAAGACCGCCGTCGCCACCGGCACTGCCAGCAGCAGGCTGAGTCCGACCAGGGGGAGGCGGTCCAGCCACAGGATGGCGGCGAATTCGCGCAGCGTCGCGGCCAGCCAGTAGGCGGGGGAGGTCGGCGCGCCCACGACGTGCACGGACACGCCGACGCGGCGGGCCAGCAGGGTCGTGCGGTATACGTGGAAGCCGCTGGTGACCACCGTGGCACAGTGGCCGGGAGTGGTGCCGTCCACGAGGGCCGCGCTGAAGCGGAGGTTCTGCCCGGTATTGACGGAGCGGTCTTCCCGCACGATCCGGTCGGCGGGCACTCCGCGTCCGCGCAGATAGTCGGCCATCGCGTCCGCCTCGGAGCGGACCTCGTCGCCGCCCTGGCCGCCCGAGACGACGAACACCACACGAGGCGTGTCCGGTGCGCGGGCGGCGTCGATCGCAAGGGCACGCTCCAGCCTGCGGGTCAGCAGCGGGCCGGGCCGGTCGCCGTTGAGCCCGGCGCCCAGGACGACGACATGGGTGGTTCCCGGCAGGGGGGTGCTGCGGCCCCGGACGAACACGTAGCCGGCGAAGGCCAGGAAGAGCAGAGTGAGGTATCCCGCGGCCGCGTTCAGCACGACCAGGAGGGCACCGAACGCCTCGCCGCCGACCACGTGGAAGATCGCGTTGAGGCCGAGGACCGCCAGCACCGCGCAGCCGGCGGCCCCGGTCGCCAGCAGGGCTGCCTGCGGTCCGTAGCGCCGGACCAGGAGGACACCGTCGGCCAGCAGCAGCAGGCCCAGCGCGAGCGCCAGGAGCAGGGCGGCGACGGCGAGGACGGTGGCGATGGTCGGGTGGGCTGGAGCACTGCGACCGGCCACGCCGAGTCCGGCAGAGGTCACCGCGAGGCACAACAGGACGGCGGTGGAGAACCGGTGCGGTGCCAGCAGGGCGTTGACGACGCCGCCCGCGGCGAACACGACCGCGGCGAGGTACTCCGGGTACTCCGGCATGTGCCGCACCGCTCCGCTCTCCCGCCCGCCGGGCCGCTGCCCGTACCCGCCCGCCTCTCGCCGCCCACTCGTTCCCGGACCCGGCACGGACGGCTGCCGGCCATCCTCCCAGGCCTGTGGTGGTGTGCCGAACGCGGGCGGGCAGTGGTGCACGTTCCACGGGACCGGCATGTCCTGCCGGTGGTGCTGAACACCTTCCGGGATCCCGGCCAGGCAGGGGTACGGCTGCGTCTGTACGCCGATCTCCGGCAGGTTCCTCACCCAGTCCTCCTCGCCGCACGAGACACTGGTCCCCCGCCCGCAATGAGGACTTGTTCGTCTCCGTCGTCAGCGGTATCGGCTTCTTCGGCGCATGCGTGTTCGTGGTCGGTGCTGGATTCTGGTGGGCCAGCGGGGGCGACATTCGGCGCTGGCGGGACTGGCGCACCATCACCGGACAGACCGCCGCGATGACCGTCGTAGGCCCCCTCTCTTTATACGTCTGGGGATGCTTCTGATCGTTCTCAGGACGGGCAGGCCGTGACGCTGCAGGATGCGGTGGGCGGTGGAGGCTGCGATGCCGCATCGGGCGGCCAGCCGCAGGGGTCCGATGCGGTGCTCGCGCCGTAGGCGCACGACCTGTTCCTCAGTGGCGGCCGGGGTCCGGCGGGGCTGGTGCTGCGGGCGGCTGGAGCGGTCCTGCATCCCGGCGGCTCCGTGCATCCGGTAACGGCCTGCCCAGCGGGCTGCGGTGGTGTGGCTGACCTGGAAGCGCTCCGCGGCCCGCCGTATCGGCCAGCGGTCCTCGACGACACACCGAGCCAGACGCAGCCGGCCGGTCGGCGTCAGCGGGGCGTTACGGTGGGACAACGAGGGCCTCCTGGCAGTCGGTTGTAGATCTCGCAGTCCACACCGAAACCAGAAGGCCCTCACCCCTTTCAAGGACCGCTCAAGGCGTGTCGCCCGTCACCAACGTCCCCGAACAGCACAGGGCGTTTTCTTTCGGATCACCTCGCCGACCAGATGAAGATGGCGGCGATGTGGAGTCCGGCGAGGTAGATGGCGGCGGACTTGTCGTATCGAGTAGAGGCACACCGCCAGCCCAGGAGCAGGGCGCCACCGAGCAGCGCCTCAAGGAGATCGCCGCTGAGGCGCTCAAGGAGGTGTACATCCGGGGTGACGGCCGCCGTGCCGGGCAGCTGGAGGAGGTCCGTTTCACGGACATTGAGCACCTCCAGTTCGACCCGTAGCAGGCGACCAGAGCGTTCGCGCTCTACAAGCCGGGCGCGATTGGTCTCGACACGCGCAGGGAATTGAACTCAGCGGGGGATCACCCACTGGACGGACGTAGTGCCGAGAGTCTGTGAGGTGTGCATGGCTGGTTCGCAGACCGCGTCGGCGGCGGGGAACTTGTTGGAGCGCTGGGATCAGCGCGGACTGACCATCGCTTGTCTTGTCGCCGTTTGCGGATCAGTGACCGCTGCGCTCTTCGGACTGTCCGCTGCCTGGCAAATGCCATTCCTGTTCACGGCGGTTTACGCAATCCTGCGCTCCCTCGTCCCCATCACCGCGTCGCAGCGAGAGCTGGCCGAGCTCCGCACCGAAGTGGAACTGCTGCGGCGCGACTTCGATCAGGTGAACCGATCACGTATAGAGCACTATCCGGACGCGGCGGCGTTTTATAAGGCGGAGGTTGACTATCTCGTCAGCCGCTGCCCTAGCCATTTGGACGCCTGGTACATGCGGCTTGAGACTCCGGATGACTTCAGCGCATCGTCTGCAGCCTTCTCGGATTACTTCCAGGCGGTACTCGACTGGGCGCAGAACGGCGGATCGGTGCGGCGCCTGTTCTGCCTCGGCTCGTCCAGAGGGTATGCCAGCTGGACGGCACGGCATCGGGAACAGACCCGCCACCTGCGCAGCTACAGCATTCGCGAGGTGACCTGGCCCATCAAGGCCGACCTCATGAGCATGGCCATCATGGACACGAGCGCGGTGTTCCTCGCATTCACCGTCGGCGACCGAGTCCAAGGTATGCGCATTGAGGACAGAGAGGCCGCAGCGTACTTCAAGTCGTACTTCGACCGGCACTGGGAGAATGCCAGGGAGGTGACACGTACCCCCGCGCGTTGAGGTCTGGTCAGGTCGCGTCCCTCCCATGCAAGCGAGCGAGGGACCGACGGCGGCATCGAAGTGTCGCCTCATCTTCGGGGCTGGGCGTCCAGCACCTGCTGCAACGCCTCGAACTCCTCGACACACTTGCCGGAACCGAGCGCCACGCTGTCCAGCGGATCCTCGGCGATATGGACCGGCATGCCCGTCTCGCGGCGCAGTCGCTCGTCCAGGCCGCGCAGCAGCGCCCCGCCGCCGGTCAGAACGATTCCTCGGTCCATGATGTCGCCGGACAGCTCCGGCGGGCACTTGTCGAGGGTCATCTTGACGGCGTCGACGATCGCGTTGACCGGATCCTCGATCGCCTTGCGCACTTCGGCCGCGGAGATGACGACGGTCTTGGGATGCCCGGAGACCAGGTCCTGGCCGCGCATTTCGGTGTGCTCGTCGGAGTCCAGGTCGCACGCCGAACCGATCGTGATTTTGACCTGCTCGGCCGTGCGCTCACCCAGCAGGAGGGAGTACTCCTTCTTGACGTGCTGGACGATCGCGTTGTCCAGTTCGTCGCCCGCGACGCGGATGGACTGGGCGATGACGATGCCACCGCAGGAAATGACCGCCACGTCCGTGGTGCCGCCGCCGATGTCGACCACCATGTTGCCCGTCGCCTCGTGGACCGGCAGGCCGGAGCCGATAGCTGCGGCCATCGGCTCCTCGATGACGTGCACTTGGCGGGCGCCGGCCTGAACGGACGCCTCGATGACGGCGCGGCGCTCGACGCCCGTGATGCCCGAGGGCACACAGACCACGACCCTCGGACGAGCCAGATACCGCCGCTTGTGGATCTTCAGGATGAAGTAGCGGAGCATCCGCCCCGCGATCTCGAAGTCAGCAATCACACCGTCCTTCAGCGGACGAAGGACAACAATGTTGCCGGGCGTACGCCCGATCATCTTCTTCGCTTCGGCACCAACCGCGAGGATGCCACCGGTGTCGGTGTTGACCGCGACAAAGGACGGCTCGTTGAGCACGATCCCACAACCCCTGACGTACACCAGCGTGTTGGCGGTCCCGAAGTCGACAGCCAAGTCACGCCCCATGAACGACATTGAGTACCCCATCAGGACTCGTCTGCCCTTCCCACGATTTCTGCAGGGCCCTTCAGTCGGCGAGGCGGATGCTGCTCCGCATAAGCGGTGAGGCGCCAGGGCGCGTCGCTGCTTTGACACTGGCTCTGCCCCGCTGCACTCCATCAGGCTCTTCTCCGCTGCACTCCATCACCGGACCGTATCGGCGTGCCCGCCGCAGTGAGCCGCTGCCACGCCGCCTGCCCCAGTTGTCACATGATCAAGCACGGTGGAAACCCTGCTCGCGCTCAACGTCGGTGACCCGCCTGCGGTGCCAGGCGAGTTCGGCCTCGGCCGCGCGGGCGTAGTGGTTCATGACCGTTTCCCCGAGTGCGTCGTACACGACCTTGTTGCCCATGAAGCGGTTCATGGCTTCGGTGAGGTCGGCTGGCACGGGGGTGGCGTCGCTTGCCGTGTAGGCGTCGCCGCCACAGGGCGCCGGAAGCTCGGGGTGGTCCTGGATACCGTGGATGATGGCGGCGCAGGCGGCGGTGAGGGCGAGGTAGAGGTTGGCGTCGGCGCCCGGCAGACGGACTTCCAGGTGGGCGCTCTCGCCGACACCGGTGACGCGAATGGCGCAGGTGCGGTTGTCGAAGCCCCAGGTGTAGCTGGTCGGGGCGAAGGTGTGCGGGTCGTACCGCTTGTAGGCGTTGGGGGTGGGGGCATACAGCGGAGCCAGGTGTGGCATGCCGGACACCAGGCCGGCAACGCAGCATGTGGCGGGGAGCGATCTCGACGGGCCGGCCGTCGTGGTGGAAGACGTCACCCACGATGAGGGCCGTGCCGGGCTGGTGGGGCAGGAGGCGGATGCTGCTCGGATCCGCCTTCACGGCGAGGTCACCATAGCCCTGCTCCCATCCGGTGAGGGCGAAGCCATCGAGCGGGGTCATGTCGACGTCTGTGGCCAGGACGTAGGCGCACATCTCCGCCTCGAAGTTCATCCGGTCCACGAAGACGGGAACGGTGAGGATCTTGCCCTTGGGGCGACCCTGCATGTCCGGCACGGCGAGTCTCACCGCTGTGATCTCCCCACTCTGGACGGATTCCTTGAACGCCCCCAGCGTGACGGCTCCAGTGGGCCAGGACCCGAGTGCCGTGGGTTGCTCATCGCGCTGTTCGTCGTGGCTGTGCATCAGACGTCCTCCTCTTGTCCGCCCTGCTGGGCGGTGCTGGCGTGGGTGGTGAGTTGGTGGTCGCGACGTCCGCGGGTGATCCAAGTCAGCCAGGTCGGCACCTGCGCGATGGTCAGTGTCACGCCGGCGTAGTAGAAGGGCTCGGGGGTATCGGGTGCGGACTGAGGCAGGCAGATGATGACGGTGGTGATCACGAGGTGGGCGACGGCGACGCAGCCAGTCATGCGGCGCCGACTGCTCAGGCTCCACGGACCGGGCCGTAGTCCGCGCCCTTGCACAGGGCGAGGTAGACCGGAATGCCACAAGGCGGGGGGCGTGCCTGCCGTGTTGATCGAGGTGACGGCGCCCAAGGCGGCTGGCACCATGGGGCGGGCAGCGCAAGGACGAACGGCACGCAGACCGACAGCCACACAGCTGCGGTAGGCCTCCAGGGCCTGTTGTGAAAGGGCTGGTAGCGGCTGCTGTGATCGAGTGGTTCGGCTGGCACCCGAGCAGGTCAGTGGGCGATTCCTCATCGACTCAGCGGATTCCGCGCCCCCCGACATGACGCGGCCCTCAAGTCCAGGCCGGGCACCATCGCGGTGCCTGCGCCCATACGCGAAGGCCGGCCTGTCACCCGGAGAGTTTTGGATGTGTGGCGTGTTGGCTCCGGGTGGGAGCGGGGCTGCCAACGTGTTGTGGATGGTGGTCGCCTGAACGCCCGCCGGCGCGTAGTTGTTCTCCTGTGCCGAGACGAGGGCGTTGACGCATCCGATGGTTTCGGCGGCGGCTCGGGCAGGGCGCACGGTGTGCGCCGCCCCATCGAACGTCCCTTCTTGCTTTGGGCCTGGCCAGCTACGAAGCGAGAGACCTTGCTGACTGAGAAAGCCCTCGCTGCCTACCCAGCCGGTGTCACTCAGCCACGCGATCACGGAAATTGAGCCAGAGCCTGCTGACCGGCTGGTGGGCCGAGGCCCGGCGATCGAGCGGCACCACAGGCCACAGGCCCGCCACTGAGGCCAACAAGCCGCCGTATTCAACTCAGAGACGTTGGCCGACTGGGGGGAGGTACGGCCCGCAGCAGTTCCCACAACGGCCGTGAGCCCGGACGCCCACACGGCCAGCGTCCGGCGGTCCACCACATGCAGCCGCTGCTGCTTGGCGAAGTCCACGGCCGGCGTTGTCACCCTGCCGTTCGTCACGATCACCGCGGCATCCGCCCGGTGCACCGGCCTCGCTGTCCCGTCGAACACCTGCACATCCGTCGCCGCACGGCTCGCCGCCCCCGACGTGTCCGACGCCGTGTATGGGCTCCCGTCCATCGCCGACGGCACCGGCCTGGACAGCCCGGCCCGCCCCTGCAGACCCAGCCACGAGCAGTTCCCCGGAGGGGGAGTCGCATGAGATCTCAGCGATCTCTTCCCAGCCCGGGGCAGGGTCGGGCCGCTGAGAGTGCGACTCGACCGTGACGTGGACGTCTCCGGTGTGGATCCCGGTGGTCACCTCGATGGCTCTATCGGTGTTGACACCCCAGTCAGGCCCGTGGTGCCCGGCCGGGCATCCTGGCTACGGCGGGTCAGTGGTACCAATGGCGGCGCGATGCCGGTTTCGTGCCCGGCGTTTGTGGTCGCCGAGGAGCTCGTTGTCCAGGCTCACGCGCCTGCGCCTCCGCAGGCACCCGCTCCGCCTCCGCCGCACGCGCCGGCGCTCCCGGGGGAGCCCCAGTCGCCAGACGTGCCGCACCCGGCGCCTGAGGTGCCGCCGTAGGCCGGGTCTCCAGCCCTCCAGGTCTCCGGTGTGACCAGCGCCCGCAGGTGGGGCTCCTGCGAGGCGGCCAGCCCGTCGAGGGCCACCGCGCCGATAGGGGTGACGGCGAGGGCGGTCAGGGTGCCCGCCGGGCGCCAGGAGACCGGGCGCTCGCGTTCACCGCGCAGGATGTCGAGCGTCGACTGGACGCGGTACGGCACCCAAGCTTTCGCCGGCTTGATGCACGCGGCTGTGACGGTCGTGATGGCGGACAGGGCCACACCGGCCCACCAGCGGTGGGGTGCACCGGCGGTGAGTTCGTACACGGTCAGCGCCGGCGGGAGGGCCGCCGTCCACCACAGCAGGCGCTGCGCACGGTGCTGCTGGCGCCGCAGGGAGGTGACGATCAGCAGGCCCTCTGCTTGCAGGCGGTCGCCGATGGACTGCACCGCGCGGCTCGCGGCGGTGTGGGCGACCAGTTTGCCCACCCGCTCGATGTGGGAGACGCCCGCCGCATGGATGAGCGCCTTTTCGATGCCGGCCGTCGCGTCGGCCGCGTACACGTCGTCATGGAGGGTGACCGTGCCGTCTTCCGCCACGGACAGACGGCCCTGCCCTGTCATCCGGAACAGCACCGTCGCCGCCACCCGGCGCGGCCCGCCCGCCAGGAAGGCCAACTCCTCGGCGGACAGATCCTCGCGGACCGCCACGTCTGCCTTCAGCATGGCCGCGATCTTCGTGGCGACGGCGAGCCGGTACCCGATCGCGCCAGCCGTCAAGATCAGTGCCGCGAGATAGAGCCCCTCGTACAGCATCGCCGTTCCCCCGTAGCCCCGTTTACTCAAGGAGGTTGTTCCCACGGCGACAGATCGACAAGCTCACCGGCAGCTACATGCCCGCGCCGCTCGCCAACATCCAAAGCCCCGCCCCGGGTGCGGCTGCGCTGCAGAAGGCCGGTTCATGACCGGGTCCATCTCGGGGTGATGTCCGACCCCGTCGAGGAGGCCGGGCGCGGGAGGCCGGCCGGCTCCAAGGCCTCGGCGCGATACGGGCCGACGTGGGTCAGGGTGACGTCTCGTGGCGTCGTCCTGGCCGACCCCGAGGGCGATGAGCTCTGCGTCCTCGGTCAGGGCTGACGCAGGAACCCCGGCTACTTCGCATCTCACCACGCGCCGCGGCCCAGGAGCATCGTGTGGAGCGAGTACTTCGACGAGAAGCTGATGCGCACCCTCGTCGCCGTCCAGGCCGTCACCGGCGCCAAACAGCGTGACCAACGCAGAAGACGCCGTCACCGCAGGCTTCGACGTCCACCACAACGGCTTCCCCGACGCCGCCCCACACGACCGGCGCCTGCTGGCCGCGTACAAGGACATCCTCACCGCCGCCTACCCCTCCAGCGACGGAGCCCACTGGTGATCTTTGGGCCCCAACCTGCTCGGCACCGCCCTCGTGGCAGAAGTCGAAGACACCAGCGCAGGGCGGTTCATCAAGCACCTGCTCCCCCACCCCTACCTCGCAGAAGACCAACAGCACCGGGTCCTGACCGTGCTGGCCCGCGCCGCCCCCACCCTGCCCGCACTCGCCGAAGGCGCAGCCCGCGCGGTGGCCGCCGCACCCGACAAACTCCTGCCCCTGCAGCTAGAACCGTCACCGCCGAACTCGACCCGGAAATCGCGCGACCGTGGCTGCTCACCCCGCAGGACGCGCTCGCCGAGCGGGCACAGCACCCGGATGCCGACCCGGACACCTACGCGTGGGCAGCCGATCTGATCAACTCATCCCTCTCCCACCTCGAGACCGGCCTCGACAACTGCCTCACCACCCCCGAATGGGAACCACCGCACCGCGAGCCGGGGACCGATGCCGGACTGGAGGACGACGCCGACGATCCGGACGATGAAGAGCCGGACTAGGAAGCGGACGACGACGCTCGCGAGGAGGGAGCCGGGGAAACCGCTGACGGTGAGGACGATTCTGCCGAAACCCCGTCGCCCCGGCCGCACCCGATGACCACGCGCCCCGACCCACCGTTGTCGTTCACACGATCACAAGCCGGATCGTACGGGCAGCCCTCACCTCCGCTGCCCTCGCGCACCTCGGCTTCGTGGCCTTCGTGACCGGCAGCGTGGCCTACTTCTCCGACTACTCCAGCGATCCGTCCCCACCGGCAGCTGCCCGTAGCCTTCGCCACCATTGCCGCCCCGCTCCTGTTCCTCCTCATGACCGTGGGCATGGGCATGATGTTCAGCGACCTGCACGAAGTGGACGTCAACCCGGTCCTGATGGGGCTCCTGTGGGCCGGCGTCTTCGCGCCCGGCATGATCGCGCTCACGTACGCCTTCCGGGCCTGGTTCGGCCAGATCCGGTTCACCGACGACGGGTAGCACCACAGCTCCCGCCAATCGAAGCAAACGACTCCAACATCCGGCTGATCCTTCCGACCGGAACTCGGCGCTACGCCGTACGCCCGCGGGGACAAGATCAACCTAAGGGCCGGTGAGAACACGGCCGTCGACGACATCGCGATCACTCAGGGGGATTCGCTCATGGGCAAGCGCCCGGCCAAGAAGACAAAGCAGGCACCGCCTCTGTCCGCCGACCGCGTCCGCGAAGGCTGGCAGGGCCCGGCCGGGACCCGCATCCGTCTGGCCCGGGGGCACGGCCTCGACGCGGCCGACTCCCTGATGACCCTCACCGGCGACGGAGTCAGGATCATCCCCGTACTGCGCGCTGCCATCGAGGACAGCTCCGCGGTCTCCGCCATGCTTGCCGGCCTTCCGTCGAACCCGGCGGACCCCGGATACGTCCCCGCGACCGCCTGGACCGGCTCCTGCCGTCCCGGGCGAGCGGGCCGTCAGCGCGGGCTGGGACATCGGCGAGGCGGTGACCGGCGAGGGGCCGCCGCCAGCCTGAGCAAGCGTATCGGGCGGAGGGAGGCAGCGGCGTGACGGTGAAGTGCGGGGCCCCTCCCGGACGCATGACTGTTCTGCAACCCGGCCAGGACGGTTGCTCGACACAGAGAGGGCTGCTGATGGGCAAGAGGGTTGTGGAGCTGCCAGACATCCCCGGCGCTGGTGAGGAGCTTGAGGACTACATCGCTGCGTTGTTCCAGGCGTCGGGCCACTTCGTGGTGGGTATGCCGGTGAGTTTCGACAACGCATGGCGGTCAGCGGCGTGAACGCCTTGAATTGCCGGGTACAAGAGTCGGTGAGTTTTGGCCCCTCCGAGCGTCAGCCGGGCCGACGCGGTCCGATTCACGTGGGTGGCCGCCAGTATTGACCCTCGGCTCGCATGAGCAGGCGCTCCTCCACCAGATACCGGCGCAGCGCGGCCACGTCCGGGTGGACCTGACGCAAGAGATCATTGACTTCGGCTTCCGGGTAACGCCGTTGTGGTTCGAAGAGCGGCACCAGTCCCTCCAGGAACACCCTGCGCTTGCTCTGCTTCGAGGGGATGGAGGCCTGTGGCCGTGGACGCGGACGGCGAGGCGCCGCATGCCTCCAGATTTCGTCGACGGCGGACCAGAGCTTCTCGTCACGCACGATCAATCCCGCCTGTTCCAGCGCGGCGAGAGACTTCGCGCAGCGCCCGGGGGCCATGCCGAGACTCTCTGCGATCCCTTGAGTCGTGTCGGCTCGGAGCACGACGGCGCTGTATACCCTGCGCCGGGTGTCGTCGGCCAGCGCAGCGAGGATTCCGCCCGCGGCGTCTACCGTATCCCCTGCCGCCCGTGCGGGGTCCGGGCTCAGCCGGGGAACCCGGGCGGAGTCGGTCTCGCCCAGGGCCTGGAGTTCCTCGTGGAACGGAACGCCCCGGTCACGCTCCTGTCCGCCGTGCTTACGCAACAGCAGCAGGCCCGTCTGACGGTGTTTGTGGGGCTCGCTCAGCGCGAGTACGTCGAACTCACTGGCCGGGAGGGAAGCCTGGCGGCGCATTTCCTGCAACAGCGGTGAGGGGACGACCCGGCACGCCACCCGGCCGCGGCCTTGCCCGGAGTCCGTCTCGACCGTCGTGGCCAGGTACGGCTCGTGCAGCACGACCGTGCCGCCAGGCGCCACACGAGGCCAGAGCGACGTGAGGAACCTGGCGTCGTCGGCCTGTGTGCCCGCGTCCAGCCAGACCAGGTCCAACGACCCCCAGCTGTCGAGCTCATGGTCTGCCAGCTGGAAGAAGTCCCGCTCGATGAAGGTGAGCATGCCGTCGAGACCGAGCGAACGCGCTGCCTCCCGCACCTGGTGCGCGGACGTGCCGGGTATGGAGAAGTCGTCGACGACGAGCAGCCGCGGCGCGTAGTCGTCGAGTGCGGAACGCGGGTGCAGGACCGACGCCCGTTCGTCCGCCGTGACCTCTCCGCGGACGATCCTCCGGTCCTCGGCGGCCTCCGAGACCGCGTCGCGCAGTCCAAGGAGCAGGTGCAGCGTCGAGGAACCGGCCCCCACTTCGACCACGGTGCGCGGACGCAGCATCCTGGCCAGTACGCGCAGCGCAGGGCCTGCGTTCTCGGTTCCCATGCCGGGGCGTGCCAGAGCGCTCAGCGCCTCGCCGGCCGGATCGTCCACGGATCGTCCTCTCTCTTCGGCTGTTCTCGCCGCGGTTCTCACGCTGTCGGTGTATCAGGTCCGGACAGCCCGGAGCATGCCTGCGGACAGCAGTCGGTCCGCCACGTCGTGCAGTTTCGCGGGAAGCCGGTCCACGGCGATGCCGCCCTCGTGCCCCGCCCACCGCCACAGCTGGAGAGCAGCCGCGCCGACCTTGAGGAAGTTGCCCGTGACGGTGTGGGCGAGGACATGTCCGCCGGATTCCCGCTCGACTGCCCGCACCCACGCCTCCTGCACCAGCACCCGAGCACCCTCCGGTTCCTGTGGGGCCATGGGCAACGGGTCGCCGCTCACCAGGCCGCACCGCATCATGCCCACCAGGAGGTGGTCGGCGACGTCGTCCGCCTGCCCCCACACCTCGCGGACGTCGGCCGCCGAGGCGCCCTGCAGAAGGAGATCCCCGACCGGCTCGGGTACCTCGGCGAAGGCCGGCGGGTCCGTACCGAACAGCACCGCGACAGGCCCTCCGTCGTGCAGGAACGGGACAGGCGTGTTCTGTAGCCGCACCCCGGACGGCAGGAAAAGCCTGGTCTCGGGAGAAAGGCTGCGGGGCCAGGTGGCGCGGTCGACTGTCCGGGTGCCCGGCGGCGGGGTCAGTCTGATCACGGCCTCGTCCTGCCGCTCCGACCAGGCGAGTTCCCATGCGAGCGGCAGGGAGGCCCCGGTCTGGGCGCAGAACCGGGGGATGACCGGATCGAGCTCGATACGTCGGCTGCTCACCGCGTGCGGCCCTCCGACACCTGCCCGGCGGCCACCGACACGTCCTCGGCGGGCAGCGGAGAAGGGGCCACTGCGCGTGTGAGGAGCAGGCCGACCGAGCCGGCCACGAAGGCGACGCCGCCTCCGGTCAGGATGCCCCAACGGGCCCAGTCGGCAGGAGCGAGTCCCGCCAGGGCGAAGCCGACGGCCACCGAGGTCTGCAGCGTGGCTCCGTACGCGGCACCGACGCGGCCCCTTACGTCCGGCGGACAGTCGGCCATGACATGCGTGCGGAGCACCACGTTCTGCACGGCGTTGGCCATGCCACCGCAGAGGAAGGCGGCCAGCATCAGCGGTACGACAGGGTAGGCGCCGGTCACCAGATAGCTGAGGCCGATGATCGCCGCGGCTCCGACGGCGACGACGGCGGTGGGCCGGCGACGCAGCCCGCCCCGCAGGGCAAACGGCCCCAGCACCAGACCCACGCTCCAGGTGGCCAGGAGCACGCCGTAGACAGCGGTGCCTCCCGGCATGTCGTCGGCGAAGAAGGGCAGCAGCACGTTGACGACGGAGGTCGCCGCGACGGTGACCACGATCGTGGCGAGCGTGGTCCGTCGCTGTGCTCCCGCCCAGAGCAGGGCCAGCCCGACTCGCAGGCCTCCCGCGGTCTTTCCGGGGGGCTGCGCTCCGTCTGTGACCGCTTCGGCCGCTCCGGCGGCAGGGGCCTCGGCCGGGCCGGCTGTCTCCGTACGTTCCTGGGCCGCCATGACCAGCCATCGGCTGATGACCGGCACGGCCAGCAGGGCGAAGGCGAAGGTCCCCGCGTCGACCGCCAGGGCCAGCCCGGTCCCGCCATGCGCCGTCAGCAGGCCGACCAGCAGCGGGCCGATGATGTAACCCGCGTTCCTCACCGACTCCATGAGGCTGTTCACCCGCAGCTGGGCGTCCGAGTCCGGGAACAGGTGCGGCACGAGTGCCATCACGCAGGTTTGGGCGACAGCTCCCAGGGCCCCCAGCAGCAGCATCGTGGCGATGAGCAGCACCGCGCCGTCCGCGACCGCGGCGGCGGCCGCTGCGATCAGGCACTCGAGGGCCAGGGTCACGCCCAGGACCGCGTCGGCGCGGAAGCGGTCGACGATCCGTCCGATGACACCGCCCAGTGCGATGCCGGGAACGAGGCCGGCGAGCATCTGGGCCGACACCACCGATGTCAGCCCCGTGCGGTCGGCACCTCGCAGGGCCAGCGCCACCATGGCGACCTCGTCGCCCACCGTACTCACCAGCAGGGCGGCGATCACCATGAGTGTCGCCGCCCTGCCCTGCCGCAGGGCTGTCACCGGAGGGACTCCATCTGGCGCGCGGCAGCCGGTACGGCGGCCTCGACGTCGATGGCCCGCCAGGTCCACAACCGCAACAGCACGGCGTGGAGGAGGGGGACGGCCGCGCTGTCCGCCCGGCGCTCCCAGTCCGCGAGGTCGAGCGTGTCTCCCGCGATCAGGGCGGTCATCGCTGCCTCGACGTGCGGATGGTCGGCGACTTTCACGGTGTGCCCCTGTGTGGCGACGGCGCGGCGGCCATCGGTGAGCAGCCGCTGCCGCACCACGACGTCTTCCGGTGTGCGGACTCGGGCGTCACGCGGAAGGGCGACGGGCGATGCGGCCGGTCGGCCCACGCCCAGCCCGCCGGAGGTCACGGAACGCATGTGGTGCTCCCAGACGGCGTCCTCGACCTCGCCGGCGGACAGTTCCGCCAGAGCCGTGAGTGTGGATGCCGCTGCGGCCGGAATGCCGTCCGGGGTGTGCGGGTGGGCGTCGGCCTCGTCGGCGCGTGTCCGTGCGAGCAGGCCTCCGACGGCTTGGACGACGAGGGCGGCGGGATCGCTCTTGGTGAAGAAGGCGATGTTGACGTTGACGGCCACGGCGTCGGGGGACTCGCCCACGTGCAGTTGCTCGGAGGGGAAGTAGGTCAGCGCACCGGGCACTCCGACCAGCACGTCGGCCGAGTCACGGGCCGAAGCGTAGTCGGCGGTGTGCTGCGGGACCTGCCCGGCACGCTCGGGCGGCCAGGTGAGGAGGAGTTTGCGACCACGCAGGGTGAATCCGAAGTTCCCGGCGTGGTCGACGTGCACTCCGACGTTGGTGGAGGTGTACCGGCCGATGAACGTGTCTATGTCCACGCGTCCGGCGACTCGTGTGCCCGTGTACCGGTAGACGTCGTCGGACAGTCGCTTGGCCCGGTCCCACAGCGGCGCGTGGACCGCGTGCAGGCCTGATACGGCGACGCTCCATTCGTGATCTCGCATCCGCTCGTCGACCCGGACGGTGTACTCGTCCAGCGAACGGTCCTCGGGCAGCGGGAGGAAGGGCCGTGTGTCGATCGGCTGTGTCCGGCCGTCCACCGTCACCACGACCTTGGGAAGTCCGGACCCCTTGGGACGATTGGCCTGGTCGGCGGCCAGCACCAGCGCTCGCAGCAGTTCGTCGTCTGCGACGCCCAGTTGGACGGGAGCATCGGGAAGGGAGAGAGGCTTCTTCTCCCAGTGGCAGGAGGCGAACTCGGCCCAGAAGCCGTCCGTTTCGGCGCGTGGCAGGTCGACCGGGTGAGGCACGGGGAACTCCTGTACTCGGGCCGCGACGTGCGGCAGTTCGACGGTGGACTCGGGTGGGGCCCGTCAGTGAACGCGCTGCGCCACAGCGGTCCGGCGGGGCAACCCGAGAAGCTCCGGGTGGAGGGCGGCCGCGGCGATCACATGATGCCTGATCAGATCCCGCAGCAGCGAATGCAGTTGCCCTTCCCGCAGCCGTGATCGGGCCGCCAGTTCCGAAACGGTCGCACCGTCGGCCGTGAGCAGCCACAGGAGTCGGCCGGCTGCGGAGACCCTCACTCGGTTTCCCGTCTCCGGAGAGACGAGCAGGCAGCTGCCGTCGGCTCGGCTGTCCACCACCTCGTGCGGGTGAGCGGCGTACCAGAGGGGGCTACGCAAGCCGGAGGAGCCAGCCGGTTCCAGAGTGATGGCGCCGTGGGCAGCGAGCCGCAGCAGAGTGGTCGCGGCCTGTCCGGTGGAGGCGAAGTTCTCCCACAGGTCGGCTACCGCGTGGAAGCGGCCATCGAGCAACGGATGCCACTCCTGCGGTACCGACAGCAGGGCATCGCCCAACGGTACGTGCAGCAGGATTCCCCGACCGGTGACCGAAGTCCGGGCACGCACGCCGTCCGCGAGCCGCACCATGGTCACGGAGTCCACATCGGGGCACGGGGCAGCAGGCGCGGTCACCCGCCGGGCCGGCAACTCCGCTTCAGCCATCGCCCACAGGAACGACCACTCCTCCGCGTCGCCGATCCAGGTCCCCCTGTGGAACGCGGCTCCCGCGGCCGCACCCGGCCCGCTGGAGGTGAGTCGTAGGGCATCCTCCTGTGTGAGCCCCTCGGCGACCGTGTAGTCGAGGTCGAACGCCAGGTCCTCGCCCTTGCCGGGTGGAACCAACTCGACGCCGAACAGATCGGGACGCTCACCGACCGGGGAGAGCACGTCAAGGATGAAGGGCCCGTTGGCGGCCGTGGAGTACGGCACGCCGAACTCCTCCGTGGAGCGGCGGAGAGTCTCCGCGGCGAACTCCTGGGTTCGCAGCGCCTCTTCCTCCGTCTCTCCCGGGAACCCGGTCATGCAGAAGAGGTGGACGGGCACCTTGTTCCCCAGGAGAGCCTGGAGCGACGGCTCGATGTCAGCGACCTTGGTGCCCTTGCGCATCAGGTCCAGCACACGCTGGTTGTACGACTCGAGACCGAGGTCGAGCCGTCGGCACCCGGAGTCTCGCAGAGCCTTCGCCAGTTCTTGGTCGAGGCCCTTGCTGAACCGGGTTTCCCCGTACCAGAAGAGGTTGTGACCTCCGTCGATCAGCTGCCGTGACACCCCGCGCAACGACGTGAGCGTCATGATCTCGTCGACGAACATGAAGGTGTCACTGCCGTGTTTGGCCGCGAGAGTGGTCATGTCGTGGACGACCTGGTCGGCGCGGCGGATGCGGAACTTGTTGCTGGCGAACGGGATCGAGCAGAAGGCGCAGTCCCAGGCACAGCTCCGTGACGCCTGAAGCGGCAGGACGGGTCCGGGCGCGAAGTACGAGTCGAGCGGCAGACCGTCGAAGTCCGGCGTGGGCAGGTCGGAGACGTCGACCATGGCTGCCGGGGTACGCAGGAGTCCGCCGCGCCCGTCGCGCTCCAGCAGCCCCGGGACGGCCCTGTCATCGGCACCGGTGATCCGGTCGCACAGCGCGGGCAGTGCGTCCTCACCCTCGTAGGACACGAAGGAGTCCACGTACTCGAAGAAGGGATGCTCTTCCTGCCAGCGGCTCACCATGCGCGTCGTGAGGTTACCGCCCATGACCACGTGCACGTCGGGCCGCCGGCGCTTGACGTGGCGGGCGGCGGTGAGAGCCGCGATCAGCTGCGTGTCGGCCGACACCGAGATACCGACCACCGCCAGGTCACTGTCTTCCAGGTCGGGGATCGGGCGACGCTCCAGAGCCCATCCGTACACATTACGATCCGCCGACCTGGCGGCTTCCAGAACGGATTCAGAGCTCCGGTGAGAAAAACACGAGAAGTTTCCCCGAAGGTCGAAGTTCAGTCCGGGAAATGAAGCAGAAACACAAGCGAGACCATTACGGAGGACCGTAGCCGCATCCGCAAAGGCGAGCGGGTCCGTGAGGATGTCACGGGACTTGAGTGCGGCTCTGGCGCTGTTGATGCGCGCCGTCGTGTCGCCGAAAACAGCGAGGATCTCCTCATGCGCTCGTCGCTCCTCAGGCGCCGCGTTGTCCAGGCGTCCCTCGGCCAGCGGAAGTAACGCTTCCAGCCCTTCTGCCGAAAGCAGCCAGTCCGTCTGCTCGATGCTCAGGTCGAGAGATGACACGTGCCAGCCGTGCCGGCGCATCACTGCGGCCAGTAGGGGAACCGCCAGGTGAGGCGCGTAGACGTTCCACGTGGGAGGGTTGATGAGAAGGATTCGAGGCTGCCGCATGTGAACTCTCACCGAGGTTTGGTGCCGGATGGGGAGTCGAGTGTGGCCGTCATAGCGCGGACGGAGCGCGCTTCAGCCGGTCAGGCCGGACTGAAGCCGTCGCGGCTCAGTTGGTGCCGGACTCCTGGAGAAGGGCGTACTTGCTGTTGAGACGGTTCGGGGCGACTGCCTCGACGGAGAGGGCCTCGTCAGCCTCGGCGAGAGAGAGAAGAGCGTCGATGTCGAAGTCCTGGGCGGTCTCGTGGTTCACGTTCATGCGGATCTCCTGTCCTGATGAATGGTGCCCTGCGAGGTGGTTCACACGGCCAACACCCGACTCCTGGCCATCCGGCGCGAAAGCAAAGCTAACTCCGTGATGGGGCCCTCACAAGATGTCAGCAGTTCGCTGGGCAACCGCTTTCAGCCATTTCCTTCAGCGGTCACGGTTTTTGCATCTGATCTCAACCAGGAAATAGTTGGATATGCCAACTGAGCGACACCGAGAGCCGCAAATGCAACATTTCCTGAAGGTATCTCACGAGTCGCCCGGAACACCGGACCCGGTCAGGGCACCGACCGGGTCCGGATCAGGCCTATCAGGCGTACCCCTGGGCCACCCGTCGTCGCGGCCCGGCTCGGACTCGTAGGCGTACCAAAGGCCGTCGCGGCCGAGGCGGAGCTGGAGGTGGCTGTTCCGACCTCGCCCGTGCGGTCGCCGCCTGGTGGCAGGGCAGGCCGCAGGGCTTCGCCGTACTGGCGGAACCGTGGGACCCGCCGGCCTGCCGATTCGATCGCGCTGCCGACCTTCCGCCCCCGGCGAAACCACCTCACCCACCCCCATCGCCCGCGGTGAGTCCCGAGCCGGGGCGAGCCGCGGCCAGGCGGACCGCGTCGTACGCGACGAACAGGACCAGGCGGAGGTCCTGCCCGTTGTGGGTGTGGATGCCGCCGAGCATCGCCTCGTAGCGGTGTCGGGTGTAGGAGCGGACCAGTTCGTCGACGAGCCGGCGCCTGGTCGTGGCCGGGGCGGGCATGCTGCGTGGCTTCCGACGACCGCGAGGACGGCCGCGATCAGGAGCGGGGCGAGAGCAGCGAGGATGATGTCGACCGCGCGGGCCAGGCGCTCGAACCTAACGACAGCGATGAGGGACAGCGCGTGGACGCGGACAGCTCGGGTGTCCTGCCGCATCGCATTGAGCAGGTCTTCCTCGCTCAGTTGCGCCCAGCGAGGAAAGCCCTCGCGCACGATACGGCCCCTCCCCCCTCCGACGTTGGGGCGCACGATCAGGAGCAGCAGCACGGCCGAGGCCCGAAGGTCAGGACGCGGCACCGCCGACGAGTTGGGCGGGCAGGCGATGGTGTGGTCACGGGTGGGGACCAGGGTGCCGTCCATGGTCGCCCACGGAGTAGCAGCCGTGGAAGTAGGTGACGCCGTGGGTGCGGCGGTAGGTCGCCGGCAGCCGGCCGGGCTTGCCCTGCTTCGCCCAGCAGGAGCCCGCGGTAGGCCGGATCCCCAAGGGCCCGAACTCGTCGAACGCGAAGACTCGGTCCGGGAAGCGATCCAGCACCTGCTCGATCCGGTCGAGCTTGGCGTCGCGATCAGGGTCGGGCGACTCCTTCCAAGTCTTGGTGCGCTGGAAGGTGACGCCGCGGCGCCGGAGCAGGCACCTTAAGGCTTCACGGCCAATGCGGATGACACGTCCGTGCATTTTCCGCAGGTAGGCGGAGAGCTTGCGGATCGACCAGCGGGTGAAGGGCTGGCCGAGCCTGGTGGGGCGAGTGGTGGCCGTCCGGATGAGGAAGTCCTCGTCGTCAGGGGTGAGCAGGCGGGGACGGCCTCCCGCCCACCGAGGGTCCAGGCAAGCCAGGCCGATCTCGTTGAACCGGTGGATCACATCGCGCACTGTGCCCTCGTCGGCCTGGACCAGTTGTGCGATCACCGGTACCCGATTCCCGCCGGCGGACGCCAGCAGCATCATCGCCCGGCGATAGCGCACCGAGCCGGTACTTCCCCGGCGCACGATCTGCTGCAGCTTCTGCCCTTCTTGATCGGTCAGTCTGCGCACCCGCACAGGCTCGGCCACCACACCTCCAACAGCGGGAACTAACGTCACCACCCATCCAACTGCTCCAACCACCAACCCGGCGAAGAGCAATTGTCAAGACCTGTGGATTGGATGGAGAAGCCCACATCCGGGCTGACCGGGGCTCCTGAAGGATGGACTTGAGTCTCCCGTAAGGGGAGACACCAGGGTGGGGGCATGGACGACGACACGCTTTACACGATCGGGGCGTTGGCCCGGCGGACCGGGCTGACGGTGAAAGCCATACGGTTCTACTCCGATACCGGAATCGTGCCGTCGACTGACCGCAGCCCGGCTGGCTACCGGCTCTACGACATCGATGCGCTCGCGCGTCTGGATCTGGTGCGGACATTGCGTGATCTGGGACTCGATCTTGCCGTCATCCGGCAGGTGCTGGACCGGGAGATCTCAGTGCCCGAGGTCGCGGCCGCGCATGCCGACGCTCTGGACGTGCAGATCCGCACCCTGCGCCTGCGGCGCGCGGTGCTACGAGCGGTGGCCAAGCGGGGCTCCAGCCCGGAGGAAATGGACCTCATGCACAAGCTCGCAAGACTCTCCGACGACGAACGCCGGCGTCTCATCAACGACTTCATCGACGACACCTTCGGGGGCCTGGACGCCAACCCCGACTTCGTGGAGATGATGCGCTCGGCCATGCCCGAGCTGCCGGAGGACCCCGAACCTGATCAGGTCGACGCCTGGATGGAACTCGCCGAACTCAGCCAGGATCCGGAATTCCGCGCCGCAGTACGCCGGATGGCCGAGCACCAGGCAGCCGAACGTGCCCAGGGCGACACCACTGGTCTGCACCACGACCTCACCCAAACAGTCCGCGACCAGGTCGGCCGCGCCCTCACCGCCGACATTGACCCCGTCTCCGCCGGGGCGACCCCCGTCATCGACGCCCTCACCGCCCGCTACGCCCAGGTCTTCGACCGCGCCGACGACACCGAACTGCGCCGCTGGCTGTTGACCCGCCTGGAGATCGCCAACGACCCCCGCGCGGAACGCTATTTGCATCTCCTGGCCGTCATCAACGGATGGCCCATCCAGCCGACCCTGACACCGGTGTTTACCTGGTTCATCGAGGCCCTGCGCACCAGGCTCAAGCAGTAGCCCGCGTCGCCCGGCCCTGGCGGTCCGAAGATCAGGCTGCGAGGCCCTCGGTGCGCTCGATGAGCTGCCCTCGTTCGAACCGGTCTCCGGCACGGACGAGGGCGACGAGGTGGGGAGCGTTCACGGCCCGCCACCGGGCCTGGGCGGATTCGACCAGCTTGAACACCATGGCCAGGGCGGCGGCCGCACTGCCAGCGCCCTTGGTGACCTTCGTGCGCAGACGGACAGTCGCAAAGGTCGACTCGATGGGGTTCGTGGTGCGCAGATGGATCCAGTGCTCGGCGGGGAAGTCGTAGAACGCCAGCAGCTCGTCGACGTCATCGGTGAGCTTCTTCACTGCCTTGGGGAACTTCGTCCCGTAGGTCCTGTCGAACGCTGCGACGGCCTTGAGCGCGTGGTCGCGGTCCTCGGCGTTGTAGATCTCCTGCAGGGCCTTCTTGGCCCCAGGCTGCGCTGACTTTGGCAGGGCGTTCGCGACGTTGGCGATCTTGTGAACCCAGCACCTTCATGCCGGGCCTCAGGGAAGACCTCGGCCAGGGCCTTCCAGAATCCGAGCGCCCCATCGCAGACCGCGAGGACGGGAGCGCGCATCCCGCGCCGCGCACAGTCACGCAGCAGATCCGCCCAGGAGTCGACTGATTCGCGGTAGCCGTCGGCCATGGCGATCAGCTCCTTGGTGCCGTCCACACGTACACCCATCAGCACGAGCACGCACAACTTCGCCTCCCGCAGGCGTATGCGCAGGTGGATGCCGTCGGCCCACACGTAGACGTAGTCGCAGATGGACAGATCGCGTTCGCCGAATGCCTGGTGGTCGGCCTGCCACCGCTGGGTAAGGCGGGTAATCGTCGCTGCCGACAGGCCGGCTGTCGAACCGAGGAACTGCTCCAGCGCGGGCACGAAGTCGCCGGACGCCAGACCGTGGAGACAGAGCAGGGGCAGCACCTCGCTGATCTTCGGGGACTTGCGCACCACGGCGGCAGGATGGCCGAGGAGAACCGCTTGCGCTCGCCGGTGGCCTCGTCGACGCGCTTGTCGTTCACCCGCGGGGCTTTCACCTCGACCACCCCGGCTGCGGTCGTGACCTTCCTCGGCTGGTGATAGCCGTTGCGGACGACCAGGCGGTGCCCGCTCTCGCCGCGCTGGTCGGCCAACTCGGCTATGTAGGCGTTGACTTCAGCCTCCAGGGCGGCGGCCAGCATCCGCCTCGCACCCTCGCGGACGATGTCGTCGATCAGGGAGCCGGTCTCGGCCGTTCCATCGGCATTCACTACGCTCAGCACGGGCGTGCCTTCCCGGCCGACGGTGCAACATCGGCCTACTCGATGACCAGAAGTCGATCACTTGGGAAGGTACGCCTCTTCGCGTCCAACCCGAGGCCGATCCACAGGTCATGAGCATTGCTCCCCGGCGAACCTATGCGGTCACAGCACTAGACCTCGGTGCCGAGCGCCGTGTCCGGCCTGTACTTCGAGCACGGCGGCGGCACCTGATGGCGCACCCGGCGGTCGGCTCGTCGCGCATCCGACGCACAACCCGTGCGCGCCTGTTGCCCCCGGACTTTCCGGTTTCGGAACGCCGCTGGGCGATGTCAACGGTCGGGCCTGGGGCCCGGGATTCCCTTGCCGTACGCCAGGGCCGCACTGGCTGCGGCCGTCCGAAAGCGCCCTGCCGGGGCCGCCGCCCTACCGGTGCAACCGGGGAGGCGAAGGACCGAGGGGCGTGCGGGTGAGCGGCGTGAACCAGTCCGCGTACCGGGGCGCCCGGCTAACGAGCGGTCGGGGCGCTTGCACGTGGCGGGGGCGTGCGGCAGCAGCGCCCAGGCGTGGGTGCCGTGCTGGGTGCGGTGCACTCCGGACCGCTGGGACAGTGCCTCGACCACCCAGAAGCCCCGGCCGCACTCGGCCAGGCCGTTTTCTTCGGGACCCGTGCGGTTTCGCCACACACCGGCGTCGACGACCTCGATCCACAGGTGTGACTCGCAGCGGGCGAGTCGCAGGGTGACGTGGTGGGCGCCGCTGTGCTGAACGCTGTTGGTGACGTACTCCGACACCACGACGCTCGCCGTCTCGGCCGTTTCGTCCCCCAGGTGCCATGCCGTCAGCCGGTCCCGGGCGAACGCCCTGGCTGTCGCTACCGCACGTTTCTCGGCGGGGAGCGTGCAGCTCGCCGACGCCGAGGGGTTGTCGGGCCGGGGGATCGAATGAGGGGCGGTCGGTGCTGCTGCGTGCCGGTGCGGTACTGGGTGCAGAGCGGGCTTCACTGCTCAACTCTCTTCCTACGAGGACGAGATAATCGGACTCTCAGACGACGATGAGGGCTTCGAGCGTGCGCGGACCGTGCACGCCCTCCACTCGGTCGAGTTCGATGTCACTGGTGGCCGACGGCCCGGAGACGAAGGTCAGTGGACGCACCGGATCCAGGACGGCAAACACCTCCGGCACGGACGCCACGACCTGTCCGGCGCGTACGACGCACACATGGACGTCAGGCACCAGCGTCAGGGCGCGCCGGCCCTGGCCGGGGCCACCGTCCAGCACGAGGGTTCCGGTCGCGGCGATGGCGGCGGCCACGGTCGTCACCACCGCACCGGCCCGGTCCAGTTCGGCGACCGGAAGTCGGGGCTCGTCGGTCAGCACCCGGTCGGGGTCCAGCGCGGACCGCCACTCAGACGGGAAGCCACGGGGTACCACGACGGAACCGGCGCCGAGGCCGGCCACCAACCGCCCCACGCGGGAGGCGACGTCCTGCGTGGGTACGAGGTGTACCGACGCCCCGTACTCGGCGAGTCGTTCGGCGAGCAGTTCCACGGTCGCCGCCGAACCGGCCGGCGGTCGGCCGCCGCGGGAGTACTGGCGGGGCACCGGGACGTCCTGTGGACGCTCACTCGCGGGCACGTCGTCCAGGGCGCGCCTGATGCGGTCCAGTACTTCGGTTCGCGCGTTCATCTCTGCCTCCTTCCGGCGTGCGGTCATCGATGCGTCCCTTTCCACCAGGCGCTGAAGGTCTCCGCGGGCGGGACCGGGGCGTCGCGGGTGTCGGTCCAGCGGGACAGCGGGCCGGGCAGCCGGCCCACTCGCCCGCGCCGGGCCACCAGCCGTGCGGCCAGGGCTCCCGCTCGCTGCGCGGCCGTCAGACGCGAGGGACGGGAGAGCACCCAGCGTGCGGCGGCCATCGCCAGGCGCTCCGGTTTCGGCACGAGTCGCCCGCGCCCCTCCTCGACGATCCGGGCCCGCAGATGCACCAGCACATCGGGGATGTTGATCTTGACGGGGCAGACCTCGTAGCACGCCCCGCACAGCGACGACGCGTACGGCAGGGCACGGTCCACTTCCGAGGTGGTGCCCCGCAGTTGAGGACTGAGGACGGCACCGATCGGGCCGGGGTAGACCGATCCGTAGGCGTGTCCGCCCACCCTCTCGTACACGGGGCACACATTGAGGCACGCGGAGCAGCGGATGCAGTTGAGTACCTGCCGGCCGACCGGGTCGGCGAGCGCATCGGTGCGCCCTCCGTCGACCAGCACCAGATGGAAGGCGCGGGGCCCGTCGTCGGCGGTCGTGCCGGTCCAGGTCGAGGTGTAGGGGTTCATCCGCTCCCCCGTCGAGGAGCGCGGCAGCAACTGCAGGAAGACCTCGAGGTCCTGCCAGGTTGGTACGACCTTCTCGATCCCGGCCACCGAGATAAGCGTATCGGGCAGCGTCAGGCACATCCGCCCGTTGCCCTCGGACTCCACCACGACCGCCGTTCCGGTCTCGGCGACCAGGAAGTTGACACCAGAGACGGCAACCTTGGCCCGCAGGAACTTCTCCCGCAGATGACACCTCGCAGCGTCGGCCAGCCGCCGCGGATCGTCGTCCAGGTCGGCCGGTGCGGCGGTGCCGTACGCGCCCATCGACCGCAGGAAGATCTCCCGGATCTCCGCCCGGTTGCGGTGGATGGCCGGGACCAGGATGTGGGAGGGCTGGTCCTGGCCGAGTTGCACGATCAACTCGGCCAGATCGGTCTCGTACGCGTCGATGCCGGCGTCGGCCAGCGCCTCGTTGAGCCCGATCTCCTGGGTGACCATCGACTTGACCTTGACGACCTCCCGTTCACCGGTGTCCTGCACCAGGCCGACGACGATGCGGCGTGCCTCCTCGGCGTCGCGCGCCCAGTGCACCTTGCCGCCCGCCGCGGTCACCTTCTCCTCCACCTGCAGCAGATACCGGTCCAGATGGCGCAGGGTGCGTTCCTTGACCGCACGCCCGGCCTCCCGCAGCTGCTCCCAGTCGTCCTGCTCACCGACGGCCGCCGCACGCCGGGAGCGGATGGTGCCGGTGGCACGGGCCAGATTGCCGCGCAGCTGGGAATCGCGCACGGTGCTCGCCGCCGCCGCCGGGAAGGCCGGCATGCCCAGGAACGTCGCGTCGCTCACGGGGTCTTCGTCCTTTCGGTGCCGCGCCAGGAGGCGGGTGAGGGTTCCGCCGCGCCGTGTACCGGTGCCTTCTCCGTGAACGCGAGGATCTCGGCGAGGTGCATGACGTTCACTCCGGAGCGCAGGCGGGACAGCGCGCCGCCGATGTGCATGAGGCAGGAGTTGTCACCAGCGCACAGCACGTCGGCTCCAGTGGCCAGGACGTGCCGTACTTTGTCCGTGCACATGGCCACCGACGTGTCGGCGTTCTTGAGGGCGAAGGTGCCGCCGAACCCGCAGCACTGGTCGGCCGCGCCGAGTTCCACCAGGTCGATGCCGCGGACGGCCCGCAGCAGGGCGAGGGGCCGGTCGTCGACGCCGAGCATGCGCAGGGAGTGGCACGTGGGGTGGTAGGTGACCCTGTGCGGGAAGTACGCCCCGACATCGGTGACACCGAGGACGTCGACGAGGAACTCGGAGAGTTCGTACACACGCGGCGCGTCACGGACCGCGACGGGCAGCCGGTCATCGCCGGACACCTCAGCGACCCGCCCGTGGTGTTCGCGCACCATGGCGGCGCACGAGCCGGACGGCGTGACGACGGCGTCGTAACCGGCGAAGGCCTCGGCGAAGCGCCGGACGAGCGGCACACAGTCGCGCTGGTATCCGGTGTTGAAGTGCATCTGGCCGCAGCAGGTCTGCTCCAGCGGGAACTCCACGCGGTGACCCAGCCGCTCCAGCAGCGTCACCACCGCCCGGCCGGTGGCTGGGAAGAGCGTGTCGTTGAGACAGGTGATGAACAGTGCGATCCGCATGGTTCCGTGAGTGGGGGGCAAGGCCGGCGACGGCTCCTGCGCGGGTTTGAGGCTCATGGCAGCATCCAGGACAGGACGTTGGACTGGAGGTACACCAGCACGCACAGGGCAAGCAGGAGCATCAGGCTCCACTTGATCGCCGCCCGGAAGAGCTGGGACTCACGGCCGATGAGGCCCACCGCGGTGGCGGCGATGGTCAGGTTCTGCGGGCTGATCATCTTGCCGACGACACCGCCGGATGTGTTGGCCGCCACCAGCAGCGTCGGATCGAGTCCTGCCTTGTTCGCGGCAGTCTGCTGGAGCGTGGCGAACAGGGCGTTGGCGGAGGTGTCCGACCCGGTGACCGCGGTGCCCAGCCAGCCGAGGACGGGCGAGAGGAACGCAAAGGCCGTACCGGCTCCGGCGATCCACGTGCCGATGGTGATGGTCTGTCCGGACAGGTTCATCACATAGGCGAGTGCGAGGACAGCGGCGACGGTCAGCAGCGCCCAGCGCAGCTTGTGCAGCGTGGCGGTGAATTCCCGGGCTGCGGCTGCGGGGGTCACCCGGTAGACGGCGGCGATCACGACGCCCGACAGCAACAGCAGGGTGCCGGGCGAGGACAGCCAGGGGAAGGTGTAGACCGTGGTGACCGACGCCTGGCCGGTGGCGGTGAGGACTTCGCCGTCCAGTCCGGGCCAGCCGAACTTCGCGTCGGAGGCGGTCAGGAGCTCCTTGAGGGGAGTCAACAGCTTGGCGAGCGAGAAGACCCCGATGATGATCAGGTAGGGCAGGAAGGCCATCAGGATCCTGGGGCCATCGATCCGCTGGGCGGTGCCCTCCATCGGGAGCGTTCCGGTCACGGCACTGCGGTCCGGCCCGGTGCGCGTTCCGGACGGCGCCACGGGCCGGTCGCCGTGCCCTGGCTTCGACGGCTGACCTGCCGAACCGTCCCCTTGCTCCTCCGCCGCCGCCTTGTGGAGATCGGTCCTGGCCTCCTCACCGCCCTGCGGCCGCCAGACACGGAGGAAGAGGACGATGGCGGCCAGGGCGGCCAGCGAGGCGATGATGTCGGTCAGTTCCACCGAGAGGTAGGTGGCGCTGACGAACTGAGCCAGGCCGAACACCGCGCCGCACACCAACGCGACCGGCCAGGTCTGGCGCACTCCGCGGCGGCCGTCGACCAGGGCGACAAGAAGAAGCGGCACGAAGAAGGCGACCAGCGGTGTCTGGTGGCCGACATATGCGCCGATCTCCGTGTACGGGATCTTCGTCAGGTTGCCGGCCGTGATGATGGGCGTGGCGATGGCGCCGAATGCGACGGGAGCGGTGTTGGCGACCAGCACGGTGACGGCGGCTCTGACCGGGGCGAAGCCGAGTCCCATCAGCATCACCCCGGTGATTGCCACCGGCGCGCCGAACCCGGCCAGCGCCTCGAGCAGTCCGCCGAAGCAGAAGGCGATGATGATGGCTTGGACGCGCGGATCGGTGCTGATCAGGCCGAAGGCCCGGCGCAGGTCCTCGAAGCGGCCGCTGACGACGGTGAGCTGGTAGACCCAGATGGCAGTGATGACGATCCACATGATCGGGAACAGCCCGAAGGCCGCTCCTTCGCTCGCCGAGAGCAGGGCGAGGTCGGCAGGCATGCCGTAAGCGGTCACGGCCACCGCCACCGCGACGGCCAGCGAGGCGAGTCCGGCCCAGTGAGCCTTCATCCTCAGACCGCCGAGGAGGACGAAGAGCGTGAGCAGCGGCAGGACGGCAACGAGTGACGAGAGAGCGAGGCTGTCGGCCACGGGAGAGAGATCTGGCTGGTACATGAACCCTCACATTGGGGGCTTGGTCAGACCATTGCTTGGTTTCTCACGCTAGGCAGCGAGCACCGACTTGTCCAGAGGTTCGAACGGCCGAATTGCGTCTTGGTCAGACCAAAGGGCGGGGTACTCAAGCTATGATCAACACCTATGGAGTTACGAGCCGCGAGAAAGGGCTTTCTATGGCTGACATGGCTGCGGCCTGGGAGCCAGTGCCCCGCTCGCGCACCTTCGAACTCGTGCTGGCCAGGATCGAAGAGCAGATCATCGCGGGCCGACTGCGAGTCGGTGACAAGTTGCCGCCCGAGCGGGAGCTCGTCGACATGCTCGGTGTCAGCAGGGCCGCGGTGCGGGAGGCGCTGCGCGTCCTGGAGGCCCAGGGGGTGCTGCGCTCACGCGTGGGGACCGGGCCGTCCTCCGGCACCGTGATCGCGGCCATGCCGGACGCCGGTCTCACCCAGTTGCTGCGGCTGCATATCGCGCTGGCGAACTTTCCGATGGGTGACGTCATCGAGGCCCGCGCCACGCTGGAGCGCGCCAGCGCCCGCCTGGCCGCGGAACTCGTCACCGAGGACGGTCTCGAGCGCATCCGCGATCCCCTGCTCCGGATGGACGACGCAAGCCTGCCCCGAGAACAGTTCAACGACTGCGACACCGACTTCCACGTTGCCATCGCCGAGGCCGGGGGCAACCGGCTGATGGCTGACATGACCATCGCGGTCCGCAATGCGGTGCGGCACACCCTCCTCACCGTGTTCAACAAGCTCGACGACTGGGAGAAGGTCGCCTCCCGGTTGCGGGCGGAGCACCACGCGATCTACGAAGCCATCGCAGCCGGAGACACCGAGTCGGCCGGCAATCTCGTGGAGGCACATGTGCGCGGCTTTCACCGGGACATCGTGAAGAAGGTTATCGACGGCTCAGACCCCGCAGCGCCATAAGACCGTGTCCCACATTGGTGCGGCGGGCCAGGCGCGCGCAGCAGCAGTGTTCGGCGTCGAGGAGCACGTCTCCGCGCCGCCCACCTGTGCACAACCCTGGTCAAGCGGATCGTCCAGGCCGCCGACGAAGACGGCCCCCGCATGGTGTGGATGACCCGCGATGAGCTCCGCCGGCCCTCGGCCGCGATGCGCTGGAGTTGCTGCTCCGGGGCGCCGGCATCGCGGGCGTAGTTGAGGCGGCCCGCCCAGCGCGGCGGCAGGGCCTGGGTGAGGTCGGGGATGCGGCCGGCGTCGATCGTGCCCGGTGCGGCGGTGAACCCGCAGCGTGCCCGGGTGGACACAACCAGACCGCCGGTGCTGGCGGCCTGCTTCGTCACCTTCGCACGGATCTGCGGTTGCCACCGCCGCTTCACCTCACGTTCCATGCGCTCACCACAGACTCCGGCGGGGACGCATGAGCTTGCCCGCGACGTACCGCTCCCCGGTGCGCCGGCACACTCAAGGAGATCGGCGACCGGCTTGGTGCCCTTGTACTGTTTGACGAGGTAGTGCCTCCTCTGTGCTTGGGCTCCTCTTGGAGACCCTGACGGAAAGCCGCCGTGCCGCACTTCGCTTCCTGGAAGCTCGGTCCGGCCGCGTATGCCAGCGGAGGGGCGATTGCCTGGGCATCCGCTCCCTCGCCGACCCACAGCGCGATGAACAGCCCGGCGGTCGCTTCCAGGAGTCCCGCACGTTCGAGACCGCCGCCAGCCACGGTTTCACAGCCCACGTTCCGCACCAACTCGCGCACACGCACGAGAGCCGTCTCGTCGTCCCCGGTCGAATTACGGGAGCGGATCGGGGGCATCAGTTCCAAGGTCCTCACCGAGACTCTGCGCCGGCTGCAGTTCAACGGACTGGTCGACCGGCAGGCAGACCTCGACGCGCCATCACGGGGCGAGTACCAACTCACCGCTCTGGGCCGGACCTTGCTGGCGCCCATCGACGCCGTCGGCGCATGGGCCTTCGAGTACGGCGATGAGGTTATGGCCGCCCAGGAAGCAGCATGCACTCCTGACCGCAGTTCCCTCGTCCAACTTGCCAGACGGGTCAACAGCATGAGCGCAGACGTCGCCAGCAGATGAGTGCACATCCCAGAGTGGGGAAGGCTTCGTGGATGTCGGCGCGGATCTCCCAGCGGATCCGCGGGCGGCGGAACCAGTGCGGGCGGGCGAAGGCGCGCTCTACGACCCAGTGTTGGGTGTCCACACCGGAGCCGTGCTCGGTGTTCCGGAGGGCTATCAGCGGCTTCACACGCGCTGCGGACCTTGGCGGGGAGGACCTCGTGCAGCCGGGGCCGCCGCACCCCCGGCCTCGGACCACTCGGCCGGGCGGCGCCAGCAGGTCACGCCCGAGCTGAAGCCGAGTTCCTGCGGCAGATGCTCCCACGACATCCCGGTCTGCAGAACAAACAGAATGCGGCCCCTGGGGCTCGCCACCCAGCAACGGCGGAAGCCGTCCCAAGCAGTTCACCAGGTCATCGGAGCACTCCAAGCCGCTCTGCTGCATCCGGGTGGACCCTCACGCCGACCGCAACCGGCTTCCCCTCATGCGAAGTCCCCCTCCACAACCAAAGCGTTGAAAGGAGCCTGTTCATGGCCCACACCACCACCAGGCCTGGCCGGCCGTCCTGGGCGCACGACGACTTCCTGCTGCCGCCGCCCAACCCCACTCAGCGCCTCAACCCCCTCCTCGCCCCTCGGGATGTGCACCGCCTGGAACTCCACGCGGCACTGACCACCGCCGGCGTCGCCCCCATGCCCGGCGACCTCGAGGCCATCGACCACCTCAGCACCCTGCCCGACCACGTCCACACCGCACTGCACCGCTGGCTCAGCCACACCACCCAATGACCAGCCCCCACCCGGGGGGACCGACACTCCGACTTCCCGCCGTGGGAGACGGTGAGCCTCCGCCAACTTGAAGTCGCTGGTCAAAAGGCTGGTGTGACGGTATTCCGAGGTGATCGCGCTGGTCCTGGACTGGAGACTGTGAAGTAGATCGTCTGCCAAAGCTGTATCGCATTCCCTTTCCGCTGATCACCGTGCCATGAGGGTCTGGGGGCGGTGTTGCCGTCAGGGAAACTGGGCGGCAGTACGGAAGCGGTGGTTGGTACGGGGGAGGCGTGATGGACTCGGTGTGGGGCGTTGTCGGCCTTACCTTGGAACGCCGTCGTTGACCTCGTCGCGGGCCGCGGGCGCCGCGCTCTTCCGCTGGCTGGCGGTCCTGGTGCTGCGGAGGCCGAAGGCGGAGACCGCCGTTCCCAGCAGCACCATGACCACCGGGACTACGAGGGCGGTGCGGTAGGCGTCCAACACCGCGTCCGGTGAGCCATCGGTGCCGGCCGCGGCGATCCCGTACACCGCGGTCACCGCGGAGATCCCGACCGCTGAGCCGAACTGGGTGAACGTGTACAGCAGCCCGCCGGCCAGGCCCTGCTCCTCCTTGGCCACGCTGTCGGTCGCCGCGATGGTGAGCGGACCATAGGCGAGGGCGAAGGCGGTGCCCGCGATGATCAGGCTCGGGAACATCGCCGCGTATGACCAGTCCATCTCGACCAACAGGAAGAGCCCGTAGGCCACGATCGCCAGCAGGAAGCCTCCGAAGATCACCCGGCTGTTGCCGTGGCGGTTCACCAGGCGCGGGGTGAGGGTGGGCGCCAGCACGGCGTCGCAGCCCATGACGATCAGCGCGATCGCGGCCTGCAGGGAGGACCAGCCGCGCAGCTCCTGCAGGTAGAGCGTGACGATGAACTGGAAGCCGAAGAACGCGCCCAGGAAGAGCAGGGCGCCGAGGTCGGCCCGTACCATCGCGGCTTTGCGGAAGACCTCCAGCCGGACGAGCGGCGCTTTGGCGCGCCGTTCGATCACGATGAACGCCCACACCAGCGCCAGCCCGGCGGCGAGCGCGCCGAGGGTCAGCCCGAGCCCTTCGCCGCGGTGCTCGAGCCGGACGATGCCGTAGGCGAGCAGCAGCATCGCGGCGGCGGCGGTGGCCGCGCCGACCAGGTCGTAGCCCTGTTGTGCGGGCTCGGGGCGGGCCTCGGCCGGCAGCAGCCTGAGTGCCGCGAGCAGGATGGCGCCGGCCAGGAACACCGGGGCGAAGAACACCCAGCGCCAGCCGAGTTCGGTCAGCAGCCCGCCGATGACAAGGCCCAGCGAGAAGCCGCCGGCGCCGACGCCGGCGAAGACCAGCAGGGCCTTGTCGCGCTGCCGCCCCTCCGGATACGAGGTGGTGATGATCGACATGGCGGCGGGAGTCATGAAGGCCGCCGCCACGCCGGTGACGAACCGGGCCACGACCAGCATCCAGCCGTCGGTCGCGAAGCCGCCCAGCATGGAGAAGACCAGGAAGACGCCCAGCCAGGTGAGGAACATCCGCCGCCTGCCCAGCAGATCGGCGGCGCGGCCGCCGAGCAGGGTGAAACCGGCGTAGCCGAGCACGTAGCCACTCATCACCCACGCCGCGGTGCCGGTGCTCAGATCGAGATCGGCGCGAATGGTGGGCACGGCAACGGCCAGCATGGCGACGTCGCTGCCCTCGAGGAAGATCGTTCCGCACAGGACGAGTAGCAGGGCCCAGGCTCGTACGCTCTTGCGGGCCGTCGGGATGGTGGACATCCGCTCTTTACCTGCTGAGTCGCTTGGTCATTTCCGGTCCATCAGCGACGGACGCTGTCCGTCGCGGAACCTGCGCGAGCCCAGCCACATCGCCCGTGCCCGCACGTTGAACCATCCATCCCGGAGCCTCCACGGTCGCCATGGCCGCGACCGTACCGAGCAACAAGCAACCGAGGCCACACCTTTTGTCGTGGGTGGTCAGTGCAGAGGTCGAAGAAGAATCTCAGCGGTTGACTTCAAGGTTCGTCAGGACGAGCAGGGCGCGCAGGAGGTGAGTGGCGCGGACGGGGTTCGCGCGGAGCTTGGTGAGAGACCGCCAGTTTTTGAGGTGGGCGAAACCATGCTCAACCGGTACGCGGCCGGTGGCGAGGACGCGGTTGGCCACCCTCTGACCGGTGGTGAGCTTGTGGGCGCGAGTCGCGGTGAAGCCGGTAACGATCACAGGGTCGCGCATGTCGTTGTCCAGGCCGCGGAAGACGAGGTCCGCGAGGGCCCCGAGGCCGGCGGCGCGCAGGTGAGTCACGACGTGGTCGTGGCGGGCGGCGAATATCCAGATCAGGCGGCCTCTCTCGTCGGTCAGTGCGAGGAAGTGCAGGCCGTGGCGGCGGTGTTTGCCGGAGTAGTTCCGTCGGCCGGCTCTTCCGGTGCGGCGCTGGGTGGGAATGAGGGTGCCGTCGATCAGGACCACCTCACCGCCCGATCAGCTCGTCGCGCCAGCGGCGGACGGTGGACTCGGAGACGTTGTTGCCGCCAGCCAGACAGCGGTGTCGTTGGCACTCGGCCGGCGGGAGCATCAGGGCGTGGTCACGACCAGTTCCTCCGGCCCTGTCACCCGCACGGATCCGTCCGCGGCCACGGTGACATCCAGTCGGCTGCCGCCCACTTGGAGTCCGTCCACGGTCAGCGGGCCGTAGTTCCGGGCGAAGGTGGGCGCCACGGTGACCGTGCCGCCCGGGACGTCGGCATCCAGGCCCAAAGCCGCTTGGAGCACAAGAATCGAGGACGCAGCTGCCCATGCCTGGGGGCGGCAGGACGCCGGGTAGGGAGCGGGGCTGTGGCCTGCGTCGGCGCCGTGGCCTGCGAAGAGTTCGGGCAGGCGGGCGTCGAATGCCGCCGACGCTGTCAGCATGCCGTCGGCCAGGGATGCCGCGGCGTCCGGGAAGTCGGCCCTGATCAGTCCGTGTACGGCGATCGCGGTGTCGTGCGGCCAGATGGAACCGACGTGGTAGCCGTAGGGGTTGTAACCGACCGCGTCGCTGCTGAGCGTGCGCAGGCCGTGTCCCGCGTCGAGGTCGGGCCCGGTGAGCCGGGCGGCCAGCAGTGCGCTCTCCTCCGCGTTGAGCAGGCCCGTGCCCAGGAGGTGGCCGAAGCCGGAGGTGACCGAGTCGACCGGCTTGCCGTCGCCGTCGAGCGCGACCGCCGGGAACGGGCCCTTCTCGTCCTGCACCCAGAAGTGCTCGCGGAAGCGGGTGGCGAGTCGGTCCGCCCAGTCTTCCCAGCCGTCCGCGCCCGGGCGACCGAACGCGCGCAGCAGCGCCGCCCCGGCCCGGGCGGCCTCGTAGGCGTATGCCTGGACCTCACACAGTGCGATCGGCGCGTGGGCGCGGCGGCCGTCGCGGTAGCGGATGGAGTCGTCGGAGTCCTTCCAGCCCTGGTTGGACAGGCCGTGGCCGGTCTGGTCGACGTACTTGAGGAAGCCGTCGCCGTAGGCGTCCGCCTGCTCGCGCATCCAGGCGAGCGCGGCCTCGGCATGCGGCAGCAACTCCTCGACCTCGGCCGGGGCGAGGCCCCATCGCCAGGCGTCGTGGAGCAGGGTGATCCACAGTGGTGTGGCGTCCACCGTGCCGTAGTACACCGGCGGGAGCGAGAGCCGGTCTGCGATCTGGAGGGAGTCGCGGCGCACTTCGTGCAGGATCTTGCCAGGCTGCTCCTCGGTGGCCGGGTCGGTGCTCTGGCCCTGGCGGCGGGCGAGCGTGCGCAGTGTGCCGGCCGCGAGGTCGGTGCCGAGCGGGAGGAGCATGCGGGCGGCCCAGAGCGAGTCGCGGCCGAACAGCGTCAGGAACCACGGGGCGCCGGCGGCGAGGAACTGGTCCGGGCGGTCCGGGTGTGGCGACTGCGGGTCCGCCATGCGCAGACGGTCCAGGTCGGCGAGGGACTGCTCCAGCCACCGGTCGAAACCGCGGTCCGCGCTGCGCAGCACGGGGACGCTCCAGGGCAGTCTGTCCGCGGGTGGGGCCGGGAACTGATCGCCATCCGCGTAGGCCGCGGTGCAGGTCAGTGTCGCACTCCAAGAGGTACCGGGCTTGAGGTCGATGTCGTAGGACAGCTCGGCCGTCGGCACGTGAAGCGTGTCCGGTGCGGGCTCAGCGGCCAGACGTACGGTGAAGTCGTCCGTGGACCAGGTGAGACCCACGGTGTCGCCGTCCGCGACCTCCGAAGGCGACTCCTCAAGGACACGTCCTGACTTGACTTGCTCCATGGTGGCGAGGTCCGTGCCGACGCTCAACGTCAGTCGGAGGCGGACGTGCTCGCCGCCCGCGTTGGTGACCTCGAAGACCTCCTCGAGCCGGCCGTCTGCGGTGCTGCGGCGGCGGTTCAGAGCGACGGCCGGGTCCGATGTCACCTCGCCGAGGCCGCGCAGGATGGCCCGGAAGCCGGCGCGGTCCGCGCTCCGCAGCCCGCCCTGAACGGGTGCCAGAGCGATGTCCTCGGCCGTGACGGTCAACCGGGAAAGAGCCCTGCGATCGCCGTGAAAGAAGCCGTCGGCACCCCCGCTGATCTGCCCGTCTGCCCGCGAGATCACGAGGCTCGGCGCGTGCAGTGTGACGACCGCGTCATGCAGGAACGGCTGCAGGCCGCCGGCTGCGGAGGGGGATGCCCTGACCGAGCCGTTGGCGTCCTGGGTCTTGACAGTGGCGTCCAAGGAAGTAGAACCTCTCGGCGTTGGATCGTTCAAAAGACATTAAGCCAGTCTTCAGAGCGATGACAACGTTTTTTGAACGCTAAAACCAAGCCCGTATCTCCCCAGCAAGTCGGAGAGCCGCATGCCCCGCTCCCACAGCAGCTCCTCGGCCAAGAACGGCCCGGTGACCCTCGCGATGGTCGCCCGCCGGGCCGGGGTCTCCGCGCAGACCGTGTCGAACGCGATCAACTCGCCGGACATGCTGCGGCCCGAGACCCTGGAGCGGGTGAGCCGCGCGATCGAGGAGATGGGCTACCGCCCCAGCCGCGCCGCGCAGACACTGCGTACCCGCTCCAGCAAGCTGTTCGGGTACGGAATCCAGCCCACGCCTGCCAGTTCCCCGGTTCTGGACCGGTTCCTGCACGCCTTGTCACAGGCCGCCGACGACGCCGGTTACCGGATCCTGCTGTTCGCTTCCCCGGCCGGCGGCCCGACTCTGGAAGGGTATGAGGAACTCCTCGACCAGCACGAGGTCGACGGCTTTGTGCTCAGCGGCACCGAGCGTGACGACCCGCGCCAGGCGTGGCTGGCCAAGCGCGGCGTGCCGTTCGTCGGTTTCGGCCGGATGTGGTCGGGGCGGAAGATCGGCGACTGGGTCGACGTCGACGGCGCCTCGGGCACGGACGCCGCGGTCGAGCACCTGGTCGCCCTCGGCCATCGCGAGATCGCCTTCCTGGGCTGGGAACGCGGCTCCTCGGGCGCCGGTGACGACCGGGCCGAGGGCTGGCAGCGAGCCATGCGCCGACACGGCCTGCCCACGCGCGGACGGCGCGCGCAGAGCGTGAACGACAGCGACGCTGCCCGCGCCGCCGTGAAACCGCTCCTGGACGCGGGCGCGACCGCAGTGATCGCGGCCAGCGACATGCTGGCGCTCGGCTGTTACCAGACGCTGCGTGAGCGCGGCGCCGCCCCCGGCCGGGACGTCGCCGTCGTGGGCTTCGACGACTCGCCGACCGCCGAGATCCTCTACCCCGCTCTGGCCTCCGTCGCTCAGCCGCTGGAGGAGGTCGGCCGCCAGTGCGTACGGCTGCTGCTGGCACGGATCGCCGCACCCGACGCGCCCCCGGAGCGCCTGCTGCTTAAGCCGTCGCTGGTCGTGCGCGACAGCATCTGCCCGCCGAACGGCGGCGGTGCGGCCGAGGCCGGCCAAGCCAAGTAGCGGCTGCCTCAACCCAGTAGGGGCTGAACCGGCCGAGCAACCATCGCCCCCCCCAACAGCCTCGCCTTCGAGTTTTCGAAGGCACGTCCCCTCGCCTCCTCCCCCCACTCCGGGCCCGCATCCCCGCGCCGACCGTGGAGCCGCACGCAACACCCGATCGCGCCGATGAACGCCATGACGATGAAAGCGATCAGCGAGCCCACGCCCAACTCGTCGTCCTGAAAAGCCCTCCAGCGGTTTTCGGCGAGCGTGCGCAGGTCCTTGCTCTCGTTGACGTAACCACCGAGACCGGGGTCGGACCGGGCCCACAGGACGTCGACCCCGGTGCCTTTGCCGGGCTCTCCTGCGTGCAAGCGCCGCGCACGGTGAGCCGTTCGGCACCGCCGGGCACGGAGACCACAAGCCGGGACGCGTATCCCTTCACGACGCCGTCGCTCAATTCCTGTCGCGTCGACTGCCGTTCCACGACCCTCGCGGTGCTCACCTCTGCGCCCGCATCGCGCAGAGCGTCGAGCTTCTTGCCCGCAATCGACGAGGTCAGGATGGCTACGGCGAACACGGCGGATGAAAACGCGACGATGGCCCAGAGGGCACCGGTGCGCAGCTTGACCCAGAACTCGTCCGTGAACCCGTCGTCCTTGGGCTCGCCGCGCAGCACCCACAGCGCCACCATCCGCACCACCGCACACCCCACGGCGACGGCACCCCACACGAAGGGCTCGTGTCAGGGCCGGGCCATGGCGGTGGCCCCCAGCAGCCGCATGCAGGCGACAGCGGCCGCGACCCACGCCGCGAGCGAGCACAGCCGTACGAGCCAGCACCATCCGCTATGCCGACCAGAGCTCGACCCGCCGCAGCCGTGCGCCCGAAGCGACTCAGCACACTGTGCTCCTGCCCCGCGCGGCGTACGCGGTCTACGGTTCCCTCGGGCTTCAGCGCGCCCGGGTCCGCAGCATCGCCTTGCGAGTCGATGCCCTGTGGGCGCCTTTGCGCGCGCTGCTTCCAGGTCGCCGAACCGTGCATGGCTCTGTCCACGAGATTGGGCAGCGCTTCGACATCGGCTACGGAGCCGCCTGGCTGCTGGCACGAGCTCGATTTGTTCACGAGAAGAGACAGCACCGACTCCTGCCATCGTCGCCCAGAAGATTGAAGCTGGTGGTCACTGTTCCCGTTCTCCAGGTGTGAACGGGCCGGTCGCGGAGGCTACGCATTTGTCGACGACGGTCTTCTCGCCGGCCGCCGAGCCGTCCAAGCAGAGCCGTCCGCCTTGGTCGCGCAGGTCGAGAAAGAACCGCGTGGTCGTACCGGACTGCTTGAGGTCGTGGATACGCTCGTCGATGTAGCCGAGGTCGTTCAGGATCGTCCTGACCTTGGTCGGGGTTGGATCCGCCAGATCCCAGAGTGCCTGGGTGATGCGCTGTTCATGGAGGTTGCTCGCGCACCAGTCGCGAGCGTTCAACTCCACCTCCGGCCCCGCCGTGGGGACGATCGGCTCGATCGCGTCACTCGGCGGTGTCTCCCCGGACGGCAACGTCTCCGCCGGACCGGTCGGCGGCGCCTCTGGCAGACCGGTCGGCGGCGCCTCTGGCAGACCGGTCGGCGGCGCCTCTGACGGACCGGTCGGCGGCGCCTCTGGCGAAGCGCTCGGGGAACACTCCTGCGCGACCTCTCTCAGCATCTCCGTGAAGGCCGCGCTGGGCCGGGCCCCGGCGGTGCCAGCGGGGTTGCTTCGCGGTCCGCCAGAGCCTGTCTTCTCGGTGCCGCAGGCGGCGAGCGCCAGAGCGGCGAGAGCTGCTACCGCAAGCGTGGGCCGCGGGCGGCGCGGGGAGCGGGCAGCCGTGCTGGTCAGGACAGGGGTTCGTCTCATGCGCCAAGTCTCCGAGCGAGCCACCGCCTCCACGTGAGTGCGCGTACTCACGTGAGTAGGGGTACGTGCTCAAACTTTCGATGAGACGTGACCAAACTTCAGCGAGACGAGACAACCGGTGCTGTCCACTCTCGTGAACATCTTTTCGCAGCGGATCAGCTGCCTCCCCTCCAGGTGAACATCTGCTGCTCACCGGTGGGGCACCGGTGCCGACAACGGTCCGGCAAAGAGTCAGAAGCGATCACAGTCGATCGCAGGGAGGTTCTATTCCGATCATCGGATGATAGGAAAGGGGAAGAGTCGGCCCGCTTGGGCAGGCCGACTCTTCCGGTGCCCTTTCGCGCGCCAACGCGTCAGGCTCATTTTCCCTGTTCAATCATGGTTGGAGCCAAGGAAACAGGGCACCGCGCACTGCGTTGCGGTGGTTCGGAAATTGTCGCCTCTGAGCACAGGGTGTGCAATCAGCGGCGAGCAGAAGTGAATCAACGAGCGCTGAACGGCCATCGATCGCCGTCCGCCGGGACCGAACCTGCTGGCCAGAGGTTGATTCACAATGTCCCGCTCCAGTTGCGCGTGACTTTGGCTGTGGGACGGCCATGCAACAACTCTCACCTCCATGCGAAGACCTATATCCAGATGGCAGGATGCTGTGCGCCTTCGCGGGAGCGCCAACTGCCGTGAAGAGACGTTTGGTTGGAGCCGATGGAGAACGGCACGCTGTCGCGAGCCACGTGAGAGACGGACAGGGACCATGCACAGCACCCATTCATGCCGCAGGAATGGAGTATGACGCGGTGGGACGACCAGAAAAGCCGATTCCGGACCCGCTGAGTCCACTGGGCAGACTTGCCACTGCCCTGCGTAACGGGCGCCGGGGCATCGGCCTTTCCTACGCCCAGCTCTCCGAGCGGACTGGGTTCCACAGCCCCGCGACACTACAGCGGGCAGCGTCAGGAACCGTCGTTCCCAAGCGGGACGTGGCACGGTCCTTCGCACGTGCCTGCGAACTGGATGTCGACGCGATCACTCAGCTGTGGATCGCCGCCTATCGCGGGAGTATGGCCAGCCGTAAGACCGGCGATCGGGTGCGGGAAGGGCACGCGCCACGCCCTCATCTCATCAGGGACTTCGACAGCCTCTGTCAGGCCCTGAAGCAGTTGCGGCTGCTGAACGGAGCGCCCTCGTTCCAAGTGATGGCCAACAGGGCACGAGCCGCACGCAAGGAGTTGTCGCGCAGTACGGCCAACCGTATCTGCGCCGGCCAGCCACCGGCATCCATCGAATGCCTGGAGGCCTTCCTCATCGCCTGCGAGGTACCGCCGCGCGGCCGTCAGGTGTGGCTCGAAGCCTGGCTCCGGGCGGGGCAGCATGCCGCCGGCGCACGCCAGGGCTACGGCACGCGTGAGGAGATGAAGCAGCTGGAGGCCGTGGTCGCCGAGAACCTCAGTGGCAAGGTAGCTCAGGAGACCGCCGTGCGGCTGCTGCGGAAGGCCGGCTTCGAGGCCCTGGAACGCTACCGCCGCTTCGAGGCGCCGTGGACCGTGGAATGCCTGCAGTGCGCTACCACGTTCCGGGTCAGGCTGTCTGATGTGGTCATGGGGCGGGCTTCGTGCCTGACCTGCGCAGAGGTCACCGACCACGTACGGGAAGCGTGGGTCGAAATGCTGTCGAATCGGGCAGGCCTGCTCAGCAGTCAACAACTGCGCGCTCTGCGCTCCGTCACGGTGCTGCAATCCCGCCTGCATCGCGACCACCTGGATGTTCCGGTGTTCGTGACCGACCACAAGACGGAGTTCATCCTGCAGTCCACCGCATGGCACCCGGCTCTGAAGGCCGCCCTGCAGCGTCATATCCGGCCCCAGGTCCGCCTGGACGTCCTGATCGTCTGCAAGTACGAGACCAATGGGCAACGGCAGCGCCGGCTCGCCATGGCCGCCGGCCTGGTAGGCGACCCCGTGGAGACAGCGGCTTGCCGGCGGAAGCCACACACCACGCTCGGCTCCGCGGTCGAAAAGCCAACCGCACGCGGAGCCGAGCGGAACACCTTCGAGGGCTTGCGCAGCACCACTCCGGGAACGGGTAACACCCCGCAGTCCTGGGAGGCGACCAGCAACAGCGGCCCCTGAGACCGTCCCCGGACCTACGTGCCCCAGCAGCCCAATCGCCTGCTTCCGACCGGCTGAAGGATCACCGCTCTCTGGGGGCGGTGGAGCACGCGCGGCATCTGACTGTCTGCGATGTCAGCAGCGTCCCCTCCCCTGATGTCCCAGCCGGGAGATTCCAGCCGTGTTGCTGTCGACAGCGAGGAGCCGAGCCCTCAGTACCCCCCAGGGCACCGTCGGCGAGCCCCCCATCACAAGCCCCTCAAGTCCAAGGAAAGAACCGATCATGCACTGCTCAGTTTCCCAGTTGACGGAGAACGCGTCTCGCCCATGCATCCGCCTGGTGCTGAGCAGCAGCGACGCCTCCCAGGAGACCTTCGGCAGCTCCTGGACATGGGCAGCTGTCATCGGTCTGGCCAGCCTGGCCGTCACCACGTACTTCTCCGTCGTTCAGGTGCGCAAGAGCCACCGCGCCAAGGAGGCAAAGCGCTATCAGGCCGACTACGACCTGCTCGACGAAACCGTCGTCGTGCTCGACAAACTGGCCGGCATCGCTGCGCAAAAGGCGGACATGGTCAAGCTCGGTGAGCTCCTCAGCCGCATCAAGCAGGCCGAACGCCGCTTCCCTGACCTGCCGTTCGGCGGGGTAGTCGCCCATATCGACGCCTACAGGAAGACCCCGCTGCCAGACGACTTCCACCGAAAACTCGCCAGCAGAAAGGTCGCCTTGGACCATTTGCTCGATCTGTCACGTCAGCAAGGCGCCGCGATCGCAGGTGCACTGGCAGCCATCCAAGCTGTGCAGAGCGAGATCGACCGGCGCACCGACTGATCAGCGTCGCAGCCACGCATGTGCGTGGACGCGCTACGCATGTGCTGGTCATGCAGCCACACGTTCCCATACCTGCGACAGCGACGGTTGGGAGGACGGCGAGGACGCGCAGGCCGTGCGCGGGCTGGCGTCAGCGAGGTGGTCGGCGGCTGAATACGGGCTTCGGACCCTGGCGTCCGAGGGCAACCGCATCTGCGGGTCACCTCTGCCCCATCCACCTCCGCCCCGGCCTGTGGGTCACAACATCGGCAGCCACCTGCATGCGGCCGTCGTGCGGTTCCTTCGCGACGCGCCACTGGCCACGGGCGTAGCTGCGGTGACGTCGAGTATTTCAAGGCCCGACACGGCTGGTTGAGATACCTGACCGGCCGCAAGACCACTCCGAAACCGCTCGCCGCGTTCGTCACCGAGCAGCCGCCCGCTCACCCCAAACCAGTGGCTCGGAGGGCGGGCGGACACCGGCCACCGGGAACTTGCCCGACGACCGCCCGATTGTGTGCGCTCAAGCCGTCACAGGACGTCGGCGAGGCGGTCCACCTGGTTCGGGTCGAGGCCGTAGCAGTAGAGCATCACCTCGTCGGCGCCGAGGTCGGCGAAGTGGGCGATCGCCTCCCGGATCTCGGTGGGCGTGGTGAGCAGTCCGGCGACCATCCGGTCGGCCATGCCGGTGAAGGTGTAGTACGCCTGCATGTTGGCCCGGGCGTCGTCGATCACGGCTTGAGGGCCGAGGGCGACGTTGACCTGTGCGACGATGCGCGGTTCGCCGTCGCGGCCGTACTGCTTCCAGAACGTGCGGACCGTGTCGAACAACCCGCCTGCCCACGAGGGCGCAGCGGCGGCGAGGAAGCCGTCCCCCCAGCGAGCAGCACGTTCGAGCGCGACGGGCTTGAATCCACCGAAGAGCACCTCGGGGCCGCCGGGCCGGGCCGGCGAAGGGCCGATCGGGCCGACGCCGTCGCCGTACGGCTCGCCGGACCAGAGGCGGCGCATCACCGCCATCTGCTCGTCGAGGCGTCGGCCTCGGGTGCGCTTGTCGATGCCCGCGGCCTGGTGATCGTCGTCCCGGCCGCCGATGCCCAGCCCGAGAACCAGGCGGCCACCGGTCATCCGGTCCAAGGTCGCGGCCTGCTTGGCGAGGAGGGCGGTATCGCGCAGCGGGGCGAGCAGCACCTCGGTCTGGACGCGGATGCGGGAGGTCGCGCCCGCGAGGACGGCGAGCGCGACGAGGGGTTCGGGGTTGTGGAAGACGAGCCGGTCCAGCAGGCCGAGTGTGCTGAAGGGCCCGGCGTCGGCGCGTTGGGCCCAGGTGAGCAGGGTGGTCGGGTCGCCGATGGGCAGGCCGATACCGACGTTCATGAAGGAGACCTCCGAAAGGAAGGGTCGACAAAGACTGTTGCCGCCCCTCCGGCACCTCAGTGAGGTGGGACGCTCCCGCTCTGCGGCGTGCTCCTGGGGAACGTCTCGTCGAAGTGATCTGACCTTAGGGCGCCGCGTGTTCGTAGGACAAGCCAATTTGGCTACCCCTGCCTCCAGCAGTCACAGGGGCCAAGGGCCGTGAATGCCCCGCCGTAAAGGTCGCACCGACTTCGAACCCGAGGCCGGCAGCACGAAGGAAACCGACGAGGACAGCTGAAAGCACGCCCTTACGCTATCCGCCGCCCCGCAGCTCCCCACCGTTCATCTGTATGTGGTTGCGGAGGGACAGGGTCCCCCGTGCCTCACCCGTAGCGCATGGGGACGGTCGTTCGGCTGAAGCCCCATGGAGCGTTTCGCCGAGAGGCGACCACCCTCCGCACGCCACAGCTCACTGGTCTCCCCCGTCCAGCCGGGGCTTTTCAACGCGCTGATCACCGGCGGGGGACGTCAGGGCACAGCCATCTGGCTGTGATGCTCGGACAGGTCAGCGAGCGTCTCGGTGCTCTCCTCCGCGAGGTAGGCATCGCTCCGCATCCCGTGCACGTCGCCCGGCATCAGCGGTGGCAGCGAATTCCCGGAGGCACGTGCCGGGGAGACCGCCTGTCGCCATCCGGCCGGCTGCACGAGGGACGACGCGATGACCGAATACCGGGTGTGCTCACCGGGTCAACGCGAGCAGTTCATCGATCAGCGGTTTCTCACCACCGCCATGGTCGCGCCGAGATCGCTGCGGACCATGTGCAGGCAGAGGTCGATCCCGCCGCCTATCCTGCCGAGGCGAGTGCGTCCCCCTCGTCGATGCAGAGCACTCCGGGGTCCACGTCGACCGGCGGATAGTCGTCGGCCAGTCGCCGGTGTACATCCAGTGCGTGGTCGCGCGGCGCCCGTCGAGCAGCCCGGCGGCGGCCAGCACCAACGCTCCGGTGCAGATGGAGGCGACCCGTGCGCCCCGACGCTATGGGGCCAACGACCGCAACCGCGGCTGAAATTGGCATAGACCTTTATGTGGGCCAAGGGCTAGGCTCTGCCGCGCACGCCACGAGAGCGCTCTCAAGCACTGCTGTTCCACCCCCACCCTGCTGGAACAACGAAGGGTCATTCCCTTGAGACGCACGACAACTCTGCGCACCGCACTGTCCGCACTCCTTCTCCTCGGCACTTGGGCGACCGCGGGCGCCCTGCCCGCCTCCGCCGCGGACGCTCCCGCGCGCTCCTCCGAAGCACCGGCCTCCCCCGAGCTCCTGTCCGCGATGCAGCGGGACCTGGCGCTGACTCGGAACGAGGCCGAGGCACGCCTGGCCGCGGAGAAGACCGCGACGGCCGTCGAACGCAAGGCGCGTAGCGCGGCCGGTTCGGCCTACGGTGGCTCCTGGTTCGACGCCGGCAGTGGCCGACTCACCGTCGCCGTCACCCGCGCCGCGCACGCCGACGCCGTACGCGCGACCGGAGCGGCCGTACGCCTCGTGCGGTACGACGCGCGGCAACTCGAGGCGGCGAAGAAGAGCATCGACGCGTTGTCCGCGCCCGCCGGAGTCGCCAGTTGGCACGTGGACCCGAAAGCCAACAAGGTCGTCGTGAACATCGTCGCCGCACACCGGGACGACAACGATGTCCGGGCTTTCCTCGACCGAGCCCGTGAAGCGGGCCCCGTGACGGTGCGTCAGACACCCGCCGCACCGCGTACCTTCGCCGCCGGCACCGTGGGCGGTGACCCCTACTACACCGGCAACGTCCGCTGCTCCATCGGCTTCTCCGTGCACGGCGGCTTCGTCACCGCCGGGCACTGCGGCTCGCCGAGTGCGGCCGTGTACGGCTGGGACCGGTCCTACATCGGCAATTTCCAGGGGTCGTCGTTCCCGGGCAACGACTACGCCTGGGTGAACGTGGGCAGCGGCTGGTGGACCGTGCCGGTGGTGCTGGGCTGGGGCACCGTGCCCGACCAACTCGTCCGCGGCTCCGCCGAAGCCCCGGTGGGTGCCTCCGTCTGCCGTTCCGGCCCCACCACTCACTGGCACTGCGGCACCGTACTGGCGAAGAACGAGACGGTGAACTACAGCCAGGGCGCCGTCCACCAGATGACGAAGACGAGCGTCTGCGCCGAACCCGGCGACTCAGGAGGCTCCTTCATCAGCGGCGACCAGGCCCAAGGCGTCACCTCCGGCGGTTGGGGCAACTGCAGCGGCGGCGGCCAGACCTGGCACCAGCCCGTCAACGAGATCCTCAACCGGTACGGGCTGACACTGCACACGGCCTGATCCCTCATCAGCGCGGCCGAGCGGACTCCGTCACGGAAGTGGCGACGGAGTCCGCTCGAACTTCACCTCCCACACGGACCTGACCGGCTCAAGGCGGCGGGTGGCCGGTCGCTCGGTGTCCGCAGCGGCCACGCCGCCTTTCCGCTGTGTGGGGCGCCGATCAGCAGGCAGAGCACATGCGCTAGATTTTGCCTCTCTTTGACCGCGATCACTCACGATCTCTACCCTTCGGAGTCGGCATCCCCATGAGCGACATCGTCAACGGACTCGGGCGGGCCACCGCGTACGGCGGCCTGGGGCTGGTCCTGTTGGTCCTCGGCATCGTCCTGGTCGACGTGCTGACGCCGGGAAAGCTCGGCCGGCAGATCTGGGAGCAGCGCAATCGCAACGCCGCCATGGTCCTCAGCTCCGCACTGCTCGGTATCGGTGGCATCGTGTTCACGTCCATCTGGACGACGTACGAGGACTTCGGCAAGGGGCTGGTCTCGACCGCCGCGTTCGGGCTGCTGGGGCTGGTGATGATGGCCGTGGCGTTCCTGGTGGTGGACCTGATCACGCCGGGGCGCCTGGGTGCGACGCTGGTCGAGGCAGAGCCTCATCCCGCGGTCTGGGTGACGGCGTCCTGCAACCTCGCTGTGTCCGCCGTCATTTCGGCCTCCATCGCCTGAGCCCCTGCCCCTGCCCCTGCCTCTGAGAGATCGCCAACCACCACATCCTCGGCGGCAGGCGGCAGGTCCTCGTCATCAAGCCGCCGTATCGCTGAAGGTGTTGCCCTTCCCGACCGCCCGCGCTTAAGGTCACCCCGTTTGTCGAATCGATTCGATTGATTCGATTGATTCGAGGAAGCCGGCGGGCCTCAAGAGGGGGCGGGTGGGGGCGGACATGGCCACGATCAAGGACGTCGCCGAGCGGGCAGGCGTCGCGCCGAGCACCGTGTCGTACGTCCTGAACGGGTCGCGCAAGATCTCCGAGGACACCCGGCACGCGGTGCAGGCCGCGATCGACGAACTCGGATACCACCCGCGCGCGAGTGCCCGTACGCTGCGCAGCGCGCGGACCCGCGTGCTCGCGCTGGCCGCGCCGCGCGTGCCCGGCGCGTACCGGGCGATCGACGGGCGGTTCGCGATCGACGTCACCGACGCCGCCCGTGGGCACGGGTACGACGTGCTGCTGATGACGGACAGCGACGGCGTCGGGGGGCTGCGCCGGGTGGCCCGCAGCAGGATCGCGGACGCCGCGGTGCTGATGGCGGTCGAGGACCGCGACCCCCGTGTCGAGGTCCTGCGGGAACTGGGCTTTCCCGGGGCGCTGCTCGGTCATGACGACCACGCGGCGCTGCCATGGACCGACCTCGACTGGGAGGCCGCCGTCGCCCTCGCCGTGCGCGAGACCGCCGCTGCCGGCCACCGGCGGATCCTCTTCCTCTCGTCGGCCGAGCACGAGGTCGCCGCACGCCGCGGCTATGCCCTGCACGGTCTCGACGGCGCCCGGCGAGCGGCCGTGGAGACCGGGGCCGATGTCCGCGTGGTCCCGTCCCACCGCGACGCGGACCTCCTCGCGCGGCGGCTGAGCCAGGCGCTGGCCGCGCGGCCCGTACCGACCGCGCTGGTCGTCCAGCACCTGATCCTCCTCCCCCGCCTCCTGGACACGGTGGCGGCGGCTGGGCTGCGGATTCCCCACGATCTGACCGTCGTGCTCGTCGGCAGTCTCCCGGACGAGCTGGGCATCCGGCATCTGCCGCGGATCGATCTGCCCGTAGCCGAGATGTCCACGGCCGTGGCCCGGCTCGCCATCGACGCGATCGGACCCGCCCGCGACGACCGGTCGCCGACTGCGCGGGAGGCCGTCACGGCATCTGCTTCGAGCATGCCCTCCCGCGCGCCGCACCACCTGATCCAGCCGCGGATGGCCGGGCCCGTCATCGCCCCGCCGCCGCCCGGCTGAGCACTCGCCGGACCGCCCGTACGGCACGGCCCGCGACGCTCCCTCGCCGGACCACCGCATGTCCAGAGCCGCACACGTAACGGAGGATCAGCCTTGCCGGTCTTAGCAGGACGCATCAGAACAAGACGTGGACGCGTCCCCGCGGTCACCGCCACCCTCGCCTGTGTTCTTGTCGCGCCGGGGCTGGGCGGCTGCGCCGCGGAGCCCGACCCGGGCACTGTCACCGTGCTCAACTCGGCGACCGACACCGCCGAGCACACCGCCAACCAGCGGTTCTTCGACCGCTGCGGCAAGCCGCTCGGCCTGAAGGTCGAGCAGATCAGCGTGCCCGCCGACCAGATCGCCTCCAAGGCGCTTCGGATGGCGTCGTCCGACTCGCTCACCGACATCCTGGAGCTCGACGGCTCGGAGCTGCCCCAGTTCGCGCAGACCGAGGGCCTGCGGCCGCTCGACGAGGTCGGGGTCGACACCTCCGGCCTCTCCGCGAGCGCGAAGTCCCTCGGCTCGTACGACGACACCCAGTACGGCATCGCCCGTTCCGTCAACTCCCTCGCGCTGATCTACAACACCAAGCTCCTCAAGGAGGCGGGCGTCGCCCCGCCCACCACCTGGAAGGAGCTGCGGGCCGCCGCGAAGAAGCTGACCTCGGGTGACACGTACGGCATGGCCTTCAGCGCGAGCCCGAACGCGGACGGGGTCTACCAGTTCCTTCCGTTCTTCTGGTCCGCCGGCGGTGACGAGGCAAAGATCGACAACGGCAAGGGCGAGGCCGCGCTGCAGCTCTGGAAGGATCTGGTCGCGGACGGCTCCGCCTCCAGGTCCGTCGTCAACTGGAACCAGCAGGACGTCAACGACCAGTTCGTCGCGGGCCGCGCCGCCATGATGATCAACGGGCCGTGGCAGGTGCCGGTCCTCAGTGCCCAGAAGAACGTGGACTGGGCGGTCGCGAGCATTCCGGTGCCCGAGGCGGGCAAGCCGGCGGTGCCGCCCATCGGCGGCACCGTCATGGCCGTACCGGAGAACGACGAGGACCCGGCCCGCGAGAAGAACGCCGGCAAGGTCCTGAACTGCCTCAACTCCGAGAAGAACCAGCTTGAGTGGGGCACATCGGTCAACAACGTGCCCACCCGCGCCACGGCCGCACGGGCGTACGCGAAGCAGAACCCGAAGCTCGCCGCGTTCGCCGAGCTCGTCACCACCGCCCGCTCCCGTACGGCGAAGGTCGGCACCGGCTGGCCGGTCGTCGGCGACGCGCTCGCGGGCGCCTTCCAGTCCGTGCTGACGGGCCGGACCAGTCCGGAACAGGCCCTGCACCGGGCCCAGCAGCGGGCTTCGGCGGGGAAGTGAGGAACCGGCCATGACCACCGTCACCTCCCCGGCGCCCGCCACGGGCGGCGCCGAAGCGAAGCCCGCAGCCGGCCGCGCTCCGCTGCGCCGCGGGCTGCTGCGCTGGCTCTTCGTCGCCCCCGCGGTCGCCTACATGGCGCTCTTCTTCGGCTACCCGCTCGTCCGCAACATCGTCATGAGCTTCCAGCACTACACGCCGAAGACGTACTTCACCGGTGAGGCACCGTTCAACGGCCTCGACAACTGGCGGGCCGTCCTCGCCGACGAGCTGTTCACCGACGCCCTGTGGCACACGGCCCTGTTCACCGTCGGCTCGCTGCTCGGCCAGTTCGCCATCGGCCTGGCGCTCGCCGTCTTCTTCTCCCGGCGCTTCCGGCTCTCCGGCTTCGTGCGCGCCGTCCTGCTGCTGCCGTGGCTCGTGCCCATGGTCGTCTCCGCCGTCGTCTGGCGGCGCATCCTCGACCAGGACCACGGCATGCTGAACACCGCCCTCCACACGGTCGGCCTGGCCCCACAGGACGGCGTGCCGTGGCTGAGCAGCCCCGGCGTGGCACTGCTGTCGGCGATCCTGGTCAACATCTGGATCGGCATCCCGTTCAACATGGTCATCCTCTACGGCGGCCTCCAGGAGATCCCGCGCGACCTGTACGAGGCCGCGTCGCTCGACGGATCCGGCCCATGGCGGACGTTCCGCAGCATCACGCTGCCGATGCTGCGCCCGGTGATCACCGTCGTGCTCGTGCTGGGCTTCATGTCGACGGTGAAGATCCTCGACCTGATCCTGGCGCTGACCTCGGGCGGGCCCGCGGACTCCACGCAGACGCTGGGCACGGTCACGTACCAGCTCTCCTTCCTGCAGCTCGACTTCGGCCAGGGCGCCGTGGTGGGCAACGTCCTGATCCTCGTCAGCGCGGTCTTCGCCGTGCTGTACCTGCGGGCCAACCGCGCCGACTTCGGCAAGGGGAAGTGACCGACGATGAACCGACCGACGAAACGACCGACCGGCCTTCTGCGCGTTCGTTCGGTGTGGAACACCGCCGCCGCGCTGCTGATCCTCGCCGTGCTGCTCTTCCCCGTGTACTGGATGCTCAACACCGCCCTCCAGCCCGAGTCGAGCATCGCCGCCACCGAGTGGTTCCCCGTATCGCCGTCGCTGAAGAACTTCGACACGGCGATCAGCACCCAGGGCGGCTCGCTGCTCACCAGCTTCGTCGTCGCACTCGGCGCCGTCGTCGTCTGTCTCGCGCTCGCCGCGCCCGCCGCCTACGGGCTCGCCCAGTTCGGACTCCGCGGCGGGCAGGGCATCGTCTTCGCGACGCTCCTCACGCAGATGGTTCCGGGCATCGTCATCGCCAACGCCCTCTACAGCGCCTATGCGCAGCTCGACCTCGTCAACTCCTATCTGGGGCTGATCCTGGCGGACGCCTCGCTCGGCCTGCCGTTCGCGGTCGTACTGCTGCGGGCGTTCATGGTGTCGATCCCGGGCGAGGTCGTCGAGGCCGCGATGGTGGACGGAGCCAACCGCTTCACCGCGTTCGTGCGGATCGTGCTGCCCATGAGCCGCAACGCCCTGATCACGGCGGGACTGTTCACCTTCCTCTTCGCCTGGTCGGACTTCATGTTCGCGCTCACCCTCAACACCACGGACGACGTCAAGCCCATCACGCTCGGCATCTACCAGTTCGTCGGCGCACATGTCAGCGACTGGGGCGCGGTCATGGCGACCGCGGTGCTCTCCGCCGTACCGGCCGCGATCCTGCTCGTCGTGGCCCAGAAGTACATCGCCGCCGGGATCACCGGCGGGTCGGTCAAGTAGGCAGGTGCCTCCTGTGAGTTTCTCCGAGTCCGCCGAGTTCCCCGAGTTCCCCGCCGGCTTCTTCTTCGGTGCCGCCACTGCCAGTTACCAGATCGAGGGCGCGCACGACGAGGACGGCAGAGGCCCGTCCATCTGGGACACCTTCTGCCGCCAGCCCGGGCGCGTCGCGGACGGGGCCACCGGTGACGTCGCCTGCGACCACTACCACCGCTACCGCGAGGACATCGCGCTGCTGCGCGAGCTGGGCGTGGACAGCTACCGCTTCTCCGTCGCCTGGCCGCGTGTCCAGCCCGCCGGCTCCGGCCCCGCCAACGCGGCCGGGCTCGACTTCTACGACCGGCTCGTCGACGAGCTGCTGACCTCCGGCATCTCCCCCGCCGCCACCCTCTACCACTGGGACCTGCCTCAGGCCCTGGAGGACCGGGGCGGCTGGCGGGTGCGCGAGACGGCGGAGCGGTTCGCCGAGTACGCCGGAGTGGTCGCCGCCCGGCTCGGCGACCGGGTGGGCCGCTGGATCACGCTCAACGAGCCCTTCTGCAGCGCCTTCGTCGGCTACGCGGCGGGCACCCACGCCCCGGGCGCCCGCGAGGGACGCGGCGCGCTCGCCGCAGCACACCATCTGCTCGTCGGCCACGGGCTGGCCGCGCACGCGCTGCGCGCCGCGGGGGCACGGGAGGTCGGCATCACGCTCAACCCCGACCGGCTGCTGCCGGCCACGGACTCCCCCGCCGATCTGGCCGCCGTACGCCGCGTCGAGACGCTCCACAACGACGTGTGGTGCGAGCCGCTGTTCGCCGGGCGCTACCCGGAGCACGAAGCCGAGACCTGGGGCGAGCTGCTGCCCAGCGGAGACGGCTCGTACCGCCTCGACGGCGACCTCGATCTCATCGGAGCACCGCTCGACTTCGTCGGCATCAACTACTACCGGCCGATCACCGTCGCAGACGCCCCGTACCGCGACGCCGACCCGGCCACCCGCACCGCGGTCGACGTCCGGGCGGAGGAGACCTGGCGCGACGACGTCCGTCATACCACCATGGGCTGGCCCGTCGTCCCGCACACCTTCACGGATCTGCTGGTCGACCTGGCCGAGCGGTATCCCGCGCTGCCGCCGATCCTGATCACTGAGAACGGCTCGGCGGAGGCGGACGCCGTCGACGCCGACGGCCGGGTCCGCGACGTGGAGCGGATCGACTACCTCCACAGCCATCTGGACGCGCTCGCCGACGCCCTGCGCGCGGGCGTCGACGTGCGCGGTTACTACGTGTGGTCGCTGCTGGACAACTTCGAGTGGGCCCGCGGCTATGGCCAGCGCTTCGGCATCGTCCGGGTCGACTACGACACGCAAGTACGCACCCCCAAGGACAGCTACCGCTGGTACCAGCGGTTGATCGCCGCCCACCGCGCCCGCACCGCCCCTGGTAAGGACTCCTGATGAAGTTCACCGACGGTTACTGGATGATGCGCGAAGGCGTCCAGGTGTCGTACGCCGCCGAGGTCGCCGACGTCCGCGTCGACGGGGACCGGCAGATCGGCGAGTTGGTGTACGGGGTTCGGTGAACCTTCCCCCGTCCACGACGGAGTCGCTCCTTCGGCATGACGGCACAGCTGACGGCGTCCTGTTACGTTCGAAGACGCGCATTCAGCCCTTGACGGCGGAGCTGGCGACGCCTTGGACGAACCACCGCTGGAAGAAGGCGAAGACCACCAGGACGGGCAGGACGAGGAGGACGCCGAAGGCGAGGATCTGGCCCCAGTCCGGGGGCTCCTGGCCCTGGAAGACGCTCATCTCCAGCGGCAGCGGGCGCACCGAAGGGTCGGAGACCATGAGCACCGGCCACAGGAACGAGCCCCACTGGATGAGGAAGGTCAGGATCGCCACGGAGGCGAAGGCCGGCTTCGACATGGGGACGATGATCGCGAAGAACGTGCGCCACGGGCCCGCGCCGTCGATGCGGGCGGCTTCTTCGATGCTCGGCGGGATCGAGCGGAAGAACGTGTGGAACTGGTACACCGAGAAGGCGTTGGCGATGAACGGCAGCGCCAGGATGGGGAGGGTGTTGCGCTGGTCGTTGAACATGTAGAAGAGCGGCACCGCCACCGACTCGAACGGGACCAGCATCAGCAGCAGGATGAGGGTGAAGACGGCGTTCCGCCCCCGCCACTTCAGCCGGGACAGCCCGTAGGCGGCCATCGAGTTGACGAACAGACCGCCGGTGACGACGACGAATGCCAGCAGCAGTGAGACGCCCATGAAGCGCCAGAAGTAGCCGGTGCTGTCGGAGTTGAGGCTGTCGAGGACGGCGGAGTAGTTGTCGAAGGACAGGTGGGTGGGGAGGAAGCCGGACAGGCCGTTGAGGACCTCGTCGGACGGCTTGAGGCTGCCCAGGAACAGGTAGATCACGGGCAGCACGAAGACGAAGGCCAGCACGCCGAGTACGGCGTAGTCCAGGAAGCGGCGCAGGGGCGTAGGGGTGGTGCCCATGGGTCAGTCCTCGTTTCCGGGCCGGACGACGCGGCGCTGGATGAGCGTCAGGACGACGACGATCAGGAAGAAGACGACGGTGATCGCGGACGCCTGGCCGATGTTGTTCTGGTCGAAGGCGGTGGTGACGGCCTGGTACATCACCGTGCGGGTGGCGTCCTCGTCGAGGCCGCCGCCGCGGACGAGGACGTACACCTGGTCGAAGACCCGGAAGGACAGCACCGAGGTGAGCATCGCGACGAAGACGAGGGTGCCGTGGATGCCGGGCAGGGTGACATGGCGGAACTGCTGCCAGCGGGAGGCGCGGTCGAGTGCGGCGGCCTCGTAGAGCTCCCCCGGGATCTGCTGGAGGCCGGCCAGGAGGATGACCATCTGGAAGCCGACGCCCTGCCAGATCGACAGCACGATGAGCGAGGCCATCGCGGTGGCGCCGTCGCCGAGCCAGTCGAAGGCGCCCCAGTTGCCGAAACTCACCGCGTCCAGTGCGGAGTTGAGCATGCCCTGGTCGCTGCGGGCCAGGATGAGGCGCCAGATCACGGCGACCAGTGCCATGGGGAAGACGACCGGCATGAAGAACAGGGACCGGAAGAGGCCGATTGCCTTGAGCTTGCGGTTGAGCAGGATCGCCAGCCCGAGTGCCAGGGCCGTCTGCACCGGTACGACGACCACGGCGAAGGTCAGGTTGTTCAGCAGGGCCCGCAGGAACGGTCCGGACAGGTCCGGGTCGGTGAACAGCCGCCGGTACTGTTCCAGGCCGAAGAAGGTGGGCTCCAGCGGGGAGCCGAGGCGGACGTTGTAGAAGGAGAGCACCACGGCGTAGCCGAACGGCACACCGACGAAGACGATGAGTCCGACCACGGCCGGGGCGGACATGAGCAGCCCGTGCAGCCAGTCGTAATTCTTACGGCCCGGACGAGTTGATCGCATCGATCGCTTCGGACGCGCGGGCTTCACGGAGGTCACGGACGGGGCCTGCCCCGGGCCGGGCGGCGGCACGGCGGGCACGGGTTCCACGGATGTCACGGGAGGGTCCTGTTCCCGGCGGGGCGGGCGCGCGGTGTGCGGCCCGCCCCGGCCGATGGTCCTACGGAATCTTGTAGCCGGCGTTGTCGGAGAAGTCCCGGTCGATGGCGCGGGCGGCCTTCTCCAGGGCGCTCTTGGGGTCGGCGCCGCCGTAGACGGAGTTCAGGGCCTCGCTGAACTTCGCGGTGACGGTCGGGTAGCCGGCGGTCACCGGGCGGGTGACCGCGACGCAGGACTTGGTGATGTCGCTGTCACCGCAGGGCTTGGCGAGCTGGTCGGCGAAGAGCTGCAGCGGGCCGCCCTGCTGGTAGAGGCTGCTCTTGGCGAGCGCGGTCCTGGTGGCGGGCACCGCCCCGTTGGCGGTCGTCATGGCGGTGACGTTGGTGTCGTTCAGGAGGGTGTCCAGGAACGCGCCGGCGGCCTTGGCGTTCTTGGTGCCGGCGCCGATGCCCCAGGCCCAGGAGCCCTGGCCGGTCTTGGGGCCGTTGCCGAAGTCGGGCAGCGGAAGGACGACGAGGTCGTCGCCGAGGGCCTCGCTGTAGGCGGGGTACATCCAGTGGCCGACCCAGCTGAGCGCGACGCGGCCCTTGGCGAAGGCGTTGCCGTCGGTGTTGGGGTCGACGTAGGTCTTCCAGGACTGGAAGGTCTTCAGGGCAGAGGCCACGGCCGGGGTGTCGAGGGCACCTTCCGCCTTGCCGTCCTTGAGCAGGGAGCCTCCGGCGGACCAGACGATGGGAGCGAAGCCGTAGGTGCCCCACTCATTGGCGTAGCCGCCGGACTCCTGCAGGTCGACGGTCTTGCCGTCGGGGTCCTTGGCCTTCAGCGTCTTGAGCGCAGCGGTGAACTGCTCCGCCGTCCAGGCGTCGGACAGACCCTTGGGATACTTCACCCCGGCCGCGTCCAGCAGCTTCTTGTTGCCGTAGATGCCGAGGCCGGAGTCGAACATGCCCAGGCCGTAGTGCTTGCCGCCGACCTCGCCCTGCGCCTTGCTCGCGTCGGTGGCGTTGTCCATGGTCTTGGCGGAGACGTACGTGTCGATCGGGGCGAGCTTCTTGTTGTAGACGAAGTTCGCCATGGTCGGGCCGTCGAACTCCATCACGTCCGGCAGCTCGGCGGCGTCGGTGGCGGTGATGGTCTTGGTGTAGTCGTCCTCGGGTATCAGTTTCAGGTCGACCTTGATCTTGTTCTGCGAGGAGTTGAAGGACTTCACCGCGTTCTGCAGCGCACTGGCCTCGTTCTTCTGGCCCTGGTGGGCCCAGACGCTGATGGTGCCCTTGCCGCTCCCGGCTTCGGCGGAGGCATCGGTACCACCGCCCCCGCCACATGCGGCCAGCGCCAGCAAGGGGGCCAGGGCCAGGCCCGTACAGGCGGTGCGGCGGTACTTTCTGCTGGTCGAACTCATGGCTGTGCCTCCGTGCTGTGGCGAGGGTTCGAAGTGCGGGAGTGCTTCAGGTGGGTGGGCATGCTTCAGGTGTGCGGGAGTGCTTCAGGAGGGCGGGAGTGCTTCAGGTCGGTGGGGGTGTGGGGCTCGGGGAGTTACTGCGGTCCGCGCGGGCGCGGCGGCGCGGTGGTCTCGCGCAGCACGAGGCGGATGGGCATCTGCACCTGCTCGGCGGGAGGTTCGGCGTCCGGTTCCTCCAGCTGCCGCAGCAGCAGCCGGGCGGCCTCGGCGCCCTGCTCGGCGACCGGCTGGGCGACGGTGGTCAGCCCGACCACGTCGGCGAGTTCGTGGTCGTCGAAGCCGACCACGGACACGTCGTCCGGCACCTTCAGCCGGTGGCGGCGCAGGGCGCGCAGGGCGCCCATCGCCATCTCGTCGGACTGCGCGAACACGGCCGTCGGCGGACGCGAGACGGCCAGCAGGTCGGTCATCGCCCGCTCACCGCCCTCGACGGTGTAGTCACCGTCCGCCTCCAGAGCCGCATCGGCCTCGATCCCGGCGTCGGCCAGGACGTCGAGATATGCCTGTCTGCGCTCTATGGGAGTGGTCCAGTGCAGCGGACCACTGGCCCCCGAGATCATGCCGATACGGCGGTGGCCGAGGTTCACCAGATGCCGTACGGCGCTCTCGGTGCCGGCCCGGTCGTCGATGCCGACGACGGTGAAGCCGGGCCGGGTGCCGCCGACGGTGGTGGCCAGCGGCACCCCGAGTGAACGCAGCGCGGCGGTCTCCTCCTCGTCAGGGATGAGCAGCGACAGCACCGCGTCCACCCGCTTGCGGACCGGGAGCCTGGTGAAGAAACGCTTGCGTGTCTCCGGCGAACGCAGGTTGTACAGCAGTACGTCGTACCCGGCGGCACTGAACACCTGCTCGGCGGCGTCCAGCACGGTTCCGAAGAACCAGCGGCCCACGTACGGGACCACGACGCCGATGGTGAAGGTGCGCCCGCTGGCCAGGCTCGCCGCGGAACGTGAGGCTGTGTAGCCGAGTTGCGCGGCAACGGCCGTGATCTGCGCCCGCACCTCCTCGGAGACCCCCGGTCGGCCGCGCAGCGCGCGGGACACGGTGGACGCCGAGACTCCGGCGGCGCGGGCGACATCGGTGATGCTGGCCGTCACGACGCATTCCTCCCGTTGCTTTCACGTCGGTGTGATCTGTGGGTGACGTGACCGTAAACCCGACCACCTTGTTGCGCAAGCGTTTGCGTTCATATTTACTTGGGCCAGTTCTCGGGAGACCTTTTCGTTATCAAGTATCAGCGCACACGTTTGGGCGCTGTCGAGCCGACAGGAACTGTGCATGCGATACGCCCCGCCCGGCCTCTGCGTGAACGACTTCGCCCTCCTGCGCGACGACGACGGCACGTACGCGGTCCTGCACCTGCAGGGCCCCTGGACACCGGAGTTCGACCACCTGCGGATGGAGACCTCCTACGGCCGGGCTGCCTCCACCGACCTGGTCCGCTGGGAGCCACAGGGCACCGCCTTCGGCAACGGCCTGCCCGGCCGCTTCGACGAGCAGGCGGTGTGGACGATGCATCCGATCCGGCACGGCGACGGAATGGCCATGTTCTACACGGGCGTCCGCGGGCTCACACCGGGCGGCTGGCCGCTCCAGTCGGTCGGGCTGGCGTACTCCGACCGCACCGACGGCACCGCCTGGCGGCGCCATGGGACCGGCCCGGTCGTCGAGGCGGACCCGCGCTGGTACCGCACCGGTGAACGCATGGGCTGGCGCGACCCGTTCGTCGTACGCGACGACGAGTCGGACGGCTGGGTCATGGCCGTCTGCGCCAGCGACGCCTCCCTTCCGGTGGAGGTCAGCGGCTGCGTCGCCTGGGCCACCTCCGACGATCTGGAGCACTGGACCGTCCACCCACCGCTCCTCTCCCCCGGCGACGTCGACGAACTGGAGTGCCCGGTCCTGGAACGTCTCGACGACGGCTCCTGGCTGCTGCTCGGCTCCATCGGCGCCACCCGCGGCTTCGAGGCATGGACCGCGCCCCGTCTGCGCGGACCCTGGACCCGGCGCGGCCCTCTCGGCCCGACCGGCGCCTACGCTCCGCGCGTCATCGCCGGGCCCGACGGCTCCCGCGTCGTACTGCACACCACGCCTCGCCGGGTCGGCCTCAGCGACACCGGTGACCGCTGCCGCGGCATGCTCACCCAGCCGAAACTCCTGGTCACACCCGACGATGCGGCGCCCCGCCTGGAGTGGTGGCCCGGCCTGAACGCCTGGCTCGGCGAGGAGACGGACCGGCCCGCCCTGCACGCGGTCGGAGACATCGGCATATCGGGACGCGTCGAGGTCACGCTGCGCACCGACACCACGGACGGCGACCGCCCCGCCCTCGCGGTGGGCTGCGACGGCAAGAACCTCTGGGCCACCGGCCCCGACGGCGCCCGCCTCGGCGAGACGATCCTGAGCGAACCCGCCACCGCGCTGCGCATCCTCACCGTCGGCGAATACGTCGAGGTCTACGCCGACGGTGTGTTCGCCCTGACCACCATGTGCTACACCGGCCGCCCCGCCTCCTGGACGGCCGTCACCGATGGGCGCGAACGCACCATTGCCGTCCGCCCGATCCGGCTGCCCGACCCCCACCGCGACGACGCCTCGGCCATCTGGCCCGGCCCCTCCGCTGCCTGACGGGCGACAGCCCGCGCGCCCGCTGACCGGCACTCGGCAGGCCCCAGGAAAGGCCCAGCCATGAACGTCACCGCCACACCGCCGAGATCGCCAGCAGACGTCCACCCGATCGTCACCGAGACCTGGCTCGGCGGACCGGCCCGAACCGCTGTTCTTGCTCGCGGCTTCCCTCTCGGTCACGGCATCGGCGGCTGCCGGCGGCACGGCGTCGCGGGCAGGGCCGTCAGATTCACCCCAGCCCCGGCAGGCTGCGCAACTCCTGGATCCGCAGGAGTCGCGCAAGGAGCAGGAACAGCAGGACCATCGCGGTGCCGCCCGCGGCGAGGGAAAGGGCGGGCGTCCAGGAAACCGATGTCAGGCTCTGGCCGCAGGAGCGGGCGATGAGCCACCCGGCAGCCCCGGCGGCGGTGGCGGCCGCGGTGAGTTTCGCGTAGGTGCGACAGATCCGCCGGCCGTCGAGGAGCCCCTCCGTGCGTCGCCGCAGGCGCAAGGCGGTCAGGAGCAGGCCGACCGCGTAGGACAGAGCGTAGGCGGCGGCCATCCCCGTGACCGCCCAGCGCGGGGCCAGCAGGAAGTGGCAGGCCGTGGCGAGCGCGATGTTGATGCTGCTGATCCACAGCGCCATGCGGAAAGGCGTGCGGGTGTCCGAAGATTGACGATTTCCCGGGCGCCGTACGACGACGTCGTCAGTCGGGCCCACGAACCATCGCGGAAGGAGATCTTGAAGTCGGACTCGGCCGCGCTGAATGGTTTGATCTCCGCGCCGACGATGTCCTCCCGGGGCACTGACCAGAGGACGGCCTCGGATCCCGGAACCTTCTCGCCGCCGCCCCATGAAACGAACCGACTGCCACGCGCCGTGTCCTCGTACGACAGGATGCGCACCAGCCCTTCCGACTCCGCCAGTTCGATCTCGGTCACCATCCGCCAGGGGCGCCGGGAGGGATCGAGCTGCCAGGGCAGCGTACGAGCCGTCTCGCCCACGCCCGCCCACATGACGGGGAAATCGTCGACCTCGTTCTCACGCTCCTGCAGCTTCCCCCGCTTCTCGGGCGACGCGGGACTGCCCAGGGCGTCGGCGATGATGGAGAGCGGCAGCATCAGGAGCCCGGTGACGACGGTTTGGACGTGGCGGCCGAGCTTGCCGAAGAACCCCCGCACCGCGAAGGTCCGGCCGGGAGGCCAGCCGGGCAGATCGGGCTCGATGTCGTTGCGCTCGTGGTCGCGGAACGAGCGCCGCTTCGCCACCGAGGCGGCGGTACCACTCGCGAACTCGACCCGGTAGCGCTCCGGTTCCTCGTGCATGACCTTCCTTCCCCGCCAGTCCGGCGGGGTCCACTATGCCAAGTGAGGCGGGCTGGTTGTGTTCCCATCCTGTGTCGTTGTCGCGGAGGGCCGTGCGTGGCGTGATCCCTGGCGAGGGGCGTGCCCGGAGTGAGCCGGACAGCCGCCAGGCCGTCCGGGACAGTCCGGAACGCGCAGGTCCCGGGGGTGCTCGGTGTCCGGGACACCTGTGAGGCCGTTGGTGTGTTGCGGCCGACCGGGCAGATGGTCACCATCGGGCTGCGACGTCGCAGCGACTCCCCCGCCCCGCACACTCACGAGAGGCCACGAGATGAGGCAGCACTGTCCGCCCCGCCCCGACGACGTTTGCGACCCCCGGTCCTTCGTCGACCGCATGCGCGCGCTCAAAGCGTGGTCCGGGCTGACGTACCGGGAGATCGCGGCTCGCGCGCACCGGAACGGCGACACGTTGCCGCCCAGCACGCTCGCGACCGTGCTGGGACGCACAACTCTGCCCCGGGAGGACGTGGTACGGGCGTTCGTACAGGTCTGTGGAGGCGAGGACGAGACGGACGCCTGGTTACGGGCGCGCAGCGGTATCGCCCGGGCCGCCTGGATGCCGGCGGCCGGTCCGGGCGGCGCGCCAGGGCCGGCTCTGAACGACGGGGAGGGCGCCGGCGGACGTCACCAGTTGGCCGACGCCGTCGTCGCGGCGGTGTTCGCCGCCGGTTGCCTGACCTCCTGGTGGTGCGGCAAACGGCTCGGCAGCAGGGCCATACGGCGAGGCCACGGCCAGGGCACCCACTGAACAATCTCCGGAGCGGGATTACCGTCGGTGCGTGCCCTCATGCCGGGGCAGGGACCGCGTCACCACCCCGCGCACGTCGTCCAGCGGGAAGAAGCCCAACTGGCGCGAGTCCACGCTGGCGGCGGCGTTGTCGCCGAGGAGCACCACACGGCCGGGAGGTACCCGCCCCTCATGGCCGTCCGCGAGGGGGAGGACCAACCCCGGCGGCACCGGCTCCCCCGGCACCGCCGCCACCCTCTTCACGATCAGCGGGCTGTGCCGGTCCTCCCGCCAGACCGCCGGTGACCGGGGTCGCAGCACCACCACGACCTGCCCTCGGCGCACCGTGCGCGTACGACGCACCAGCAGCCGGTCGCCGTGGTGGTGCGTGGGGGTCATGCTCGTCCCGCGGACGGTGACGACGAGCAGACGGCGGGTGGCGCCCGCCCCGCAGGCAGCGAGGACGGCCAGTGCCACCGCCGGAACCCAGAGGTCCCTCCCGCCGGTCACGGTGACACCTCCGTCAGCGCTGCCCCCTCGGACGGCCCGGGGGCGTCGGGCAGATAGCCCGTGGCCTGGAGTGCGAAGAGCCGCGCGTACTCGCCGCCGACCGCCAGCAGCCGTGCGTGGTCGCCGCGCTCGACGACGCGCCCGCCGGAGAGGACGACGATGACGTCGGCATCGCGCAGCGAGCCCATCCGGTGGGAGATCAGGACGCTGGTCCGGCCGCGCCGGTGCCGCGCGATCGAGGTGTGGATCTCGTACTCGGCCTCGGCGTCCAGTCGAGCCGAGGGTTCGTCGAGGATCATCAGGTCCCGCGTGCCCCGCAGGAAGGCCCGTGCCAGGGCCAGACGCTGGCTCTGGCCGCCGGACAGCAGCACACCCGACTCGGGGTCGTCCCTGTCTTCCTCCGCGAAGAACGTCCTTGTCAGCGGTGTCTGATAGCCCTTCGGCAGTGTGTCGAGGGTGTCGTGCGCCCCGGCCTGCCGGGCGGCCGACACGATCTGCTTCTCGTCGTCGAGCGCGTCCAGGTCGCCCAGCGCGATGTTCTCGGCCGCCGTCAGGTCGTACTGCACGAAGTCCTGGAACACCGCGGTGATCCGGTCGCGCAGCTGCGCCGGATCGACCTCGCGCAGGTCGACGCCGTCCCACAGGATGGCGCCGCGGGTGGGATCGTAGAAGCGGCAGAGCAGTTTGACCAGCGTCGTCTTGCCCGACCCGTTGAGGCCTACCAGGGCCGTCGAACTGCCGTGGGGAATGGTCAGGTTGACGCCCTTGAGGACCCACGGGTGCCGCTCCGAGTACCGGAACCACACGTCGCGCAGCTCGATGCCCCGGCGCAGGGCGGGCAGCGGCCGGGGGTTCGGCGTGAGCGGCAGGTCCGGCGGGGCCTCGATCACGTACCGGTAGTGGCTGAAGATCAGTAGCGACTCGGCGGCACGGGCCGCCTCGTGCGCCAGTGCGGCGAACGCGGACTGGGTCCCGGCGATGGCGGCGACGAGGAGCGTGACGTCTCCCGCCGACAACTCGCCCCGGTACGTTCCGCGCACCGCCCACAGCAGGCTTCCGCCCGTCATCAGCGAGGCGAGCAGGCCGAGGCCCGACTGCACGGCGACCTCGCGCCGGTCCACGGCCCGGCGGGCCGCGTCGGCCGTCCGCCGCTCGGCGAGCATCCGGTCCCGCAGGAAGCCGCCGATGGCGAAGAGGCGCACCTCCTTGGCCGCCTCGGCGTCCGCCAGGAGACCGCCGTAGAACCACTCCCGCCGCTCCCTCGCCCCGACTCGCCAGGCAACGCCCGCCCGCCTGCGTGAAAGGGCGATCTCCGCGCAGAGCGTCGGCACACCGGCGGCGGCCACCAGGACGGTCAGGACCGGGTTCAGCACCAGCAGGGAACCCAGGAAGCCGGTGACCGTGATCGCTGACCGTGCCAGGCCGAGTGCCGCGTTCATCACCTGCGCGGGGACACGGCCACCACCCTGCCGGGCCAGTCGCAGCCGGTCCAGGAAGTCCGGGTCCTCGAAGCGGCTCAGGCCGGGGAAGCCCGCCGCCTTGGTGAAGAGCCGGGCGTCGGCGCGGAGCGCGCTACGCCGGTCCACCTCCGCGGACAGGTAGCGGCACACGTGCGGCAGCAGGGCGGCGACGGTGCCGACGGCCGTGAGGCCGAGCGCCGGGGCGAGCAGCGCGCCCATCCCCGCGTCCGATCCGAGGTTGTCCAGCACCGACTTGGTCAGCCACGCCGTGGCGACCGTCAGCAGACCGGCGGCCAGGCTCAGCACGCTGTAGAGCACGCAGGCGACCGGAGCGGCCCCGGCCGCCAGGGAGGCGGCCAGCAGCAGCCCGCTCCTGCGCGCGAAAACGGACCCGGACACGGACCGGTTCATCGCGGGGACGCCTCCCGCGTCAAGTCGACCAAGTCGCCGGTGACGACGGTACGGTCGCGGTCCGAGCCGACGCGCAGTGTGGTGGGAAACGCGTCCACGCGCAGGGCCGCGCACACCGGCCCGCCCCTCGGCTCCACGACCACCCGGGCCACCGGGTTCAGCTCGCGGACGAAACGCTCGCACTCCTCCGGTTCGCCGACGACGACGGCGAGCGTCCCGTCCCGGCCGCCGGGCTCGGCGGCCGCGTACGCGACGAGTTCGGCCAGCTTCGCCCGGCAGGGCTCACAGTTCGGGGAGAGGAAGGCGATCAGTGCCCCGTCCGGCAGCGAGGACCGGCCGACCGGTGCGCCGTCCACGGCCACGGCCGTGAAGGGGGGCAGTTCCTCTCCGGGGCGCAGCGGCGTCATCCCCCTGCCCGGCGGCCTCGCGGGCCCGGCCGGGCCGTACTCCCGCAGCTTCTTGATCACTCCGATGGTGAGCAGCAGGTCCAGTACACACAGGATGCCGACGAGCACCACTGCCGCGGTCAGAGCAGCCATCCAGCACCTCTCGGTCACTCGGTCGTGGAAGGGGCAGCGGGGCGGAACAGACTCACCAGGTCGTCCAGCACGGTGACCAGGCCGCCGGCGACCGCACCGGCGCACCACGCCACCGTGGCCGTCCCGGGGTCCGATCCACCGGCCGGGCCGGTCACCACCGCCGCCGCACCCGTCCCGGCGACGGACGCCAGCAATCCGTTCCGTACGACGTGCGCTCGCCTCAGCGGCGCGCCCGCGCGGCCGAAGCACCGGCAGCGCACGGTGGTTCCCCTGCCCACCGACCGGGCGATGACCACGGCGAACACCGCGAGAAGCGCGGCGGCCGCCAGCAGACCCGCCAGTGTCGCCGGGGTGTACGGCAGGATCAGCGCGAGGCAGACGGCACCTTCCGCGGCGACCACCGCGAGGGCGACGGCCCGCACGGCCGGCCCGGACACCGCGGCGAGGGGCCGCAACGAGTCGGCGAAGGCGGAGAACGCCCCGGCCTTGCCGACCTTGCCGACCAGGGCGATGAGGAACACGGCGGTCAGCAGTCCGCGCACGCCGTGAGTGAAGTAGTTCATTGCCGCCTCTCTCAGGGCGGGGCCCCGTCCGGCCGGGGCCCCGTCGTCCCCAGGAGGGAGGGCACACCCAGCGGTACGCCCTCCCCCGGTCAACCAGTGCTCCGCCGTCAGCAGGGGCTGATCGACGGCTCCCCGTACCAGCGGCAGTTCTTGCCCTTGTTGTCGCAGCACCAGTCCTGCCAGTAGCCCTCCGCGTTGCACCGCGTCATGCACCTGAGCGCGTCCGCGTCGGCGGAGGGGAGGAACCGTTCCAGCAGGGAGGTGCCCAGGTTTCCGAGCCTGTTGAGCATGACCACTCCTCGTTTGGGTCCGTACCCGACCCGGTGAGCGGGCGGGATGAACGCTGACGAGTCTGGGGAGGGGTGAGCACCTCTTCAACGGTGGAACAGCGCTCCGACACATTCCGAACGCGTTCCGCACACCGGGGCCTCGAACAATGAGTTCTTGCGGGCTCCCGGGTCGCACGAACGGCTCGTAGCCGGTCGCCACTTCGGAATAAAGGTGTGCTACCTCGGCGACGGGGACCGCGCCCACGAGGCGTACTGGGCCACCGGCCGCGGCGTCGAACCCAGAAACCACCGCACTCGAGAACAACGGCACCACTGTCAAGATCGCCTGAACCAGGCTGCCGTCAGGAGCGGACGTTCGCCCGGACCGCCTCTTCGATGGGTGTCGAGCCCGTGTTGAGTTCGAGGATCTGCCGGCCGATCCGGGGCTCGTGGAGCAGTGCGGCGAGGGTGGCGGCGACGTCGTCGCGCGTGATCTCGCCGTGGAGTTCGGCCGGCCCGAGGGACACAGTGCCGGTTCCGGGACCGTCGAGAAGGAGTGCGGGGCGCAGGATCAGCCAATTCAGATCGCTGCGGCTGAGCTCGACGTCCGCGCCCTTCTTCACGGCGAAGTAGTACTCGACCTCCTCGCCGAGATCGCGTTCCCGCCATGATTCCGGGAGCACCGACACCAGCGCGAAGCGTTCCACACCGGCGAGGCGTGCGGCCTCGATCGCTTTGACCACTCCATCGCCGTCGACGGCCTTCGTGACCTCCCTGCTACCGCCGTTCGATCCGGCACTGAAGACGACCACGTCGACGTCGCCGAATGCTGCCGCCAGTTGTTCGGCGGACATGCTCGAGAGATCGCCGACTCGGGCGTTCACGCCCCGCGTTGCGAGTTCGGCTTGCTGCTCGTCCCGGCGAACGAGCCCGTGGACGGTGTCTCCTCGACTGCTGAGTCTCTGCGCGAGCAGACCACCGATTCCGCCGGTGATGCCGATGATGAAGACGTCCACGCCGGATGCTCCGATCTCTCGATGTCATTCTGTGGCTCCGTCGTCAGAACGGTGCCTGAACGATCAACGATCCGCTTCCAGGCGGGTGTTCCGGCTATGCGAAGGATCGGCCGACGGCTCGGCGTCCCCTTGCCAGTAAGGAACCATGGCATGACCACCCCGCACGGACGAGGGGAATGAGGACTGCTCCTACGGCGTCCCGGACGACTGTCTGCGTGAGCTGGTCGCCTACTCGTCACGGACGAGAACCCGCCCGGCATCCACACCGCCGACGAGCTGTGGGTGAGCGACCTGCGCCGCACCTTCCGCGGCCGCAGGCCATGAGCGCCCCTGAGTCACGGACGGCGAGTTCGTAGCGGGTGCGGCGGCCGTCGAGCCGATCGCACCGGGCTGCGGACGCCGGTCACTTCCGCTCCAACGCGGCCAAGCGCAGCTCGAGTTGGTCGATCCGGTGGCGCAGCAGGGTGACCTGGGCTTCCAGGCTGACTTCCCGCTCCGCCCTGCGCTGAATGCGCGGTGACGCGGCGGCGCGCTCGATCACCGCATCCAGCTGGACCAGGCGCTGCGGCCCGTTCGGGCCGTCCACCAGCCGGGACTCGATCTCGCCGTTGCGGTACCAGGACCGCAGCGCCGAACGCGAAACCCCCGTCTCGGCTTCCGCCTTGGCCAGCGTGACCCAGGGTGTCTCGTCCAGCTGCTCGAACAGCTCCAGCTCGTTCTGCCAGCGGGCGAGCCGGTCCTCCCAGTCCGACGGCGTCCCCATCACACCCTCCCTTCGACACGGTCACCCTGTCAATGACAGTGTATTGACAGGGTTGGGACCATGGAACCATGACTTTTGAGAGGTTCTCAGTGAAAGCCCGCCGCGCGGTCGTCACGGCCCAGGAGCAGGCGAGGCTGCTCAAGCACCCCCAGATCGGCACGCAGCATCTCCTGTTGGGGCTGCTCGACGTGCCGGACAGCACGGCGGCGAAAGTCCTGCACGAACTCGGGTACGACAAGGAGACCGCGCAGGCCGATATCGCGGCGGTGGTCAAGCCCGGTACGGAGGAGCTGAGCGGCCACATCCCGTTCGCGCCGCGCGCGAAGAAGACGCTGGAACTCGCCCTGCGCGAGGCGCAACAGCTGCGCCACACCTCCATCGGTACGGAACACATCCTGCTCGCGCTGGTCAGGGAAGGTGAGGGCGTCGGCGCGAAGGTGCTCGCCCAGCGCATCGATCCGATCAGCAAGATCCGTGCCGCGGTGCTGGCCTCCTTGGAGGATGAGCAGGACGTCGCGACCGGCCCCTGGCCGGTCGGCACCCCTGCCACCGAGGACACGGTGTCCGCCGCCAGCGCACTGGCCGGTGGCGCACCGGTGGGCAGCCATCACCTGCTCGAGGCGATGCTGCGGGCGGAGAACAGCATGGCGGCCAAGGTGCTGCGGGAACTCGGGGTCGACCCGGAGGCGGTCGCCGCCAAGATCGACGAACTGGATCCGGAGACGACCACGGACGCGAACCCGGAGGAAGCCGCCGCACGCAAGATGGAGATCAAGCTGGTCGACGACGAGGTGCACGTGATCCTCAGGGACCCGGCAACGGTCACGAGCGCCAAGAAGGTCACCGAGCTGTCCGGCGGCCCGGTCCAGGGCGTCGGTCCGGTCGCCGGCCAGTTCGTCCCGCTCTGGCGGTCGACCAACCAACTGCTGCTGCGGATCCAGCAGATGCTGGAGCCGGAACCCGAAGAAGAGGAGGCATCCGCCGCGAGCAAGGTGGCCAAGGTCGTACGCACGGTACTCGCGCCCCGGCTCCGGAGGTGAACCGGCTGACCGACGAGCCGGGGCCTCTTGTCCGCAGCGGCTATCCGCACAGTCGAGCGATGTGATCACTCGATCATGAGTTCTCGCGTTCTCGTGCCTGGCCTGACCGGTGGGAGCCGGCCGCATTCAGGTCCCGTGTCGACGATGTACTGCACGGGTTCGCCGCCCGGGAAGCCGATCAGTTGGCCGCGATCGATCCGCTCCTGGCCCCGGTGGCCGAGCAGTTGGAGGCGGCGGTCGCGGACGGCAAACGGCTGCGAGCGGCGTTCTGCTACTGGGGGCTGGCGCGCGGTGGGAGAGCCCGACGGCGACGCACTCGTGCGGGCCGCGGCCTCCATGGAGCTGGTGCACGCCGCTGCGATCGTGCACGACGATCTCATCGACGACAGCCCGCTGCGGCACGGTCGCCCCACCGCGCACATCGCCCTGCGCGGTGCCGTGCGGCGGCGTCCACGCGCCGACGCCGCCGCACGGTCGCTGCGCCCCGCACCCACCGCTGGAACCCACCGGTCCCGACAGTCTCCTGATCACTCCCGCGGCGAAGTCGCCACAGGACGTCGTAGGTCAGCTGCGTCGCGGTCGATGCCGAGGTCACGCGACGGCGGCTGCCCGCGGGGCAGTGGACGCTCGTCAGTCAGACCGCGGGCGAGCACGGCACGCCGGCCCTCGTCCACGACCGCGTCCGGCAGGCCAAGCTGGTCGTCCGGGTCCTGGAAGACGATGCCGACCCGCCGGTCAGCGGGTCAGCAGCGCTCCCGGTGGGGCCGTCGGGCCAGGAACCTACACTCGCGGCATGGCCCTTCCCTCTCTCGCCGCCGACCTCGCGCCCACCGGTGTCCTGCGCGCCTCCGTCAACCTCGGCAATCCCGTCCTCGCCCAAGGGACTGCGCAAGCACCCAGCGGCATCACCGTCGATCTCGCCCGGGAGATCGCGGCCCGGCTCGGGGTGCCCGTGGAGTTCCTCTGCTTCGACGCCGCGCGTGCGTCGTTCGAGGCGATGGCCGGTGGACGGGCCGATGTCTGCTTCCTCGCGATCGAGCCCGCACGCGAGACGGAAGTCGCCTTCACCGCCCCGTACGTGCTCATCGAGGGCGTGTACGCCGTCCCCCGGGACTCCGGCCTGAAGACGCCCGAGGACGTCGACGCGCCGGGCGTTCGCATCGGAGTGAAAGCCGGATCCGCCTACGACCTCTATCTCACCCGAACCCTGCGCCACGCCACCCTGGTTCGCGGCCACGATGGTATCGACGCCTTCACCGCACACCACCTGGAGGCGGGCGCGGGCATCCGGCAGCCGATGACCGCCTACGCCGAGGCACACCCGGAAGTGCGGCTGATCGAGAAGGAGTTCATGGAGATCCGCCAGGCCGTCGGCACCACCACCAGCCGGCGGCCCGAGACCATACGATTCCTCCGGGAACTGGTCGAGGAGCTCAAGAGCGACGGCTTCGTCGCCGCCTCACTGCGCCGCGCGGGCCAGCCCGAAACCCTCGCGGCACCGGCCGTGCCGTAACGCCGTCCAGCCGGGTTCACACGGCCCGGGCAAGCAGCGAAGAACTCGGTGGGAGTTCGGCCGTCAGCGGTCGACGGTGGCTGTGTTCAACCTCGTCGTGGCTCCGGCCCGCGGCGGGGATGGGGGGCGACGAGGCGGCACTTGGCCTGTGCCGCCTCGTGGCGGCCGTGTCAGTCCACGATCACCTCGGCACGCGCCGCCGGGGCCCGCCCGACGAGTGCGCCGCCGAAGTTCTCCTCGACCTCCGCCTTCTCCGCCGCGTTCGGATACGGGTTCGTGCAGGAGGTGCCCGCGGTGGAACCGGACATGAGACTCGAGCACGGTCCGGGCTTGCGGTCGGGCAGGCCCAGGATGTGCCCGAGCTCATGGGCCGAGATGCGGATCGTGTTGTAGCCCTGGTCGACGGCCTGGCGTCCGATGTAGACGGTTCCGTTACCGAGGGTGGAGGGCAGGGCACGGGGCCAGCCGTTGTCCGCGAGGACGCGGATGTTCGCGCGTTGCCCAGCGGCGGCCGGCCGCAGCTCGACGGCGTCGACACTCTCGTTCCAGATCGCCGCGCCGCGGTCGACCGCGCTCTTGAACTCCGCGGACCCGCCGGCGTCGTAGAGGAGGACACGGGCGGCCAGGGGGGCGCCCTCCGCGTCGGGGGCCGCGGCCACGGCCTGGCCACCCGTCAGGGACACGGACAGCACCAGGGCAGCGGCCAGGCCGCCAGTGAGCGTACGGACGTACATGATCGACCTCCTTGTGGGGAAAGGCAGTCGTGCAGTCGTGCTCATGACATTCCCTGGCTCACTGCCCGGCGGGCAGGGAGCTGAATCCGTCAATCGCGTTCGCGGTCTGAGCAACGGGAGGTGCGGGCCGAGCTCCGGCCGGACCGGCCGGCCGGAGCGCGCTCAGGCCTCCTGAGTGAAGAGCTTGCCCCGGGTGGAACCCGTGGAGCACAGCTTCTTTTCCTCGGCCGTCATCTTGCGGGACTTGACCACGACCGCGCTGTGCTTTCCGTCCGTGCCGTTCGGGGCCGGGCCGGTGACCACGTCGGGGACGAACCAGTAGTAGTGACCCCACTTGGGGTCGTCGTAGTGGGTCTGCCAGGTGCCGGTTATCTGCTGCATCACCTGGGCGCGGGAGATCCAGCCGACTTCTCCGGGCTTCACGTTCACGGTGAAGGAACTCGTCTCGGTGTGCGAGCTCTGCCACGTGTAGTTGTACGTCGCGGTCACGCTGGCCGTGATGATGCCTTCGATGCCCCCGCCCGCCGTGACCGAGCCGCCCACCGAGTGGGAGGAGCCCACTGTGTCGGCCCAGGACATCGACTGGGAGGCGGGCGAGTCGGTGCAGTTGTAGAGGAGTTCGGAGACCTGGCGCGGCTCACCGAGGTACGCCCGGCCGAGCTGCGGGGAGTTGAAGGTGCACTTGCCTTCGCCGGACGCGCAGTCGGCCATGATCTGCTCGGCGGTGGGCTGTTCCTCGGCCGCTGCGGGGACGGCCGTCGCGATCACTACGAACGCGGTCGCCGTCAGCGCCAGCGTGCGGCTGCCGTAGCGCACTGTGCGGTTCTTCGTCATGGTTGGTGCCTCTCACCCTTGCATGGGGGGACAGTGACGACACCCCCCCTGTTGCGGGAGGGTGTTCAGTCACCGCCTGGTGCCCCTGAGGCTCACGTAAACCGCAGTCCATCTACACCAAGGAAAAGCAAAGTTGTAATTGATTTCCAGAAATGATGAAGAGTCAACAGTGCGGTCTTGAACCGGAGTTGGGGAGCAGAGCCCAGGTCAGTTGAGGGGGTCGAGGGTGAGGTAGGCCTGGCGCGGGTTGCCGTCGTGCACGAGGGACTCGTGGTGGCCCACGTCGTCGAACGCGAAGGCGTACGCCTTGCCGTCGGCCATCTGGGCGTGGATCTTGCGGGCGTAGTGGTTGGTGACGTCGTCCTTGTAGAAGGCGTCGGCACTCGAGTCGGGCTGCTGGGGGTTGACCAGCAGGGTGGAGCGGTTGAAGCCGGCGCACAGGGTTCGGGAGATCGGGCCGCGGACCTGGTCGTTCGGCGCGTCGAGCCGCCCGTGGCAGCCGAAGACGGAGGAGGCGTCCGGCTTCTGGAAGCTGGCGACGGTGGCGCCCGCGCTGTTGGTGAAGTTCATGACGCCGCCGGAGACCCGTCCGTAGTACTTGGTGCCCGGCTGGTCGGCGAACGGGGTGACCGTGAGGGTCGAGGTGGAGTACTTCCGCCAGACGCGGTTGATGTAGTCGTCCATGACGGCGGCCGGCAGTGCGCCGGTCTCCAGGCCGTACAGCGGGGACAGGGCGCGCAGTACGGTTCCGTCGGCGCGGGTCTGGATCAGGTTGGCCCACCCTCCGGGCTGCCCCCTGAGGGCGTTGAAGAAGCCGTGGTAGCCGCCGGGCTTGAGTCGGCCGGTGTTCGCGGTGGTCCCGTCGGACCGCTGCACTCCCACCGCGTACGGTGCGGAGAACATGTCGACCTGTGTGCTGTTGATCCACAGGCCCGCGTCGTTGAGTGTGTACTCCGACCAGTTGAACAGGATGTTCCGGTTGGGGTCTGACGGATTCTGCACGGCGGGCTGGACCAGGCCGCCGGTGGTGAGCTTGAACACCAGTTTCTGGCCGTAGGAGAAGTACACGCGGCCGGAGAACTTGGGCAAGCGGATCGTGGTCGACTGGCCCGCCGCCGGGCCGGGGATCGACGCGTCGGGGGCGGGAGTCGGCGGGTTGCCGCCTGCCGGCCAGGGGTGGAACGTGCCGTTCGCATCGGCCCAGCCCTGCCGTCCGGTCGACGGTTCGGTGCCGAGGTTGTAGATGTACACCTGCTCGCCGCGGGCCGAGTTGTTGGTGATCTTCAGGGGGATCGTCGCCGGGACGGCGGCGTGGGCCGGTGTTCCCGCTCCGGTGGCGAGGAGGGAGCCGGTCAGGGCGGCGGCGAGGGCCAGCCCGACAGCCCTGAGGCGGCGTCCGAGGGTGCGTGACATGCTCTGTCTCCGTTCGACGAAGGGCCGATCCGGGAAGGGGGTGAGAGCGCTCTCAGAGCGTGCCGCGTTGGTCCGGACCTGTCAATGTGCCGGTACGGATGGAGAGTTGCGCGTCCCGAAGGGCCCCGGCCCGTGACGCCGGCCGCCTCCGGGGCGGCGTCACGGACGATCGGGCTCTCCGTGTCCCCAAGACGCCGTCCGGGCCGGTGCGGTGCCCGTGGTCTCGATCGCTCCGGTCAGCGGATGCATGTCCATCGCGCGGTCGCGGAATCTCCCACTCCCTGATCGGTGCGTCACATCCGGTTCGCCCGGCACCGGGTGGGTAGGTGATCCCCCTCTCAAGACCGGAGGTGGACATGGACATCGGTATAGGCCTGCCCAACACGGTTCCCGGGACCGAGGGTTCGGTTCTCGTGGAGTGGGCCCGGCGGGCCGAGGAGGCGGGGTTCAGCACGCTCGGGACGATCGGACGGCTGGTCTACCCGGGGTATGAGGAGCTGGTCGCGTTGAGTGCGGCCGCGGCGGTCACCAGCCGGATCCGGCTGACGACGAGTGTGCTGCTGGGGCCGCTGTACACGAACAGCGCACTGCTGGCGAAACAGGCGGCCTCGCTCGACCGGCTCTCCGGGGGGCGGTTCGTGCTCGGTGTGGGCCTGGGCGGGCGTGACGACGACTTCGCCGCGAGCGGTCTGTCCACCGAGGGCAGGGGGCGCCGCCTGGAGGAACAGTTGACGGAGATGAAACGCGTCTGGGCGGGCGAGGAGCGGGGGCTCGCCGGTGCGATCGGGCCGGCGCCCGTGCGCGAGGGTGGTCCCGAGCTCGTCCTGGGCGGGTCGACCCCGGTCAGTTTCCGGCGGGTGGCCCGGCTGGCCGACGGCTGGATCATGGGTGGTGGTACGCCGGAGATGTTCGCGGAGGCCTCGGCCGGCGTCGATGCCGCGTGGAAGGAGGCGGGGCGTGCGGGCGCGCCGCGCAAACTGGCGCTGGCGTACTTCGCGCTCGGTCCGCACGCCCGGGCACACGCGGACGGCTATCTCCAGCACTACTACGGCTTCCTCGGCGACGCCGCCGCGCAGATCGCGGCGAGTGCCGCGGTGAGCGCCGAGATGGTGACGTCCTACGCCGACTCGTTCGCCGCGGCCGGCTGTGACGAGCTCATCTTCGTGCCGGCGGCGTCGGGGCTGGAGCAGGTGGGGCTGCTCGCCGAGGCGACCGGCTGAACCGTCGGCGCACCGTCGCTCAGCCCTGCGTGGCGGCGGGTTCCGGGAGGGTGATTCCGGCCTGCTCGGCGCGGAGTTCCGAACGGACGAGTTCCAGGAGGCGGCCCGTCCAGTTCCGGCCGCGGCCGCCGTTGTCGCCCCAGTAGCCGGAGTCGGAGTCGTCGTAGACGAGTGTGGCGTCGCGGGTTGCCAGGAGGATCCGGGCGAGGGCCGGGTGCCGGGTGTACTTGGCCCTCAGCAGGGCGGTCATGACGGCGGTGCGGGCCTGGTCCCATCCGTCGCGCCGGGGAGCGCCGGCTGCCGTGTTCCGGGCGGCGTACCCGGTGTCCGCGTCCCTGATGGCGGCCCGGGCACCAGGGTCCGTGGTGGAGAGGGCCCAGTAGGCGTGGGCGACGGAGGGGTAGGTGACGCCGTCGGCCGGGACGGGGGCGGGGAAGTCGTTGCGGAGGGCCTTCGTGCCCGGGTCGTCCGAGGGCGTGCGGGAATAGCCCTCGTACAGGTGGATCGCGGGGGCGACCGGTGTCGCGGGTCCGTCCGCCGGGAGCCGCGCGGGCCGTTCGGCGATCCACTTCGCCCGGTCCTCGAAGTAGGCGACCGCCTCGTCGTACTCCTCCCGCGAGACCGGCTCGCCGGGCGGGGCGCCGTCCAGGCACTCGCCGGGTCCGGCCACCAGGACCCTCAGCGGCCGGTCCTTGCGGTCCATGTCGCCGAGCGCGTAGTGGCGTTGGGTCTCGGGGATGGCCAGGTAGGCGGCGCGGGCCGCGGCCCGGTTCCGCTCCGTCCGGTCGGCGAGGAACGTGTCGACGGCGGCCAGGCAGCGGTCCGTCGAGTCCGGGCGTCCGTTGAGCTGGTCGATGGTGTCGTGGATCTCGGCCAGCAGGAGCTCGGGCGTGAGCCAGGTGCGCGGCTCGCTGAACCGCCACGCGGCCAGTTCGTGGCCGGACACCCGGGCGCCGTCCGGGAGTTCGGTGACGACCCAGCCGCAGCGCAGTTTCTCCTCGAACTCGTCGAGGGTGACCAGGCCCCAGCAGTCGATCAGCGCGTCGCGTAGATGAACAGGTCGGTGAGGAAGTAGTCGCCGTTGCGGATGAAGGCGTGTCGCCAGGTTCCGGGGACGCGGACGCCGTCGGCCGTGCGGTAGGTGATGCGTTTGCCGATCATCCCGGCATTCTGTCGGAACCACCGGCTGGCGCAACGTGTTTGCCGCCGGCGCTGCGACGCCCGAAAGCCGGGCCCTCCCCCGCCGCCGGACGGAGGACCCGGCTCCCGTGCGCCGGTGGCTCAGGACGACTGGGCGCTCTGGTACAGGTTCTGTGCGTCCGCGCCGAAGTACGGACCGTACATGGCGTTGGGCAGGAAGTTGTACTTGAAGCTGTTCACCGAGGACTGCAGCCCGGTCCCGGTGGCCTCGTCGAACCGGGTGAACCACGGGCCGCCGCTGGAGCCGCCGGTCATGTCGCAGGTCAGACCGTGGTCGCTGGACAGCAGGAAGTCCCGGTAGGTGGTGCCGCTGCAGTAGATGAACTTCTGGCCGTCGTAGGGAGCGGCGGCCGGGAAACCGAAGGCGTACATGGCCTTGTTGTAGCCGGTGTTGAAGGCCAGGCCCTGGCCGCCGACGACGTCGGTCAGCTTCTTGCCGTCCAGCGGGGCGACCACGGCCGCGCCGATGTCGTAGTTGATGTCCTCACCGGCGGTCCACTGCGGCGTGGAGAGCGTCTTGGACGCCGTCCAGGTGCCGTACGGGGTCTGTCCGTCGTGGTAGCCGGGAGCGAACACCCAGTTGGTGTGCCAGGCCCCCTCCAGCTTCACGCAGTGGCCCGCGGTGATCACGGTGCTCTTGTTGGCGCTGGTGACGGCGTTGCCGGAGCAGGAGGCGGTGCGGCCCTGATAGGTAAAGAACACCCGCCCCGCGGTCTTGGTCACCGCGCCGCCCCCGGTCCAGGGGCCGCCGCCGTTCGGGATCGCCAGGGGGCCGGAGTCGGCGGCGGGCGTACTGGGTGCCACGACGGTGGCCTTGCCCTTGCGGGGTGCCGAGGCCCGCACCTCGGAACGGTCGACGGACAGGACGTCGAGCGGGGTGGCCTCCCGCATCCGCTGCGGGGTCCAGAAGGCGAGGGCGCGTTCCCGCGCCGAGGGCGCCACGGCTCCGGGGTCGGGCGCGGCGCTCGCCGGTGCGGCGGTGACGCCGGTCGCCAGCAGCGCGGCGACGCCGGCGAGTGCGCCGAGCACGGTGTGACGAACGCGGGTGCCGCTGCCGGAGGAGCGAAGGCTACGAAGTGTGCCTGTCACGCGGTCTCCTTCTGCTGTGGGGGCCGGGTGGCGGGGCTCATCCACCCGGTCAGGGCAGGGGTGTCGCTGCGAATCAGAGGGCAGCGTGCCACCAGGAGACTGATTTGGACAGGTGCATGTCACCGAGATGACCGAAACGCCACAGGTTCCCCACGACCTCCGCGATCGCGGCTCCGGTTCGAGGGAGCGAGGCTGTGGGGCATGCCGTCATTTCCGGCATTTTGCGAGGAACTAATTGAGCCACCGCACCGCGAGTCCGGAACGGGCGCTCGGCCCCCGGCGGTTCGCCCGCTCCAGCCGCGGGTCGGACCGACGAGCGCTGGGGGGTGCATGGCCTGGAGCCGGTTCGATCCCAGCCCGGCCATCCGCGCGTTCCGCGACGTCATGGCAGCCGTCGATGGTCACCGACGTGGTCGCCGACGACGCCGTCCCGCTCGACCGCCGTCTGGTCCCCCTGGGCCAGTTCGCGGACACGGCGCGCGGCATCGACGTACTCGCCGCCTTCCTCCTGGCCTCGGCCGGGGAAGGGCCGGAGTACGCCGCCCACGCCACGACCCGGCTGTGCCGGCGGGAGCCGGGAACTCCCGCCCAGGACGCCTCCCTCGCGGGGCACGCCGCCGCCCCGGCGACTGCGAAGTCCCCGAAACCCGGGTTCTCCTCCCGCTGGGCCAGGTGCGCCGGGACCGGCTCGCCCCCCAAGGCCACGCCTGCGCGGCCCGCACCCGCCACCCGGCTGGAACCGAGCGGACCGGGCGGCACCCTCACGGCCGTCGGCCGGTGGGGCGCCCCCAGTGGGAGCACGACGCGGTGTTAGGACGGGACGTTCCGCGTCCCGGCAGAGACATCCGGCGTGCTCCACCGCTGGGCCACCGGGCCCGGTACAGCGAGCGCGTCTTTCGACCCGACGGCCGACCGTGCGGCCGTACTCCGCGGCCGTACTCCGCGGCATGTTCGTCCTCACCGTCACGGAACCCGTCCGGCGGCCGCCGCCGGACGGACCGGTGGCCCGCGCTGGCGGCCGAGTGGCCCGGACCGGGGCTCGCCCTGCGCTCATCGCGGCACGGGTGTCCGGCTCGCAGCGCTCCGACAGTACGGCGATCTGTGCCGGGTCATTCAGGTCCGCCCGCACCGCGACCGCCTGGTCGACCGTCTCCCGCACCGGAGCGTCGGGGACCCGGAATCGGGCACAGAAGGACCCGGCCTCCACCGGTTCTGTGGTGGAGGCCGGGTCCTGGAGAGGGGGCCCTGGGTGTCAGAGGGGGGTGGGGCCGGTGTCGCCGCCGGGCTGGATGCGGCCGCGCCAGGCGCCGGACTCGCCACCGCGCTTCTCGATGTACTGCTTGAAGCGCTTCATGTCGCCCTTGATCTGGCGGTCGATCGCGCCGAGCATGTCCCCGGCCTTTTCCACGGCTCCGCTGGGCTCGACGTCCATCACGAGCTCCACCCGGGTGTGGGTGTCGTCCAGGCGCTGGAAGCGGACAGTGCCCTTCTGGTGGGTGTCTCCGCTGGTCGTGCGCCAGGTGACGCGCTCGTCGGGCAGCTGGTCGACGATCTCGGTGTCGAACTCGCGCCGTACTCCGCCGATCTTGGTGGTCCAGTGGTTGTGACGGTCGTCGAGCTGCCTTACCTCCTCGACGCCCTCCATGAAGTTCGGGAACTCCTCGAACTGGGTCCACTGGTTGTACGCGGTGTGGATGGGGACGTCGACTTCCACGGTTTCCTTGACGGTGCTCATCTGTATGCCTCCGTTTTCCTGATCGACTGCTGGAGGCCCATCGGCCCACACGCAGGTCCGGGCCCGTGGCGGACGAGTACCCGGGATGTTCCGGTTGCCACCTGGTCGGCCGCGGCCGTCTCCGAGCGGAAGCCGTGGCCGACCTCGGGAGCCAGGCCGTGGTAGTGGCGGAAGTTGTAGATGAGCGGGCTCCAGACGGCCGGATCGATGTGGTGGGTGCCGGGTACGACGACGCGGTCGGCGGCGTGGACGCGCAGGACCTCGCACTCGACGCTGAAGAAGAGGCCCGCTCCGCCGGGCGTCAGCACGGCGGCCCGTGCCTCCAGCTGGAGGGCGCACTCGGCGACGCGCGGCGGCTTCACGAGATCGGCGGCGACCGGGGTGAGCCCGGCCGCGGCGAACTTGTCCGGCTCGTAGCGGTACAGCGCCCGCTTGGCCTCGGGCACCGGGTCGGCCCCGGTGAGCGGTGCGAGGCGTTCCACGTGCTCCCACAGCTCGGGCGAGGCGACGTTGATCACTAGTTCCGGACGCTCGGCGAGGTTGCGCACGGTCCGGCTCTCGCTGCCGATGCCCAGGACGATGTGCTGTCCCAGGGCCCAGGCGGAGGAGATCGGGGCGAGATTGCAGGTGCCGTCGTCGTTCTCGGTGGTCAGCAGCACGACGGGCGTGCCGAAGTAGAGGACGCTCGGCCGGATCACTCGGTGGGTGTCGGTCGTCATGGCCCAGGACGCTACGGGCGGGACGTTTCGACGTGCGTCGAAGTGTCGGCCGGGGACAATCGGCTGGTGACCAGTACCGACGTCCATGCCGAAGAACCGGATCTCGCCTCGCTGGGGGCGCTGCTGGCCGATTCCACGCGCGCCGCGATCTGTCTCGCCCTGCTCGACGGCCGTGCCTGGACGGCCTCCGAGGTGGCCCGCCTGGCCGGTGTCGCGCCGTCCACGGCGACGAGCCATCTGAACCGGCTGGTGGCCGGCGGTCTGCTGGCTCAGGAGCGCCGGGGACGGCACCGCTATGTGCGTCTGGCGGACTCCGGCATCGCGGAGATGATCGAGGCGCTGGCGGCCCGGGCGCCGCGCAGGCTGGTCCCGGTCCGTTCGCTCACCGCCGCCCGGCGGCACCGCGCCGTCGGCTTCGCCCGTGTCTGTTACGACCATCTCGGCGGCTCCCTCGCCGTGGCGATGACCGATGCCATGACCGCTCGCGGGCTGCTGTCCTGGGAGTCCGGCCCGGCGCTCACCGCGTCCGGCACGGCATGGCTGGCCCGCCTCGGGATCGCGGACGAGGCGGCGGGGGCGGCGGGACGTCCGCATGTGCGGACCTGCCTGGACTGGACGGAGCAGCGCCCGCACCTGGCGGGCGCGGTCGCCGCGGCCCTGTTCCACCGCGCCCTGGAGGCGTCCTGGCTCGTGCCCGGGGACGGCTCCCGCGTCGTACGGCTGACGGAGCGGGGGCGCGAGGCCCTCCGACGGCACCTGGGCCTGGCGGACGAGGAGCTCACGGCCGGCTGAGCACCTCCCCGCCCCGGGAAGCCCGGCCGGGCTCAGAACCGGTGTTGCTGCTGCGGCTGCCCGTAGGTCTGGCCGCCGTCGCCGCTCGCGCTCTGGGCCTGCAACTGCTCCGCCTGTTCCTTGGTCACCTTCTGTTCCGCACCGCAGAAGGTGCACTGCGTGAGGTGCTTCGTCGAGATCGGGAACAGCGGCACGAAGAACAGCGTGAACTTCGTGACGCGCTTCCTGAGCGTGTGCGCGGCGGGGTTGCCGCACTGGCCGCAGACCAGCGTCAGTATCGCCAGCTGGTACAGGTACCCCTTGGTGCCGAAGATGATCACGTGACGGTCCTTCCCGGGTCGGATCTTCCTCCAGTGTCCTGTATCGCGGTCCACCCCGACGAGCCGGTATCCACGGGAGATGTGCCCTCGTCCCGGGGAGAGCCCGACCCACTTCGGCATCCCCCGGGCGAGGACCTCGTCCACGCGACTCGGCGGCCGAGTCTGCCGGCCGGCCTGCTCGTCGTGCGGGGCCGGCCGTCCTCACCGTGAAGTGCCTCAAGTCCCAGTCCGTCCCGCCGGAGACCTGGTGGGACCGTGGGCCGACTCGGGTACGAGCGCCGGCACGGGACGGCCCGGGCCGCCTCACGGCGGCCCGGGCCGGACGGGCTTCAGCTCGAAAGCGCCGTCAGCACCACGGTCTTGGCCTCCTCCTGGACCTGGCGGAGGTGGTCCGGGCCGCGGAAGGACTCGGCGTAGATCTTGTAGACGTCCTCGGTGCCCGAGGGGCGGGCCGCGAACCAGGCGTTGTCGGTGGTCACCTTGATTCCGCCGATGGGTGCGCCGTTGCCGGGGGCCTCGGTGAGCACCGCGGTGACCGCGTCCCCGGCCAGGGTGTCCGCGCTGACCTGGGCCGGGGAGAGCTTGGCGAGCAGCGCCTTCTCCTCGCGGGACGCCGGCGCGTCGATCCGCGCGTACGCCGGTTCGCCGAAGCGGGCGGTGAGTGCGGCGTAGTGCTCCGAGGGGGTCTTCCCGGTGACCGCGGTGATCTCGGAGGCGAGCAGCGCCAGGATGATGCCGTCCTTGTCGGTGGTCCACACGGAGCCGTCCCGGCGCAGGAAGGACGCCCCGGCCGACTCCTCCCCGCCGAAGCCGATGGTGCCGTCGACCAGCCCGTCCACGAACCACTTGAACCCGACGGGCACCTCGGCCAGTTCGCGGCCGAGGTCGGCGGCGACCCGGTCGATCATGGCGGAGGACACCAGGGTCTTGCCGACGCCGGCGGCCGCGGGCCAGCGGTCGCGGTGGGCGTACAGGTAGGAGATGGCGACGGCGAGGTAGTGGTTGGGGTTCATCAGACCCGCGTCGGGGGTGACGATGCCGTGCCGGTCGGCGTCGGCGTCGTTGCCGGTGGCGACGTCGAAGCGGTCGCGCTGTTCGATGAGCGAGGCCATCGCGTACGGCGACGAGCAGTCCATACGGATCTTGCCGTCCCAGTCCAGCGTCATGAACCGCCAGGTGGGGTCGGTGTGCGGGTTGACCACGGTGAGGTCGAGGCGGTGCTGTTCGGCGATCCGGCCCCAGTAGGCGACGGACGCCCCGCCCAGCGGGTCCGCCCCGATGCGCACGCCCGCCGCGCGGATCGCGTCCAGGTCGAGGACGCCGGGCAGGTCGGTGACGTAGGCGCCCAGGAAGTCGTAGCGGCCGGTGGTGGCCGCGGCGAGGGCCCGGGCGTGGGGGATGCGCCGTACGTCCTTCAGGCCGCCGCGGATGATCTCGTTCGCCCGGTCCTGGATCCAGGAGGTCGCATCGGAGGCGGCGGGCCCGCCGCTGGGCGGGTTGTACTTGAACCCTCCGTCGGCGGGCGGGTTGTGGGACGGGGTGACCACGACGCCGTCCGCGAGACCGGTGGTGCGCCCTCGGTTGTGGGTGAGGATGGCGTGCGAGACCGCCGGGGTCGGTGTGTAGCCGTCCGCCTCGTCGATCAGCACCGTCACCTCGTTGGCGGCGAACACCTCCAGCGCGGTGACCCGCGCGGGCTCCGACAGGGCGTGCGTGTCGGCGCCCAGGAACAGCGGGCCGTCGGTGCCCTGGGCCGCGCGGTATTCGCAGATGGCCTGGCTGGTGGCGGCGATGTGGTCGTCGTTGAACGCGCCGGCCAGTGAGGTTCCGCGGTGTCCGGAGGTTCCGAACGTGACGCGCTGACCCGGGTCGTCCAGGTCGGGATGGAGCGCGTAGTACGCGGTGACCAGCCGAGCGACGTCGATGAGATCTTCGGGACCGGCCGGACTGCCCGCTCGCTCGTGCTGCATGGGCCCGCTCCTCCACATGGTGTGATCCTTCGCTTGCGCACTCATCCTTCCTCGTCACAGCAGTGACGCGCGAGAGGGGCACCGCTGTGAGTGCCGGATGTGCGCCGGGCCGCGCGGCGAACCACCGGACCGCAGCACGCACCACGAGGAGGCGGCGCCGCGTACCACCGGGACTCCCGGTGGTGCGCCGCGCCGCCTTCCTGCCTGGTGGGCGCCTTGCCGGGCGCCGTCGCCTCGGGTCAGATCCGTCCGCCGGTGAGCCGGGTGAGCGGGCCGTGCGCATGGCGCTCCGAGCGGCGTCCCACCGCGTACGACGCGGCGGTCAGGGCGGTCAGACCGGCCCCGACGCCCGCGGCGACGGCCTTGCGGTTGGCGATCACCGTCCAGGCCGTCTTCGCCGTGGCGGCGACCTGGCCGGAGGCCGCGACGACCGCCTGGCGGCCCGCCTCGACACCCTTGGCCGCGGTCTGCACGGCCGCCGTGGTCGTCTCGGCGGAGCGCTCGGCGCCGGCCTTGACGGCTGACGCCGCGTCATCGGCCTTGGTGGTCGCGCGCTTGGCGGCCCGGGTCGTCGGCGCGGTCGCCTTGTCCGCCGTGCGACGGGCCTTGGACTCCGTCGCCCGTATCGTGGTCGGCTTCTGATTCGTGCGCTTGTTCTCTTCAGTCATGGACTCCGACTTGCCTCTGACTCCCGCGGCAAACACGTTCGGCCGCGCACCGTCCGGGCCTGCGCAGGGCTGAGCACCTCGTCGTAGGGGTAGGCGAACTGCAGACGAGACGACGTCAGAACACGAGGGAGTGCACCATGGCCGGCATTCTGAATCGCATCAAGCAGTTCGCCCGGAGCCCGCAGGGGCGGCGGGCCGTCGAGCAGGCACGGCGGGCCGCCGCCGACCCTCGCAACCGGGCCCAGGCCCAGCGGCTGCTGGGGAAGCTCCGCGGGCGCCGCTGACCGCCGACGGCCAACTCCTCGCACACACGCGTGTGTTCATGCCCAGCATGGGCACTTGGGCCGCACCACACCTGAGAGGAGCTGGTTCGATGCGCAGGGCAGGGAACGGCAGGAGGGTCTGTGCCTTAGGCGTCGCCGGTGTGCTGGCCGGCACGGTGCTGGTCGGCTGCGGCGACGACGGCACGGGTGAGGGCGCAGGGGGTTCCTCGGCGCGGGGCAACGCCCAGGAGCAGGGCACGCGGGCGGTGCGCTCGGCCTACGACAGGACGGCCGAGGAGGACACCGCCAAGGTGAGGCTGCGGGTGCAGACCTCGGCCCAGGGCGCCTCGGAGTCCGCGAACGGACAGGGCGCCGTGGACCTGGACGACGGCGACAGCGTCATGACGCTGACGGTGCGGGGGCAGCGGATCGAGCAGCGGGTGGTCGATCAGGTGCTGTACCAGAAGATGCCGAAGGGGCAGGCGCCGGGCGGCAAGCCCTGGATCAGGATCGACCTGGGGAAGGTCTCCGCACAGCAGGGCGCGGGCGACCGGTCCATGAGCGATCCGGCGCAGTCCGCGGCGTACGCGAAGGCGATCACCGACAAGGACGTGACCAAGAAGGGCACGGCCACGATCGACGGTGTCGAGACCACGCGGTACCGCGTCTCCGTCGACGTCGCGAAGCTGCCGGGCGGCGACGCACTGCGGAAACAGGTCGGCCCGACCCTCCCGATGGACGTGTGGCTGGACGAAGAGGGCCGCATGCGCCGTCAGCAGATCGACATGACCCTCAAGGCCGCACCGGGGTCGACGGAACGGTCCTCCACGGACGCCCATTCCTCGCCCCAGAAGGTCGCGGTGCGCACGGTCATGGACTTCACCGACTTCGGCACCGAGGTGGAGGCGGACGCGCCCCCGGCCGGGCAGGTCACCGACATGACCGGCAAGGCCCTGGAGCAGGGCGGGAAGCGGGGCTGACCGGGCTCACCCCACGCCACGGCTGCGGAACCGCCGTACGAGGTCGTCCGCGGCCGCCGGCCAGTCGGGGTGCCCGAACGTGAAGCCCGCGTCCAGAAGGCGGCCGGGGACGACGCGGCGGCTCTTCAGCAGCAGTTCGGTGTCCGAGCGCAGGACGAAGGCGCCGGCCTCGGCCATCCAGCGCGTCGCGGGCAGGCCCACGGGGACGCCCCACGCGGCCCGCAGGGCACGCATGAAGTCGCGCTGCGGCAGGGGCGCGGGAGCGGCGAGGTTGACCGGCCCCGTGATGTCGTCCCGGGCGACGAGGAACTCGACCGCCCGGACGAAGTCCTGGTCGTGGATCCACGACACGTACTGTGCGCCGCCGGCGACGGGGCCGCCGAGGCCCAGCCGGGCCAGCCGCAGCAGGACGTCGAAGACGCCGCCGCGGTCGGGGCTCATCATCATGGCGGCGCGCAGGGCCACCTTCCGGGTGTGCGGGGTGCCGGCCGTCTCCTGCTCCCGCTCCCAGGCCCTGGCGATGTCGACGCTGTAGGCCCAGTAGCCGGGGGCGTCGGGTTCGGTGCCGCCGATCACGCCGGTGGCCTCGTCGTTGGGCGCGTCGTAGCGGTGGGCGTAGACGGTCGCGGTGCTCATCTGGAGCCAGACCCGGGGCGGCCGGGCGGCCGCGGCGATCGCCTCGCCCACGACCCGGGCGGAGTGGACCCGCGAGTCCATCATCTCCCGGAGGTTGGCCGGGGTGTAGCGGCAGTTGACGCTCCGTCCGGCCAGGTTGACCACGACATCGCTGCCGTCGATCTCCTCCGCCCACGGCCCCGGGGTCTCGCCGTCCCAGCGCACTTCGCCCTGCCGCCCCGGGCGCCTGCTGAGCACCACGACGTCATGTCCGGCCGCACTCAGTGCCCGCTTCAGGACTGTGCCGACCTGCCCCGTCCCGCCGGGCATCACGATCTTCATGTCACTCCCCCTCGACCTGTGGGAGTGACCCTAGCCTATATTTGAACGCGTTCAAAACTCTCGATGGTGCGGGCCTTGGTCTGTGCGGAGGCGCCATCGGGCAAGATGGGGCCCATGAGCGTTGTCAAGATCAATGTGCTGACCGTGCCCGCCGAGCAGCGGGAGACGCTGGAGAAGCGGTTCGCTTCCCGCGCGCACACCGTGGAGAGCTCCGACGGCTTCGAGTGGTTCGAGCTGCTCCGTCCCGTGGAGGGCACCGACACGTACCTCGTCTACACCCGGTGGCGTGACGAGGCGTCGTTCCAGGCCTGGATGGAGGGACCGATGAAGGCCGCGCACCAGGGCGGCGGCGAGGGCGGCGAGCGGCCCAAGCCGGCGGCGAGCGACTCGACGCTCTGGTCGTTCGAGGTGGTGCAGCAGGCGGGACCGAAGGGCGCCTAGATTTTTTCGCTTCGCCGCGAGCACGAGGATCGCGGTCGTCCGGCCCAAGGTGGCGCGCGCCGCCGCGGGCCGGCGGCCAGGTGCCGTGCGGCGGCGGCCAGGTGCCGTGCTCAGGAGCGCGAGGGTGCGGCCGTACGGCCGACCGCCGCCGCCAGTTTGCGGAGCCGGCGCCAATCGAGGCGCGGCGGCGTCTCGGGGACCCCGGGGCGGTTGCGGGGCACCCGGACGCGCAGGGCACGGCGGGCGATGCGGCAGTGGACGGGGGCGGGCAGGGTGAGTGCCTCGCCGTCCAGCCCGACCTCCAGGTGCGGTGCGTCGGCCTCGACGACCACGTGCTGGGCGGTGAGCATCGTGAGGCCCTCCGGGCGCGGGGCCAGCAGGAGTTCGGCCGCTTCCACGGCACTGTCGACGCGCACGGCGAGCACGCCCAGCTTCCCGGAGTCGAGCCGCTGGCGCCGGCCGAAGCCGAAGGGATCGTCCATGCGGTACGGATTGTTGCTCACGAGCACGGCCTGCGGATCCGCGATGACGGTGCCGTCGGCGCCGGCGGTCAGCCGTGGGCCGCTCTGCCGGGTGAGCAGTTCGGGCAGCCGCTCCAGCGCCGCGCCCACCTTGTCCTCGCGGTAGCCCGGGCTCTGGACGACGGCCCCGTACGCGCCGAACGACGCGTTGTTGACGAAGGGGCGGTCGTCGGCGAAGCCGAGGTCGACACGGAGTTCCACCCCGTCGGTGAGGGCGTCGAGGCACGTGGACGGATCGTCGCGGTCCAGGCCCAGGTCCATGGCGAAGTGATTGCGCGTGCCGGCCGAGATGACGAGGAACGGCAGGCCGTGTTCCGCCGCGACGGCGGCGACCAGAGCCTGCGTGCCGTCGCCGCCCGCGACGCCGAGCAGGTCGGCTCCGTCGGCCACGGCGGCCTTGGCCAGGGCGGTGACGTCCTGGTGCTGTTCCGGGTCGAGGAGGACGACTCGGGCACCCAGCGCCTCGGCCTTCTCCTTGATGCCGAACTTCCCGACCTTGCCGCCGCCGGAGCGGGGGTTGAGCAGGAGGAAGGGGCGCTTCGGCGGTGGCGTGCGGTACTCCTTGACCCGTACCGGCCGCAGGCCCGTGCTGCGCAGGGCGTAGCGGCCGCTCCAGACCGCGAGGCACCACAGCAGCAGGGACGCGAAGACCACCCAGAGCAGATTCGCGACCGCGAAGAGTGTGATGACGGCGGCGGGGGCGACGACCGCCAGTGCGGCCGCCGCCGTGCGGACCGGCCCCCGGCGGGACAGGACCCACCAGAGCGCGGCCGCGGTCAGGGCGAGTCCCGCCAGGCCGGCCGCGAGCAGCAGCAGTCCCTTCAGACCGCCGGTCACGAGGGGCAGCAGCGCCGCCAGCGCCGCTGTGGCCAGGGCTCCCCTGGCCGCCCATCTCTGCCGGCGGTGATTCCGCTCGACCATCGCCGATCCCATGTCGTTCCTCCGCTCGAAGGCGCGGGCGGACCTTCCGGACCGCGCCCGGCCGTGAAACATCGTGCCCGCCGACGGATCGGCATGGCTACCGCCATCCCTCATGGCTCCCCGCTCCGAGTGACGTCAGACGTGACGGTCTTCGGGGGCGGAGCCATCGGTAGCGTACGCGGCCCCGCGAGCGCGGTTCCGCACACCGGGGCACGTCGGCGCCCGCCCGCGCCGCCGCTGTCGGCAGTGGATGTGCACTCCCCCTTGACCTTTTGAGTCTTATTACGCAACTGTGCTGCCTGCCACAGTTCCTGTCGACGAGGAGGCCGGCACGCGATGGAGTGGACGGGCGCGCGTTACGCGGACAGGCCGACGGTCGAGGTGAGTACGTGGATCGCCGCGCCGCCGGGGCGGGTATGGGCGCTGGTGTCCGATGTGATGCGTATGCCGGAGATGAGCGAGGAGCTCCAGTCGGTGCGGTGGGTCGGCGGGGCCACCGGTCCCGTGGTCGGGGCCCGGTTCGTCGGACGCAACGAACACGAGGCGTTCGGCGAGTGGGAGACCACCTCCACGATCGTCGCGTGCGAGCCCGGGCGGGTGTTCTCCTGGGCGGTCGGGGATCCGGACGAACCCAGTGCCCTCTGGCGATTCGTCCTCGCACCCGGGAACGGCGGGACCGAGCTGTCGCAGTGGATGCGGATGGGGCCCGGGCGCTCCGGGCTCTCCTTCGCGATCGACGCCATGCCGGAGAAGGAGCAGAAGATCGTGTTCGTGAGGTTGCGCGAGTTCGAGCGCGGCATGACCGCCGCGCTGGAGCTCGTCCGGCAGTGGGCGGAGGCCTGATGCGGACGGCGACGACCGTGGAGGCGTCGGGCCTCGGCCCCTGGTCCCGGCAGGCCGACTTCGTCGTCGAGGCCGAGAAACTGGGGCTCGACGTCTGCTGGGTCGCCGAGGCGTGGGGCTCCGACGCCCCGTCCGCCCTGGGCTTCTACGCGGCCCGTACGGAACGGATGCTGCTGGGCTCCGCGGTCATGCAGGTCGGGACGCGCACGCCGGTGGCGCTCGCCCAGACGGCGATCACCCTGTCCAACCTGTCCGGGGGGCGCTTCCTGCTCGGGCTCGGCCCGTCCGGTCCGCAGGTGATGGAGGGCCTGCACGGGGTGTCCTTCGCCCGTCCCCTGGCGCGCGTGCGCGAGACGGTGGAGATCGTGCGGCAGGTGCTCGCGGGCGGCAAGCTCTCCTACTCGGGCTCGGAGTTCGAGATTCCGCTGCCCGGCGGGGAGGCGGTGCCGATGCGCCTGTCCCTGCGGGCCGAGCACGCCGTGCCCGTCTATCTGGCCGCGCTGTCGCCCGCCATGCTGCGGCTGACCGGCCAGGTCGCGGACGGCTGGCTCGGCACCAGCTTCGTACCGGAGGGCGCGGCGGACGCCTACTTCGCTCCGCTGGACGAGGGGCTGGCCGCAGCGGGCCGCGGCCGTGACGGCTTCGACGTCTGCCAGGGGGCCGAGGTCGCCTTCGCCCCGGACGAGGAGGCGCTGAGCGCCATGGTCGCCGGCCGGAAGAAGGAACTCGCCTTCAGCCTGGGCGGGATGGGCTCCGCGTCGGCCAACTTCTACAACCGGGCCTACAGCCGGCAGGGCTGGGCCGAGGTGGCGGCGGAGGTGCGGGAGCGCTGGCAGGCGGGCGACCGGGACGGTGCGGCCGGTGTGGTCACCGACGAGATGGTGCTGGCGACCACGCTCATCGGCACGGAGGAGATGGTGCGGCGGCGGCTGCGCGTCTGGCAGGACGCCGGGGTGGACACGGTCCGTCTCTATCCGGCCGGTACGACCCTGGAGGACCGGCTCGCCACCCTCGGCCGGGCGATCGAGCTGGTCCGTGAGGTCGGCGGCACCACCTGAACACGGTGGCCGGGTAGGCTCCCTTGCCGATCATCGGACGACAGGAAAACAGGGGGCTCCGTGCGGGCCATGGCTACCGTGACGACGACCGCGCTCGCATGCCTGCTGGCGGGTGCCGCACTGACCGGGTGCGGCACCGACGGCACCGGCGAGGAGAAGTCCGCCCGTGACATCCTCGACGAGGCCAACCCGACGATGCGGAAGCTGAGTTCGGTCACCGTCCACATCACCAACCGCACGAAGAGCGGCGGTTCGGTCACCAACCGCCTCGTGACCGACCTCGACAGCCGGTGCAGATCCAGGACCACCTGGTCCGGGGACGGCACGCTGGAGCAGATCCGGCTGGGCGAGACGGACTACGTCCGGCCGAACCGGGCCTATGTGCAGAAGTGGAAGAACTATCCGGGCGTCACCGGCGAGCAGAAGCTGTGGGTGAAGACGCCGGTGGACCCGGCCGCCCGGGGCGGCGACGGACTCGCCTCCTGCGAACGGCCCTTCGACTCGTTCGGCACGGCACGCAAGGGCGGCTCCACCCGCGTGGAGGGTACGAAGGCCGTCGAGCTGATCGTGACCGACAAGGCGGACAAGAAGGGGACGTACACCTTCTACGTGGCGGCCGAAGGCAAGCCGTACCTGCTCAGGACGGTCTACAAGAGTGCCGCACAGCAGACCACCACCTCGTTCAGCGACTTCGACGAACCGCTCGACATCCGGGCCCCGAAGGCGGGCGAGGTGCTGAGCCTGCCGGGCGGCGACTGACCCGGCGCCACAGGAGAGCGGGCGAGCGCCGACAGCGCTTTCCGTCGGAATTCCGGCAGCAAGTGGCCGAGCGGGGCGAATCGGCTCACAAGGGCTTGACGGGGCGGGGTGCGCTCGGCCTACTTAAAGGCACAGCCGGCCGTGTCGGGGGCCTGGTCCGGCGTCGGCCACTTGGACCGGATCGCTCCGTCCTCCCCCGCCGAGACGCAGGTCAGGGGTCTGATGGTGCGGCGACGATGGGCAGCGGCGTTGGGCCTGGTGGCCTGCCTGCTGTTGCTGCATCTCGCCGTCCCCGGCCTCGCGCCGGGCGTGCGCACGGCTGACGCCGCGGTCACGGCGGCGGTGAACGCGGTGGAACCGGGGGCGGCTTCGAGCGCCGGAGGCGGAGGGACCGGAGCCGAAGGGGCCGGAGTCGCGGGATCCGGAGTCGAGGGAGCCGGCGCCGAGGGAGCCGGGGAGCCCTGTCCGTGCGAGGAGGAGCCGTCGGTCCGGCAGGCGGCGGCGCGGACGCCCAGGGCGGCCGGAGCGGCCCGGGCGGGCACCGTGGTGGCCGACGCGTCGATGGTGGACCGGGGTGGTACGGACGTCCGGGCGGCGGGAACGGGCCGGCGTCCAGGGGTGGCCGCAGCCTCCCCGAACGCCGTTGCGCTGCAGGCGTTTCGCTGCTGAGCGACGGCGGTACCGACCAGGGCCTGCGCCGTGCGGCCCGAGTACTGCCTGGTGCCGGTACACGGTGATGTGCAGGCCTTCGTGTGTCCCCATGCCGATGACACAGGAGGCGGAGTTGCCCGGAAAGCGTGTTCTGATTCTCAAGCCGGACGAACTGAGCCCGTCCGACCAGAAGATGTGGCGGGAGATACGGACGGAGTCCGGTGCCCCGGCGAATCCCTTTCTCGACCCGGCGTTCACCATGGCGGTGGGGCAGGTCAGGCCTGCGGCCAGAGTGGCGGTGTTGCAGGACGACGGCTCCCCGGTCGGGTTCTTCCCGTACGAGAGAGGGCCCTTGGGGCAGGGCCGGGCCATCGGGCTCGGCGTGTCCGACAGCCAGGGGGTCGTCTTACGCCCAGGGATCCGGCTCGACGCCCGCAGGTTACTGCGGTCCTGCGCCCTGTCGTCCTGGGAGTTCGACAACCTCGAAGCCGGTCAGGAGGTGTTCGTGCCGCACGCGGTCGAGGAACACGCCTCCCCGGTCATCGACATCGGCGAGGGGTTCGAGCGGTACACGCGGCGGCTGCGCGCGAAGTCGCCGAGTTTCCTCAGACAGACCCTGGCCAAGGAGCGCAGGCTGGCCCGGCAGGTCGGCGAGGTGCGGTTCGTGTACGACGCCCGGGATTCGGGTGCCTTGCGGGCGCTGATGGAGTGGAAGTCGGCGCAGTACCGGCGGACCGGCCGGCGCGACCGGTTCGCGCAGGAGTGGATCACCCGGCTGGTGGGGCTGCTCGGGCAGAGCGAGGAACCGGAGTGCCGGGGCGTACTGTCCGTGCTGTACGCGGCGGACCGGCCCGTGGCGGCGCACTTCGGTCTGCGCTCGCGCACGGTGCTGTCCTGGTGGTTCCCGGCGTACGACCGCACCTACGCCAAGTACTCCCCCGGACTCGTGCTCCAGCTGAGGATGCTGCGGGCCGCGGCGGCAGACGGCGTCGAGACGGTCGATCTGGGGAGCGGCCCGGCCCGCTACAAGGAGTCGCTCAAGACCCGTGACCTGCGGGTGTACGAGGGGGTGGTGGTACGGCCGGTGCCGGGCGGGGCCGCCCACTGGGTGAGCCGGGAGCCCGCACGGGCCGCCCGTCGATTCGTCCGCAACCGGCCCCTCCTGGCCGGCGCGGCAGCGCGGGCGCTGGAGGGGGTGGGGCGGCTGCGCGGTCACTGAGACCGGTCAGGCCGGGCGCCCGGCTCCGGGGAACCGGGCGCACCGCGGTCAGCTCGTGCCGGTCCAGTTGTGGGCGACGTCCACGACGACGCGGCCGTCGAGCTGCAGTACCCGGAAGGGCAGCCGGGCGCGGACGCCGAGCCCGACCTGGGTCTCGCCCTCGAAGCTGCCGGCGAACCGGGTGTCCCGGAAGGTGCGGTAGCCGGTGAGGTCCACGCCCGGCAGCGGGCGCGAGACCCGGCCGGGATACGTGGCGGCGCCGGTCTCCGGGTCGTAGGCGGGCGCTGCGACCCGAACCTCGAGGACGGCTCCGCCGGCCACGGGGATCTCCCGGCCCGAGCCGTCCTGGTAGAGCCGGTCGACGTAGCGGACCGAGTAGCCGACGTCGCTGCCCCCGCCGGGCACGTCGATGACCATCCGGTCGAAGCAGGTGTGACGGCCGGTCCGGACGTCCTTCACCGGCGCGATCGTGCCACTGGTGTCGGTCTTGGGGAGGCTTCCCCAGCCGGTCGGACAGGCCGTGGCCTGGGCGGCGGCCCGGGCGGCGACCGGTGCGGCACCGGCCGGGACGGCTGCCACGCCCACCGTGGCGCCGACGAGCGCGAGAGTCGCGCATGCTGTTCTGATTCGTACCATTACCGCCCCCGAGGCTCATGTATTGCTGGTATGGGGTGAGACGTCCGGACGGACCGAAAGGTTGCACCCACCGCGCCGGACCGCCGACCATGGCACATCCTGGTGGGGAGCGATGGGGTCCGGTGCGTCCGTACCGGGAGGACGCGAGATGGATGAGTCAACCGCCGTACCGGACGGGCCCCGGTCATCCGATGGCCGGAGCCGGGGCGGTGGTGACGGCCGGGCCCGGACCGGGGACACCGGCTGGATCGAGGATGCCCTGACCGCTCCGCTGATCGAGGCCGTACAGGACCTCGGGGGTTACGGCGGACTGGTCTACCTGCGCTCCCGCGACCGGCGTTCGCTCGTGCTCGCGATGGTGACCGGGGTGCCCCGGTCGCTGCTGAAGACCTGGTGGCGGGTGCCGGTGGGCGGTGCACTGCCCATGGCGGAGGCCTACCGGCGCAACGAGACGCTGTGGCTGCCGGACGAGAGCGCCACCATGGTGCGCTTCCCGCACTTCACCGCCGGGCTGCCGTACTCCTTCGGCTCGGCCTACCGGCCCGTCCGGGCCGGCGGCGAGACCGTGGGCGTCCTGGTCGTCCTGCGTTCGGCCGCCCGGTCGCCGATCGGCGCGGAGGCCGTGGAGCCGGCGCTGCGCCCGGCCGGGCAGGCCATGGAGGAGCGTCTGGCCCGCCTCGCCGCCGGCCGGCCGGATGCGGAACCGGCCCCGGACCGGGTCGAGTACGACGGCGAACCGGTGGGCGTGCGGCTGCCCACGCCCGCCGTCCATCCCGTCCGGGTAGGGCTCATCGACTGGGACCTCGACAGCGACCGGTGCACGGCGGACGACGAGGCGCTCGCTCTCCTCGGCATCGGCCGGGCGGACTTCCGCGGCACGATGGCGGAGATCGTGGCCCGGGTCAGCCCCGACGACCTGCACGAACTGCGCGCGTGCCGGCACGACGCGCTCACGCTCGGCCAGGTCAGGTCCCGGCACTTCCGGGTGCGGGACGACTCCGCGGGCGAGGCGGAGGCCGGCTACCGGCCCGTCGAGCTGTGGGGACATCTCGTGCGCGGCGGCGCCGGTTCCGGCCGGATCCTGGTGGGAGCCCTCGTCGACGCGGTCAGCGGGCTCAGGGCGGCCGAGGCCGCGGAGCGGCTGCCCGACGGTGTCTTCTCCCTGGACCAGGACGGCCGCGTGACGTACGCCAACCACCGCTGCGAGGAACTGCTGGGCGGCGGCCGCGAGGCGTTCCTGGGCCGCTATCCGTGGGAGGTGATCACCTGGCTCCGGGATCCGGCGTACGAGGACCGCTACCGGGCGGCGATGCTGTCGCAGGAGCAGGTGTCCTTCCTCGTGCGGCATCCCGCCGGGAACTGGCTGAGCTTCGTGCTCTACCCGGATGTGCACGGGCTGACCGGCCGGGTCCGTCCGGCCGGGGCGCCCACGGACGCCGGGGCGGCGCGCGATGCCGGGTCCGCCGCCGGTCCCGAACCAGGGGCCGTGGCGCCGCCGCCCGGTCCGGTCGCGGCGGCGCGTGCCGGGGCGCTGTACCACGTGGTGCAGATGGCGAGCGTGCTCACCCAGGCGGTCACCGTCGAGGACGTGTGCCGGGCCGTGTCCGAGCAGCTGCTGCCCGCGTTCGGCGTCCGGGAGCTCGCCCTGTACACGGTCCGCGAGGGGCGGATGTACCTGCTGTGGGAGTCGGGCTATCCCGAGGGCTTCCTCGCCCCCTTCGAGGGGGTCACCCTCGACACGCAGCTGCCCGGTGTGCACGCGCTGACCACGCGGCTGCCGCTCTTCTTCGAGTCGCCCGAGGACCTCTCCGTCGCCTACCCGGGCATCACCCTGGACCGGATGAGCGCCTGGTCGTTCCTGCCGCTGATCGCCTCCGGGCATCCCGTCGGCTCATGCATCCTCGGCTGGGACACCCCGCACCGGTTCACCCCCGACGAGCGTTCCGCACTCACCGCGCTGAGCGGCCTGGCCGCGCAGGCGCTGGAGCGAGCGCGCCTCTACGACGCCGAGTCCGCCGTCGCCCGCGGTCTTCAGGAGGGGCTGCTGCCGCACCGGCTGCCCGCCGTCGAGGGGCTGCGCACCACCGGCCGCTACCTGCCCGGCACCCAGGGCATGGCCATCGGCGGCGACTGGTACGACGTGGTCACCACGGGGCGCGGGGTGGCCCTGGTCATCGGGGACGTCGAGGGCCACAGTGTCGGCGCCGCCGCGGTGATGGGCCAGCTGCGCAGTGCCGTGCACGCCTTCGCGGCGAGCGAGTGGCCGCCGCAGGAGGTGATCACGCACACCAACCGGCACCTGGCCGAGCTGGAGGCGGACGTCTGCGCCACCTGCTGCTACGTCGAGCTGGACCCGCGTACGGGACGGGCGTTCGCCGTACGGGCCGGGCATCCCCCGCCGCTGCTGCGCCATCCCGACGGGCGCGCGCAGACGCTGGATCTCGCGGGCGGCGTCATGCTGGGCGTGCAGTCCGACGCGGACTATCCGGTCACGGAACTCACGCTCGCCCCCGGCAGTGTCCTCGCCCTGTACACCGACGGGCTCGTGGAGCAGCCCGGCAGCGACATCGAGACGGGCATCGAGGAGGTCCGCCGCTGCCTCGCCGACACCCCGGCGGACTCGGTGGAGCAGCTCGCCGACCGGCTGGTGCGCATGGCCCGCCGGGCCCGGGAGCGGCCCGACGACGTGGCGCTGCTGCTGACGGCGTATCGCTGAGCGACCGGGCTGCCGACGCACGCGACGGGGCGTGGGCGGCGTGGCGCGGGGTACGGTGGGCGGGACGGGTGAGCGAGGCGGTGGTGGCGGTGGAGTGGCAGCGGTATGCCGAGCAGATGGCGATGCTCGCCCGCGATCTGGTGGCGCAGGATTCGGTGCAGGCGACGCTGGACGAGATCGCGGCAGCCGCCGTGAAGCTGGTCGAGGGCTGTGACGCGGCCGGGATCCTGGCGGTGTCCAAGGGCCGGGCCCTGACGCTCTCCGTCTGCGGCGACATGGTCGAGGAGTCCGACCGGCTGCAGGGCGAGCTGGGCGAGGGACCGTGTTTCGACGCGGCCCGGCGCGTGGACGGTGAGCGGCTGTTCCGCATCGCCGACATGACGAAGCCGCAGCCGTCCTGGCCGCGGTTCTCCCAGGCCGCCCGCGACCTCGGAATCGGCAGCATGACCGGTGTGCTGCTCTACACCGGTGGGCAGGACTTCGGCGCCCTCAACCTGTACTCGCGCCGGCCGGGGGCCTTCGGCAAGGACATCGAGGCCGCGGGCTGGCTGCTCGCCTCCCACGCCGCCGTCGCGCTGGCCACCGCCCGCACCGTCGACCAGCTCGAGCACGCCCTGGAGACCCGGCACGCCATCGGGGAGGCCATGGGGATCCTCATGGAACGTCACCGGATGAGCGAGGACGAGGCCTTCGACGTGCTGCGGCGCATCTCCCAGCATCACAACATCAAGCTGCGCGACGTCGCCCGGCACGTCCGCGTCGACACTCCCGGCCAGGGCTGACCGGAGCGGTAGGGCACCTCACGGTGCTGACCGGGCAGGCGGCGCCGGTGTCGATGCCCAGCAGCGGGCCGGTTCGGGAGGACACCGGCGGTGGCGTGGGCGGGGTGCCGAACGCCCTGCGCTCGAGGCCGGTGAGCCGCCCGCGTCCGTCGAGATCACCAGCGCCTTCTGGGGAGCCTGCCACGGCGGTCACCTGCCCACCGCGCGGTACCTCCACCGGCACGGCGCGGACATCAACTGGTGCGGCTACGACGACCGGACCCCGCTCGACATCGCCCGGGCCCAGGACGCGGACGACGTCGTGCGGTGGCTGCGCGGCCTGGGGGCGCGGAGCCGCTCGTAGCGTCCGCGGTGTCTCACAGGCAGTAGCGCACGAGCCACTCGTCCTGGTTGTACGCGGTGCGCGCCGGGTCGGGCGTGCCGGCGGCGCGTTCCTCGACCGTGTCCTCCAGGCGCACCCGCTCCGGCAGTGTCCCGAACCGGGCCTGGCGTGCTGCGGCTTCCGCCTCGCTGCTCCGCTGTGACATCGCTTCGTCCACGGCGATTCCCCTCTCCGGCCGGCCTCTCCGACCGATCGGCCTCCCTGGGCAATGAGTTGACGTGCGAGCCGGGCTCATGGTTCCCGCGAGGGTCACTTGTTCGACCCTACGAACTTTCCGCTCGGCTGTTTCCCTTGCACGGGGACCAGTGATAGTAAACCTTCCTATCAGTTCTGCACGGCCAGCTCTTCCAACCCCCACCCTGCTTGGAGGCCCCGTGAGACACCCCTCGACCCCGGCGGCGCGCCGCACCGTCCTGGCGCTCTTCGGCGCGACACTCGCCGCCGCCCCGTTCCTGAAGCCGCCGCACGCCACGGCCTCCGTCCGTGCGGCCGGGCTCGACAACCCGGCGAAGAAGGAGATCGCCATGCAGCTCGTGTCGAGCGCGGAGAACTCCTCGCTCGACTGGAAGGCGCAGTACCAGTACATCGAGGACATCGGCGACGGCCGCGGCTACACCGCCGGCATCATCGGGTTCTGCTCCGGTACCGGCGACATGCTCGACCTCGTCGAGCTGTACACCGACCGCAAACCCGGCAACGTCCTGGCGAAGTACCTGCCGGCGTTGCGCCGGGTCGACGGCTCCGACTCGCACGACGGGCTCGACCCGGGCTTCCCCGGCGACTGGCGCAGGGCGGCCCGCGACGCCCAGTTCCGCCGCGCCCAGGACGACGAACGCGACCGGGTGTACTTCGGCCCGGCGGTCCGGCAGGGGAAGGCGGACGGGCTGCGGGCGCTCGGCCAGTTCGCGTACTACGACGCCATCGTCATGCACGGCGACGGCAACGACCCCCTGAGCTTCCGCAGCATCCGTCAGCGGGCCCTGCGCACCGCGAACCCACCGGCGTGGGGCGGTGACGAGGTGACGTACCTCGACGCCTTCCTGGACGCACGCGTGTGGGCGATGAAGCAGGAGGAGGCGCACAGCGACACCAGCAGGGTCGACACGGCACAGCGGGTCTTCCTGCGCGAGCGCAACCTCGACCTCGACCCGCCGCTGGACTGGAAGGTCTACGGCGACAGCTACCACATCGGCTGAGGACCGCGGCCCGGGCAGGATTGGTCCGGCAAGCAGGCACAGAAGTGGACCCCTTCCCGGGCCGCCCGGCTGCCTAGCGTCGCCCTATGAACGCCACCACCACGCGCGGTGCTCTGCTCGCCGCGCTCGCCTGCGTCCTCGTCGGAGGCTCCTTCACGGCCAACAGCGTCCTGGGCGACTACCCGTACGCGGGCGGTCAGTTCCTGCGGTACGGGCTGGCCTGTCTGCTGCTCGTGCCGCTGACCGGCAAGGGCGCGGCCGCCCGGCTGCGGGCGCTGACACCCCGTCAGTGGATCCGGCTCGCGCTGCTCGCCGCGGTCGGCATGGTCGGTTTCAACCTGGCCGTCATCGCCGCGGAGCGCACGGCGGAGCCTGCGGTTCCGGGCGTGTTCGTGGGCTGTGCGCCGGTGGTGGTCGCGGTGCTCGTGCCCCTCCTGGACGGGCGCCGGCCTCAACGGTCCGTGTTGTGCGGGGCGTTGCTCGTGGCCTTCGGTGCCTGCGTCGTCCAGGGCTGGGGGCGCACCGACGGCGCGGGCATCGCCTTCTCCGTGTGCGCCCTGGCGGGAGAGGTCGGGTTCGCCGTGCTCGCCGTGCCCGTACTGCGGCCCCTCGGTCCACGGCTGCTGTCCGCCACGGTGTGCGCGGTCGCCGCGCTGGAGTCGGCGGCGGCCGGAGTGCTCGCCGAGGGCGCCGCGTGGCTGCGGCGTCCGGACACCGTCGAGACCTGCGCGCTGCTGTGGCAGGCGGTGGTGGTCACGGTGGTCGGGTTCGTGTGCTGGTACATGGGCATGCAGCGGATCGGAGCGGAACGCGCCACCCTGTTCTCCGGCCTCATCCCGGTCGCGGCGGCCTGCACCGCGCCGCTCGTCGGTACGGGCTCCTACGGTCTCGCGCAGGCGGCGGGCAGTGCGCTGGTCGGCCTCGGCGTCGCCCTGGGGTCCGGGGCGCGGACGCGGCCGGGCGGAGACGGGCCGTCGGTGATCCCCGCGGGCGGCCGCACTCCCCCGGTGGCCACCTTCCGGGGGAACAAACCCCCTGAGGAACGTGGTGACGCCGTGTCCGGCATGCCGGAGTGATCTCGCGCGCATCTAATGGACGGCGTCGCACGTCCCGTCCCACACAGGAGTCCACGGCCATGCCGCACACCCGCACCGGCGCAGGGGACGAGAAGGCCGCACGGGCGGGTCTGCTGCGGCGGCTGGGCGAGTGGTGCGCGCGCCACTTCGTGGTCGTCGTCATCGCCTGGGTCGTGGCGCTGGTGGTCCTCCAGGTCGTCAGCCGCTCGGTCGGGGGCACGTACTCCGACAACTTCACCCTGCCGCAGGCTCAGTCGCAGAAGGGCCTGGACGTGCTGAAGAAGCACGATCCGCAGGCCGGCGGCTACAGCAGCCAGATCGTGCTGCAGGACGACGGGCAGTCCCTGTCCTCACTGAGCTCCCAGATGTCCACCACCGTCGCCGACCTGGGGAAGCTGCCGCACGTCCTGTCGGCCCAGAACCCGCTCTCCGCCCCGGGTTCGTCCTCCGGCCAGTCGCAGCAGAACGTGGGGCCGTTGTCGGACGACGGGAAGACGGCCTACATCACCGTCCGCTTCGACGTGCAGCCGTCGACCCTCGGCGACGACTATCTGAACGGGGTCGACGACGCCGTACAGCCGCTGCGTTCGGCAGGGGCGGAGGTGGAGTACGGCGGACCGCTCGGCGAGCTCGCCCGGCCGGCCGCCGACGACCGGGTGAGCGAAATGATCGGGTTCGGCGTGGCCGTCATCGTGCTGCTGGTCGGGTTCGGGAGTGTGATCGCCGCCGGTGTCCCACTGCTGACCGCGCTGATCAGCGTCGTCGCCGGTCTCGCGATCCTCGGCCTGCTGGCCGCCGCGTTCACCTTCGCGACCGTCTCACCGACGCTGGCCACGATGATCGGACTGGGCGTCGGGATCGACTACGCCCTGTTCCTGATCACCCGTCACCGGCAGAACCTCCTCGACGGGGCGGACCCGGTGCGGGCCGCCGGGCAGGCGGCCGCCACCAGCGGCCGCGCCGTACTCGTCTCCGGCTGCACCGTGATCATCGCCCTGGCGGGCCTGTCCGCGTCGGGGGTCTCCTTCATCGCCAAGCTCGGGTTCGCCGCCGCCGTCACGGTCGTCTCGGCCGTCGCCGGAGCGCTCACCCTGGTCCCGGCCCTGCTCGGGCTCCTCGGCCGGCACATCGACCGCTACCGGGTGCGGCGCCCCGTCGCCGAGACCGACGCCGGGGCGGGTGACGCGCCGCAGGGCACCTGGCACCGGTACGCGCAGCGAGTGGAGCGCAGGCCGCTGTGGTTCCTCGCGGCGGGTGTCGCGGTGATCGTCGTCCTGGCGATCCCGGTGCTGTCCATCCGGCTCGGCCACATCGGTGACGGCGCCGACCCGACGTCCTTCACCGACCGGCGGGCGTACGACCTGATGACGGACGCGTTCGGGCCCGGGTCCAACGGTCCGCTGACGGTCGTCATCGACCAGACGGACGTACCGGACTCACAGCGCTCCGGTCTGGCCTCGAAGGCCCAGCAGACGCTCGACTCGGCCCAAGACGCCGCCGTCGTCACGCCCCTGACGGCCACCCAGGACGGAGACGTCCTGGTCGGCACGGTCTACTCGACGTCGTCCCCGCAGAGCGCCACGACCACGGACCTGGCCAACCGTCTGGTCGACGACACGCTGCCGGACGCCGTCCGGGGCACGGAAGCCAAAGGGTACGTCACGGGTACGACGGCGGCGCAGGTCGACTTCCGTGACATCGTCGCCTCCCGGCTGGCGGTGATCATCGCCGTGGTGGTGGCCCTGGCGTTCCTGATCATCCTGGCCGTGTTCCGGGGGCTGCTCGTCGCCGTGAAGGCCGCCGTCCTCAACATCCTGTCGATCGCCGCCTCGTACGGCGTGGTCGTCGCGGTGTTCCAGTGGGGCTGGGGCGGCCCCGCCCTCGGCGTCAACGGCACGGTCCCCATCGAGAGTTATGTACCGATGATGATGTTCGCCATCATCTTCGGCCTCAGCATGGACTACGAGATCTTCCTGCTGTCCCGGGTCCACGAGGCGTGGCTGCGCACCGGGGACGCCAAGGCCTCGGTCGCGCACGCCCTGGAGATCACGGCCCGGGTCATCACCTGCGCCGCGCTGATCATGGTGAGCGTGTTCGCGGCGTTCATCGTCAGCGACAGCATCGTGGTCAAGATGCTCGGACTGGGGCTGGCCGTCAGCGTGCTCATCGACGCCACCGTGGTACGCCTGCTGATGGTGCCGGCCGTGATGACACTGCTGGGGCGGCACGCCTGGTGGGCTCCGCGGTGGCTGGACCGGATGCTGCCGCACATCGACGCCGAGGGCGGAGGGGCCCAGGCGATGGGGGTCAATGAAGCACCAGGTGGACCAGGGCGACGGTACCGACGGACACGATCAGGGTGCGCAGGACGGCGGGACTGAAGCGGCGGCCCGTCCTGGCTCCGATCAGGCCGCCCAGTGCGGAACCCACGGCGATGAGCAGGACGGCCGTCCAGTCGAACTCCGCGAAGAAGAGGAAGAGCACCGCGGCGACGGTGTTGACGACGGCGGCCAGCACGTTCTTGACGGCGTTGAGCCGCTGGAGTGTGTCGTCGAGCAGCATGCCCATCAGGGAGACGTAGATGATGCCCTGCGCCGCGGAGAAGTAGCCGCCGTAGACGCTGGCGAGCGTCAGGCCGGTGAACAGCAGCGGGCCGCCGTCACGACGGGCGGGACCAGCTGCCGGGCGACGGCGGCGCACCCTCTTGCCGATCAGCGGCTGGCAGGCGACCAGGACGAGGGCGAGGCTCACGAGGACCGGAACGATCCGCTCGAAGGCGGATGCGGGCAGGGTCAGCAGCAGGACGGCGCCGGCGAGGCCGCCCAGTACGGCACCGATGCCGAGCAGCAGGACGCGGCGTCGCTGCCCGCGGAGTTCCTCGCGGTAGCCGATGGCCGCGCTGATGGAGCCGGGGACCAGGCCGAGCCCGTTGGACACCGTGGCGGTGACCGGGGGCAGGCCGGTGGCGAGCAGGACCGGGAAGGTGATCAGCGTTCCCGAGCCGACGACGGCGTTGACGGCGCCCGCGCCCGTACCGGCGGCGAACACGGCCGCCATCTCGCCCGGCGTCACAGCGCCGCTCCGCCGGCGCCGCCGAGTCCGGCGTTCCTGGTGAGGTGCATGGGATCACGCTAGAGGGTGGTCGGTTCGGCGGCCGTCGAAGAGCGGCGGATGGCCGGGAATGATCAACGGCGGCGGGATCCGGGCCGGATCCCGCCGCCGTTCGCCGGTCGTGCCGGTGCTGTCCGTCAGCCTCGCCTGACGCGGCGCAGGACGACGAAGCCCGCGATGACCAGGACGGCGCCCGCCGCGGCCGGCCAGAGCTGGGCGCCGGTGTCGGCGAGACCGCCGCTGCCGACCGCCTGGGGCTCGGTCCGGGACGGGTCCGACGGGGTGGGAGCGGCGCTGGTCGCCGTTCCGACGGCCTGGGACTGGCCGAGGCCGTCCGTGTCCTCGCCTGCGTCGTCCTTCGAGCCGCTCTGCTCGCCGGTGTTCGCGGCGCCGCCTTCGGGCGTGGGCGTCGCGAACACCTCCGGCTCGTCGGTGCGCGGCGCGGCCGTGGGCGAACCGTCCTGCTCCGGCTGCTCCGGCTCGGGGGCCGGCTTGTTCGTCACCGGGGGCTTGGCGGCCTGGTCCTTCCCGCCGTTGCCGTCGCCCTTCCCGCCGTCGCCGTCACCCGTGTCGCCGGGCTTGCCGCCGGCGTTGCCGTCCTGCGGGGCGTCCGGGGTGCGGGTGGGCTGCTCCTGCGGGGCCTCGGGGGCCTTCGTCGGCTCCGCGGGGGCCTTCGTCGGCTGCTCCTTCGTCGGCTCCTCCTGCGGCTCCTCCTGCGGGTTGTCGCCCGGCTCGGCTTCCGCCCCGGCGCCGCACGTGCGGCCGTCGTTGATGCAGTCGGCCATCTCCCGCATCAGTTCCTCGTCGAAGACGTTGATGAAGTCGCCGTGGTCCGTGACCGGCTTGTGCAGCTGCTCCGGGAAGGAGTCCACCGCGAACAGCGGCGTCGTACGGCCGCCGTCCTCCAGGCTCGGCGCGTCGACGTCGTAGACGATGCGCTGGACAAGCTGCGGGATGGGCCGGAAGCCGGACGGGCAGTTGCCGGCGGCGTCCGTGAACGCCACGTGGGTGCGGTGGTTGGCGCTGTCGATGTTGCGGCCGTCCCAGCAGCTCTGGAACTTGAAGGTGCGCACCACGTCGCTGCCCTGCGGGCACAGCGGGTACTTGTCCTTCAGCTGCCGGTCCTCGAAGCCCGTGCAGCTCCAGGAGGCGTTGGCGTTGGCCGGGCCGTTGACGAACGACTTGGCGTCACCGGTGATGATGCGCAGCAGCCGCGGCATCTCGGTGACCTTGTCGCGCGGATTCCCCACGAAGGTCAGCGTGACCTGCTTCGGCGTGACGATCTCGCCGGCGTTGCCCTCGATGCCGCCGCCGGGCGACTTGGCGTCCTGCTCCTGGGTGCCGTTCTGCAGGCGCAGCACGGGCCAGTAGTAGGAGGACTTGTCGCCCTGGTCGACGCAACTGGTCTTGGCGTCCGCGAGGTCCTGATCGCTGGCGAAGGCGTTGTTGGCCTGGTTCCCGACGTAGTCGTGGAAGTGGTGGGCGCCGTTGGTGACGCCCGGGGCGGCGATGATGTTGTCGGAGTTGAACACGCCGTTCTCGTTCACGCCGCAGTCGGTGACGAAGGAGCCCCGGGAGGCCTTCGTCCCCTGGCGCGGGCCGCCGGCGTTGGGCTGGACGCTGGTGATGGGCGCGAAGTCGGAGGCGACGGGGCCGTTGCCCGCCTGTCCGCCATTGGCGCCTTGGCCGTCGCCCTGCTGCTGGCCGTCCTGCCCCTGCTCCTGGCCGGGCTGTTGGCCGCCGTCGCCGTCCTGGCCCTCGCCCTGCGCGGGGGTCTGGTTGCCGGAATCCCGTACGGTGCAGGCGGCGAGGGCCTCGAGCCCTTCGGGGCGGTCCCCCACCCGGTCGATGGCGATCGCGATGCGTTCGAGGGCCGCGGCCCGCTTGTCCTTCAGCGGGTTCATGATTGCGTTGTCGGCGAAGCCGGAGTCCTGCTGCACCTGCTGCGCGGACTCGCTCAGGCGCTGGTAGGCCTTGGCGATCTGCTCGTCCAGGAGGGCGAGTTCCTTGTCGACCTCCCCCCGCGCCTGCTCGGGGACCGACGTGAGCTTGCTGCCCACGTCGGGGCAGTCGATCGTGGAGCCCGCGGTCCGGACCCCCGTACCGGACCGCGTCTGGGCCGAGTCACCGCCCGAACCGCCGTCGGTCGCGGAGGCGTAGACGTTCGCGGCCATCAGGCCGCCTCCGCCGAGGATCAGTGCGAATGCGGCGAAGGTCGCGCGTCGTGGGCCGGTAGGGCGTCTTCGCGTGTTGCGTCCCAAGGGTGCTCTCCTGCGCTTGTGGCGTACCGGGCATGAAAATCCCCCCGCCCCATACGTACGGGAGCACTGGCGTGTTCACGCGTCTCGAAAACTTTCGGAGAACTCTCATGAAGCCGCCAACACCCGGACCCCGCCGGTCTCGTGGACCGGCGGGGAACCGCAGGTCAGCGGAAGTTCACATCACTGCACAGGAAGTAGGTCTGGTCCATGTGCGACGCCTGCCAGATCGTGTAGACGACGTGCCGGCCGCTCAGGCCCGAAGTGCGCACGGGAATCTCGTAGTTCTGGCTGGGCGCGTACTTGCCGGTACGCGCGACGAGCCGCAGGTCGTTCCATGTCAGCGGCTGGGTGGCGGGGTCGAAGCCCTGCCGTGTGACGTACACCAGGAAGTAGTCGGCGCCGTGGCTGGCCTGGTCGTACAACTTCACGGTGAAGTCGGCGCCGATGTCGGCCGTCTTCCAGGCGCCCACCGTGTCCAGGGAGTTGTACCGGCCGCCCTCAGTGCGTCCGCCGCTGCACAGCTGGCCGTCGGGGACCACGGCCTGGAAGTTGCCGCCCGAGCCGTTGCGGTACAGGCCGTTCCAGTTCCACATGGCGTTGGGGTTGTCCTGCCACGCCTGCCAGCACATGGGGTCCTGCTGCGCCATCGCGGGGTTCTGGAAGTCGCTGCCCCAGCGCAGCCAGCAGCCGTAGTTGCGGGAGGCCGGGTCGACGACCGAGCCGTGGGCGACGGCGGTGCCACTCCAGGGGAGGACGCTGAGCAGCGCGGCGACCAGGACGCTCACGGCAAGCGTCAAGCGGGAGCGGACCCTATGAGCATGACCATGACAATTCATGATCTCCTTCTTTCGGATGTGGGGGTTGCAGTGCTCTCGATGCCGTTCCGTGGGGGTGCGGGAGCGTGCGTGTGGGAGCGCTCCCGCACTGCCAGGCTGCGCCGGATGGCCGGGGTCGGCAACGTGCGTTTGCGCCACTTCCGTGCCTCGTGGCGTGTTCGATGCGTCGAGAGGGTCTTTCAGAGCCGGTCGAGTTCCTTCGTGGTGCGGCCGAGGTAGGTGGCCGGACCGGGCTCGGGGAAGTCCAGTTCATGGAAGCCCATGCGGTCGTAGAAGGCCCTGGCCCGGGTGTTGGCGGTCGCCATGGCCAGGTGCACGGCCGGCACTCCCCTGTCCTGGAGGGTCGCCAGGAACGTCCGCATCAGGCGGCGGCCGTGGCCGCTCCCCTGCCACTCGGGCAGCAGGTCGATGTGCAGGTGGGCGGGGTAGGCCGCGAGTTCGCGCAGCACCATCCGCTCGGGGTTGTGCAGCAGTTCCGCCATCGCCTCGTCCGGAGTGCGGGGCGGCTCCGGCGGCTTCGGGTAGCGGTCGGCGACCAGCGGCAGCCATGTGCTGCGGAAGGCCTCGGCGAAGCGCGCGGTGTCCGCGGTACCGAGGATGTAGCCGACCGCCCGTCCCTGGCCGTCGTCCAGCACGAACGCCAGGTCCGGCTCCAGATGGACGTACGGAGCCGCGAAGGTGACCGGGAAGATGCCGGGGTCCGTGTAGTGAGGGCGGCTGTCCTGGCCGTTGTGCGCGGTGCGGACGCAGATCTCGTCCAGGGCCGGACGGTCCTCGGGGCGGTACGGGCGGATGGCGGGGAGCGTGGTCATGACGGCATCGTGCCCGCGCTGGGAGCGCTCCCGCAATCCGATCGGAGAGGCTGGAGCGGCGGTGGAGCAGCGGGGGTCCTGCGAGGGCGAGTCGGCCAGGGATGGTCTTCGACCGAGCGCGGCTTAACCGCACGGCTCGGGGTTACCCGGCTCCCATGGTGAAGCTGCATATTCCGGGACGAAAAGAACATCACACGAGCGAGGCCCCGCCTCGGGACTCCTCGCCGGCCCGGGCTGCCGCTCCGGCCGCGGAAAGGCCCGGCCCCGGGCCCGACCAGGAGCCCGGCCCGGGACCCGAGGTGGAGCGGGCCGCGCCGGACAGCCCGAGTGAACTCCCCCGGAAGTCGTGGGGTGCGGTGCTGAAGGGGAGCCTGCGGGAGTTCAAGGACGACGAGCTGGCCGACCGGGCGGCGGCCCTCACGTACTACGGGGTGCTGGCGCTGTTCCCGGCGCTGCTGGTGCTGGTGTCGCTGCTGGGCCTCACCGGCAAGTCGACCACCGACAAGGTGCTCGACAACGTCCAGCAGCTCGCCCCCGGCTCGGCCCGCGACATCATCACCCGGGCCGTCGAGCAGTTGCAGGGCAACGCCGGGATCGGCTCGCTGATGGCGATCGTCGGTCTGGTCCTCGCGGTGTGGTCGGCCTCCGGCTACGTGGGGGCGTTCATCCGCTCCGCCAACGCCGTCTACGACATGCCCGAGGGCCGGCCGGTGTGGAAGCTGCTGCCGGTGCGGGTGGCCGTGACGGTCGTGCTGATGGTGCTGGCCGTGATCAGCGCGCTGATCGTGGTCTTCACGGGTGGACTGGCCCGGCAGATCGGAACCACGCTCGGGATCGGGGACACCGCGCTGACGGTCTGGTCGATCGCCAAGTGGCCTGCTCTGGTGGTGCTGGTCACGATCATGATCGCGATCCTGTACTGGGCGACCCCGAACGCCAAGGTGAAGGGGTTCCGCTGGATCACGCCGGGCAGTCTGCTGGCTCTGCTGATCTGGATGATCGCGTCGGCCGGCTTCGCGGTCTACGTGGCCAACTTCGCCTCGTACAACAAGACCTACGGCACGATGGCCGGCGTCATCGTCTTCCTGGTGTGGCTGTGGATCACCAACCTGGCGATCCTGCTGGGCCTGGAGTTCGACGCCGAGACGGTCCGGCAGCGGGCCATCGCCGGTGGTCATCCGCCCGAGACGGAGCCGTACACGCAGCCGCGTGACACCCGTGCGTGGGACGAACAGGACCGGCGCCGCATGGAAGGGACCTGATCCGTTCAGCCCATGAGTCCGGCGGCGACCGTCGCGCCCAGTTCCCAGCACTTCTCGATGTCATCCTTGCCGGGCTCGCCGGTCACCGTCACGGCCTCGGCGGCGCGGCGCCAGCCGAGACCCGTCGTGATCGACTCGATGCCCCGCACGGCCCCGGTGACGTCGTTGCCACCGTGCACCCAGTAACCGAAGGGCCGGCCGCGGGTCGCGTCGAGGCAGGGGTAGTAGACCTGGTCGAAGAAGTGCTTGAGGGCGCCCGACATGTAGCCGAGGTTGGCGGGGGTGCCGAGGAGGTAGCCGTCGGCGGCGAGGACGTCGGAGGCGGTGGCGGCGAGCGCCGGCACGCGGACGACCCGGACGTCCTCGATCTCGGGGTCGCTCGCCCCGGAGACGACGGCTTCGAACATCGCCTGGCAGTTGGGCGAGGGCGTGTGATGGACGATCAGCAAGGTGGCCACGTCGACCGACCTTACAAGTCGTGACGACCATGAGTGTCCGGCGCGAGAACTGGTACCCGTCCGTCGCTCTCCGTACGAGAAAGGAAGGTACCGCCTTGTCACAGGTAGAGGAATCCATCGAGGTCCGCGTCCCGGTGCACACCGCGTACAACCAGTGGACGCAGTTCGAGGACTTCCCCCAGTTCATGGACGGCGTGGAGCGTATCGAACAGCGCACGGACACCCTGACGCACTGGGTGACGAAGGTCGGCGGCCAGGAGCGGGAGTTCGACGCGGAGATCACCGAGCAGATCCCCGACGAGCGGGTCGCCTGGACCACCGTGAACGGCGAGGCCAAGCAAGCCGGTGTGGTCACCTTCCACCGGATCCAGGACGACACGACCAAGGTCATGCTCCAGATGGAGTTCGACCCCAGTGGCCTGGCCGAGACCGTGGGCGACAAGCTCGGGTTCGTGAAGCGGCAGGTCTCCGGTGATCTGCGGCGGTTCAAGCAGTTCATGGAGGCCCGGGGGACGGAGACCGGGGCCTGGCGCGGCGAGGTCTGATCCGCGGGAACGACGGCCGCCACCACTGATCGTGGTGGCGGCCGCCTTCTGTCTGCCGGGCTGTCCTGGCGCTGTCGTCGCCCGTTCCTACGCCACCGCCGGCCGGGCCGTCCCGCTCTGCAGCCGTTCCCGGACCTCCTGGGTCAGGCCGTTGAGGCGCAGGGCGAGTCGTGTCGCGGCGTCGTAGAGGGTGTGGACCGCCTGGAGGCGCTCCAGGCGCGGGGCCAGCGCCGAGAGGGCGATGGCCAGGGCCACGCCGGCCCAGCCCACGGGTCCCAGCGGGGTGCAGCCGAAGAAGTGGCTGACGCCGGGCGTCTGGACGAGGGCGGCGAGCACGGCGGCGGAGCCGAGGGCAGTGACCCACACCAGCGGGCTGTGGCGCCGGCCGGAGAGGGTCTGCACGAGCTGGGCGCCGACCACGCCGCACAGGGCCATGGTGGTGGACCGGCGTTCGGTGCCGGGGGTGAGGCGGCCGATGAGGTACGCCGTGACCGCGCCGAGGCAGGTGGTGATGCCCCGGCGCCGGATGGAGCGCAACAACGGCGCGCCGAGGACGTCGAGACCCATCGGGCCGGTCGCGGCGTGCTCCGCCGTCGAGGGATCGTCGCTCGGCGTGACCGCCACCGCCATGGCCGGGAACATGTCGGTGAGCAGGTTGACCAGCAGCAGCTGACGCGTCGACAGGGGCGAGGCGCCGGCCAGCAGGGTGCCGAGGACACTGAAGCCGACCTCGCCGGCGTTGCCGCCGATGAGGATGCTCACCGCGTCGGCGACGCTGCGCCACAGGGCACGGCCCTCGGCGACCGCGTCCACCAGGACGGACAGGTCGCCGGAGGTGAGCACGAGGTCGGCGGCGTTGCGGGCGGCCGCGGAGCCGCGGGACTCGATGCCGACCCCGACGTCGGCGGCGCGGATGGCAGCGGCGTCGTTGGCGCCGTCACCGGCCATCGCCACGACCCGTCCGGCCTGTTGCAGCGCCTCCACGACGTGCAGCTTCTGCTCGGGTGCGACCCGGGCGATGACGCCCGCACCGCGCAGCACCCGGACGCGTTCGCGGCGCTCCATGGCGACGAGTTCGTCCCCGGTCACCGCCTCGGTCTCGTCCGGCCAGCCCAGTTGCAGGGCGATGGCGCGGGCGGTCTGCGGGTGGTCGCCGGTGAGCATGACGGGCAGGATGCCGGAGCGGCGCAGTTCCGCGAGCAGGGCGTGTGAGGTCTCGCGGGGCACGTCGGCGAGGGCGACGAAACCGCTGAACTCCAGGTCCGCGAGCGGCGCGTCGAGTTCGGCGTCGGCGTCGCCGGCCCGGCAGGGGCGCCGGGCGACGGCGAGGACGCGCAGTCCCTGTCCCGCCAGTTCGTGGGCGGTGTCGGTCGTGCCGTCGGGGAGGTTCCGGCAGGCGGGCAGGATCGTCTCGGGGGCGCCCTTGACGACGAGGAGTTCGCCGAAGTCCGGGTCGCCGTCGCGGCCGACCGCGGCGGCGTAGCCGCGCCGTGTCTCGAAGGGCAGCTCGCCGGTCGGTGTCCAGCCCTGGTCGGGCGGGGCGACGTCGAGGACGGCCTCGTCGGTGGCGTGCGCGACCCGGCGGCCCTGTCCCGTCTCCTCCTGCGGGCACGCGCGGGCGGCCAGGCGCAGGAGCGGTACGGCCTGTTCGGACTCCACGGACAGGACGGTGCCGTCGGCGGTGGCGACGCGGACCAGGCGCAGTTTGTTCTCGGTGAGGGTGCCGGTCTTGTCGAAGCAGACGGTGTCGACCCGCCCGAGCGCCTCCAGGGTGCGCGGGGTGCGGACCAGGACGCCGCGCCGGGACAGCCTGCGGGCGGCGGCCATCTGCGCGACCGTCGCGACGAGCGGGAGCCCCTCCGGCACGGCGGCGACCGCGACCGCGACACCGCCGCTGACGGCGCGTCGTACGGGGCTGCCGCGCAGCAGGGACAGCCCGGTCACGGCCGCGCCGCCGGTGAAGGTCATCGGCAGGGCCTTGCTGGTCAGTTCCTGGAGCCGGGCCTGTACACCGGCGGGCGGCGGGGTGCGGGCGGCGAGCGTGACGGCGCGGCCCGCCTCGGTCTGGTCGCCGGTGTCGACGACGAGGGCGGTGGCGCTGCCGGCCACGACGGTGGTGCCCTCGAACACCATGCAGGTGCGCTGGGCCACCGGCAGGCCGGGGGTGGCCTCGACGGTCTTGGCGACCGGGAGGGACTCGCCGGTGAGCGCCGACTCGTCGACTTCGAGACCGTCGACGTCGAGCAGCCGGGCGTCGGCCGGTACGACGTCGCCGGCGCCGAGGGTGATCTCGTCGCCGGGGCGCAGCCGGGCGGCGTCGACGGTGACGGTGCGCCTGCGGCCGTCCCGCTTGCGGGCCTTGGGCTGCTGCCGGGCAGCCAGCCGGGCCAGTGCCTGTTCGGCGCGCATCCGCTGGAGTCCGCCGGTCACGGCGTTGAGGTCCATGGCGCCGACGACCAGCAGCGCGTCGACGAGCGAGCCGAGCAGCGCCGAGGCGACGGCGCCCGTGGCCAGGACGGGGGTGAGCGGATCGTCGAGTTCGCGGCGTACGGCGCCGGCGGCCTGCCAGGTCCAGCGGACGGGCGCCACGGCCGGGTGGCGGCCGACGCGAGCGGCCTGCTGCCGCGAGCGGTCGGCGAGCAGGGCGAGTCCGGTGGGCTCCCCGTCGCGGTCGGTGCGTCCCAGCCGGTCACGGGCCTCGTGGGGTTCCAGGGCGTGCCAGGGGATGTGCAGCCGGGGCGGGGGCGGGGTGGCCCGGGCCACCCGGACGGCTTCGAGCCAGCCCGTGAGCAGGGCGTTCGCGGCGGCGATGTTGACGGGGGCGTGCCGGGTGAGGGGCCACAGGAGCCTGCGGCCCGGGGGCTGCCCGCCGCGCGCGACCAGGAGCCCCGACAGGGCCGCCCCCGCGCGGGCCAGGGTCTGCGAGCGGCGTGCGACGCGCCGGGCCGCCGGGATCGCCGTCAGCAGCCGCCAGACGTCGGGGAGTCCGCCCGGGGCCAGCGCGTCGGCGCCCCAGGAGACGGCCGCGCGGTCGTCGGTGAGGGCGATCGCCACATCGCCGGCGGGCAGTCCGGCCGCCACGTGCCCGTCGCCGGAGCCGTCGAGGCGGGCGACGGTCAGCACGACGTGACCGTCGTCCTGGAGGGCCCGTACGACGTCTCCGAACGGCTTGGCGCCGGGGGCGACCTCGTCGGCGAGCCGGGTGATGTCCCTCAGGTCGGAGCCGCCGGCGATCACGACGTGCAGTCCTGCCCGGCGGGCGGCGTCGAGGACGGCCTCGGCGAAGGGATGGACCGGGTCGTCGGCCGGCCCGTCCAGGTCGCGTCCGGCGTCCTGCCGCCGGCTGCGCAGGGCGTCGGCGTGCAGGACGAGGGCGTCGGCGATCTCCAGCTGGCGCAGGCGCTCCGCGCTGCGCACGAGGATCCCGGCCCGGGCGAGGAAGGTGCCGAGGGTCGCGTTGAAGGCGGCCGGTCCGTACCGGGCCGCCTTAGGGGATCCGGCGAGGACGGCTTCGGCCGCTTCCCCCGCGGAGTGCGTGACGAGGAGGGTGGCGGCGGCGCCGGCGAGGCTGCCGGTGCTGGCGTGGGAGGCGTACTCCTGCGCGGGCGTCACCTTGAGCGGCGGCCGGGTGTCCGGGGGGCAGGGCAGGCTGGTGCGCTGCTCGTGGCAGATGTCGTCGTGCAGTGCCTCGAAGGCCGCGGCCCTGGCCACGGCTTCGGTCAGCTGACTGCTGCGCAGCAGGCCGTCGAGCACGAGCGCCAGCGGGGTCTGGCCGACGCCGTGCGCGGCGGCGTTCGCGGCGGCGAGGACGAGTTCCATGCCGTGGGTGCCGAGCCTTTGCCGGAGCAGCGCCCGGAAGCGGGGGTTCTCCCGCAGCAGCATGACGGTGGCGGTGACGATGCGTGAGGTGGGCGGCAGGCGCAGGGACCGGCCGGCCAGGGCACCGGCGGCGCCTGCGGCGTCCAGCAGGATCGCCGCCGCGGTGAGGCGCACTTCGCCGGGGTCGCCGGGGTGGGTGGCCTCCTCGGCCTCGGGGTCGGCGCCCTCGGTCAGGCCGAGGCGGGTGGCGAGCGCGGTGGCGCGTTCGCTGACGCGGTCGGTGACGGCGTCCTCGGCCACGGTGATCACCAGGCGGGACAGTCCCTCGTCCCAGTACGCCGCGATGACGTCCGGGTGGTCGAGCAGTTCCCCGGCGACCTTGCGGGCGATGCCGCCGATGTCGCCGTCGGACCGCCGAAGGGCGATGTGGACGCGCTGCCCCGCCTGCCAGTGCTGTGCGCCGGACAGGGCGTTGCGCGCGACGTTGCGGACGCGCCGTGTGGTGTCGTAGGCGGACGTCACTCCCTGGGCCGTGCTGCGGGCGGCGCCTGCCGCCGCCCCGGCCATGGCCCCGACGAGCGGGGCGACGTCGAAGCGTGTGAGCATCTCCTGTTGTCCCGACTCAGCCGTTGGGCCGGCTGTCGTGTCCGTGCCGGTGTGCCTGCTCTCGGTCCGGCTCCTCGCCGTGCGGGTCGTGGTGCGCGGTGGCCTCGGCGACCTGCTTCAGCGCGGAGGCGGTGACGGTGTCGCCCACCTTGGCGGGCTGTTCGTGGACGTGGTGTTCCGGGCGGTTGTGCCGGTAGTGGGAGGGGGCGAGCTTGTCGCCGGGGCCGTACGAGGAGGTGCCCTCGTCGTCCGGCACGACCTGGACGTCGGCGCCGCGTTCCCCGGCCCCGGCGGTCTGCGTGCCGCCGTTCCCCGACGCGCCGTCGGGACGCTGTCCCGGCTTCGGCTGGGTCAGCCAGGCGACGGCCGCGCCGGTCAGCGCCACCGGCCACTCCACGACTCCGGCCACGCCGAGCACTCCGGCACCGGCGTAGACGGCCATCCGGCGGCCGCGCGGCGACACCGCGCCGATCCGGTCCAGGGCGTCTCCGGCCACCTTGCCCACCTGCTCCGCACCCGGCAGATGCCTCAGCCCCGAGGCGACGGCCCGCAACGGCTGCGGAAGATCGGGCGAACGTGATGTGTCCTGGTTCATGGCGACCTCCACAAGCGCGTTGTCCAGCGGCTTCCACCGGTTTCCCAGCTCTCTGCCCCATATTCCGCCTTTGCCGGAGCGAGCGCTTGTCGTGTTCGGCCGAGGCCGCGATCGGGTCTCAGTCGATGTCCCGCAGGCCGGTCTCGCCGTGGTGGACGCCGCCCATGCCGCGCTTGATGTACGACTGTGATCCGCCGCCCACGGCGGAGATGACGATCATGCCGCCGGCGGCGATGCACTGGCTCGCGGTGACTGTCCGCCGGGCGCGTCACGTCGGCGTGCGCGGGCGCGGTGAAGCCGCCATGACCAGGGCGGTGAGCAGGACGTACGGCGGCTTGTTCACGGGGTGCTCCTTCCTACGGGGGTGGGGCGTCGACGCCATGGCGAAAAGCGGGCCTCGGCTCAGGTGCTCGTCGAGACCTGCCGTGTCGGGGGCACCGCTCCGGGTACTCAGAGCAGGCACGCAAGGCCGTCACGGGTCCGGGCGCCGCGCGGCGGCGGGTGTCCGGTTCGGCGAATGGAGTGGTCATGACGCAGAACGGTGATGACGCGACGCTCGTCCGGCGACCGGGAATCCCCGATTTCCGGCTGGCCCCGGACCAGCCCGAGCCCGCGCCGCCCGCGCCGCCACAGGACCCGCAGGCCGACGAGCCGCCGCAGGAGCTGCCCCTGGACCGCAACCAGGCGATCCTGGAGGCGGCCAAGCAGGTCGGTGCCGTGCTGAAGCGCAAGGGGCATCTGTTCGCGCTGGCGGGGAGCGTGGCCGCCTACGCCCACGGCGGGGAGAAGAACCTCCAGCACGACGTCGACTTCGCCATCCGCCCCGAGGACGCGGACGCGGTGGCGGCCACGCTCCGCGAGGCCGGGCTGACGGTCTACAGCCCGCCGGAGGACTGGCTGATCAAGGCCACGTGCTTCGGCCAGCCGGTGGACATCATCTTCGAGCTGGCGCACCAGCCGGTCGGCGCGGACATGCTGGAGCGGGCGGAGGAGGTCTCCGTCGACTCGGTGCGCATGCCCGTACTGGCCCCGACCGACCTGCTGTGGAGCCTGATCGCCGCCTTCTCCGAGCACCACTGCGACTTCGGCGCGGCCCTGCCCATCGCGCGTGCCCTGCGCGAGAAGGTCGACTGGGAACGGGTGCGGCGTGAGTGCGGGGACGCTCCCATGCCCGCCGCCTTCTTCTTCCTCCTGGAGCGCCTGAACGTCATCTGATGCCGTCTGATGCGGAAGGAACACCATGACTACCCACGGCTCACAGCACACGGGCGGCGGGGAGCCGGCGCAGAACCTGGACTACCGGATCGCCCACCTCCAGGAGCGCCTCGCCTCCGGTGAGCTCGGTGAACTGGGCGTCCGGGTCGAGGCCCGCGGCCAGACGGTGCTGCTCACCGGCACCGTGCCGTCGGCGCCCTGCCGCGAGGAGATTCTGCGCACCGTCCACGAGGAGCTCGCCGGATTCCCGGTGCACAGCGACCTCGTGGTGACCGAGACGTCCTCCCCCGACCACGCGGAGGAACTCGCATGATCCGCATCGCAGCCGTCGGAGACATCCACCTGGGGCCCGGCGACCAGGGCCTGCTCCGCCCCGCCTTCGAGACCCTGCCCGAGTGCGCCGACCTCCTGCTGCTGGCCGGCGACCTGACCCGGCACGGCACCCCCGAGGAGGCCCGGGTGGTGGCCCGGGAGATCCGGGACCTCGGGGTCCCGGTGGTCGCCGTGCTGGGCAACCACGACCATCACGACGACCGGCCCGACGAGGTCACGGCCATCCTCCGGGACGCCGGCGCCCACGTCCTGGAGGGGCAGGGGACGGTCGTGACGAGCGGCGGGGCGCGGATCGGCGTGGCCGGCACCAAGGGGTTCGGCGGCGGCTTCGTCGGCCGCTGCGCCGGGGAGTTCGGCGAGCCGGTCATGAAGGAGTTCGTCAGGTACTCGCGCCGGTGCGCCGACGGCCTGCGCACGTCCCTGGAGCAGTTGGGCGAGGAGGGCTGTGACGCGCGGATCGCCCTGACCCACTTCTCCCCCGTCCCGGACACGCTGGCGGGCGAGCCGCTGGAGATCTATCCGTTCCTGGGCAGCTATCTGCTGGCGGAGGCGATCGACACCGCCGGCGCCGACCTCGCCGTGCACGGGCACGCGCACGCCGGCACGGAACACGGCATGACGAGCGGCGGCGTGCGGGTGCGCAACGTCGCCCAGCCGGTCATCGGGCGGGCCTTCCACGTCTACCACCTGCCCGTCCACGACCACGCCGCCACCACCGGGGCCGCAGCACCCGCGGCCCACTAGACGGCCCGGTCCCCCTCCGCCGCTCCATGGTGCTCGACCGGGTCGAGTACTTTTTCACACCTCAGGGATGAGTGGTTGACCCTCGTGCCACCACGCGCAGGGTGCGGACGGAGGAGTCCGCCGCGTCGGGGATGAGGACCCCGTGCTCGACACCGCTGCGCAGGTAGTCCAGGACCTCGTCGGTGACCACCTCGCCGGGTGCCACGACGGGCACGCCCGGCGGGTAGGGGCTGATCATCTCCGCGGCGATCCGTCCCGCGGCCCGCTCGGCGGGCACATGCTCGACCGGGGCGAAGAACGCCTCGCGGGGCAGCATGGCCTGCTCCAGCTCCAGGGCCGAGGGCTCGGGCAGGTGGACCGGCGGCCGCCGCTCGATGGTGTCCGCCCGCTCGACGAGCTCGGCCAGGGCGTCCACCAGGACCGTCTCGGTCTCGTCGTCGTCCGCGTACGTGATCGAGGCGCTGACGCGGCAGGTATCCGAGCCGCCGACGTCCACGTGCCGGTGGGTGCGCAGCCACTCCGAGGCCTGCATGCCGCTGATGCCGAGCTTGCGTACGTCGATGACGAGCTTGAGCGGATCGAGGTCGGCGGCGAGCCCCTCCTCCACGACCTCGCGGCCCATGGGCCGCAGACCCGGCAGCTCGGTGACCGCCGCCCGGATGCGTTCGGCCCGGCGGATGGCGGCTTCCAGGAGCTCGTACCCCTGTTCGACCATCTGGCGGCGCCAGCCGTCGAGCGTGGCGTACACGAGGGAGGAGGCGCTGGTGGTGCCGAGCAGGTCCTCGCGCTGCCTGAGGGCCTCGGGCGAGACGCGGTCGTACTGGAGGTGGAAGACGGAGCTCTGTTCCACGGCCCCGCCCATCTTGTGCACGCTCGTCACGACCAGGTCGGCCTCGGCGTCCATCCCCCAGGCGGGCAGGCCGGGGTGGAACGGCAGGTGGGCGCCCCAGGCCTCGTCGACGATGACGGGCACGTCGAACTCGTGGCACACCCGGGCCACTCCCCCGATGTCCGCGCAGGAGCCCCAGTCGGTGGGCGTGATGAGCAGCATGCCCTTGGCGTCGGGGTGTTCCCGGAGCCGCCGGCGGACGTCGTCGGGCTCGGGCGGGTGGGCCAAATGCCGTTCGGCGTCGGACTTCGGGTGCACCCAGATCGGTTCGACGCCGTTGACGACGACGGCCGCGATGACCGACTTGTGGGCGTTGCGCGACAGCAGGAGCTTCTCGCCCGGCCCGGCCGCGGCCAGCATGGCGGTCTTCACGGACAGGGAGCTGCCGCAGGTCGAGAAGAACGCCTGCTCGGCGCCGACCGCGTCCGCCATGAGCTCTTGGGCCCGGCTGAGGACGCCCTGCGACTGGCGGCGGTCGTCGAGGCCGTTGAGGGAGAGCACGTCGGACCGGAACACGTCGAGCCCGACGATCTCCGCCACCCGTGGGTCCACTCCCCTGCCCTGCTTGTGGCCCGGCGGGCCGTAGGCGATGTCGCCGCGGCGCCGGAAGTCCTCCAGCGCCTCCAGGACGGGCACGCGCGAGTGGTCCATGGTTCCTCCCAGGTCCGGCCCGCCCGGCCGCCGCCGCGGCGTCCACACTGTCGTGGCCCGACGGGTACACCGACCGTGTTGCACTCCGGCACCGGTCGAAACGCCGTGCTGTCGCGGCACCGGGCGGTGCCCGCCCAGGGGCACCGCCTCACGGCCCGGACAGCCGCGGGCGTGTCGTGGCCGCCCTAGCTGCGGGCAGTCGTGCCTCCCCCAGTGCCTTAAGGGCCTGGGAGGTACCCCCAGGCGGCACGGGTGGGCGCAGCGGCACCTCGTCGCGCCGAGCTGCACATCGCCCCGCCCGCCCCTACCGGGGACACCCTCGCGGGTTATCTGCGGGCTCAGGCCACGACGCCGCGCGTGTCGCCGCACCCGGCGGTGAAACCCGGTCGGGGACACACCGCAGCCGACGCCGGGGAGGTTCCTGTGGAGCGCACGCTCGACGACGTGCACCAAGCCGTTCGGGAAGAGGTGGCGGCGCGGGCCGAGGCGTTGTGGGGCGTGGCCTCGCTGCTGCACGCCGAGCCCGAGTACGCCTTCGCCGAGCACCGGGCAGCCGCTCTGCTGTCGGGTGAGCTGGAGCGGGCCGGTTTCGTCGTGGAGCGCGCAGTGGCGGGGATGCCGACCGCGTTCACGGCGCGCTCGGGCGAGGGCCGGCCCGCCGTGGCGCTCCTGCTGGAGTACGACGCCCTGCCCGGCCTCGGTCACGCGTGCGGCCACAACCTCATCGCGGCGGCGGGCCTGGGAGCCGCGCTGGCGGTGGGGGCCGTGGTGGTGGAGGCGGCCGGGTCGGTGCTGGCGGTGGGCACGCCCGCCGAGGAGAGCGGCGGCGGCAAGGCCCTGGAGGTGGAGGCCGGGGTGTTCGACGGCGTCGACGCGGCGCTGATGTTCCATCCGGGCGTCCACAGCTGGGTGCGGGCGCCGCTGACCGCGCAGGTGCAGTACCGGGTGGCCTTCCACGGCCGGTCCGCGCACCCCACGGGAAACCCGACCGAGGGCATCGACGCGCTCGCGGCGCTGGTGGAGCTGTTCAACGTGCTGGCCGTGCTGGGGCGCCGGCTGCCGGAGGGCTCGCACGTGCAGGGCATCGTCACCCAGGGCGGCATCGCCACGAACATCGTCCCGGAGTACGCCGAGGGCCTGTTCGGGCTGCGCGCGGCCACGACTCCGGCACTGGAGGACCTCACGGCGCAGTTGCGGGAGTGTGCCGCCGGGGTGGCCCGGGCCACGGGCACGACCGCCGAGGTGGAGCGGGCCACCGTGCGCTACGAGCACTTCCGGGACAGCGAGACGCTGTCCGAGCGGTTCGCCGCGCACCTGTCCCGGGCCGGGATCCCGCTCTCACCGCCCATGCCCGGGGTGTACCTGGGCTCGTCCGACATCGGGAACGTCAGTGGGCGGGTGCCCGCCATCCACCCGTTCGTCGCGATCATGGACGAGGACGGCTCCGACCACACGCCGGAGTTCGCCGAGGCCGCCGCCTCGCCGCGGGCCCGCGAGGTGCTGGTCGCCGCGACGGAGGCCCTCGCGTGCACCGCCGTGGACGTCCTGCTGTCCGAGGAGCTGCGCGCGCAGGCCTGGGCGCGGCACGGGGCGGCGTGAACCGGGTGAGTGCTTCCGCCCCGGGCGGGGAACCCGGCGAGCGCTGTACCCACCGACACCCTGGAGAGGGCCATGAGTCTGTTGCGCGTGCTCGGCCGTCCCATGCTGGCCTCGATGTTCCTCACGGGCGGCCTGAACTCCGTCCGCGACCCGGAGGCCGTCACCCCGGCCGCCGAGCCTGTCGTCCAACCGGTCACCGAACGCGTCTCGGCGCTGCCCGACCGCACCGAGCAGGTCGTACGGCTGAACGGCGCCGTGCAGGTCGTGGCCGGGCTGATGCTGGCCACCGGGCGCATGCCGCGTCCGGCCGCGCTGGCCATCGCGGCCACGCTGGTGCCGACGACGCTGGCGGGGCACCGCTTCTGGGAGGCGGAGGATCCCTCGGAGCGTGCCCAGCAGCGGATCCACTTCTTCAAGAACATGTCCATGCTGGGCGGGCTGCTGATCGCCGCGGACGACACCGGCGCCCGCCCGTCGGTGGTGTGGCGCGGCAGCCACGCCGCCCGTGGCCTGCGGCGGGACGTGGGTCTGGTGCGGCGCTCCGTCCGTGCCACCGCGGGCCCGGCCGCGGTGGCCGGGCGTGTCCGGGCCAAGCTCCCGGCCTGACGCCCACCGGGGCGATCCGACCGCGCGTTAGCCCCCTGGGGCCCTGGGGACCCGGGGGCTGGAGGTGAAGGACATGGGACACGGAGGAAACGTCATCGACGAGCTGGTGACCGATCACCGCGAAGTCGAGGAGATGTTCGGCAAGATCGAGGGGCTGCCGTCCGGTCACAAGGACCGCAAGATGTACGCGGACCAGGTCACGATCGAGCTGGTGCGGCACTCGGTGGCCGAGGAGGCCTACCTCTATCCGGCCGTACGCGAGCACGTGGCAGGCGGTGACGCCCTCGCCGACCAGGAGCTCCAGGACCACGCCACCGCCGAGCGGATCATGAAGGACCTGGAGGGCTGTGATCCGGGCGACGCCGACTTCGACCGGCTGATGGGCATGCTGATGAGCGAGATCCGTTCGCACATCGCCGACGAGGAGGGCAACCTCTTCCCGGCCCTGCGGCAGGCCTGTCCGGCGGACGCGCTCAACGAACTGGGCGAGAAGGTCCGGAAGGCGAAGAAGACCGCCCCGACCCGGCCGCACCCGGCCGCTCCCGACAAACCTCCGGCGAACAAGCTCCTGGCTCCGGGCACCGGCATGGTCGACCGGCTGCGCGACGCGCTGACCGGTCGCGGCAAGTCCGAGTAGAGAAGACAGCGAGAAGGGTCCGTCGCCGTGGCGACGGGCCCTTCTCGCTGTCTTCTGTGGTCTTCGCCACGTGCTGCGGGCCCGGGCAGGCCCCTGTGATCGACAACTGTGATCAACCACACTCGCGGCCGCAAATGCCCCCAGGCCGGAGGGGGTTGGGAAGTGTGAAGGAAGCGGACGAGGTGTGGACGGAACCGACTCGGGGGTTCCCTCTGCCACGATGGTCGGCGCCGTACCCGGCGAGGGGAGCCACCGCGCAGCGCAGCCGGTGCTTCTCGTTTCCCTCGTCCCCCTCCTCCTGAGTCCTCCGACTCGTCTTGCGAGTACCGCACTGTGTCTTCGTCGCCCTCCCCCGCCCTGCCCGTCTCGCGCTCGCCCTGGCGGTCGCTGCGGTACCGCAGCATGCGCTGGTGGTCCGCCGCGAACTTCGTGTCGAACGCCGGTACGTGGATGCAGCTCACGGTGCAGAACCTGCTGGTCCTGCAGATCACCGGGTCCGCCGCCGCGACGGGGCTGTCCATGTCCGTGCAGGCAGCCCCCGCCCTGCTGATGAGCGTCCTCGGCGGCGCGGCCGTCGACCGGTGGCCCCGCAAGCTGACGGCGGCCGTGAGCCAGGCGCTGCTCGGCGCGATCGCCTTCACGACGGCCGTGCTCGTGGCCCTGGACCGGCTCGACATGACCTCCCTGATGGTGCTGGCCGCCCTCACGGGTGTCGTGGCGACCGTCGACAACCCGGCGTGTGCGCTGCTGGGCAACGATCTCGTCCCGGCGGAGGACGTGCCCTCGGCCATCGGGGTCGGGGCGCTGGTGCACCAGTCGGGACGGCTGGTGGGAGCGGCGTTGGCCGGTGTGGCCGTGGGATTCCTCGGTACGTCCGCGGCGTACTTCGCGAACGGCGTGTCGTTCCTGTTCGTGGCCTCGGTCATTCCGTTCCTGCGGCCGGCTCCCGGAGCGGTACGGGAGGTCGCCGCGGGCCCGAAGCGCACCGGCTCGGACATGTCCGTGCGCGAGGGGCTGGCGTTCTTCGCGCGCCGGCCGCGTCTGATGGCGCTCGCCGGGGTGACCGGGATCAGCGCGGTGTTCGGCCGCAACTACGGGCTCACCCTGGCGGTGCTCGTCACCGGGCCGCTCGCGGGTGGTGCCGGTTCGTTCGGCACCGTCTCGACCGTGCTCGCCGTCGGCGGCATCCTCGGCGCGCTCCTCGGCGCCCGGCTGCGCCGGCCGTCCGTGCGGCTCGTGGGGGCGCTGGCGGCGGCCGGGGCGCTGCTCCAGGTGGTGGCGGGGCTGTCGCCGTCGCTCGCGGTGCTGATCGTGCTCGTGCTGCCGATGGCCGTGGTGGAGTCCGTCTCGGACACCGCCGGCACGGCCGTCCTCCAGACCGACCCGCCCGCCCACCTGCGGGGCCGTGTGCTGGGCGTGTGGGGCAGCATCGGCACGGTGTGGAGCCTGGGCGGCCCGCCCGCGCTCGGCCTCCTCATGGAGCTGGCCGGCGCCCGTGGCGCCCTCGTCACAGGCGGACTGCTCATCGCCGGCTCGATCGGCGCGGGCTACCTGCTGCGGCAGCGCCGCGCCACCACGCCGGTGGTGATCCGGACGGAGGAGGGCGACGTCCACGGGCAGCCGGCGCTCAGCACGGCGGCCTGACCGGGGCCCTCAGGAGCCCGACGGCCGCAGGGCCGTCGTCGCCGCCTTCGCCGCCCGGCGGGTCAGCAGGGTCGTGGAGCGGCCGTCGAGGTACGGCAGGACCACGGCCTGGCCGCCCCAGGTGCGCAGCGTCTCGGCCTCGGGAAGGTCCTGGACGCAGTAGTCGCCGCCCTTGACCCAGACGTCCGGCCGCAGCCGGGCCAGTACCGCCTCGGGGGTGTCCTCCTCGAAGACCACGACGGCGTCGACGCTGCCGAGCGCGGCGAGGACGCGGGCGCGGTCCGCCGCCGGGTTGAGCGGGCGGCCCGGGCCCTTGCGGCGGGTGACGGACGCGTCGGAGTTCAGGCACACGATGAGGCAGTCGCCGATGCGCCGGGCGCTCTCCAGCAGTCCGACGTGGCCGGCGTGCACCAGGTCGAAGCAGCCGCCGGTGGCGACCACGGTGCCGCCACGGGCCCGGACGCTCTCGGCGAGGGCGAACGCGTCGGTCGCGGCCTCGTCCGCGGGTCCGGGCGGCGGCTCGGTCCGCCACAGGTCGGGGTTGCCCGCGCCGCCGGCCGCGACGAACGCGGCGGCCTCGGCGACGGCCCGTTGCAGCGCCTCCTCGGGGAGCAGGCCGTCGGCGAGGGCCGCCGCCGTCGTCGCGGCGAAGCAGTCGCCCGCGCCGCACGGGTCGCCGGCGGCCCGGTAGGGCACGGGCACGAGCATCGGCGTACCGGAGCCGGGCCGGGCCAGCAGCACCCCGCGGTCGCCGAGGGTGACGGCGACTCCGGCGGCGCGCCAGCGCTCCGCGAGCCGCGTCCCGCGCTCGGCGTACGCGCCCAGTGACGTCCCTCCGGAGCCGGGGTACAGGGCTCGTGCCTCCGCCGCGTTGGGGGTGACGAGCCGGGCTCCGGGCACGGGCGGGTCGCCCTGGGGGTGCGGGTCCCACACCAGGGGTGTGCGCCGGGCGATGTCCTCCAGGTACGGCCGCAGGGCGCCGGCGGTGTGGCGGCCGTAGTCGGCGACCAGGATCGCGCGGGCGTTCGCCAGGGCCTCCCGGACCGCGCCGTCGGGTGCGCCGGGGGTGCCGCCGCCCCGGTCGATGCGGACGACGGGCCGGCCGCCCGCGAGGACGCGGGTCTTGACCGGCAGGGTGCCGTTGAGCGGGAGCTCCAGCAGCCGGACCCGGCCACGCAGGTCACGCCGTACGGCCTCGCTGGCGTCGTCGTCGCCGAGCGCGGTGACCAGGACCACGTCCCGGCCACCGCGGGCGGCGAGGGCGGCGGCCAGTCCGGCTCCTCCGGGGTGCCGCCGGTCGCCGGTGACGTCGACGACGGGGGCGGGGGCGTCCGGGGAGAGCCGGGTGGAGACACCTTCGATGTCCTCGTCGAGGAGGACGTCCCCGACGACCGCGAGTGGTTCCGGTCCGGTCATGACGTGCTCCCGTGGGTGAGGACCGTGCGCCGTGCGAGCGGTGTGGACACGGCCGTGTCGAAGCACTCGCAGAGCAGGTGGACGGCGACGAGGTGGATCTCCTGGACGTTCGCGGTGCTGCCGGCGTCGACGCACAGGGCTTCGTGGGCGGCTTCCGCGAGGGGGTTCGGGCCGCGCCCGGTGAGCGCCCACACGCGCAGTCCGGCCTGCCGGGCTGTCACGGCCGCGGCGATGAGGTTGGCGCTGCGGCCCGAGGTGGACAGCAGCATCAGGATGTCGCCCGGGCGGCCGTGTGCGGTGACCTGGCGGGCGTAGACGTGGTCGAAGCCGTAGTCGTTGCCGATGGCCGTCATGCTGGAGGTTTCGGCGTGCAGGGCGAGCGCTGAGTAGGCGCGGCGTTCCTGACGGTAACGGCCGACCAGTTCGGCGGTGAGGTGCTGGGCCTGGGCGGCGCTGCCGCCGTTGCCCGCGACGAGCAGCCGGCCGCCGCCGGTGAGGACGTCGGCGAGGTGGCCGCCCCAGTCGGCGATCCGTTCGAGGCCGTGCCGGCGGAACCGGGCGAGTGCCTCTTCCAGTGACCGGCAGTGCAGGCGGGCGGCATCGAGCGCGGGGTGTGCAGGGTGTTCGCTCATGCTGTTCGGGCGTGCCGCCGCCCGGTGGACGGCGGCGGACCCGCACCTCCTTCGGTCTTCGGGCGTCGGCTGCGGCCGGCGGGTCGGGGACGGATCGGTTCAGCCGGCGTCCGTCGCGGCGGGCTCGGCGTCGAGGACCTCGCAGTAGGCGGCCTCGGTGGCCGCGGCGACCTGCCCCCAGCCGTAGCGGCTCAGCACCCGGCGGCGGCCGTTCGCTCCGCACGCCTCGCGGGCCGCCGGGTCGGCGAGCAGGCCGGCGACGGCGCGGGCCAGGGCCTCCGGGTCGCGGGGCGGCACCAGGCGTCCGGTGCCCGGGTCGGCGACGGTGTCGAGCTGCCCGCCGACCGCGCTGGCGACGACGGGCACGCCGCACGCCATGGCCTCCAGCGGGACGATGCCGAAAGGCTCGTAGTCGGCGGGACACACCACGACGTCGGCGGAGCGCAGCAGCGGCGGCACCTCCTCGCTGGGCACGGCGCCGGTGAAGCGGACCCGGTCGGCGACGCCGGCGTCCCGGGCGATGCCGCGCAGCCGGCGCACCTCCGGGTCGTCGTCGAGCCGGTCCGCGGGCGGCCCACCGACGACGACGAGCTCCGTGCCGGGCAGCCGGGCCAGGGCGGCGACCGCCACCGCGGCGCCTTTGCGCGGTACCAGCCGGCCCAGCTGGAGCAGCCGGTGCGGGTACGGTCCGCGCGGCGCGGCCGGGCCCTTGGGGGTGAACCGGTCGGGGTCGACGCCGCACGGCACGATGCCGATCTTGTGCGGGGGTATGCCCATGCGGGTCAGTTCGGCGGCCTCGTCCCGGCAGGTGGCGACGACGCGGTCGCAACCCAGCCCGATCTCGATCTCGCCGGGGATCCGCTCGGGTGGGCTGGTGTCGGCGAGGCGCTGGTGCCGTCGCTTCACGGTGCCCAGGGCGTGGTAGGTGTGCAGCAGGGGCAGCCCGTGGGCACGGGCCGCGTGCAGCGCGGCCAGGCCCGACATCCAGTAGTGCGAGTGCACGAGGTCGGGGGCCCTGGTGCGCCAGCAGCGTGCCAGGTAGCGGCCGAACTCGCCCATGTGTGGCAGGAGTTCGTCCTTCGGGAGCGGCTCGGCCGGTCCGGCGGGGACGTGGTGCACCTCGACGCCGTCGCGCAGCTCCACCCGGCTGGGCAGGTCGGGCGCGTCACGGCGGGTGTAGACGGTGACGCGGTGGCCCCGGTCGGCGAGCGCCCCGGCGAGGCAGGCGACGTGGACGTTCTGGCCGCCGGCGTCGACCCCGCCGAGCGCGGCGAGCGGACTGGCGTGCTCCGAGACGAGCGCGATCGCGAGGCTGCCCGGGTCGAGGGGGTCGCCGCCGAGCGGCCCGGTGGGGAAGGAGCTGAGGGACGGGGTCATGGGCACACCTCCGTGATCAGGCGCTCCCAGTCGGCCAGGAAGCGCTTGAGCCCGTAGCGTTCGAGGGCCGCCTGCCGGGCCCGGGCTCCGGCCGCGGCCGCGGCCTCGGGTTCGTGGAGGTAGCGGCGGGCGGCGCGGGCCAGGACGTCGGGGCGGGTGGAGAGGGTGCCCGCGCCGGGCGGCACGGCCTCGACGGCCTCGGTGGTGGCGAGGGCCAGGACGGGCAGGCCGAGGTGCATCGCCTCCAGCAGGGACAGGCCGAGGGAGGTCCAGCGCACCGGGTGCAAGTACATGCGGCGTTCGGCCAGCGCCGTGTGCAGTTCGCTCTGCGGCAGGTCGGCGGTGCGGCACCGGTCGGGTGGCAGACCGAGGTGGCCGGCCAGGCCCTCGGTGCCCATGCCGAACACGTCGAGGGGCACGGCCTCGGCCAGGGCGGGCAGCAGGTCCGTGCCGGTGTGCCGGGCGCGTCGCACGGGTTCGTTGACGACGACGGCGCCGCGGGCGAGCCGGCCGGTGTAGCGGTGGCCGGGGTCGACGATGCCGTGTTCGACGACCTCGGTGCGGGTGGTGCCGCAGTCCCAGAACAGCCGGTTGAAGTGCGTGACGTGCACGATCGTCAGGTCGTCGCGGTCGGCGCACGGATGCCGGGTGTCCGGTACGGCGCCGTCGGGCGCGTTGTGCTCCAGGTACAGCGCGGGCACGTCCCGGCCGGGGCGGCGTCCGCCGAGCCACCGCTCGGCCAGTTCGAGTTCGTGCGGGCGTTGCAGGACGACCATGTCGACGGGCGTGTCTCGAAGTTCCTCAGGGGTGGCCTCGCGGACCGAGGCGGGCCAGGAGAAGGTGCGGGCCCGTCCGAGGCCGTCCGGGTCGCGGCCCGGGGTGACGGGGACGACGTAGGTGTGCGGGCCCTGGACGAACGCGGTCGTCCAGGAGCCGTGCACGTGCCACAGCAGGATGTTCATACGGCCGCTCCTCGCTCCGTCTGTTCTCCCTGGTCCGCCGGGTCGTCCGTGAGGGCCGCCACGGCGGCGAGCACCTCGGCGTCGCCGATGCCGTCCAGACAGGGGTGTCCCGGCACGGGGCAGTGCCGGGCCCGGGTGTCCGCGCACGCGGCGTGCCGGTCGCCGAGCAGGACGTGCGGAACGCCGTAGGGGGCCCATCGTTCGGCCGGCACGACCGGTGCGAAGAGGCTGACGACGGGTGTGCCGACGGCGGCGGCGAGATGGGCGGGGCCGGTGTTCCCGGCCACCACGGCCCGCGCCCCGGCGAGGACTCCGGCCAGGTGCGGCAGGTCGGTGGCGCCGCCGAGGTCCAGGGCGTGCCGTCCGGCGACGCGTGCGGTCAGCTGCCGCTCGGCGCGGCCTCCGGTGACGACGACCCGGTATCCCTCGGCGGACAGGGCGGCGACGGCCCGTGCCGCCCGGCCGGGGGTCCAGGCCCGGGCGGGGACGGCGGCGCCGGGATGGACGACGACGTACGGCCCGGGCCCGGTGAGGTGAGTGGTCGGGGGCGGCGGTGTGACGCGCAGCCGGCCGTCGTCGCCGGGCGGCAGGGCGTAGCCGGCGGCGCGGGCCAGGTCGAGGGCGGCCAGGGCCTCATGGCGGTGCGGCGGTCTGCGGTGCCGCAGGTCGAGCAGTGTGCCCGGGTAGTCCTCGCTGTCGGCGGCGGTCCAGCCGATCCCGGCGAGCCTCAGCAGCAGGGCGATCGGCAGGGGGCTCTGGTGGTACGACACGAGGACGAGCGCCCGGTCGAAGCGGGCCGCCGTGAGCGTCTCCATCAACCGGCGGGTGGCCGTCCGCGTGACGGGCGGGGGCTCCAGCCCGACCCAGGGGGCGTCGTAGGTCAGCACGTCGTCCGCCCCGGGCAGCATCCGCCCCGCCGCGGCGCCCTGCGGCCCGCACAGCAGCGCGGTGTACGAGGATCCGGCCGCGACGGCCCGCACGGCGGGCCCGGCCAGGAGGACGTCTCCGGCGCTGTCGAGGCGGACGACGAGGCTCCGGGGCAGGCGGCTGCGGGGGCGGAAGGGGGTCATCGCGGCTCCCCCGTCGGCAGGGCGGGGTGACCGCGCGGTACCGCCGCCGGCGTGGCCCGGTGGCGGCGCGGTTCGCCGGCCGGCCCGGCCGGGCCGCTCCGCCACTCCCCCGTCGCCCTACCGGGATCCGGTCGGGGCGTCCGCGCCTGCGCGGCGACCGGGGCCGGGGCGAGGGCGAGACGGACCGCGGCGAGCAGGTCGGCTGCCGTGGTGTCGGCCGCCGTGGTCTCCTCGGGGCGGGTGGCGGGCGTGGGGACCAGGATGCCGCGGGCCCCGGCGGCGCGGGCGGCCTCCACGTCGGCCCCGATGTCGCCGATGACGACGGCGCGTCCGGGCGGGACGGCAAGCAGGTGGCACGCGGCCAGGATCAGTCCGGGGGCGGGCTTACGGCAGCCGCAGCCCTCCCCCGGCCCGTGCGGGCACACGGCCCAGACGGCGAACGGCCCGAGCAGCCGCTCCACCCGCAGGCGCACGTCCTCGACCTGGCGAGGGGTAATCAGCCCACGGGCCACGCCCGACTGGTTGGTCACGACGCCGACGGGAATCCCGGCGGCGCGCACGGCGTCGACGGCCTCCCGCGCGCCGGGCATGAGCGCGACCCGCGCCGGGGTCCCATTGTAGGGGATGTCGGCGACGAGCGTGCCGTCGCGGTCGAAGAGGACAGCAGCGGGGAGCGGGCCGCCCGGCTCGTGCCGGGGCTGCCGTACGCCGGTGGGCCCGTCCGCTCCGGAGAGCAGCCATGGGCCGGTGGGGCGGGTCATGACCGCAGCCGTTCCCTGACCACCGGGCGGGGCGCGGGCGCCGGTTCACCGGTCCCGAGCGGGGTGAGCGGCCGGGCCGTGCGGTGCGCGAGTCGCCCGCGCAGCCAGTGCCAGGTCGCGGCCGGCGGGATGAGCGCGCTGGTCATGGCCATGGTGAGCACCTCGTCGCGGGTGCGCGGCCCGGGCAGGATCCGGGCCAGGGCGAACTCGGCCGTGCCGGCCAGCCAGGCGGCGCCGCAGGCCCCGGCCAGTCGGTGCCGGCCGAGCAGGGCGCAGCCGAGCGTCGTCACCCCCGCCCCGGTCAGGGCGAGGTGCAGGGGCAGCCGGCCGCGCGGCGCCCCCGCCCGGCGCCACCAGTGGCGGCCGTGCAGCCGGGTCATCAGCACGTCGTCGGCGTTTCCGGCCTGGAGACGGACGGAGGTCCAGCACCCGGCCGGCCGCACGGGGTGGGTGGTGGTACGCCGGCCCGTGGTGAGGGTCCAGCCGGCGTCGAGGACGCGCAGGGCGAGGTCGGCGTCCTCCCGGAAGGCACGCCGGAAGCGCTCGTCGAATCCGCCGACGGCGGTGAGCGCGGCCCGGCGGTACGCCATGTCCGCGGTGATCCAGCGGGCGCCGGCGAGTCCGGCCGTGTTGCGTTCCCAGTCGGTGGGGCGGCGGTCCGCGGGCAGCGGCACCTCGATCCGGGCGGTGATCCCGGCGGTCCGCTCCGTCGCCGCGGCCAGGTCGAGCGTCAGGTCGTCGCCCCAGGTGGGGCCGGGGACGACGTCGTCGTCGAGGAAGACGATCCAGGGCACGTCACCGGCCGCCCGCCAGCCGAGGTTGCGGGCGGCGGCGGGGCCGCGCGCCCCGCCGGGTACGACGATGGTGCGCGAGCGCAGGGACGGCGGGACGTCGGCGGTGAGGGGCGGGCGGGCCTGGCCGGACCGGTCGTCGACGAGGACCACGCGGACCGGCCCCGGTCCGCTCGCCTCGGCCAGGGCGTGCAGGCACACGCGCAGACCGGGCCTGCCGAGGGTCGGGACGACGACGGCGTACTCGGCGTCCCGGGTGCGGGCGTCGGGCTGGGTCATCGCGGGCCTCCGGTGTCCTCGGCACGGAACAGGTCGCCGCGGCGGACGGCGTACGGGCCGATGGCCAGCAGGTCGACGGGCGAGGAGCCGAAGCACTCCAGGGCGTCGCGCGGGTCGTCGACCATGGGCCGGCCGGCGGTGTTGAGACTGGTGTTGACGACGACGGGCAGCCCGGTGAGGTGCTCGAACTCGCCCAGCATCCGGGCCACCAGCGGCTCGTGGGCCGGGTCGACGGTCTGGATGCGGGCGGTGCCGTCGACGTGCACGACGGCGGGGATGCGGTCCCGCCACTCCTTCGCGACGTCGTGCACGAACAGCATGTAGGGGCTGGGCAGCGGCCCGTCGAAGATCTCGGCGGCGCGGTCGGCGAGGACCATCGGGGCGACGGGCCGGAACTGCTCGCGGCCCTTGACGTCGTTGAGGCGTTCGAGGTTGCCCGCGTGCCCGGGGTGGGCGAGCAGGGAGCGGTGGCCGAGCGCCCGGGGGCCGTATTCGGAGCGGCCCTGGAACCAGGCGACGATCGCGTTGTCCGCGAGGGCGCGGGCGACGGTGGCGGCGATGTCCGGGGGCCGTTCGAAGGGGACGGCGGCCGTCTTCAGCCAGGCTCCGAGTTCCGCGTCGGACCAGTCCCGGCCGAGGTCTGCGCCGGTCATGGGCTCCGGTTCGTCGCCCTCGCCGGCGGACAGCAGCAGGGCGCCGCCCAGGGCGGTACCGGCGTCTCCGGCGGCGGGCTGCACCCACACCCGGGAGAAGGGGCCCTCGCGTGCGATACGGGAGTTGGCGACGCAGTTGAGGGCGACGCCGCCGGCGAGGGTGAGCACCCGGTCGTGGGTACGGCCGTGCAACCAGCGCACGAGGTCGAGCAGGGTCTCCTCCAGCACGGCCTGGGCGCTGGCGGCGACGTCGGCGTGGTCCCGCGTCCACGGCTCGTCGGCCTTGCGCGGCGCGCACAGCTCCCGCCACGGCACGCCGGTGGCATGGAAGCCGCCGTCGCCGGTCGGGTACACGTGGCGGCGCAGTTCGGTGAGCATGCGCGGGGTGCCGTGGGAGGCGAGGGCCATCACCTTGAACTCGTCGGAGGAGCGCAGGAAGCCGAGGTGTTCGGTGAGTTCCTCGTAGACGAGGCCGAGCGAGTGCGGCAGGTCCTGGGCGTGCAGCGCCTCCAGCCGGTCGCCGACGCGGCGTGCGGCCAGGTGGGAGGCGCGTTCGCCGCGGCCGTCCAGGACCAGGACGGAGGAGTCGCCGGCGTCCGGTGCCGCGAAGGCGCTGGAGGCGGCGTGGGCCATGTGGTGGGGCACGAAGCGGACGATGCCGGGGGCGAGGCCGGGCAGGGCCGTCCGCAGGAATCCGGGCGCCTCGCGGGCGTAGATCAGCCGCAGGTGGTCCCACGGGTCGTCCAGGCCCATGTCCTCGGCGGGCCGGGCGAGCGCCGGGTCGAAGGAGTAGGTGACCGCGTCGAGGTCCTGCGGGCGCAGCCCGGCCCGCTTCAGGCACCAGGCGGCGGCCTTCTCGGGCAGCTCCCAGGCGGAGAACGGCAGGGGGCGCTTCCCGTGCTTGCGCCGGGAGAACCGCTCCTCCTCCGCGGCGGCGACGGTCCGCCCGTCGATGACCAGGGCGGCGGCGGGGTCGTGGAAGAGGGCGTTGATTCCGAGGATGCGCATGGGGGTGGCGGCCTTTCGGCGGGTGGGATGGGTCCGTCGTGGCACGGGGCCCGAGGCGGCCCGGGTCAGGCGTCCGTTCCGTCCTCGCGGAACCAGGCGATGGTGCGCCGCAGCCCTTCCTCGGCGCGCACCTGCGGCTCCCAGCCGAGCTTGTCGCGGGCCAGCGTGATGTCCGGGCAGCGCACGGCCGGGTCGTCCACCGGGCGTTCGATGAAGCGGATCTCCGACGGGGAGCCGGCGAGTTCGACGACCAGCCGGGCCAGGTCGAGCATGGTGATCTCGGTCGGGTTGCCGATGTTGACGGGGCCGCGCATGCCGTGGGCGGCCGCCGCGAGGATGCCGCGCACGGTGTCGTCGACGTAGCACAGGGACCGGGTCTGGCGCCCGTCGCCGGTCACGGTGAGGGGCTCGCCGGCCAGGGCCTGCCGTACGAAGGTCGGCACCGCGCGTCCGTCGTGGCCGCGCATCCGGGGGCCGTAGGTGTTGAACAGCCGCACGATGCAGGTGTCGGTGCCGTGGGTGTCGGCGTGGGCGGTGGTCAGCGCCTCGCCGAAGCGTTTGGCCTCGTCGTAGACGCTGCGCGGGCCGACCGGGTTGACGTTGCCCCAGTAGCGCTCGTCCTGGGGGTTCTGCTGCGGGTCGCCGTAGACCTCGGAGGTGGACGCGAGGACGAAACGGGCGCGGGAGGACCGTGCGAGTTCCAGGGCGTTGCGGGTGCCGAGGCTGCCCGTCTCCATGGTGTGCAACGGCAGGCGCAGGTAGTCGGCGGGGGACGCCGGGGAGGCGAAGTGCAGGACCAGGTCGGGCGCCCGCTTGATGCGCAGGCCCTCGGCGACGTCGGCCTGGACGAGCGTGAAGCCGGGCCGTTCGAGCAGCGGGGATATGTTCTCGGGCCGGCCGGTGCAGAAGTCGTCCACGCAGGTGACGGCCGCGCCCGCGTCCAGCAGGGCGGCGCACAGGTGGGAGCCGACGAATCCGGCGCCGCCCGTGACGACGGCGTGTTCCCAGCTGCGTGAGTGGGCGGTGGTCATCTCGGTCTCTCCTCCGTCAGCGGCGTCACGGCCCGGCACGACGGTGTACGCCTCGCGCCGCCGAAGGTGGCCGGAGGCCGTCGAGCCCACGCTCAGCGTCCGCCGCCGGTGCGACCACGGCACGGCCGCGTACGGCAAACCGGTGAGTCACGGAGGGTGAGGGGCGCGGTTACCGGCTGTTCGGGCAGGCCGGTGCAGGGCTGGAGAGCTCGGACGCAACCAGCACGTCGCGGTTCGGAGGCGGGAGCGCCCCCAGGACGGCGGACACGGCCGGCGCGGGCCGGCGAGCCAACGCACCGCAGACCCGGCGAGGGAGGTCGCTCGCCCGGGCCGGCCGACACGGCCACCGGGAGCGGCGAGGCGACGTCGCCGCAGACCGGCAGGCAGGCACCGCCCCAGGACGGTGAGGCAGGCGGGAGCCGGCGGTGTCAGGCGATCAGCGTGCGGCCCGGGTGCAGGCGGGCCAGGAGTTGGGCGTGGTGGAGGTCGGCCACGGGGGCGAGCAGGTCGGGGTGGCGCAGCAGGGCGGCGGCGCGCTGGTCGTTGTCCTCGGGTGCGACGAGGCGGCGGAACTCGGCCGGTGTGCCGGTGCTGTGGCTGCCGTCGGCGAGCGCGGCCACCGCCAGGGCGGCCAGCTCCGGGTCGGTGAGCAGACTGGCCGCCCAACTCGCCACGACCTCGTCCACCCAGGTGCGCCAGGCGTGCGCGTCCACGTCGTCGCCCAGGGACGCGTCGGCGCCGGTGAGCCAGTCCAGCCGCCCGGAGCCGCCGGGGCCTGCCACACCGACCAGGGCGGCGTCCATCTCCGTCGGGTACCTGAGCCATGCCGCGACCGTGACGGCTTGGCGCGCCTGCATCTCGCACAGCGCGGAGGCGAGCGCGCCGCCGGAGGCGGGGAAGGCGCGGGTCAGCCACTGGGCGGTCGCCGCTATGACAGGAGAGAGGTCTGCTTGCACTGCCAGGCCGTCCGAAAGGGGTGGGGAAGCGAGGGATCTGCCCGTAGACGGTAGCCGCCGTCCCGCGCACCCGGACGTGATCGGGGCCTCGTCCAGGTCGTGGCCTCGGCCACATCGCAGCGGAGCTCGTGAGCAGGGACGTCGGTCCCGTTTCGCCGGGAGGGGGCCGGGCACCCGCTCCGCATCACCTTCCGCAAGCCGGAAAGTCCGGAGAACCCCAGCTCCGGCCGTCTTTGGGCGGGGTCGGGGCCGGGCCGGAGCAGGACAGGAGCACTGCCATGACGGAACAGCGAACGGATCCGCCGGGCGCCCGGCGTGCTCCGGCCACCGACATGTCGCTGCTGGGCGTCTACCTCAACGACCATCTCGCCGGCGCCACCGCCGGGACGGCGCGGATACGCCATCTGGTGCGCTCGTGCCGGGGTACGGCGCTCGCCGACGCCCTGGCCCCGGTCGCCGCCGAGATCGCCGAGGACCGGGCGAGCCTGCTCCACATCATGCGGCGGCTCGACGTCCCGGTGCGGCGCTACAAGGTCTACGCGGGCCGGGCGGCGGAGCAGGTGGGCCGGCTGAAGAGCAACGGCAGTCTGGTGCGGCGGTCCCCGCTGAGCACGCTGTGGGAGCTGGAGGCGCTGGGCCTGGGCGTGGAGGGCAAGACGTCCGGCTGGCAGACGCTCCGGGACCTGGCCGCCACGGACGCACGCCTGGACCCGCGGCACCTCGACGACCTCGTCGAACGGGCCCGGCGGCAGCGCGCCACGCTGGAGGAACTGCGCCGCCGTCAGGTGCAGGTCGCCTTCCGCGAGACCTGACGCGCAGGTTCCGCCGCCGGTCCCGGCTTACCAGAACCTGCTGCTGAGAGCCGGCTGATGCGACAGTTCCACGGCGTCCCGCAGCCGCAGCGCGACGCTGATGGTGGCGCGCAGCGCGGAGGGGCGCACGGTCTGGGCGGTCTCGGTGGCCAGGACCAGCAGGCAGGCCGCCGCCTGCTCGACGACCGGCACGGGGAGGATGAAGTCGTGGTCGGCGGCCTCGCGGAACGCCTTCAGGGGGACCGCGGCCCCGTCGATGGACCGGTGCGCGGCCTGCTCCAGATGCTGTGCGGCCTGTTCGCACACGGGGGCGGGCAGGGCGATGGTGCGCTGGAACGGTGAGCTCGTCATACCCCGACTGGTCCCCCGGCGGAGGCCGGTTCTGTCGGCGGGCGGTGCGATTTCACCGTCCCGCGTGACCGCGGCGTGGCGAATGTCCCGGCATCGAAACGGCCGCCGAGCGGGGCCCAACGGCGGTCGGGGACGAAGGTCTGCACCTGCGCTCGGCTTCCCGGGCGAGCGAGCCGCCGCGGCTCGGGGTCTGGAACGGCGCGGGTCCGACAAGGCGGATTTCACCGCGTACGTCGACTTGGACGCGACATGGCCGATCCAGTTGCCGGACGTCGCTTCCGGGTTGGAAGGCTGAGTGCCGTTTCACCCGGGGCGCGGTCGTACGCTGGGTGTTCGATCAAGCTCGGAGCCGAGGGAGGAGCGCGTATGACCGCCGCTGCGGATGTCGTGGCCCGGCTCACTGGGCGGGCGGTCACCGGGGAACGGCCGCTGTCCGGGGCCCTCGCCGAGGTCACGCTCGACGACGGGCGGGTGGTGATCGCCAAGCGCGCCGACGATCCTGGGGCGGCGCGGGCGGAGGCGGCTGGGCTGCGCTGGCTGGCCGGGGCCGGCGCGGTGCGGATACCGGCCGTGCACGGCCACGACGGGAACTGGCTGGTCGTGGACCGGGTCACGCGGGGGCGGCCGAGCCGGGAGGCGGCGGTCCGCTTCGGCCGTGACCTGGCCGCCCTGCACGCGGCCGGGGCGCCCGCGTTCGGCGCGCCGCCCCCGGGCGGGCCGGCGGACGCCTGCATCGGACTCGCCCCGATGCGCAACGAGCCCGGCACTCACTGGCCGGGCTGGTACGCCGAGCACCGCGTACTGCCGTATCTGCGGCGCGCGGTCGACCAGGGCACCGTCCGCCCCGGCGAGGCGACCGACGTGGAGCGTCTGTGCGAGCGGCTGCCGGAGCTGGCCGGACCCGCCGAGCCGCCCGCTCGGCTGCACGGCGACCTGTGGAACGGCAACGTGCTGTGGGCGGCCGACGAACACGTCCGGCTGATCGACCCGGCCGCGCACGGCGGACACCGCGAGACCGATCTGGCGATGCTGCGGCTCTTCGGCTGCCCGCACCTGGATCAGGTGCTGGACGGCTACCAGCAGGAGGCGCCGCTCGCCGAGGGCTGGGCGGACCGCGTCGGCGTGCACCAGCTGTTCCCGCTGCTGGTGCACGCCGTCCTGTTCGGCCGGAGCTACGCGGAACAGGCCCTCGCGGTGGCCCGTAGCGCCCTGGCGGGCTGACCGGTCAGCGCGTGACGACGTGCCGTTCGTCCGGCACGCAGTGGGTCATGGTGAGGCCCTCGACGTCGCGCGGCGGGTTCTTGCCCAGATTGGCCAGGCGTTCGCGGTCCTCGTCCGTGAGGTCCTGGCTCGCCAGCGGCTCCAGACCGGCGACGTCCTCGGGGCCGATGCCCAGCCCCTCGCCGACCCGCAGGCCGAGGTCGTTCTCGACCAGCAGGAAGTGCCAGACCATGCGCTCCTGGACCGGCCGGTCGCACTGGGACAGCAGGTCGGTGAAGTTCTTCACCAGGTCGTCCCGCTCCCAGTCCTCCAGGAGCAGGTAGCGCTGGCCTGCCTGCATGTAGTCGTTGGTGCGGGGGATGCGCTTGCGGGTGAGCCGCCCCTCGACCACGGGCCCCTGCTCGTCGTGGGTCGGGTAGCGGGCCTCGCGCAGGCCGCCCGTGATCGACGGCTCGTAGTTGACCTGCGGGTTCTCTCCGCCGCCGTCCACGTGGTACGCCATCTGGCCGTCACGCTGGTTGGTGCGCACATCCGCGTTCTTGGCCTGGTTGACGGGGAGCTGGAGGTAGTTCGGGCCGACCCGGTAGCGCTGGGTGTCGCTGTAGGAGAAGGTCCGGCCGACGAGCATCTTGTCGTCGGAGAAGTCCAGGCCGTCGACGAGGACGCCGGTGCCGAACGAGATCTGCTCGTTCTCGGCGAAGAAGTCCCGCGGCATCCGGTCGAGCACCATCCGGCCGACCGGCTTCGGCGGGAAGTCCTGCTCGGGCCAGGTCTTGGTGTCGTCCAGCGGGTCGAAGTCGAGCTCGGGGTGGTCGTGGTCGTCCATCATCTGGACGAGCAGTTCCCACTCCGGGTGGTCGCCGCGGGCCACCGACTCGTACAGGTCCTTGGTGGCGTGGCCGAGGGAGTCGGCCTGGACGTTGGCCGCGTCCTCCTCGGTCATGCTGCGCACGCCCTGCTTGGGCATCCAGTGGTACTTGACCAGCTTGGTGTCACCGTCGGCGTTGACCCACTTGTAGGTGTTGACGCCGAAGCCCTGCATGTGGCGGTAGTCCGCGGGGATGCCGCGCGGGCTGAACAGGTTGACCAGCATGTGCATGGCCTCGGGCGTCTGCGACATGAAGTCGAAGATGCGGCGGGGCTGCTGCTCGAAAGTCACCGGGTCCGGCTTGAGGGCGTGGATGACGTCCGGGAACTTGATGGCGTCACGGATGAAGAAGACGCCGAGATTGTTGCCGACCAGGTCCCAGTTGCCGTCCTCCGTGTAGAACTTCACCGCGAAACCACGCGGGTCGCGGGCGGCCTCGGAGGAGTCGCGTCCGCCGATGACGGTGGAGAAGCGGACGGCCACGTCCGTGCGTTTGCCGCGTTCCTGGAAGAGTTTGGCCCGGGTGTAGCGGTTGATCGGTTCGTCGCCCCAGGTGCCATAGGCCTCGAAGTGGCCGTAGGCGGTGACGCCGCGGGCGTGCACGACGCGCTCGGGGATGCGTTCCCGGTCGAAGTGGCTGATCTTCTCCAGGAACTGGTAGTTCTCCAGCGTGGCGGGCCCGCGGGCGCCGATGGTGCGCTGGTTCTGGTTGTCGTAGACCGGATGGCCCTGGCGGTTGGTGAGGACCTCGCGGTCGTCGCCCGGAGCGGGACCGGTACCGGATACGTCCGTCATATGCGTGGGCTCCTTCGGCTCATGGCCGGCGGCCGACCGGGGCGGCGCCGCGAGCGGCCGCCCGGCCGGTCATGGCGGAACGCCCGGGTACCCGGAGGGGCGGGCTCAGTCACCTGCCGCGGGAAGCGCTGGCCGGCCCCACAGGTTCCAGCGCCCTCCCCCCTGGCATGGTGGACGGTGAGGACGTGACCCGGGGCGCGGTCAGGGGCCGGCCACGTGTGCCGTCCCGCGCACCACGGACCAGGCCTCCGCGAGCAGGGCGGGGTGGTTCTCGCCGTACGTGACGACGGCCGCGAACACCGCGTCGAGAGCCGCCCGGAGGGGGTCGGGTCCGGCGGCGTCGGTCACCGCGGGCAGGGCCATGTGCGGCTGCGACATCCGCAGAGACGGGTCCGGAGGGCCGAAGGTGACCGCCATGATGTACGGGCCGGAGCCGGAGCCCTGCGGTGTCGCCCCGTCGCACGGGCCGGAGCCGGAGCCCTGCCGTATCGCCGAGGCGTACGGGCCGGAGCCGGAGGCCTGCGTTTTCGCCACGGCTGCCGCCGGGCCCACCACGGCCTGTGTGGCCTCCAGGGGTTGCGGCACGGGGGTGCCGGGGGACGCGGGCGGCCGGAAGGGAGGCCGCTCGGGCGGGACGGCCCGGCCGACGGTCCGGTCCGGGACAAGCGGGTCGGTGGCCAGGGTCTGCCACATGCGGGCGTCGTCGTCGAACGGCGGCGGCAGCGGACGGCCTTCGGCCAGGGCCGCGAGCGCGTCGGCGACCCAGTCGAGGGCGGTGAGACCGGCCGCTTCACACGCCCGGCGGGCCGCGAACAGAGCCACCTCACGCTGGGTCGCGGGGCCGGACGCGTCGATGGCGTGGACCAGGGCGGGGTCGAACTCGAGCAGGCCGCGGACGTTGCCGCCGACGTCACGCAGGGCCTGGCTCGGCGGCTGTCCGCCCCATTGCCATCGCTCGAAGGCGAGCCGGCGTTCCCGTTCCGCCGTCTCCTGCGCGAGGCGGGCCTGGCGCTCGGCTTCGGCGCGTTCGGCGGGCGTGGGAGGCGGCGGCAGTTCGCGGGCGTAGCGGTGCCAGTAGGCGGCGACCCGCGAGGTCTGTTTCAGGACGCGGTCCGGCTCGGGCGGCGCGGGCCAGAACTGCAGGAGGTAGCAGTCGAGTCGGGCCTCGCCGTCCATCCGGGTGTCCCGCTCGCTCGCCTGGTCCATGCCCTGGGCGCAGTACCGCACCCGGTAGTCGGTCTCCTCCAGAGCGAGCTCCCAGGAGTCTCCCCCTCCCCATTCCACCAGCGCACAGTCCGCCGACACCGGACGAAAGGACACCTCCACCACGTCCTCCCAGGCCGGATCCAGCGGCGGCGCCTGCTCGTGCACCTCGACCGTGAAGCCCACCGAGCCGGTGTGCAGTCCGGTGTTCAGCCACAGGGCGCCCGGTGTCGCCGCCCCGCACAGTCCCGCGCTCTGCCCGGCGAACGCCTCCTCGAGGCCCGGCCCGTAGCTGTCCGGGTCGGTCTCGACGTAGATCTGGCCGTAGTGCACATGAACCTCTCCCTCGACCGGCCTGCGCACGATCAGCTCCTTCTCGTCCGGGGATGGGATGGTGAGCTGTCGGCATCGTGGCATCCACCACTGACAATCAGAGCGCGATCACGGGAGACCGGAAGCATGCGGCACGTCTACTGGATCGGGGGCGGGAGCGGCGCGGGCAAGTCCACGATCGCCCGCAGAATCGCCGACCGGCAGGGCTGGCGTCTCTACTCGACCGACGACGTGATGGGGGACCACGCCCGCCGGACCACGCCCGACGAGGCCCCGTTCCTGTACGAGTTCATGGCCATGGACATGGACGAGCGCTGGGTGAACCGGTCTGCGCAGACCATGCTCCGGACGTTCCACTGGTTTCGCGGCGAGGGCTTCGGACCGATCGTCGAGGACCTGCTGCGCATGCCGCGGGAGACGTGCGTCGTCGTGGAGGGATTCCGCCTGCTGCCGCACCTCGTACAGCCCCTGCTCACCGAGCCCGGACACGCGGTCTGGCTCCTGCCCACACCGCGGTTCCGGCAGGCCGCGTTCACGGGGCGGGCCACGCCGGGAGCGGGTTTCACGGAGAGAACCAGTGACCCGGCGCGCGCGAACCGCAACATCGCCGCACGGGACCACCTGTTCACGGAACGCCTCCGCGAGGAGACCGCACGCCTCGGACTGCCCGCCGTCACGGTCGACCTCACGATGTCGGAGGACGAACTCGCCGAACGGGTGAGCGCGATCTTCCGGCTCTGACCTCTCGCGGCGCAAAGGGCCCGGACCCGCCCGCCGGCGGTGTCCGGGCCATGCGACCCCGGTGGGGCCTCAGCCGCCGTTGAGGCGTGCGCGCAGGAGGTTCTTGCCCAGTTCGGCACCCTTGCGGCTGTCCGCCTGGGCCTTGCGGAACAGATCCGCGACCTCGGTGTCCTTGGCGCGCTCCGCGTCCTGGATGTAGCTCTCCAGACGCAGGGCGTTGTTCAGGCACGCCTCGACGTACCAGATCAGGTTGTAGTCCTTGTCCTGCGTACCGGTCACACCGCCGGTCTCCGTCTCGCTGGTCATTCGGACCTCCTTCTTGCGGAGTGGACCTCTTCAGGCGCCGGACGGGTACCCGTCCTCCGGTCGGACACACAGCTCTCCTCCATCACGTTCCGTATTCGTTCGATTACGCACCAGGTGGGCGGGGGCCGGCCCGGCGGTCAGACCTGTACGGACCGCCAACTCCCCTCCCCCGTACGGCAATACCGACAGTTGCCACAGAAACGAACAGACGCTGGTCAGTTTCAGAACGAAGTGCCGTTCCACCGTGCGAGACCGGTCGATGACGGTGTGTACTGTGCTGCGGGTGGCTCGTGAGAGCACCTCGGACTCCGCCCTGCCCGACTCCCCCTGGACTCGACTCGATGATCGAATCACCGGACCTGGTCGTCGGCGGTCTCGCCGTCGGCACACTGTCCGCGTTCGCCCTCGGCTGCGGGTTGCTGCGCTCACGGCGGCAACTGGCCGAGCAGCGCGCGAAGACGGCCGTCCTGCGGGCGCGACTCGACGGCACCACACGGGCGTTCACGGCCGAGGTCGAGCACCTGGCGGCGCGGCGCGTGCCCGCCGCGGCCCGGCAGGCGGCCCATCCGCACGTCGCGGTGCCCGGCCCGCTCAGTCCTCAGCTCGCCGGTTCGCCCCTGGGTCTCGCGCTGGAGCAGGTGCTGAAGGGGCTGCACGCCGAACTCGCCGCGCAGCGCACCCGAATCGATGCCGCCGCACAGGCCGGGATGCGCGGCGCCACGCGGGAGATCCAGGCGGCGCTGTACCGGCTGCAGGACGCCCTGCGCGGTCTGCAACAGCGCTATGACGACCCCGAGTTGGCGCAGACCCTGTTCGAGCTGGACCACGAGAACGAGCAGTCGCTGCGGCGCGCGCAGATCGCCGCGGTGGTGTGCGGCGCCTGGGTGGGGCTGGCCCGGGAGGAGTCCCATCTCGTGGACGCGGTGACGGGCGGTCAGGCCCGGCTCGCGGGCTACCAGCGCGTCCGGATCCACAACCACCTTCAGGCCGGGACCGCCCTGGTGTCCCACGCCGTCGAACCGGTCGCCATCATCGTCGCCGAGCTCCTCGACAACGCGCTGCGGCACTCCGCGCCCGACACCGAGGTCGTGGTCAACCTGGAGGCCGTCCACCACGGCGTCTGCGTCACCGTCGACGACGCCGGACTGGGCATGACGCAGGACGAACGGGCCCGCGCCCAGCGGATGGTGGCCGGCTCGGAACCGATCCTGCTCACCGAGCTCGGCGACCCGCCGCGCATGGGACTCGCCGCCATCGGCCAGCTGACCCGGCAGTTCGGTCTGAGTGTGGACCTGTCCTCCCCGTCCCCGTACGGCGGCGTGCGGGCGGTGCTGCGGGTCGACAGTCACCTGCTGACTCGCATAGACCCCGACGAACTGCCTCCGGCGGCCAGCGCCCCGCGCTCCACACGCAGGGCGGAGCGGGACACGGCGGGCGGTACCGCGACGTCCCCCGGTGCCGTGCCGTCCCACAGTGACGAGCCGGGCGCAGCCGCCCCCGCCGCGCCTGCCGCCCCTTCCGCTCCGGCCCGTGAACCCGATCCGGCCCCGGCGCCCGCGTCCGGTAAGCCCGGGCAGCCGTCCTCCCTCACCGCCGCCGGCTCCACCCCGTCCGACGATCACGGATACGGCACGGACCAGGAGGACCAGGCCGCCGCCCCGGCCCCGGGCCACCACGGCCCGCGCGACAGCGGCGGACTCCCCCAGCGGCGTCGCCGCAGCCGGGCCACGCCCCCGCCGGGCATCCCGGCCGCCGCGCCCGCACCCGCACCGCAGCGCCGCCCGCGGCGCCCGGAGGAGTCCGCCGCCGCCCTCGGCGCCCTCCAGTCCGGCACGGCGGCCGCACGTTTCGCCGCCCGGCCGAACACCGGCGCCCCTCCAGCCGTACCTGAGGGTGCCCCGGCCGCGACCACGGCCGACGGGCCCGACGACACCGGCCGAGACCGGAACGACCACGAAGGGGGAACGGCTCGATGACCAGCCGCGCAACGGGGGACACGGCCTGGGTGCTCGAACCGGTTCTGGAGGTGCCGCACGTCGTGGCCGCCGTCCTGCTCACCCGGGACGGGCTCGTGACCGGCTACACCGACGCGCTGTCGCGGCCGTCCGCCGAGCGGGTCGCCGCCATCACCAGCACCGTGCAGGGCGCCTGCCGTACCGCGGCGGCGGCGTTCGCCGACACCGACCGGGCCGACATCCGGCAGGTCGTCATCGAGTCGGACCACGGCTATGTGCTCATCGTGCCGACGGACCACGGCACCTGCGTGGCCGCGTACGGCGACCCCGAGGTGCGCCTGGACCTGCTCGCGCACCGGGTGCACTCCCAGGTCGCGCGGCTGGGTGAGAAGGCGATGGCCGCGGGGCCCCGAGGTGCCGACGGCGACACACCGGCATGACGGGCCGCCGAGGCGGCCGTCCCCTGGTTCCCGCGTATCTGTCGACCGGCGGGGTGGCCCGGCCCAGCCGTGCCCATCTGGAGCGGCTGTCGGTCCTCACCGGCAGCGGCGAGGCCGCTCCCGCCGATCTGCCCGCCGCGCAGGCGGCCCTGCTGGACGAACTGGAGTACGGGTCGCTGACGGTGGTGGAGGCCGCGGCCCTGCTGCGGCTGCCCGTCTCCGCCGTGCTGGTGCTGGCCGCCGACCTCATCGACCGTGACCTGGTGCTGGCCCGCGCGCCGATCCCGCCCGCCCGGCGCTTCGACCCCGACCTGCTGAAGAGAGTGGCCGATGGCCTCCGCGACCTCAAGCACCGTTGACGCCCCCGGCGGCGACGGCGTCCATCTCCCGGACACCGCCCGCGACCTGGTGAAGATCCTGGTCACGGGGCCTTTCGGGGTGGGCAAGACCACCCTGATCGGCTCGGTCTCGGAGATCCGCCCGCTGCACACGGAGGAGCCGCTCACCGAGGCGTCCGCGCAGGTCGACGATCTCGCCGGGGTCCGGGACAAGTCGACCACCACGGTCGCCATCGACTTCGGCCGGATCAGCCTGCCGGGCGGCATCGTGCTGTATCTGTTCGGCACGCCCGGCCAGGAGCGGTTCCGGTCGCTGTGGGACGACATCGCCCACGGGGCGCTCGGCGCGCTCGTGCTCGTCGACGCCCGCCGGATCGACGCCTCGTTCGACGTGCTCGGGCTGGTGGAGGAGACCGGGCTGCCGTACGCGGTCGCCTTCAACTCCTTCCCGGACGCGCCCCGGCACCACACGCCCGAGCAGTTGCGCGCCGCCCTGGACCTGGAACCGACGACCCCGATGGTGACCTGCGACGCGCGGGAGGCGAACTCCTCGATCGACGCCCTGCTCGCCCTGGTCCAGCACCTGATCGACCACCGACCCGCGGAGTACCGGTGACCCACCCGTCCCCTGCCGAGCAGGCCTTCTCCCGCGCGGCGCCCGTCCGCCTGTGGGAGGACAGCTTCGCCCGCGACCCCCGCCCGTACTACGCCGCTCTGCGCGCCCAGGGCCCGGTCGGCTGGGCGGAACTCGCGCCCGGTGTGCCGGCGTACGTCGTCACGGACCGGCGGGCGGCGCTGGACCTGCTGCACGACACCACCACGTTCTCGCACGATCCCCGGCCGTGGCAGGCGACCGTCCCGGACGACTCCCCGGTGCTCGGCATGATGCGCTGGCGGCCCAACACCCTGTTCGCCGACGGCGGCGCGCATCTGCGCTACCGCACCACGCTGATCGACGCCTTCGACCTGGTGGAGCCGCACGACCTGCGGGACCGGGTGCACCAGGCGGTGCACCTGCTGGTGAGCCGGATCGGGCCGCGGGGCGAGGCCGACCTGGTCGGCGAGTTCACCAGGCCGCTGATGGCGCTGGTGTTCAACAGCCTCTTCGGCCTGCCGGACAGCGCCGGCGACCGGCTCGACGCCGCGCTCGGCAAGCTGATCGAGGGCGGCGCCCAGGCGGCGGAGGGCGAGGCGGAGTACGCCGGGTACGTGCTGGAGCTGATCGCGGCCAAGACCGAGCGGCGCGGCGACGACCTGCCGAGCTGGCTGCTGGACCATCCGGCGGGGCTGACCCCCGAGGAGGTCACCTGGCAGGTGTTCCTCACGCTCGGCGCGGGACACGAGCCGACGGCCAACCTGGTGTCCAACGCGCTGTCCAGGATCCTCGGCAACCCGGCCTACTACTCGACGCTCACCAGCGGCGCCCGCCCGGTGACGGACGCGGTGCTGGAGGTGCTGCACCACGAGACGCCACTGGCCAACTACGGCATCCACTACGCCCGCACGCCGGTCACCTTCCACGGCGTATGGATCCGGGCCGCGGTGCCGGTGGTGATCTCGTACGGGGCGCTGGCACAGGCCACCGAGCAGGAGCGCGGCGCGGACCGGCACCCGGGCGACGCCTCCCACCTGTCCTGGTCGGCGGGCCCGCACGCCTGCCCGGTCAAGCAGCCCACGCTGCTGATCGCCACCGAGGCGATCGAACGGCTCACGCAGTGGCTGCCCGACCTGGAACCCGTGCTGCCCCGCGAGCGTCTCACCTGGCGGCCCGGCCCGTTCCACCGCTCGCTGACGGCGCTGCCCGTCCGTTTCACTCCCCGCTCCCCCGATCAGCCAGGAGGACGACCGTGACCGTGACCGACCGCATCGCACTCGACCCGTTCGGCGCGGACATCGCCGGCGAGATCGCCCGGCTGCGCGCCCTCGGCCCGATCGTGCCGGTGGAGCTGCCCGGCGGGATCCCCGCCTGGGCGCCCACGCGCTACGACACGCTGAAGCAGCTCATCCTCGACCAGCGGGTCAGCAAGGACCCGCGGCTGCACTGGCGGCTGTGGCCCGAGATCGGCGACCACCCGTCCTGGGGCTGGATCGTGAGCTGGGTGGGCGTGGTCAACATGCTCACCGCCTACGGCGCGGACCACACGCGGCTGCGCAAGCTGGTGGCGCCCAGCTTCACGCACCGGCGCACCGAGGCGATGCGGCCCCGGGTGGAGGCGATCACCGCGGAGCTGCTGGACGCGCTCGACGCGGCCGGCGGCGAGATCGTGGACGTCAAGGAGGGGTTCGCCCAGCCGCTGCCGATGCGGATGATCTGCGAACTGTTCGGCGTCCCGGACGCGCTGCGCGAGGACACCGCCCGGATGATCGCGGCCCTCATGGACACCACCGACCCGAGCCCGGAGCACGCGGCGTCCGTCCAGCGGCAGATCGGCACGGTGCTGCCCGCGCTGATCGCGCACAAGGCCGCGCACCCCGGTGACGACATGACCACCGAGCTGATCCGGGTCCGGGACGAGGAGGGCGACCGGCTCAGCGACGAGGAGCTGCTGTACACGCTGCTGCTGGTCATCGGGGCCGGTTTCGAGACCACCGTCAATCTCATCGGCAACGCGGTGGTGGCCCTGCTGCGCCGCCCCGAGCAGCTGGCGGCCGTCCGGTCCGGGGAGATCGGCTGGGACGCCGTCGTCGACGAGACACTGCGCGCGCACCCGTCGATCGCGTCGTTGCCGCTCCGGTTCGCCGTCACCGATCTCACCGTCGGCGATGTGACGGTCCCGGCCGGAGACGCCATCATCACGACCTACGCCGCCGCGGGGCTCGACCCCGAGCACTACGGGCCGGACGCCGACGTCTTCGACGCCACGCGCACCGCCGACGACCATCTGGCGTTCGGGATCGGGGTGCACCGCTGTATCGGGGCGCCGCTGGCCCGTCTGGAGGCGCTGACCGCGCTGCCCGCGTTGTTCGACCGGTTCCCCGGCCTGAGTCTGGCCGACGGTGACGAGGGCCTGCGGCAGGTACCGTCGTTCATCGCCTTCGGCTGGCAGGAGATACCCGTGCGGCTGCGCGGCTGAGGCAACCGGAGGACCGCTGTCTCACAGGGGTGGCACGCGGGAGCGCGACCGGTCCCCCGTTCCGGTCGAGCCCCCGCGGTGCGTTGAACTTACGTCCCTGGCCGAGGCCTTGTGAATCGCGTCGATGCCCGTTGCGTGCTCAACAGGGCTCACCCGTGCACAGCTGAGTCCGGATGGCCCGGTTTCGTCCCACCGGGACCTGGCCAACCGGTTGGCCGTGCGGCTCAGCCGGTCAGCCGTGGCGGCCGAAAGCCGGCAGATCGAGGTCACCGACGGCCAGGTGGGCCAGCACGACCTCGTACAGGTCAGTGCCCGCGGCGAGCAGTTGGCGTTCCAGGACGGGTTCGGCGCTGCGGACGTGCTCGCGCACCGTCTGCGGGTGCATGCCCAGGATCTGCGCGGCCCGTTCGGCGTTGCCACCGGCGGTGATCCAGGTGCGCAGGGTGCGGCGCGGGTTCCTGGCGTCCGCGTCCAGTCGGCCCAGCAGGCCCTGGGCCCAGGTGCGTACGGCGGGCCCGGACAGCAGGTCGGAGAGCCGGAGCGGGGAGTTCCGCGTGCTGTCGGGGGCGTCGGCCAGGCCGATCTGGGTGTTGAGCGCCAGGTGGACGACGGCACGGACCGTGACGTCGGCGAAGTCGGTGCCGAGCAGGGTCTCCACGCGTTCCATGCGGGCGCGGACGGTGTTGCGGCTGACGCCGAGGACCTTGGCCGCGTTGACGGCGGTGAACTCCAGACCGAGGCGTGTGGTGGCGAGGAGTTCGGCGCGGGTGTGGTGCGGCAGGGTGTCGAGCGGGCGCAGCACCCGGGCCGTCCAGCCGCGCAGCGCCTCGGGGTCCATGAGGCGTTCGGGGTGGGTGCGCTCGGCGTAGACCGCCGTCTTGTCGTGCCTGAAGTGGGCGACGGCGAGGGCGCTGACGGCCTGTCCGTAGGCGGTGGCGGTCCGGGCGAGGCTCTGCCGGACGCTGCCGCCGAGGAAGGTGTCCGGGTGCCGGCCGACCAGGGACCGCAGGGCCTCGTCGGTGGTGTCGCGGGGGCTGACGACGATCACATGGCCTTCCATGGCCGGGCAGCGCACGACCAGAGCGTCCTCCCCGGTGCGGTCCAGGCACTCCTCGGCGATCCGGTCGCGTACCGCGGCGTCGGACTCGACGACGTACACGCACGCCGTGTCGGCGTCGAGCAGTCCGGGCCAGAGCCCGGCGGCGACGCGGCGGGCGGCGATGGTGTCCTCGACCATCAGCAGTTGCAGGATGGCCAGGCGCAGATCGGAGGTGGCCCGCCGGAGCCGGTGACCGGCCGCGGTCGACTCGCGCGCGGTCAGCAGGAGCTCGATCACCTGGGCGGTGTGTGTGACGACGTCGGCGGCCCGGCGGTCGAAGGGGGTCTCGCGGGAGACGGCCAGGACGCAGATGTGGGACGGGTGTTCCACCCTGACCAGGCGCTGGTGGCGCTCCCGGCTCTCCCAGGCGGCGGAGGCGATCCGGCCGGCGGTGATGTCCGTGACGAGGCTCTCGTCCAGGGGGAGCCGGGTTCCGGCCAGGAGATTCCCGGCGGTGTCCTGAAGGGCCACGGACCCGCCCACGGCACCGGCGAGCCAGCCCACGACCTGGCGCACGTCGCGCCCCGCCGGACGCAGGTGGTCGAGCAGTTCCTCCGCCCATGCCGGGCCCGGTCCGGATGGTGTCCGCTGCTGCCGGTTCCCGTCCCCTCGGCCAGCCACCGCTGCCTTCCCCTCGTCGCTCGCGCCGCCTCCGGCGCACCGGTCGGGGACGTTACCCCACACGTCCCGCGCTTTCCCCTTCCAGGCATCCCGGGCGGGCCCGCGCGGGATGCCCCCGGGCCGACACCCCGCCCTGCGCGGCCGCACCGCGCGGGGCGGCATAAGCTCGGCGGATGGCGAAGTACTACGACGTGCACCCCGACAACCCCCAGCCCCGCACCATCGGCCAGATCGCCGACAGCATCCGTGCCGACGCTCTTGTCGCCTACCCCACGGACTCCTGTTACGCACTGGGCTGCCGTCTGGGCAGCCGTGACGGCATCGAACGGATCCGTACGATCCGCAAGCTGGACGACCGGCACCACTTCACTCTCGTGTGCCAGGACTTCGCGCAGCTCGGCCAGTTCGTGCGGATCGACAACGACGTGTTCCGCGCGATCAAGGCGTCGACGCCCGGCAGCTACACGTTCATCCTGCCCGCGACGAAGGAGGTGCCGCGTATGCTGCAGCACCCCAAGAAGAAGACGGTCGGGGTGCGCATCCCCGACCATGTCGTCACCCAGGCCCTGCTCGCCGAGCTCGGTGAGCCGCTGCTGTCCAGCACCCTGCTGCTGCCCGGCGAGGAGGAGCCGATGACGCAGGGCTGGGAGATCAAGGACCTGCTCGACCACGTGCTGGACGGGGTGGTCGACTCCGGTGACTGCGGCACGGAGCCGACGACCGTGATCGACTTCTCCGGCGGGGAGGCCGAGATCGTGCGGCACGGCGCGGGCGACACCTCACGCTTCGAGTAAAGGGCGCGCCAACGGGCGTTCACGGCTGTGCCGTGTGCGGGGGGTGGGCGAAATGCCCCGGGAAACGGCGTGTCACGATGCCCGTGATCCGCCCGGTCACGCGGACGGGTTCCTTGCCGAGACCCCGCAGAGAGGCAGCACAGCCATGACCGCCGTACAGGGAACCGACGTCGACATCCGCACCGAGGACGGCACGGCCGACGCGTATCTGGCCCGTCCCGCGGACGGGGCCGCCCACCCGGGGGTCCTGCTCTACATGGACGCCTTCGGTCTGCGTCCGCGGCTGCGGTCCATGGCCGACCGGCTGGCCGGTGAGGGCTATGCGGTACTGGTGCCCAACGTGTTCTACCGGCACGGCCGCGCCCCGCTGTTCGAGCTGCCCGAGTTCATCGACCCGGGGGCGCGGCCGGAGATCTTCGAGCGCATCATGCCCGTCATGCGGGCCCTGACGGCCGAACGGGCCATGCGGGACGCCGGTGCCTATCTGCGCTGGCTGGCCGAGTCGCCGGCGGTGGCCGACGGCCCGGTCGCGCTGACCGGCTACTGCATGGGGGCGCGCCTGTCGCTGCTCACGGCCGGGACCTACCCGGAGCGGGTCGCGGCCGCGGCCGGCTTCCACGGCGGGCGGCTGGCGACGGACACGCCGGACAGCCCGCACCTGGTGGCCGGGAACGTCACAGCCGAGCTGTACTTCGGCCACGCCGATCAGGACCCGTCGCTGCCCCGGGAGCAGATCGAGCGCCTGGAGGAGGCCCTGACCTCGGCGGGCGTCCGCCACCGGTGCGAGGTGTACACGGGCGCGCCCCACGGTTTCACGCAGTCCGACACCGCGTCGTACCACGAGGAGGCCGACGCGCGGCACTGGGCGGCTCTCCTCGACCTGCTGAAGCGCACATTCTGACCTCAATCGACCCCTGGCCGACAGGACTTGCCGTCCTACCGACGGTAAGGGCTTGCTTTCCCTCGGTCCCTGCGCGTAGACCTGCTGGACATCAGGCATGACTCGGGGGGAGTTTGCTCATGGAGGGCACGGTCGACGGGTTCCGCTACGGTGCGGTGACTCCGGTGGCGGCGTATCTGATGGCCTGTCTGGGAGGGGCGCTGGGGCTGCGGTGCATCGTGCGCTCGCTGCTGAACGCGCGGTCCTGGAAGCCGGGTTGGCTGGCGTTAGGCGCGGCCTCCATCGGGTGCGGGATCTGGACGATGCACTTCATCGCCATGACCGGCTTCCACGTGGAGGAGACCCGGGTCCGTTATGACGCGGCCACGACGGTGCTCAGTCTCGTCGTGGCCGTCGCCGTGGTGGGCATCGGCGTGTTCATCGTCGGCTACCGCGGCCCCGGCCGTGTCACCCTGGCGGTCGCGGGTGTCGTCACCGGACTGGGGGTGGCGGCCATGCACTACCTGGGCATGGCGGCCATGCGGCTGCACGGCGACATCGGCTACGACCCGGTCGGCGTCGTGCTGTCCGTGCTGATCGCCATCGCCGCCGCGACCGCCGCGCTGTGGTCGGCCGTCACGATCCGCGGCCTGCTGACGAGCCTCGGGGCGAGCCTGGTGATGGGCGTGGCGGTGTCCGGGATGCACTACACGGGCATGGCCGCCGTCAGCGTCCATGTGCACGACACCGCCGGTGGCACGTGGGAGGGCGACTCGCCCCTGTCACTGCTGCTGCCCATGCTGCTGGGACCGGTCGTCTTCCTGCTGCTGGCCGGGGTCGTGATCATGTTCGACCCGCTGCTGGTGCACGGCGAGCGGGCCGGGAACCGGAACTCCGCCCCGCGCCCGGCCCGTTCCGCCCGCGCCATTCCCGCGCCGCGCACGTCGTGGCACGACACGGACTCGCACGCCCGCGGCCGGTGAACGACCCGCCTGCGGACGGCTCGTAGATCATTGTTACGGTGCAGCGGTGTCTGACTCCTCACGCCACACGGCCGAAGGCGCCGGCTGGGGCACCGGCGAACGCGGCGCATACCGGCGGTTGATGCCGCGGCAGGCCGAGAAGATCTCCTGGCTGGACCCGAGAATGCTGTGGGCCGCCCGCAACGGCGTGCTGGCCTCCTGGTTCGGGGATCCGACCAGCCGCACCCGCGGCCGGTGGGTGGCGCAGCGCGCGGCCGCCGGCGCACCGGCCGACAAGGTGATCCGGCGCGACGATCCGGACCGCTTCTCGTTCCTGGTCATCGGCGACACCGGTGAGGGCGACGACCCTCAGTACGCCGTCGTGCCGGGCCTTCTGAAGACCGGTCAGGACACCCGCTTCGCCGTGCTGGCCAGTGACGTGATCTACCCGGTGGGCAGCGCGGACGACTACGGCACCAAGTTCTTCCGTCCCTACCAGGACTACCAGGCGCCGATCTACGCGATACCCGGCAACCACGACTGGTACGAGGACCTCGGCGGCTTCATGCGCGTCTTCTGCGACGACGCCCCGCCGCTGCCGCCCGAGCCCCGGCCGCGCCCGCTGACCCGGGCCTGGCTGCGGTCCCTGCTGTGGCACCGGCCACGGCCGGACGACGGTCATCACCTGGACGAGGCCCGGACGTTGCGCTCGGCGCCCGCCCAGCAGGCCGTCCAGCCGGGTCCGTACTGGGCGATCGACGCCGGACCGGTGCGGATCATAGGCATCGACACGGGCCTGCTGGGCACGCTCGACGCCGAGCAGGGCGCCTGGCTGCGCGAGGTCTCCCAAGGGCCACGCCCGAAGATCCTGGTCACCGGGTCGCCCCTGTACGTGGACGGCAGGCGCGAGCCGTGCGCCATCGAAGGGGGCGGCACCGTCGACGACATCGTCCGCGACCCGGAGCACCACTACGTGGCGGCGATAGGCGGCGACATCCACAACTACCAGCGCTACCCGGTCCGGCTGGACGACGGACGGACCATCCAGTACGTGGTCGCGGGCGGCGGCGGGGCTTTCATGCACGCCACCCACACCATCCCCCGGGTCAACGTCGCGAACGTGACCGAGCGGGACTTCCGCTGCTATCCGCTGCGCGGCGACTCCCTCGCCTTCTACAGCCGGCTCTACGGCCGCCGGCTGCGCATGCCCCGCTTCTTCACGCTCACCGAGGCGGAGGCGACGGCGGTGATCGCCGAGCGCCTGGGCATCCCGCCGACGCGTGTCCCGGGTGCGGCCACCCGGGTCACCCGGCGCGTCCGGCTGGTCGCCGGGCTGCTGGGCACCGGCCGCCGGCCCGATCGGGCCAGGCGGTTCCGGCTGCCCGTGCGCAAGATCTACACGTCGCTGTTCTCGCCGAGTTCGGCGACGTACAGCCCTCCGTTCTTCAAGTGCTTCCTGCGCCTGGACGTCTCCCCGGAGTCGGTCCGGCTGCGCTGCTTCGCGGCGACCGGCAACCGCGCACAGGAAATCGCCCCGCCGGTCGAGGACGAGGTGACGATCCCGCTGCGCTGACACGCGGGAACCGGTGCAGGCGGGAACAGCGCGGGCCGCTGCCGGGTTGGCACAGTCGTGGACCCTTGAAGCTTCAACGATGGAGGGCTCGTGCCACCGACCTCACGACCGCTGCGCAAGCTGGGCTTTCTGACCATCGGGCTGTTCGACGAGACGGATCCCCGGCGCGGTCACGAGTCCACGCTGGAGATCATCGAACTGGGCGAGCGGCTCGGCTTCGACAGCGCGTGGGTGCGACACCGCCACCTCCAGTACGGCATCTCCTCCCCCGTCGCCGTCCTGTCCGCGGCCTCGCAGCGCACCCGTCGCATCGAACTCGGCACGGCGGTCATCCCGCTCGGCTGGGAGAACCCGCTGCGCCTCGCCGAGGACCTGGCCACCGTCGACCTGCTCTCCGGGGGCCGGCTCAACCCGGGCGTCAGTGTGGGCCCGCCGGTGCGCTTCGACCAGGTCAAGGGCGCGCTCTATCCGGACACGGCCGACGCCGAGGACTTCGGCTACGGGCGGGTGGAGCGGCTGCTGGACTTCGTGCGAGGCGAGCCGGCGACGGACTTCAGCGGGACGGAAGGGTTCGAGACCTTCTCCGACCGGGTGCAGCCCCATTCCCCCGGCCTGGGCCGCCGCCTGTGGTACGGCGGCGGCAGCCTGCGGTCGGCCCGGTGGGCCGGCGAGCACGGCATGAACCTCCTCACCAGCAGCGTCGTGAAGGCCGAAGACCCCGACGGGCCCCACGACTTCGCCGAGATCCAGCTCTCCCACATCCGGGCGTTCCGCGCCGTCCACCCCGACGGCGAGGACGCCCGCGTCTCACAGGGCCTCGTCGTCATCCCCACGGACTCCGCCTCGCCCGGGCAGCGCGCCCGCTACGAGAAGTACGCCGCCGAGCGCACTCCCCGTACGGCCGCCCCGCAGGGCCCGGCGCGGCTGCTGTTCGCGCCGGACCTGGTGGGGACCTCGAAGGAGATCGCCGAGCGGCTGCACGCGCACGCGGCGTTCCAAGAGGTGGACGAGGTCGCCTTCGCGCTGCCGTTCACCTTCGAGCACGAGGACTACGTCCAGATCCTCACCGACACGGCGACGAAGCTCGGCCCGGCACTGGGCTGGCGACCGGGCTTCTAGGCCGTGTCCGCGAAGTCCCGCCTGCCGTCCGGGCGGACGACGGGACTTCGCGGACACGGCCTAGCGTGCCACGCGGTGGCGGAGGTAGACGACGCCCGAGTTGAAGGTGCGGGTCTCCACGAGTTCGAGATCCACCCGGCGCTCGCTCCGGGGAAAGAACGGAATGCCACCGCCGACCAGCACCGGGTAGACCATCGCCCGGTACTCGTCGATCAGGCCCGAGTCGGCCGCCTCGGCCGCGAGAGTCGCGCCGCCGATCGCGATGTCGCCCGCCTCCGGCTCGGCCCGCAGCCGCTCGATCTCCTCCGCCAGGCCGCCGGAGGCCAGACGGGCATGGCCCTGCACCGCCGACAGCGTGGTGGAGAACACCACCTTCGGGAGTGGGTTCCAGAGCGCGGCCCACTCGAGCTCCGCGTCGCCGAGCGAGGGATCCTGGTCGGCGGTCTCCCAGTACAGCATCGTCTCGTACAGCCGTCGCCCCATCAGGTGGACGCCGACTTCTCGGATCTCGTCGATCCAGAAGCGGAAGACCTCCGCGTCGGGCACGGTCCATTCGAAGCCGCCGTCCGGCCCGACGATGTAGCCGTCCAGTGAGACGTTCATCGAATACGTCACGCTGCGCATCGGTGTCCTCCTGAGTTAGGGGTTCGACAGTACGACCGCGGGACACCGCAAAACTCATCGCGACTCACGGATCGGTTCGTGTCACCAGCGGCCGGGTGCCGTCCCCGTGATCGGCTCCGAGGCCCTGCCGTCCACCCCGACGGGCACGTCCCCGGCGAGCATCACCCGGTGCATGATCCGCGGGTGGTCGAGGTGTGCGGTGTCGCCGGGGGCCAGGTGCATCGTGGCGCGGTTGTCCCAGAACGCCACGCTGCCCGGCTCCCAGCGGAACCGGACCGTGTACTCGGGCCGGACCGCCTGCTCCAGCAGCATCTCCAGGATCGCGGCGCTCTCGGGCCGGGAGAGGCCGGCGATCTGCTCGACGTAGTAGCCGTTGACGTAGAGGATCCGCTCGCCCGTCTCCGGGTGGACACGCACCAGGGGGTGCAGCGAGGCGACTTGACGGTCCAGCAGGTGGCGGACGTAGGCGTCGTCGCCGGGCCGGGGCTGGTAGCCGACGCCGAGCCGGTGCTCGGCCCGCAGGCCGTCGAGGAACTCCCGCAGTGGCGCGGAGAGTCCGGCATAGGCCGCCGCGAGGTTCGACCAGGTGGTGTCGCCGCCGTAGGGCGGCACGGTCTCGGCGCGCAGGATCGTCGCGGCGGGCGGGTCGACGCGGGCGCCGTGGTCGCAGTGCCAGCCGCGCAGCAGGGTGTGGCGGCGGCGCCGCAGCCACTCGTCGTGCTCCATGCCGAACCGCCCGCCCAGCTCCAGCCGGTCGGCGGTCGTCTCGATCTCGGGGAAGTCCGGGGGCGAGGCCTTGCCGCGCCGCGGCAGCACGACCGGTTCCCCGAACCGGCGCGCGAACGCCACATGCCCGGCATGGTCCAGCCGCTGCCCCCGGAAGAACACCACCTTCCACCGCAGTACCGCCGCCCTGATCGCGGCGATCACGGTGTCGTCCAGGTCGGCGGCCAGGTCGATCCCGCCGATCTCGGCGCCGATGTGTCCGGCGACCGGCCTCACCTCCAACCCGGCGTCCCGCACCGCCTCGTTGGTCATCGGGCTGTCCGTCGTCATGCGCACTCCGCTGGTCGTGGGCGTGGTCGTGCCTACCGGAAGATCGTGACAGCGATCCCCGCCCGGGGCGACACCGCACCAGCGCCCGCGCCCCTCACACCTGGAACTCCCGGATCACGGTGTTCCGGAACACCGCCCTCCCGTCGACCGTGAACAGCGCGAGCCCGGTGTCGACCAGGTACGGGAAGACCGCCGACGCGTGCGCGTACCGGCCGTCGTCGAGGAACAGCTCCACGGATGTGCGGTCGACCAGGACGCGCAGACTCACCGTGCGCCGGGCCGGGTCGAAGGGGCTCCGGCTCTCCTGCCATCGGCCCGACAGGTCGGGTGACACGCTGGGGCGGCGGTTGAGGTACGCGTAGTCGCGGTGGACGCCGGCGTCGATGTGCCGGACGCCGTCCGGGGAGCGCCGCAGCTGCACTCCCGCACCCGTGAGCTGGTCCCAGGTGATCTCGCAGGTCACTTCGTAGGCGGTGCCCCGGTAGTCGAGCACGCGGGTGCCCTCGACCGCCAGATCGCCGAGCCGCACCGTGCGGGAGACATACCGGTCGAGCGCGGCGACCGGCCGGGACGCCAGGTGGTACGTGCCGTCGGCCGCGCGCTTCAGCGTGATCTCGCGGACGATCGAGTCGGTGCCGTTGAAGCCGTCGCTGTCGATGGTGGGCGTGATGTGGGCGTAGTCCCAGTTGTTCAGCCAGCCGATCGCGTGGCGCGTCCGCTCGTCGAGGGCGCCGTTCGCCGTCCGCTTCTCGAAGGTGACGGCCCCGTACCAGTCCCAGCCGTGGTCGAGCCACTGCGGCTCTTCGGCGTCGGCCGTGAAGGCGCTGCCGTCGAAGGAGCCCGTCCAGTACGCGTACGTGTTGGGCAGCCCGGCTCCCTTGCCGTTGGCGCTCACGCCGAGCACCCACTTGGCCGTGCCGTCCGCGGCGCGGATCCGGAACAGGTCCGGGCACTCCAGCACCCCGATGCCGCTCTTGACGAAGCCGCCCACGTACGTCCAGGACTTGAGGTCGGCGGAGTGGTAGAAGCCGACCTTGTCGTTCTCGGCGAGGGCCATGACCCACCGGCCGCGTTCCTCGTCGCGGATCACCTTCGGGTCGCGGAAGTCGCGCACGCCCGGGTTGGGCAGCACCGGGTCGGTGCCGTGCGGGGTGAACGTCCGGCCGCCGTCGGTGGAGTAGTACAGGTACTGCGCCTGGTCGCTCGGGCCGTCGTGCGGCGACATGGTGGCCAGGACGACGACCGCGCCCGCCCCGAAGCCCGCCGTGTTCTCCGTGTCGACCACCGCGGAGCCCGACCAGACGTCGCCGTTGGGGGTGGTGTCCTTGGGCACGGCGATCCCCCGGTCGGTGAAGGAGACCAGGTCGGTGCTGGTGGCCAGCCGCCAGGCGGTGCCGATCGCGCCGGACAGGTAGTCGGCGTTGTGCAGGTAGTAGTAGTGATACGCGCCGTTGATCCAGATCGGGCGCTGCGGGTCGTTCTTCCACTGCTCGGGGACGGTGAAGTGGTAGGCCGCGCGGTAGCTCGCGCAGCCGTTGCGTGGCCTGGCCTCCGCCGTGCCCGCCGCGGCGGGCAGCAACGCGCCGGCCGTGCCCACGGCCGAGCCGGCGAACAGGGCTCTCCTCGTGATCCCGCGCATCACACCTGGTTCCTCTCGTCGGAGACGGTGGCTCATGTGCCTCAGGACTGTGGGACCTAACTCGTTAAAGGTCAAGTGGTCGCGCGGTCTTGACACGTCTGGGCGGCGCTCACATCATCTGGGGCATCAGTGCTCAACTAACACGAGTTAGGCCCCACGATGACCGACTCGCACCTCACCCGCCGCAGGCTGTTGCGGTACGGCGCCTACGGCGCGGGTGCCGCCGCCCTGGGCGGCACCGCCGCGAGCTGGGAGCGGCTCACCGGAGCCGACATCCCCGGACGTGACGACGGTTCCCTCGTCGTCGCCACACTGGGCCCCGCTTACGGGCCGGAGGCCATCCGCACGCTCCGCGAGGGCTTCCGCGAACTGCACCCCGACATCAAGCTCCAGATCAACGCGGTGCAGGCCGTGGACTGGTCGGACTTCTTCGCGAAGATCCTCACGCAGGTGGCCGCGGGCACCGCCCCGGACCTGGTGTATGTGGCCACCGAGGGCGTGCAGTTGTTCGCGCAGCGGCTCGGCGTGGCCCTGGACAAGTGGGTGAAGCGGGACGCGGCCGAGCTGAAGGAGTACTTCGCCGACGTCCACCCGTCGCTGGTGGAGTCGATGATGTACGAGGGCAGCCTCTTCCAGCTGCCGGTGGAGTTCAACGCGGCCGACATGTACCTCAACCGCCAGGTGCTGCGGAGGGCGGGGGCACAGTACCCGCCGGCCGACTGGACCCGCGACGACTTCACGTCGCTGCTCCGGGACATGAAGCAGGCAAGCGGCGCCCGCTTCACGCCCTACTTCTGGACCAACCGGCTGTGGGGCGGCGTGGTGCCCTGGCTGTTCGCGAACGGCACCAATCTGCTGGCGGAGTCCAAGGCGCCCGGCGGCGAGTGGCTGTGGGACTCCTTCTACCCGGCCGGCCGGCGCGCGGGCCGCGGTGGCGGCTTCCGGTGGACGACGCCGCAGGCCACGCACGACCGCGTGGAGGAGGTCTACGACTATCTCGCCTCCCTCGTGCGGGACGGCCTGTGCACCCGCCCCGAGGGCGGCAACGGCCAGAACCTCATCGGCGTGTTCTCCACCGGCCGGGTCGGTGTCACCCCGGCGGGCGGCTTCTGGGCGGGCGGCCTGCACCTGGCGGGGATGGAGCGGGACGGGTTCGACGTGCAGTACTTCCCGCGCTGGCGCACCCAGCGCATGCAGTACGGCGCGGCGGGCTACGCGCTGCTGCGCACCTCCAAGAGGCAGGAAGAGGCCTGGGAGTTCATCAAGTACGCGGCCCGCAAGGACACCCTGACCCAGCTGTTCACCACGAACCAGACCACCCCGGCCCGCCGTTCGATGCTGACCGCCGGCCGCTACGCGGAGACCGGCCCGGCGCACTGGCAGGTCTTCTACGACACCCTCGACCGGTTCCCCGACACGGGACCGATCCCGGCGCCGCCGCAGGTCGCCGAGGTCGAGCAGCTGCTGCTCAAGCACACCGGAACGGCCCTGGCCTCCTCGCGCTCGGTGCGTCCCGCGCTGCGCCGGTTGCAGGGCGACCTGGAGAAGGCCATGGAGCGTGACGCATGACGGACACCCGGATACCGCCCGCCCGAGCCGAACGGCCCGAGGCCCCGCCCGCCAAGAAGGCACCGCGTCCCTCGGCCCGGGACCGCGGCACCCGGCTGCTGGCCACGCTGTTCCTGGCCCCGACGATCGTCGGCATCGTCGTCTTCACGGTCGTCCCCATCGTCGGCTCGGTGGTGCTGAGCCTCTTCCACTGGAACGTGATCGACCCGCCGCGCTTCGCCGGCGGCTCCAACTACGGCGCGGTGTTCGGTGACGAGACCGTGCTGGTGTCCTTCCGCAACACCCTCGTCTTCATGGTGCTCGCGGTGGCGCTGCAACTGCTCGTCGCGCTGGCGCTCGCCCTGACGCTGACCGGGCGGATGCCCGTGTGGCTGCGGTCGGTGTTCCGCTCGGCGTTCTTCTTCCCGCTGGTGCTGTCCGCCGCGTCGATCTCGGTGGTGATGAAGTACCTGTTCAACCAGGACTTCGGGGTGATCAACTGGCTGCTGGGCTTCGTCGGGATCGCGCCGGTGCCGTGGCTGACGTCGGAGAACGCGGCGATGGCGACCGTGGTCCTGGTCTACGTCTGGCAGCAGTTCGGCTTCTCGTTCCTGCTGTTCGTCGGCGGCCTGAACAACATCCCCAAGGAGATCCACGAGGCCGCCGCCCTGGACGGCGCGACCGGCCTGCGCAAGCACCTCTCCGTCACGCTGCCGCTGCTGTCGCCGACGCTGCTGGTCGCCTCGGTGGTCGGCATCATCAACGCGCTCCAGGTCTTCGAGCAGCCGTACGTCCTGACCAACGGCGGTCCCGGCGACTCGACCCGCACGGTCGTGATGGTGATCTACGAGACCGCCTTCGAGCAGCTCCGCTTCGGTGAGGCGTCCGCGGTGGGTGTGCTGCTGTTTGTGCTGATCATGGCGGTCACGGCCCTCCAGTTCCGGCTCAGCCGGCGTTTCGTCCACTACCAGTGAGCCGGGTGAGTCCCTTGAGCCAAGCAACCCTGTCCTTCAGCCGTGCGCGCCACGGGCTGGCGCCGTGGGCGCGGATCGCCGGGCTGACGGTGTGCGCCCTGCTCACCCTCGGCCCGGTGGTGTGGACGGTGTCCACTTCACTGCGCACGCCCGCCGAGGCGTTCGACCTGCCGCCGCAGCTCATCCCGTCCGACCCGTCGACCGAGGCGTACCGGGGGGTGTTCGGCCAGATCGACGTGTGGCTGCTCGCCCTCAACTCCACGCTGGTCACGGGTCTGATCGCGGTCGGCCAGATGATCACGGCGGGGCTGGCCGGATACGCCTTCGCCCGCCTGGAGTTCCGCTTCAAGAAGCCACTGTTCGCCCTGGTCCTGGCGACGATGATGGTGCCCTTGCAGGTCACGATCGTGCCGGTGTTCCTGGTCCTGAAGTCGATGAGCCTGACCGACACCCTGCTCGGCCTGATCATCCCGGCCTTCCCGACGGCGTTCGGCACGTTCCTGATGCGGCAGTACTTCCTGGGCATGCCCAAGGATCTGGGCGAGGCGGCGATGCTGGACGGCGCCGGCCCCTGGCGGACGTTCCGGTCGGTGTACGCCCCGCTGGCCGCGCCCGGCCTCGCGATCGTCGGCGTCCTGGCCTTCAACTACCACTGGAACGAGTTCTTCCGGCCGCTGATCCTCGAAACGTCCGGCCAGAACTACACGTTGCCGCTGGGTCTGGTCTCCCTCCAGGGCAACCTCGGCACCGGCTCCGTCTCCGTGGTGCTCGCCGGTGTCGTCCTCTCGATGATTCCCGCCGTCGCCGTGTTCGTCGTCGGCCAGCGCCCTCTGCGTGAGGGCATCACGTCCGCAGGAGTCAACCGTTGAGCCTCGCCGCTCCCCCGCAGGACCCGCACGCCCCGCGCTTCCGGGTCCGCCCGCCCGCCAACTGGATGAACGACCCCAACGGGCCGTTCCGCTGGCGCGGCCGCTACCACCTCTTCTACCAGCACAACCCCGACGCCCCGGTGCACGCCAACGTCCACTGGGGCCACGCCTCCAGCCCCGACCTCGCCCACTGGGAGCACCATCCGGTCGCCCTCACCCCGACCCCGGGCGGCCCGGACGAGGCGGGCTGCTGGTCCGGGTGCGTGGTCGACGACGGGGGCGTGCCGACGGCCGTCTACACCGGGGTCGACCGTGACCACAGCGGGCTCGGCACGATCTGCCTGGCCCGGGCGGCGGATCCGGACGACCCCGCGCTGACCGACTGGACTCCCCTGCCCACACCGGTGGTGACGGGCCCGCCCGAGGGCCTGGACGTGGTGATGTTCCGCGACCCGTTCGTCTTCCGGCACGACGGCCGGCGGTGGGCACTGGTCGGCGCGGGGCACGCCGACGGTACGCCGTCGGTCCTGCTGTACGACTGTGACGACCTGACCGACTGGCGCTTCGCGAGGGTGCTCCTGGACGGCCGGGATCCGGCCGCCGCGTCGGCGTTCGGCGACCGGGCGACCGGCTGGGAGTGCCCGCAGCTGTTCGCGACGCGGGGTGGCGAGTGGGTGCTGGTGGTGTCCCTGTGGGACGGCGACCCGTGGACCACCGGCTATCTGACGGGACGTCTGGATGCGGACCTGCGCTTCTCCGCCCGGGCGGGCGGAATGCTCGACCACGGCCGCGACTTCTACGCGCCCGCCGTGCTCCAGGAGCCGGACCGGGCTCTGATATGGGGCTGGTCGTGGGAGGCCCGCGAGCAGGGCGAGGCCGGCTGGGCCGGCGTCCTGACCGCGCCCCGGGTCGTCGACGTCCATCCGGACGGGGCGCTGCGGGTGACCCCGGCCCCGGAGCTGCACCGGCTGCGCGCCGCCGAACCGTTCGTCACCACCCCGGGCCGGGCAGCGCTGCCGGCCGCCTACGACCTGACGGTCGGCGCCCGGGGTCACACCACCGTGAGTCTGCTGCGCTCGGCCTCGGGCGCCGAGCTGACGGTCCGGCTGGACCCGGGCGAGGGCACCGTGACCCTGGACCGGGGCGACTGGCCCCGTGCGGAGGCCGGGGCGCCGGTCGTCGTCCATGTGCCGCCCAGCGAGGAGGTCACGGTACGCGTTCTCGTCGACGGCTCGCTGTACGAGCTGTTCGTCGGGGACCGGGCCATGGTCACCGAGCGCGTCTACCACCGGCCCGACGACATTCGGGAGTTGACGGTGCCGGTCGGCGCGGCCGTCACCGGATGGGAGCTGGTCCCACCGACGCACGGCTGATCACCGGGCAGGCCAGGCGCCGCACGGTGGCGGGCGGGGTCCGGCCGGTGACGATCGAGTCCAGCAGGAGCCGGGCGGCGGCCTCGCCCATCTCCCGGTGGGGCAGCGCGACGGTGGTGAGGGGCGGCGTGAGGTACGCGGCCATGTGCTCCTGGTCGTCGTAGCCCACCACCGACAGGTCGCCGGGTACGGCGATCCCGAGCCGGGTCGCGGCGTGCAGGACGCCCGCCGCGACCCGGTCGTTGTAGGTGAAGATCCCGGTGGGCCGGAGGTCGGCCGGGGTGCCGTCGAGGAGGCGGACGGCACCCTCGTAGCCGCCGGAGATCTCGCCTCCGGTCCGGACCACCCAGTCCCTGGGCACGGTGATGCCCTCGGCGCGCAGCGCGTCCCGGAAACCGCGCAGCCGCTCCGCCGAGGCGATGTCGTCGTGCCCGCCGACGAGTGCGACCCGCCGGTGCCCCTGTTCCAGCAGCAGCCGGGCCGCCGTACGGCCGCCGGCGCGCTCGGCGGGGATGACGGCGGGCAGCGAACCGTCCTCGGGCAGGCAGTTGGCCAGCACGGAGTGGGTGCGGTGCAGGCCCTCGGGGACGCGGACGCGGCGCAGGGACATGGCCGCGTAGATGATGCCGTCGACGCGCCGGTCGAGGAGTTCGGCGACCGCCGCGTCCTCCTTGGCCGGGTCGCCGCCGGAGTCGACGGTGAGGACCAGGTGCTGGTCGGCCCAGGCGGTGTCCATGGCGCCGCGCAGCAGCCGCCCGGCGAACGGTGAGGAGGCGATCTCGTCGGTGACCAGGCCGATCACGGCCGTACGGCTGCGGCGCAGGCCGCGGGCGACGGGGTCGGGCCGATAGCCGAGCTGGACCGCGGCCTGCCGGATGCGCTCCTGCGTGGCGGGCGAGAGGTTGCCCTCGGCGCGGCCGTTGAACACGAAGGACACCGCGGTGTGCGACACGCCGGCGAGCCGGGCGACGTCCCGCGAGGTGGGACGCCCCGGTCGTGTCACCGGCTTCTCCTCGGCGCTGCCCATACCGTCCGCCGTCCTCATCCCCACCCGTCCGGTTGATCATTGCTCACCCTATCCGTGACGCTGGAGGGACGACACAGGCAGACGACACAGGCAGATCACACAAGTCAGCGGGAGGGTCCGACGGTGATCAGCATCCCGACCCACACGCTCACCGACGGTACGACGCTCCCCGCCCTGGGCCTGGGCACCTGGCCGCTCGGCGACGAGGCGCAGCAGGCGGTGCTGTCGGCCCGGTTCCGCGGCGACGGCAGTGGTGACGGGGAGGAAGCCTGGCTGCTGGTGAAGCGGGCCGGTGGCCGGGCCCGTACGCACGGGGCTCCCGATCCGCGCCGGGCGCGTTCGGCCGTGTCCGGGCGCACTCTCGCCCAGGTCGCCTCGGACGCGGCCGGGGAGTGACGGCGATGGCAGGCCGGGCCGGTAGCCTCGCCGGCCTGCGCGGCGGATGCTCGGCGCGCTCCGCCGGACCGGCCTGCGAGCCGCGCCGCTCGACCCGGTCGCGGGCGGCTGCGGTACGCGGGCGAGGCCGGCACGGGTTTCTCGGGACGACAAGAAGCCACGGGACGCTGTGCGGGAACGCCGTCGGGGCGCGCCGGCGCGTGGGCCGTCCCGTCAGAACAGTGGCGTGAGCGGCTGTTCGCACCAGATGGTCTTGCCCCGGGTGGTCTGCCGGCTGCCCCAGCGCTGGGTGAGCTGGGCGACCAGCAGCAGTCCGCGGCCGCCCTCGTCGTCCTGGTGGGCCCGCCGCAGGTGTGGGGAGGTCGAACTGCCGTCGGACACCTCACAGATGAGGGTCTGGTCGCGGATCAGCCGGAGCTGGATGGGCGCGGCGCCGTACCGGATGGCGTTGGTGACCAGTTCGCTGACGACGAGTTCGGTGACGAACGCCGTCTCGTCCAGCCCCCACGCGGTGAGCTGCTCGGTGGCGGCCTGGCGGGTGGCGGCCACCTGCGCGGGGTCGGGCGTCACGTCCCAGGTGGCGACCTGGTCCGCGCCCAGCGCGCGGGTGCGGGCCAGCAGCAGGGCCACGTCGTCGCCGGGCTCCTCCGGCAGTACGGCCTTCAGCACGGTGTCGCACAGGGCGTCGAGCGAGTCGGCGGGCACCGTCAGGGCACGGCACAGCTCGTCCGTGGTGTGGTCGACGTCCCGGTCGCGGCCCTCGATGAGCCCGTCGGTGTAGAGGGCGACGACGGAGCCCTCGGGCAGCTGGAGCTCCGTCGCCTCGAACGGCAGCCCCCCGACGCCCAGCGGGGGCCCCGCGCTCATGGGAATCAGCCGCGCGGACCCGTCGGGCAGGACCAGGGCGGGGGCGGGGTGCCCGGCGGCGGCCAGGTTCAGCCGGCGCGTGACGGGGTCGTAGACGGCGTAGAGGCAGGTCGCACCGAGTTCGGCGACCTCGTCGCCGACGTCGTCCGACGCGAGATGGGTGACCAGGTCGTCGAGGTGGGTGAGGAGTTCGTCCGGCGGCAGGTCCACGTCGGCGAGGGTGCGGACGGCCGTGACCAGCCGGCCCATGGTCGCCGTGGAGGGGATGCCGTGGCCCACGACGTCCCCGACGACGAGCGCGACCCGGCTGCCGGACAGCGGGATCACGTCGAACCAGTCGCCGCCGATGCCGGCCGCCGAGCCGGAGGGCAGATAGCGGTGGGCGACCTGGACGGCGGCCTGGCCGGGCAGTCCCTTCGGCAGCAGGCTGTGCTGGAGGGCCAGCGCCGTGGTGCGTTCGCGGGCGAAGCGGCGGGCGTTGTCGACGCAGACCGCGGCGCGGCTGGCGAGTTCCTCGGCGAACACCGCGTCGTCGGGGGCGTAGTCGTCCACCTGCCGGATGCGCACGGCGACCGCGACGCCGAGGGTGATGCCACGGGCCCGGAGCGGCACCGCCATCATCGAGTGGACGCCCTGGCGGTAGGGGCTGCCCTGCGGGGCGCGCGTGTTGCGCTCCGCGACCCAGCGCATGAAGGACGGCTCCCCCGCCTGGCTGACGATCGCCCGGCCCTCACGCATCGCCCGCGCGATGGGGGAGAACGCGGGGTAGGCGTCCACTTCTCCCAGATGGACCGCGGCTTCCGGGGTGCCCTCGGTGACGGAGCCGTGGGCGACGCGGCGCAGCACGATCTCGTCGGTGGGCACGGTCGGCGACTCCTCCGCGCCGAGGACCCAGTCGAACAGGTCCACGCTCGCGAAGTCGGCGAACCGGGGCACCACGACCCCGATCAGCTCCTCGGCCGTGCGCACCACGTCCAGGGTGGTGCCGATGGCCGCGGCGGCCTCGTTGAGCAGGGCCAGCCGCTGCCGCGCCCAGTACTGCTCGGTGCTGTCGAACGCGGCCAGAGCGGTGCCCAGGAGCCCGCCGGAGTGGTCGCGGAGCGGCCACATCTCGGTGACCCAGGCGTGCTCCCGGTTCAGGGCCGGGGCGCCCGTGTAGCTCTCGTAGCGGAGCGGGCGGCCGGTCTCGACGACATGGCGGAGGTGCCAGTTGAAGCCCCGGCTGTGCTCGGCCTCCTCGACGGTCTCCGGGAAGTGCCGCCCCAGCAGGGTCTCCTCGGGCACGCCCATCACCTGGCAGGCGGCGGCGTTGAGCCGCAGATAGCGCTGGTCGGTGTCGAACACGGACATCGACATGGACGCCTGCTGGAAGGCCCTTCCGGCCAGGGACGTCTCGGCGCCGCCGGGGGCTGCGGCGGTGATGACGTAGCCGTCCGGTGCCCCGTCCCGGCCGGTCACGGCGCAGGCCGTGATGCGCAGCCCGACCAGATAGCCGTCGTGGTGCCGCACCATGACGGTGCCCGATCGCGCGGACAGTGCCTCGGGCGGCACGTCCTCGGCGATCAGTTCCCGTATTGACCGGCCCACGGCCTGATCGGCGGGGTAGCCGGTCAGTCGCCGTGCACCCTCGCTCCACCCCGTTACGGTGCCGCGGGCGTCGATGATCGCGGCAGCGGAGGAGTCCTCCATATCGTCCAGGATTCTCCCTTTGCCGCCCTGTATCAACCGCGACGGAGCTTTCGTGACGGTGTCAGCTCCGGTGAGCCCGCAGGGCGGCCAGCGCCCGGTCGGCGTGCGCGTTCATGCGCAGTTCGCTGCGGACGACGTCGAGGACGGTGTGGTCCTGCCCTATGACGAACGTGGTGCGCTTGGTCGGGGCCAGGGAGAAGCCGCGTTTCACGCCGAACCGCTCGCGGACCGTGCCGTCGGCGTCGGACAGCAGGGGCATGCCGAGGCCGTGCTGTCCGGCGAACTCCTGCTGGCGCTCGACGGTGTCGCCGCTGATGCCGACGGGGCGTGCGCCGACGGCGGCGAACTCGGCGGCGAGATCGCGGAAGTGGCAGGCCTGTGCGGTGCAGCCGGGGGTCAGGGCGGCCGGGTAGAAGAAGAGCACGACCGGCCCCTCGGCGAGCAGCCCGGACAGGCTGCGGACGGTGCCGGTCTCGTCGGGCAGGGCGAAGTCCTCGACCGTGTCCCCGGTCTCCACGCGGGCGGTCATGACCGGCCCTGCGCGTTCCGTGCGACGCCGCGGGCCCAGAGCACGAGCGGCAGCTGGAGCGGCAGGCGCCCGAAGGCCGCCGCCTTCTGCGGCGCGGGGCGGTGGCGCCAGTCGGCCGCCATCTTCACGTTGGCGGGGAACACCCCGACGAAGAAGGCCGCCGTGGCCAGCGCGGCCGTCTTGCGGGTACGCGGCAGCACGAGTCCCGCGGCCAGCGCGAGCTCGGCGGCTCCGCTGGCGTAGGTCCAGGTCCTGGGCGCGCCCGGCAGGCCGCTCGGGATGGTCGCGTCGAACGGGCGTGGGGCGGCGAAGTGGGCGACCCCCGCGGCGGCCAGCAGGCCGGCGAGCAGCAGGGGCGAGCGTTCGGACCGGGACACGGTTCCTCCTCTGATGGCCTGCCGCGCGATATTACTGGACGGTAGAAAGGTCAGTTCGCCGGGTCCTGCCGACACCGTCGGTGGGCACCCGGGGTGCAGCCGAACGAGCGGCGGAAGACGTCGATGAAGGCACTGGCGGAGGACCAGCCGCAGCGGTGGGCCACGACCGTGACGGGCAGGCCGTCGGCCAGCATCCGCAGGGCGTGGTAGAGCCGTGACTGGGTGCGCCACTGCGGGAACGTCATGCCGAACTCGCTGCGGAAGAGCCGGCTGAGCGTGCGTTCCCCCACCCCGGTCGCGGCGCCGAGGGCGGCGAGGGTGCGCGCGTCGGCCGGGTCGGCGTGCACGAGCGCGCAGACGGCGGCCAGGCGCGGGTCGGCGGGCGTGGGCAGGCGCAGCGGCTGCTGCGGCGACAGGCGCAGCTGGTCGCGCAGGACGGCACGCAGGCGGTGCCGCTCGGGGCTGTCGTCGCCGGGGTCGCGGGTGTAGGCGAGGATCAGCTCGCGCAGCAGCGGGCTGACGGCGAGGACGGCCGGGTGGTCCAGGCCCAGCGGGTTGTCGTCGGCGGGCAGGCCGACCAGGTGCAGGTCGAGCCGGCCGTGGGCGCGGTGGGCGTACACGGTACCGGCCGGGACCCAGATGGCGCGGGTGCCGGGCGCGAACCAGGTGCCGGCACCGGTGGTGACGGCGACGACGCCGGAGCCGGCGTAGACGATCTGGTGGTCGTCGTGCCGGTGCGCGTCGATGCGGTCGCCCGCGGCCAGCCGCTGGGCGCGGGTCGGGGCCGTCGGGGTGTGGCGGATGTTCGGCACAGTCGGGCAGATTATCGGAAGCGGGCCAGGCGTCCCGGCGGCGACGATCTCCGGGTGACCGCTTCCCGCCGCAACCGGCCCGTCGCCCTGATGTCCCTGGGACACGCATGCGTGGACGTGTACCAGGGCGCCGTGGCCGCTCTCGTGCCGTACTTCGTCGCCGAGCGCGCCTACTCCTACGCCGCCGCCTCCGGTGTCGTGCTGGCCGCCTCCCTGCTCTCGTCGCTGGTGCAGCCGCTGTTCGGGGTGCTCACCGACCGGTGGGCGATGCCGTGGCTGCTGCCGGTCAGCGCGCTGACGGCCGGGGCGGGCGTCGCACTGAGCGGAGTGACCGGCTCCTACGCGTGGACCCTGGCGGTCGTCGCCGTGTCGGGGGCCGGGGTGGCCGCCTACCATCCGGAGGCCGCCCGGGTGGCGCGGGCCGTCGCGCACGGCCGGCACACGGCGATGGGCTGGTTCTCCTTCGGCGGCAACGCCGGTTTCACCCTGGCACCGCTGCTGGTCCTCGCCGTGATGGCGATCGGCGGACTGCGCGCCTCTCCCCTGCTGGCCGTACCGGCGGTGGCGGGGGCGGCGCTGTGCGCGGCGGCGGTGCGCGCGGCCGCCTCCGGCGCGGCCCAGGCGGGCGCTCCCGTCGGCGCGGGCCGGGACGACTGGCCGGCCTTCCTGCGACTGTCCGGGGCCGTGGTCTGCCGCTCGGTCGTGTTCGTCGGCCTGAGCGCCTTCGGCTCGCTGTACGTGCGGGAGCGGACCGGGGGCGGGGAGGTGGCCGGTACGGCGGCGCTGTTCGTGCTCTACGCCGGTGGTGCGATGGGCACGCTGGCCGGGGGGCGCCTGGCCGAGCGGTACGGGCGGCTGGCGGTGGTGCGCCGGTCGTACGCCCTGACGGTGCTCGCCGTGGCCGGTCTGGTCCTGGTGCCGGGGCCGATGGTGTACCTGTTCGTCGCGCTGGCGTCGGCGGGCCTGTATGTGCCGTTCTCGCTGCACATCACGCTGGGCCAGGACTGTCTGCCCCGGCGGGTGGGCACCGCGGGCGGGGTCACGCTCGGGCTGACGGTGAGCGTCGGCGGCCTCGCCGCACCCGCGCTCGGGGCGCTGGCCGACGCGGCGTCCCTGCGGACGGCGCTGCTGCCGCTCATCGCCCTGCCGGCGGTGGGCCGGCTGCTGCTGTGCCGGCTGCGCGAGCCCGCACCGCCGGGACCGGCGGTCGCCGAGCGGGCGGATCCGCGCGACCCGGCCGCACGGTGACCCGAGGGCGTCAGACCCGGCCCACCGGGGCGGACCGGTCCTCGGGCTCCTCGTCGACGACGTGGGCGAGGAAGTCGTCGACCATGCGGTGGAAGAGCGTGGCGAGCTGCCGCAGTTCCTCGGGGGACCAGTCGGACAGGGCCATCTGCATGCCGCGGACCCCGGCCTCACGGACCTTGGCGATGGCCTGCCGGCCGGTGTCGGTGAGCTCGATGCGCTGGGCGCGGCGGTCGTCGGGGTCGGGCACGCGGGTGACGTGGCCGGACTTCTGCAACTGCTGCACCGTGCGCGTGACGTGCGAGGCCTCCACTCCCAGCCGGGCGGCGAGCTCCCCCGGCCGCAGCGGCTCGGAGTCGGCGACCTGCCGCAGCAGCGCGACGGCGGCACGGTCGAGCGGCACGCCCGCCACGGCCATCAGCCGGTCGTGCCGGCGGGCGCGGGTGCTCAGGTACGTGATGCGGGTGAGCGCGCGCTCGATCTCGATCACTTCCGGGGAGGGGACGTCGGGGAGCGGTGGTGTGGCCATGCGGGCCACTTTACCATCTCGTTGCCTAACTCAAGTAATTCACGGTCTCGGACACCCTGCAGGGTTCGGCGTCGGCGCGGCGGAAGTCGCCCCACGCGGATCGGCCGATCTGCTCCTTGCCGGGGAGCGAGTCACCCACGGTCAGGACGAGGGCCGGCGGGCGGTGCACGGGTGCGGCGGTGCGCCGCCGAGGCCGGCGCCCACCTCGACGCCGTTCAGGGGAAAGACCCGGCAAACGCGCGTGACCGGGCGCGGGGACGTCCACAACTCACCCGTGGACCTGCCCCTGATCCCGCCCATGCTCGCCACGCCCGGCACCCTGCCGCCCGCCGCGCAGGACGCGCGCTGGGCCTATGAGACCAAGCAGGACGGCCAGCGGGTGGTGGTCTATCTCCCCGGGGACGGCAGCGTGCTGCTGCGCGCCCGCTCCGGGGAGGACATCACGGCCGCGTATCCCGAACTGCGGCCCCTGGGCACAACCTTGGGCCCCGTACCGGCCGTGCTGGACGGGGAGATCCTGGCCCTGGACGAACAGGGCCGGGCGAGTTTCCAGTTGCTGCAGTCCCGTATGGGCCTGGCGCACGCGCCCGCGAGGGCGGCCCGGCGGGCAGTGGAGGTGCCGGTCCATCTCGTGCTGTTCGACCTGATGCATCTGCAGGACCACTCGCTGATCAGGCTGCCCTACGCACGCCGCCGCGCGGCGCTGGAGGACCTCGGCCTCGCCGGACCCTCCTGGTCGACCCCGGCCGCGATCGTCGGCCACGGCGCCGAGGCCCTGGCCGCCACACGCGAGCACGGCATGGAGGGCCTGGTCTGCAAGCGGCTGGACTCGGTGTACGAACCGGGGGTGCGCTCCCGGGCCTGGATCAAGATCCGCAACATGCGCACCGAGGACGTCCTGGTCGGCGGCTGGCAGCCCGGTAAGGGACGGCTCACCGGTCTGCCCGGCGCGGTGCTGGTCGGGCAGCGGGCCGCGGGGCGGTTGCGCTACGTCGGGAGTGTGGGCACGGGCTGGAGCGAGGCCGAACGGACGGAACTCGCCGGGCTGCTGCGGGCCGCCGCGACCGACACCTGCCCCTTCGACCCCGCCCCGCGCGCCCCGGGCGCGCACTGGGTCGTGCCCCGGCTGGTCGGCGAGGTCCGCTACAGCACCCGCACCCGGGAGGGCCTGCTGCGGCAGCCGTCCTGGCTCCGGCTCCGGCCGGATCTCGCGCCCGAGGAGGCCGCGGCCGACATCCCGGACGACATGGCCTGAAACGGGGCCGCGACTCTGGCTGTTGGGTTGCGATTCACCTCCGAGATCACACCTCCCTCTTGGCATGGACGCGTTCAGCCTGGAAGCTGAACCTCCCTTTCCCCCACAGCCGTTGGGCTGCGCCCAAGAGGAGGACGCAGTGTCGTCACGCCCGTTCGCCCCCCGCAGGAGATGGCTCACCGGACTGGCCGGCGCCGCCGCCCTCGTCCTCGCCTTCCCCGCCACGGCCTTCGCCGCCCCTCCGCGGGCGCTGCCGGCCAACGCCGAGTCGCTGGAGAAGACGTTCCAGCCCGCCTACGACTATGACACCGACGGCTGCTACTCCACGCCCGCCATCGGCGCGGACGGCACCGTCAACGGCGGGCTCAACCCGACCGGCGCCCTCAACGGCGACTGCCGCGACGCCTCGGACCTGGACAACACCAACGGCTACGCGCGCTCCAAGTGCAACAACGGCTGGTGCGCGATCCTGTACGCCCTCTACTTCGAGAAGGACCAGGCCGTGGCGGGCAGCGGCATCGGCGGCCACCGGCACGACTTCGAGCACGTCGCGGTGTTCGTGCAGGACAACCAGGTCAAGTACGTCTCTACGTCCGCGCACGGTTCGTTCAGCGTGCACGCGTCGTCGCAGGTCCGCTTCGACGGCACGCACCCGAAGATCGTCTACCACAAGGACGGCGTGAGCACCCACTGCTTCCGTCTCGCGAACGCGAACGACGAGCCGCCGGAGAACCACAAGGGCACCTGGCAGTACCCGCCGCTGGTCGGCTGGAACGGCTACCCCGCCGGGGTGCGCGACAAGCTCACGTCCTACGACTTCGGCAGCGCCAACTTCGGCCTGAAGGACGGCAACTTCGCGAACCACCTCGCGTCGGCCAAGCCCTCCGGCATCGCGTTCGATCCCTACGCCTGATCCGGGCTCGCTCGTGCCGGGGGCTTAGGTCCCCGGCAGGGTCCGGCTTCCGCCCCGCGTCCGATCCGCCGGCGCGGGGCGGCCGCATAGCGTCCCGTTCATGGACGCACACGACACGACAGGGACACTCGAAGAAGCCCTCGAACGGCTCCACGCCTCGGGGCCGGAGCGGCTCGGCCGGCTCACCAACCACGCCCCCATGGTCGTGGAGGCGCTGGCCGCGCACGGGCAGGCGGGCGCCGTGCACCGCTGGCTGGATCTGTACCGGCCCAAGCTGGAGGACTTCCCCACGCCCGTGGCACCCGTGACCGACGCCAACTGGCGCGAGGCGCTGGGGGATCCGCGCCGGGCCGCCGACTGGATCGGGTATTTCGGCCACGCGCTGGCGCAACAGCCGTGGCGGGACGTCCTCGCGGCCTGGTGGCCACGGTTGCTGCCCGGGCTGTACGGCGGTTCCACGCATCCGGTGATCCGCGTCGGCCACGCCGTACGGGCTCTTCAAGCCGGCGAGAACGCGCCGCGACTGGCCGAACTCGCCCACGGCCTGGGCTACTGGGCGGCCCGGCACCGTCCCGTGTCCGGCATCGCCGTACTGCCCGCCGCGCCGGATGCGGCGCGGTCCCTGGACGCCGTGCCGCCGATCGCCGGCCCCCGGGGCGGATTTCCCGACCGGCTGGCGGCCGTACGGCGGCTGCCGCTGTGGGCGGGCGACGTGACCGACCCGGACACGGCACGGGCACGACTGACCGAGCTGGTCCGGGCCGCGACCCACCGGTACGCCACCCACGGCCACGGGGAGGAGACCATGCTGGTGCACGCGGCGACGGCGCCCAACGCCGTGCTGCGCACCCTCGGTTCCCTGCCGCGCGAGCTGTGGGCACCGAGCCTGCACGCGGCGTGGACCGCGTCCGCGGCGGTCACCGCCATGTACGCCCACGCCGAGCCCCTCACCCACGTCCCCGCGCCCGGCCACACCGCCGAGGAGGTGCTGGAGCGGGCCCTCGCCCACGGCGACGAACACGTCATCAAGCTCACCGACACCGCCCTCGACGTGGGTGACGAGCGGGCCCTGGCCGCGGCCCTGCGCGCGGTCGAGATCAGCGAGCCCCTCGTCCCGAACTGACGTACGCCGAAGGGCGGTCGGGGGAGGTACGGCACGGACGTACCCCCGGGAGGGTCTATCGTGTCGTCATGTCCGTCCCCGAACTGATCCGCATCGTCTCCCGCGACTCCCCCATGGCGCTCGCCCAGGTGGAGCGAGTCCGGGCCGAGCTGGCCGCCGCCCATCCCGGAGTGCGTACCGAGGTCGTACCGGTGAAGACCACCGGCGACAAGTGGATGGGTGATCTGTCCAAGGTCGAGGGCAAGGGCGCGTTCACCAAGGAGGTCGACGCGGCGCTGCTGGCCGGTGAGGCCGATCTCGCCGTGCACTGCGTGAAGGACGTGCCCGCCGACCGGCCGCTCCCGGCGGGGACGGTGTTCGCCGCGTTCCTCAAGCGGGACGACGTCCGGGACGCCTTGATCCACCCGGGAGGCCTCACCCTGGACGAGCTGCCGGCCGGGACGCGGATCGGCACCTCGTCGGTGCGCCGGGTCGCCCAACTGGCCGCCACGCACCCGCATCTGGAGTGCGTGCCGTTCCGGGGCAACGCCAACCGGCGCCTGGCGAAGCTGGCCGCCGGAGAGGCCGACGCGCTGCTTCTCGCGGTCTCCGGCCTGGAGCGCATCGGCCGGCAGGACGTGATCAGCGAGATCCTCTCCACCGAGACGATGATGCCGCCCATCGGGGCGGGCGTGCTGGCGCTCCAGTGCCGGGAGGACGACGCCGATCTGATCGACGCGGTGAGCGGTCTCGGCGACCCGGACACCCACCGGGAGACCACCGCCGAGCGCATGTTCCTGCATGTGCTCCAGGGGCACTGCAACAGCCCGATCGCCGGGTTCGCGCAGGTGGACCGCAGCGGCGAACTGTCCCTGCGGGCCTGTGTGTTCACACCGGACGGCAAGACCCGGCTGAACGCCCACGAGTGGGCGGGCCGGCTCGACCCGGCCACGCTCGGCACCTCGGTCGCCGTGGCCCTGCTGCGCCAGGGTGCCCGCGAGATCATCGACGGCATCCCGCACTGACCGGCGGGACGCCGTGACGCCGGATCAGGCGGTGCCTTCCCCCGCCTGATCCTGGAGGAAGACGCTCACCTGGTGCGCCAGGCTGTCGCGCAGCGCGCCCTGCTGGGCCCCGGCGGGCCCCTCGTGCGCGCCGATGCCGCCCGACCACAGCCGGCGGTCGGCCCACTCCTCCTCGACGCGCAGCTGGACCTGGACGTCCACGAGGCTCAGGGACGCCTCGGCGCCGGCCGCGTACAGCACGGCGGTGACCCGGCGCAGCGGGTAGACGTCGAAGCCCTCGATGAACTGCGAGTTGCGCCAGTCGAGGAAGGCACTCTCGCCGTCCGGGCCGATCCGCACGTCGATCTGGCCGTCCTCGAGATGGATGCCGAGGTGCCGGCTGCCGCGGTTCTCGACGGTCACGCGGAGGCTGAAATACGTCAGCCCCTCCGCGGCGTCGTCACGGCCGCGGGGCGGCTCGGCCAGTTCCAGACGGTGGACGCGGACGCGCAGACCGGCATGCTCGTCGTACTCCTGCCAGTCCCCGACCACGTTCGGCTCGTACACGCTGCACCTCTCGACCTCTGGAAGCTGCTTCCTATCTGTGGTCTCAGCGCACTGTCAAATGAGCAGAATGCGCTGTGGCCTGGCAGTTCATCCTTTTTGATCGGTGATCAAGCCGTGCCCAGCGGTTATCCGGAACCAAGGGGAGAAAGCGCTTGCGGCGGCGTGCCGCACATCACTTGCCCGGGTGAAGATCAACGGGCCAGACGGCCCAGCAGCGCCGAGGCGGCGGTGACGCCGACAGCGGCGGCCACGAGCAGCACCGCGAAGTCGGAGGCCAGGTGGGGGGGGACCGGCCAGCTTGCGCAGGGCCGGGATCGCGGCGTGCGGCGCCTGACGGTCCGCCTCGTCCAGCCGCGACACATGACGTCGTACGAGGTCGGCGCGGCGGCGGCGCCCCTGGCGCAGTCGTGTCCCGCCGGCGGGCGTGGGCAGCCGCCGGGCGGCCCGCCGGGCGGCGGGGTCGGTCTCGCGGACCGGACAGCCCGCCCGCACCGACTGGTTGACCAGGGTCGACACCGAGTTGGCCGCCAAACCGAGGTCCTCGGCCGCGTCACGGCCATGTGCAGCAGCTCCACCTCGGCGCCGCGCAGCCGAGGGTCGGGCATCTCGCGACGCCGGCGCCGCCGCATCAGCCGCTGGACCCCGACGAGCGCGTCGGCCGGCTCTTCGGGGAGGGTCTCCGGCTCCATGCGGCCGAGATCAGCTCTGCGACAGAGGTAATCCACCCAGGGCGAGATCAAGACACGCACCCGAAACAGCGGCGGCTCCCGAGAAAGCCCATGTCCATGAATGGGCGTATTGTCGGAATTGTTTCGTGGTCTCCCTGCCCGGGAATGGGCGATGAAGTGCTTCGGACCGGAGGCACATTCCGTGGGGAGCCGCCCGGGCCCCCGGTGCCCTCCGTGCGGTCCTCCCGTGCTTCCCACGGTGTCTGTCCTTTCGGCACCTGCTCAGGGAGGTGCGCACCATGCGTATCGCCGGCAGCACCAGAACGCACCCCCACGACGACGCTCCCGACACCGCCGCGGCGTTCGATCGTCTCGTGCGGCTGCCCGAGGGGCCCGAGCGCAAGGCCCTGCGCGACGAGCTGGTCGAGGCCTGGCTGCCCATGGCCGAGCGGATCGCCGTCCGCTTCCGGGGCCGGGGCGAGGCCCTGGAGGACCTCTACCAGGTGGCCGCCCTCGGTCTCGTCAAGGCCGTCGACCACTACGACCCGGCGCGCGGCCACGCCTTCGAGGCCTACGCCGTGCCGACGGTCACCGGCGAGATCAAGCGCCACTTCCGCGACCACATGTGGACGCTGCACGTCCCCCGCCGGGTCCAGGACCTGCGCAACCGTGTGCGGCACGCCGCCAAGGAGCTGTCCCAGACCACCCCCGGCCGCTCCCCCACGGTCGCCGAGATCGCCGAGTACACCCACCTCACCGAGAGCGAGGTGCGCACCGGCATGGAGGCGCTGGAGTGCTTCTCCGCGCTGTCGCTGGAGGCGGAGATGCCCGGCACGGACGGCTACGCCCTCGGCGACGCGATCGGCGGGCCGGACCCGGCCTTCGACACGGTCGTCAACCGCGTGGCCGTCAAGCCCTGCCTGGAGGCGCTGCCGGAACGCGAGCGGATCATCCTGTACCTGCGGTTCTTCAAGGGCATGACGCAGAGCCGCATCGCGGAGCAGCTCGGCATCTCGCAGATGCACGTCTCCCGGCTGCTCAGCAGTTGCTTCGCACATCTGCGCGAGGAGCTGCTGACCGAGGCCAGGTGACCGCCGGACGTCACCCCGGTGCCGCCGGGCAGTGTCACTGCTCCGGCGGCGCTTCGGGGATCTGGGTCGGTCCGGCGCGGTCGAGGGCGTCCTCCAGCTCGGCCCGTATCTCCCGGGGCATCACACCGGTGCGCCCCCAGACGAGGATCAGTTCCGCGACGTTGCGCAGTTTGATGTTGGTGTGCTGGGAGACCTCCTTCAGCACGGCCCAGCCCTGGTCGGGCGAGATCCGGCCGAGCACGACGACCATCCCGATCGCCTGGTCCACGACCGCGTGGGAGACGACCGCCTCCTTCAGTTGCCGGACTTCTTCCTGCAACGCGAAGATCCGCTCCGAGCCCCCGTCCGTGGGCATGGTCACCTCCGGGTCCGGTGCGCCGCTGTCCCCATGGCCTCGTGGGGTGCTTGAGTGCCTTGACGCAGTGTCCGACGCCTCCATCGTCGTCACTCGGCCCGCCCGGTGCCACCGGGGCGGTCCGGGCCGGTCCGCCACACCGTTTTGCTGCCGTCGCCGGGGTACTCGGCAGGCGCCCACGGGGGTTCCGGTTGGACACTGGTGTCATTCCTCCGGTGGCTGCCAGGCCGAAGAGATCAGGACGCGACTGCCATGAACCACGACATGCCCACCCCCTCCGGCACCAAGGACGTCGTCTCATCACACTCCGTATTCGGCGCGCCCTGCTGGGTGAGTCTGACCAGCAGGGACGTCAAGGCGACCGAGGAGTTCTACGGGGCCGTGCTGGGCTGGCAATGGCGGCCGGCCAAACTCGGCGACCGCTTCCGGATCGCGTTGGCGGACGGCTCGCCGGTGGCCGGGATCGCGGGGGTGGCCACCATGTGGCAGATGGCGGTCGCGTGGACGCCGTACTTCGCCGTGCGGAGCGCGGACGACGCGGTGGCGCGGGTGCAGGAACGCATGGGCACGGTCGCGGTCGGGCCGATCTCGCTGCCGCCGGGGCGGGCGGCGCTGCTGGCCGACCGGGACGGGGCCACCTTCGGGATCTGGGAGGGTGACCTGTTCACCGACTGGGAGACCTGGCGCAACGCGCAGCCGGCCTTCATCACGCTGCACACGCGGGACGCCTTCGACGCCGCCATCTTCTACGGCGAGGTCCTCGACTGGGCGTCGGAGAGCCCCGGCTGCTGCGAGGTCCACTACGAGGGCGGGGAGGTCGTGCTGCGCAGCCGCGGTGACGTGGTGGCGCGGATCGAGTCGGGGGCGCTGGAGGCGGCCCCCGACCCGACGATCCGGCCGCACTGGCAGGTCCACTTCAGCGTCGACGACGTGGAGGCCTGCACCCGGGCCGCGGAACTGCACGGTGGCAGCGTGCTGTCCAAGGGCAGCGACGAGGCCGTGCTGCGCGACCACGACGGCGCGCAGTTCACGGTGACGGCGAGCCGGGGCCGCTCGTAAGTCATCCGGCCTTGGTGCGGGAGGGCCGCGACAGCAGCACCAGGCTGCGTGCGTCGACCGTCAGCACCGTGCCCGCCTTGTGCTCCGCCTCGTCGGGGGAGCCCTCCGGGGCGGCGGTGTCGATCAGGGCCGTCCAGCGTTCGCCGTAGGCGGCGTCCGGGAGGCGGAAGTCGACCGGCTCCCAGTGACTGTTGAACAGCAGGAGGAACGAGTCGTCGACGACGGGGCGGCCGCGCGGGTCGGGTTCGGCGATGGCGTCGCCGTTGAGGAAGACCCCGACGGAGTGCGCGTCGCCGCGCTGCCAGTCGTCGTCGGTCATCTCCTGGGCGTCCGGCGCCAGCCACACCAGGTCGGGCAGCGGCTGGTCCGCGCGGGTCATGGTCTCGCCGAGGAAGAAGCGGCGCCGGCGCAGCACGGGGTGCCCGGTGCGCAGCCGGATGACGTACCGGGTGAACTCCAGCAGGTCGCGCTGCTCCTCGGTGAGCCGCCAGTCGATCCAGGAGATCTCGTTGTCCTGGCAGTAGGCGTTGTTGTTGCCCCGCTGGGTGCGCCCGAGCTCGTCGCCGTGGCAGAGCATCGGGATGCCCTGGGAGAGCAGCAGCGTGACGAGGAAGTTGCGCTGCTGGCGGGCGCGCAGCTGCAGGACGGCCGGGTCGCGGGTGGCGCCTTCGGCGCCGCAGTTCCAGGACCGGTTGGTGCTCTCGCCGTCCTGGTTGTCCTCGCCGTTGTCCTCGTTGTGCTTGTCGTTGTAGGAGACGAGGTCCCGCAGGGTGAACCCGTCGTGCGCGGTCACGAAGTTGACGCTGGCGCGGGGCCGGCGACGGCTGTGCTGGTACAGGTCGGAGGAACCGGTCAGCCGGGAGGCGAACTCGCCGAGCGTGTGGTCCTCACCGCGCCAGAAGTCGCGCACCGCGTCGCGGTACATGCCGTTCCACTCCGACCACAGCGGCGGGAAGTTGCCCACCTGGTAGCCGCCCTCGCCGACGTCCCACGGCTCCGCGATCAGCTTGACGCGGCTGATCACCGGGTCCTGCTGGATCAGGTCGAAGAACGCCGACAGCCGGTCCACCTCGTGGAACTGCCGGGCCAGGGTGGCCGCGAGGTCGAAGCGGAAGCCGTCGACATGCATCTCGGTGACCCAGTACCGCAGGGAGTCCATGATCAGCTGGAGCACGTAGGGGTGGCGCATCAGCAGGCTGTTGCCGGTGCCGGTGGTGTCGTAGTAGTGCTCCCAGTCACCGTCGACCAGGCGGTAGTACGAGGAGTTGTCGATGCCGCGGAAGGACAGGGTGGGGCCCTTCTCGTTGCCCTCGGCGGTGTGGTTGTAGACCACGTCGAGGATCACCTCGAGCCCGGCCGCGTGCAGGGCCTTCACCATCGACTTGAACTCGGCGACCTGCTGGCCGCGGGTGCCGTGGGCGGCGTAGCCGTTGTGCGGCGCGAAGAAGCCGATCGTGTTGTAGCCCCAGTAGTTGGCCAGGCCGCGGTCGTGCAGCACGCCGTCGTGGACGAACTGGTGCACCGGCATCAGCTCCACCGCCGTGACGCCGAGCGAGGTGAGGTGCTCGACGGCCGCGGGGTGGGCGAGCCCGGCGTAGGTGCCACGCAGCTCTGCGGGCACCTCGGGGTGGGTGCGGGTCAGGCCCTTGACGTGCGCCTCGTAGATCACCGTGTCGGCGTACGGCCGGCAGGGCCGGGTGTCGTCGCCCCAGTCGAAGGCCGGGTCGGTCACCACACCGAGCATGGTGTGTCCGGCGCTGTCGGCGGGGTCGGGGCCGTCCGGGTTCCGCTCGTAGAGCGAGGGGTGGTTGTCGATCTGCCCGTCGACCGCGCGTGCGTAGGGGTCGAGGAGCAGCTTCGCCGGGTTGCAGCGGTGGCCGGCGGCCGGGGCCCAGGGCCCGTGCACGCGGTAGCCGTAGCGCTGGCCGGGTCCGACACCGGGGAGGTAGCCGTGCCAGACGAAGCCGTCGACCTCGGTCAGCGGCACCCGGGTGTGGGTGCCGTCGTCGTCGACGAGGACCAGCTCGACGCGTTCGGCCACCTCGCTGAAGAGCGCGAAGTTGGTGCCCTCCCCGTCGTACTCCGCGCCCAGCGGGTAGGGGCGCCCGCTCCACGCGGACACCCCTTTCCGGGTCTGCCGCCGGGTCACCGGGCGTCCTCCAGGGCCTCGTCCCGGGTACTGGCCGGGCCGGCCAGCTGCGCGATGCGCACCTCGCGGGGCACGTCCAGGCCCTCGCTGAGGTGCGGGGCGGGCGCGGTCGGCACCAGCGGGACGCGTTCGCCGGCCCGGGCGCGCTGCGAGAACCAGATGACCTTGCTGCCGGTCTCGGTGGCGCAGCACCCCCAGCCGTCGCTCATCGCCGCGAGGTGCTCCAGGCAGCCCCGCAGCTCCTGGTCCGGGCGCAGGGCGCGGTCGTTGTCCCCGATGGCGGTGATCAGGTGCTGGCCGTTCCACCACATCTCGATCGACGTGTTCTTGTCGGTGGCGTGCTCGTCGATGGCCTTGAGCAGCATCTCGGCACCGCCGCAGACGGGCTGGATCAGGTTGTCCAGGTCCCAGAACCTCAGGTGAGCGGCCAGAATGCGGCTGACCTGTCCCACCCGTTCCGGGCTGACTTCCACGTCGAGGTGGTAGTAGCAGGGCACTGCGGTCTTCATCGGTCGGCTCCTCACCGCGAAGCTCAGCTCCTCCTCGCTCCCGCGGTCCTGCGGGACGAGCCCCGTACACGGAGCGTGAGCACGTATCGCTTCTGAGTCACCATCAGCCTGAGGGTGCTAGCCCGTTCGTGCAACACGAGCGCACAGTTGAGGCACTGGGGCGCCCAAGTGAGCAAGCCTTGAGGCCTGGGGCCGCTCGACTGAGCCGCCATTGGTTGAGGATCCAACAAGACGCTGCGTCGTCACCCGTGCACCATGTGTGAAGAACTCGATCGCCGTTACGGGTCCGTGCCGCTGTGTACGGCCGCCGTCCGACCGTCGGGAGACCGTGTCCCTCGAAGCCCGAAAGGTGATCGGCGCCATGCTGCTACCCGCCAAAGCCGAAGTCGCCCGGCAGTTGCGGCGTTACCGGGCCTGGGAACGCGTGATGCTCGCGGCACCGAACGACCGCACGGTGCGGACCACGTTCGAGGACTCCGGCTACACGCTCTGTGTGCTGATGGGCAAGCGCTGCGCGCGGGAGGCGGCGGACGCGGCCGAGCGGTATCTGCGCGCGAACCCGGTCGCCTCGGTGCAGGAACAGAACCAGGTCGCCTGTGCGCAGGAACCGCAGGTGGCCTATGCGCAGGAACCGCAGACCGCCTGCGCGTATGAACCGCAGGTCGTGGCCTATGCGCAGGAACCGCAGGTCACCTGTCTTCAGGAACAGAACGAACGGCCCCGTCCGGCCACCGCGGTCCGGCGAAGACCGCCGGCGGCGGAGCGGCGCTCCCCCGCGGGACGGTAGCCGCCTTCCCGCAGATCTTGTCCCCTGAACCGGGCCCGTGGCCCGGCTTTCGAGCACGGTGGAGGTGAGGACCATGAGTAGGACCCGGGCCATCGGCCGTATCCCGGTACGGGACGTCCGGCCGGCCGTGGAGAGCGGCAACCGGCCGGCCAAGGCGGTCGTGGGAGAGACGTTCGAGGTCACCGCCACCGTGTTCCGGGAGGGGCACGACGCGGTCGCCGCCAATGTCGTCCTGAAGGACCCGGAGGGCCGCCCCGGCCCGTGGACGCCGATGCGTGAGCTGGCCCCGGGCAGCGACCGCTGGGGCGCCGAGGTCACCGCGGACGCCGTCGGCCGCTGGACGTACCGGGTGGAGGCCTGGAGCGACCCGGTGGCCACCTGGCGCCACACGGCGGGCATAAAGGTGCCGGCCGGCATCGACCCCGGTCTGGTCCTCGAAGAGGGCGCCGATCTGTACGAGCGGGCGGCGGCCGGCGTTCCCAGGGAAGCCGGCCGCGGTGTGCTGCTCGACGCCGCGGAGGCGCTGCGCGACGACTCGCTGCCCCCGGCGGCGCGGTTGGCGGCGGCGCTGACGCCGGAGGTGGACGAGGTCCTGGCCCGCCATCCGCTGCGGGACCTGGTCACCACCTCCGAGCCACTG
>NZ_JBWKKY010000015.1:0-75199 GCF_056430805.1 Streptomyces sp. NPDC045955
CCAAACCCCCCCCCTCCCCCCCCCCCCCACCCCACCCCCCCCCCCCCCCCCCCCTCCCCCCCCCCCCCCCCCCCCCCCCCCCCCCCCCCCCCCCCCCACGGCCGTCCCCGTCCCGTCTCAGTGCCTGGCGGCCGCGGAGTGGACCGCGAGGCGGGCGCCGGCCACCGCGAGGAAGGCGGCGCAGCCCAGGACGGTCCAGGCCCAGCCGCCCGCGTTGTACAGCCGGACGCCGGCCAGTGAGCCGGCTGCTCCGCCGCTGAAGGCGAAGAGCATGTAGAGCGTGTTGAGCCGGGCCCGCACCGTCTCGTCGAGCCGGAAGATCCTCGCCTGGTTGGCGATCTGGGCACAACTCGTGCCGTAGACAAGGAGGTTGGTGCCCAGCACGAGCGCGACGAGGGAGGTCGTGCCCAGGGTCGCGAACATGGCGAGGGCGAGACCCAGACAGGCCACGGCCAGGGCGTTGACGCGCGTCGTGCCGAAGGCGTCGCTGAACTTGCCGGCCGAGTAGGACAGGATCGCCGCGGGCAGGCTCAGCAGGCCGAACAGGCCGGCCCAGCCAGCCCCCTTGTCGAACGGCGGGTGCGCGAGGTGGAAGGGGAGGGTGGCCCAGAAGGCCGCGAAGACCGCGTAGGTCGCGGCGCCGAGGAAGGCCGACAGCCGTAGCTCGCGGTGGGTCCGCAGCAGCCCGGGCATCGAGGCGATGAGCTCGCGGTAGCCGATCGTGGCCCGGCCGTCCGCCGTGGGCATGTGCCTTGGCAGTACGAGGATCAGCGCCGCGGTCAGCGCCGCGGCGAGGGCGTAGGCGCCGCGCCAGCTGCCGCTGAGGTCCGCGACGGCACCGGACAGCGTCCGGGACAAGGTGGAGCCGAGGGTCAGGCCGATGCCGACGGAGGCGACCACGCGGGCCCGCCCGGCCGGGCCCGCCATGGAGGCGGCGGCGGGCAGGATGATCTGGGGCAGCACGGTGGTCGTGGAGGCCGCCGCGGTGGCGATGGTCAGCACCACGAGGCTGGGCGCCAGGGCCCCGGCCAGCAGCGCGCCGGCGGTCAGCGCCAGGAGCACCGTGGTGAGCCGGCGCAGGTTGCGGCCGTCGGCCAGCGGCACCAGCAGGGAGATGCCCAGGGCGTAACCGACCTGCCCCGCCGTGGCGATGAGACCGGCGGTCGGCTCGGAGACGCTCATCCCGCGCGCCACGGCTTCCAGCAGGGGCTGCGGGAAGTAGATGTTGGAGACGGTGATGCTCCCGGCGACCGCCAGGACCATCACGACGCCGCGCCGGACGCCGAGGCCGGGGGCGGCGGGTATGGCCACGCTGGTCAAAGTCTCTTCTCCTTCGCGCGTCGTCCCCCGGCCGTCGGCCGGGGTTTCCGCAGCCGGTGGCTGGGGGTCCGCACCGTCCACGCGGTCCACGCGATCCATGCGGTCAAACGATGTTGCCACCGATGGCATCTTTGAGGCAAGGTATTTGCCAAGCCAGGAACACCCTCCGCAGAAGGGACTGCCCGTGCAGATGGAATCAGGCGAGGCCCCAGCGCGTCCGTCGCGCCGGCCGGCCTCGGGCATCCATGAGGTGGTGGCCGGCATCGCACGGCTGCGCCCCACGGCCGTCGCCCTCGTCCAGGGCGACCGCACCAGGACCTACCAGCAGCTGGACGCGGCGGCCGACGCGTGGGCCGCCCGGCTGGCCGGGGCCGGGGTCGCGCGGGGCCACCTGGTGCCGATCCTGATGCCGCGCGGCATCGAACTCGTCACCTCGATCCTGGCCGTGCTGAAGCTCGGCGCGGCGTACGCGCTCTGCGACCCCGCCTGGCCGGACCGGCGGCTGGAGGAGGTGGCCGGCCAGCTCGGCGCGCACGTACTGGTGACGGACCCGGACGGGGCCGGGCGGACCTCTCTCGCCACCTGGCTCACCCCGCAAGGGGACGCGAGGACCCCGGTCGGCTTCCGGGCAGCGACCGTCACCGGCACCGACCCGGCCTGCGTGTTCTTCACCTCCGGCACCACCGGCCGGCCCAAGGGCGTGCTGTCGCCGCACCGCGCCACCACGCGGCTCTTCCGCCCGGAAGGCTCTCTCCCGTTTGGCCCCGACACGGTGATGCCGCTGGCCGCCGCGCTGCCCTGGGATGCCTTCTCCCTGGAGCTGTGGGCGGCGCTGCTCAACGGCGGCACATCCGTGATCGTCGACGAGCCGTACCTGTCGGCCCAGTCCCTGCGGGACGGCATCCGCCTGCACGGGGTGCAGACGGTGTGGCTCACCAGCAGTCTCTTCAACATGATCGTCGACGAGGACCCGGGGGCCTTCGGCGGTCTGCGGACCGTGATCACCGGTGGGGAACGGCTGTCCGCCTCCCATGTGCGCGCCTTCCTGCGGCGGCACCCGGGCGTACGCCTGGTCAACGGGTACGGCCCCGTGGAGAGCACCGTCTTCGTCGCCACCCATGACCTCGCACCGGCCGACTGCGAACTGCCCGACGGCGTACCGGTCGGCCGGCCGGTGCCCGGGACCGGCATCCACGTCCTCCAGGGGGAGCGGCCCTGTGCCGTGGGCGAGACCGGCGAGATCTGCGTCACCGGCGAGGGACTGGCCCTTGGGTACCTGGAGCACGGCGAGCCGAGCGGGACCGCCTTTCCGTCCCTGACCCTCGGCGGACGGACCGAACGGGTCTACCGCACCGGCGACCTGGGGTACTGGGACGAGCGGGGCGTGCTGCACTACCGCGGCCGGGCCGACCGTCAGCTGAAGGTCAGGGGGCACCGCGTCGAGCCCGCCGAGATCGAGCGGCAGATAGAGGAGTTGCTGCCCTCCGTCCGGGCCTGCCGGGTGGTGGCACGCCGTGACGCCACGGGTGCGGCTCAGGGGCTGCTGGCGTTCTGCGTGCCGACCACCCCGGGTGATTCCCTGACGGGGGCGTCGGCCGCGCTGCGCTCCGCCCTCGTGCCCTACCAGCGGCCGGAGCTGGTGATCAGCGTCGACGCGTTTCCGCTCACGCCGACGGGCAAGCTCGACGAGCGCCGCCTGCTGGCCGGTGCTCCCCGCCCCGGTGACGCCCGGCCTGCGGCCCCGCCCCGAAGCAGGCCGGGGGAAGACGGCGGGGACGAGACGGTCCGGCTGGTCCGCGAGGCGTTCGCCGCGGTCCTGGACACCGACGACGTACCGCCGGACGTGCCGTTCGCCGAACTCGGCGGGACCTCTCTCGCCGCCGGACGGGTGTGCGCCCGGCTCGCGGCCCGTCTGGGATTCCCGCTGCCGCTGTCGCGCTTCTTCCGGGACCCGACCGTGACCGCAGTGGCCGCATGGCTCGCCGGGGAACGCCGGGCGACGGACGCCGCTCCCGCCCAGCCCGGCAAGTCGCTGTCCGGCAAGTCGCTGTCCGATACGGCGATCTCCGGTACGCCCCCGCAGGCCGCGTCCGTGGACAGCTTCCCGCAGGTGCCCCTGACGCCCATGCAGACGGTTCATCTCACCCGTCACCTGCTCGATCCCACCGACCGGACCGCGTACTGCATGGTGTTCTGGACGGTCACCGGACCGCTGGACCGTGCCGCGCTGGCCGCGGCCGTCGCGCGGGTGCACCGCCGTCATGAGCCACTGCGCAGCGCCTACGTCATCGACGCCCGGCCCACTGCCCTGGTCACGGACATCGAGGCGCCGGAGCTGGAGACGCTGCCCGCGCGGCCCTCGGTCGAGGAGGCGGTCGAGACGCTGCGGACCGAGCTGTCCGACCTGCTGGAGATCACCGAGGGGGAGATATGGCGTGCCGCTGTCGTGCCCGTCGACGCGGCGGACACGGCGGACACGGCGGTCTTCGGGTGCGTGGTGCACCACATCGCATTCGACGGCTGGTCGGAGTCGGTCCTCGCGCGGGAACTGGCGGCTGGCTACAACGCGGTGCCGGGAAGCGGTGAGCACACCGCCCCGCCTCCCCCGTCCCTCGCCGAGGCCTGGCACCGCCGGACCGCGCGGCGCGAGCGGGCCGATCTGACGGCCCAACGCGACTTTGTGGCCGAGGAGTTGGAGCACGTCCCCGAGCTGCGCTGGCCCGCCCCCGGGGAAGCCGACGGGCCCCGTACGCCGCGCAGCGCCGAAGTCCTGCTCAGCCCCGCCGAGTTGGCCGCGATCGACGCCCGGGCCGCCGACGCCGGCGTCACCCGTTTCGTGGTGCTGCTCGCCGCCTACGTGCAGACGCTCGCCGGCATCACCGGGCAGCGGGACTTCGCGGTGGGCGTCCCGGTGGCCCAGCGCGCGGACGACGGTCTCGACCGGGCCATCGGCTGCCACGTGGAGACCGTGTGCGTGAGACTGCGTGGCTCCGTTTTCACCGGCGACGACTCCCTCCCGGCTGTCCGCCGGTCCGTCGAACGGGCCTTTTGCGCCCAGGACCTGTCGCTGCCTGAGGTTCTGGAGATCGTCCGGCCGCGCAGGAGCGCCCGGCCGCCCCTCTTCCAGACGCTCTTCGTCCTCCAGGACAACGCCTCGGCCGACCTCCGGCTCGATGGCCTGCGCACCCGTTTCGTGCGGCCGCCCTACCTGGACCTGCCGCTGGAGGCGCACACGGAGGTCTGGCCCCTTCCCGACGGCGGAGCCCGTCTCGTGCTCTCGTCCCGGCCGGACGCGCTCGGCGACCGGACCGCGCACGAACTGCTCAAGCGCTTCGCCGACCGTCTGCGCACCGCGAACCGAGGAGACCACGATGACCTTGGCAGTCCCCGCTCCTGAAGTGCTGATCGACCCCGAACTGCACGCCACCGGAGACCCGCACGCCCTGTGGCGCTGGATGCGGGCCCATCAGCCGGTGTACTGGCACGACCCCGGCGCCCTGCCCGGCTTCTGGTCGCTCACCCGTTACGAGGACGTACGGGCCGTCTGCCGGGACCCCGGGACGTTCAGTTCCGAGCAGGGCATCGTGCTGCGGCCCGAGAGCCATGGAAAGGATCCCGGCGGCGGCCGGACGCTCGCGCTGACGGACCCGCCGCGCCACCGGCAACTGCGCGCCGTGGTCGCTGACTGGTTCACCACCCGGTCGGTCCGCTCCCTGGAGGACTCGATGCGCGGGGTGGTCCGTTCGGTGATCGCGAGAGCCGTCGAGGCGGGCGGCTGCGACTTCGTCACCGACGTCGCCGCCCGGCTGCCCCTCTACGTGATCTGCCACCTCATGGGAGTCCCCGAGGAGGACCGCGAGAAGCTGTTCCAGTTGGCGAGCGTGGCGTTCGGGACCGCCGACCCCGTCGCGCAGAGCGCGGCCCACCAGGAGATCATGCAGTACTTCGTCGAGCTCATGTACCAACGGATGGAGGAGCCCGCCGGCGACCTGGTGAGCGCTCTGGTGAACAGTCCGGTCGACGGTGAGCTTCTGCCCGAGGACGACATCCTCCTCAACTGCGACAACCTGCTGGTCGGCGGCACCGAGAACGTCCGGCTCGCGACCTCGGGCGGCATGCTCGCGCTGCTGGAGCGTCCCGAGCAGTGGCAGCGCCTGGCGGCCGACCCGGGGCTCCTGCCGACGGCGGTCGAGGAGATCCTGCGCTGGACGTCCAGCGCGAACGTCGTCATGCGGGTGGCCACCTCGCCCGCGGTGATCGAGGGGCAGCGGATCGAGGCGGGAGACCGGCTCATGCTGTGGATCCCCTCGGCCAACCGCGACGAGCGGGTCTTCACGGACCCCGACCGCTTCGACCCGGCCCGCCGGCCCAACCGCCACCTCGCGCTCGGCGCGGGCGAGCACTTCTGCCTCGGCTCGCTGCTGGCCCGTACCGAGATGCGGGTGGTGTTCCGCGAACTGCTCGACATGGCCGTACGGGTGGAACAGACGGGGCCCGCGGTGCCCGTGCGCTCGATCGTGGTCAACGGGCTGGAGAGCCTGCCGGTGCGGATCGTGCCGCGCTGAGTGCCGGGCGCGCACTTCTGGGCCCTGGGCCGTGTCCGCAAAGTCCCGTCGCCGCCCCGGAGGGCGGGCCCCGCGGCGTCTGGTGCGTGCTCTCGGTGCGCCGGGCGGAGTCCCTCGTACTGGATGTACTTGGGGCTTCGTCCGGTGCGGCGAGTGGGGGCACCTCCCACGCCCTTGAGGCAGTGAGGGAGGCGTGCCAGGCGTCGCGGGGCAGGCGGGACTTTGCGGACACGGCCTAGTACGACCGTCCGCGAGGCCCGGCGTACCGCCCGCCCAGCGGGGCGCCGGGCCATTCGTCGTGCCCGAGCGCCGTCGCGGCGGACCGGGAGGGCGGGAGAGGACCGGAGAGGACCGGAGAAGACCGTCGTGAGCCGACGCGCCGCCTACGGCCACCGGGGCCGGGCGGGCGGTCAGCCGGTGGCGAACTCCGGCCGGCCGGTGTTCTCCAGGGTCTCGGCCAGCACCCGCCAGATCTCGGCGGCCAGATCCAGGTATGACGTGCGACGGGCCTCCTCGCCCAACTGCTTGAGCTGGGCGAGGCCTTGGGCCTGATGCCCCTCGACGATCATGAGCAGGCTGTCGAGGGTCTGCAGCCGGATGCGGTCCCGGTAGGTCAGGACGAGTTTGTCGAGGTCCAGCCCGTCGTGGGCCGCCCTGGCGTCCTCGTACCGGCCCTCCTCGAACGCGAGGTGCGCCTGGAGCACCAGCAACTCCTGCTGCTGGACGGGCGTACCGACGAGGGAGAGCGCTGTTTCCGCCTCCGTCAGGCACGTCCGGGCCGGCTCGGTGAGGGCGGGCCTGGACTGCAGGTACAGGGAGGCCGCGGCGAGGCGCAGCCGCGCCCACAGGACGGGATCGACGCTGCTGTCCAGCGCCTGCATCGCCTGCTTCAGGTACTCGTGGGCCGACTCGTCGTCCCCATAGCGCGAGCTGACCGTGGCCGCCGACCACAGGGCCTCGACCCGCAGCGTGTCGGTCCTTCCCGCCACGAGTTCGACCAGCTCCTGCGCGTGCGCCCGGGCGTCCGGCAGCCGGCCGGCCTCCGCCTCGACCGAGACGAGCGCCAGCAGGGCGGTCCCGGTGTCGGACGTGGACAGCTCGGCCTGCCGTGCCTCACGGTAGGCCCGCACGGCGAGTTCGAGTGCCCGGGAGACCTGGCCCGTAGACCGCAGGCACCGGGCGAGCTGAGTCCTGGCCCTGCACTGCAGTGCAGGGAGTTCGAGCTCGTCCGCCACCTTGGCCAGCTCCTCGAGGCAGGCCTGTTCCTCGGTGCGCTCACCGCGCCGCTGCCAGTACCGGGCGATCAGCCACAGGGCCTGCCAGCGCAGCAGCGGATCCTCGTCCTGGGCCGTGGCGAGCACGTCGATCAGGTCCTCGACGGCCTCGTCGGTGTCCGAGGAGGCGGCGATGCTCAGTCCCTGCGCGAGGGAGCTGCTGCGAGGCAGGGTGTCGAAGGCCGAGCGGTCCACTTTCAGTCGCTTGGCAAGGTAGGTGATCACTCGGTCAGTGGGTTGCCGGGCGCCCGACTCCAGGCGTGACAAGTACCCCGTCGAGATTTCCTCGCCGGCCAGTGCGGCCTGGGAAAGTCCGCGCTGCAGCCGCAAGGCCTTGAGGCGTGCTCCGAAGGACGACTCTTCTGTCATGTGGGTCCCGCAATCAACTCTCGCGTACGGCCATGGGCGACCCCCCCAAATGCACTGTCCGCATCCTAGCCGGGCCGGGCACAAGCTGACAAACCAGTTGCCCATGTGATGACAGTCAGTGCGGAATTGTTCACTGCGCTGTTGCCTGGATCCGCGAAGAAGATTGGCAATATTAGGCAAGGAAGTCTTGCCAAGCGACCGCGGCGCGCCCTAGGTTGATCCACGTCCAGCCGCACCAAGCGCCTGCACAGCGAGTTTCATCCCGTATCCCTTGCCAGGGATCTTCTGTCTGGAGACGTTCATGCGCGTACGCATCCTCGCCACCTCTGCGGCGCTTCTGTTCTCCCTTGCCGCGGCCCTGGTCGGCGGCGGGTCCGGCATCGACTGGCCGGCGGGCGGCGACTCCACCGTCGCCCACGCCCGGGCCGAGGCCGGCGACATCGACTGGCCGTGACGTCGGCGCGGGGTTGCCAAAATTGACAAGGCGCTTTGTCAAGCGAGTCCAAGGCGGTTGGCAAATAGTGTCATGATCGCTTCAGGCCGAGTCGCTCGATCGAGCCCGACCCATCCGGGCCTTCGCCCAACCCATCCGGGCCTTCGCCCAACCCACTCCTGGCCCTCGACGCCCAGCCCATCCGGGCCCTCGCCACCTCATCGACGAAGAATGGAGCCCTTACCCGTGTCCGTGCAGACGATCTACGCCCCCACGCAAGCGCCCGAACTGGCCGAGGAACAGATCGCGCAGTTCGAGCGGTCCGGTTTCCTCGTGTTGCCGGGGTTCCTCCCCGACGACCTGGTGGCCCGGGTCAAGCCGGAAGTCGACCGCTGGGTCGACCAGGGCCTGCGCGCCCAGGCCATCGCGGCCGTGGTGGACCCCGAGAACAACGGCACCCCGGCGGTCATGGAACTCGACATGCCCGCCCACGGCGAACTCCTCACCCACGAGCCGCTGCTGCGGGTGATCGGACAGTTGCTGGGTCCGCGGTTCGTGTTCCACCACATGCACAGCGACCGCCACGCCCCCGACCTGCCCGGGAAGGCCTGGCACCACGACTACGAGCAGCGCGTCCAGTCGCACCGCACCCACACCATGGTGCACGCGCTGCACTACCTCGACGGCATAGACCCGCAGATGGCCGGCCTCGCCGTCCTGCCCGGCTCGCACCGCGAGGTGGCCGAGAAGACCGCCCGCGTCCACCTGGGCACGGAGGTGCTGCCGGGCGAGCTGTTCATCGAGGACCTGCGGCCCGGATCGACCGTGCTGCTGCACTCCGCCCTGTTCCACGCCCGCCGGGCGAAGCCGGAGTACCCGGGCCGGCCGCGCTACTTCGTCGACGCCTCCTACTGCCAGGCCGGGGCGCTGTGGCCGCCGGTGAAGCCGTACTGGCGGGAGATGCTGAGCCGGGCGCGCGAGCTCGGGCTCGCGGGCGCCGACTGGCCGGACCTGTTCGCCGAGCGCCACTTCAGCGACTACGCGAAGCCCGAGTAGGGGGCGGCCACATGCTGTACGCGGGAGTCTCATGGCACGCGGGCGGCTACCAGCTCGCGATGATCGGCCCGGACGGCCGGCCCGTCCCCGTGCCCGACGCATACCCGTCGCACCGCGCGGGTGAACTGATAACGGAACTGGGGAAGCTGGGCGACGCGCTCACCGTAGTGGTGGAGAGCACCAACGGCACCCTGGACGGCCGCATGATGGCGGCGGGTCTGCGCGTCCACCGCGCCGACCCCTGGCTGCTGCCCGACCGGCCGCTGCTCGGCTCCGTGCCGGCGGAGGAACTGGCCCGCGCGGGCCTGCGCCGGGCCGACGGCCTGGTGCCGCTGGAGGCCCACCGGGGCACCCAGACCGGCCGCGAGGGTGAACTGGCCGCCTGGATCGAATCGTCGGCGGCGGCCGAGCGCGAACTCACCGCCGCGGGCCGCTTCTTCAGCCACGGCAGCCGCGACCGCCGCCAGGTCGCGCTCACCTTCGACGACGGGCCGTTGCCGCCGTTCACTGGCCGGGTCCTCGACACCCTGGAGCGCTACGGGGTCCCGGCGACGTTCTTCTGCGTCGGGATCAACGCCGGCGGCTTCGCCGAGGACCTGACGCGCATGCGCGAGCAGGGGCATGCCATCGGCAACCACACGTGGTCGCATCCGTTCCTCCCCGAGCTGTCGCGGCCCCAGCTGGCCGAGCAGATCAACCGCACCGCCGAGGCGATCGCCGAGGCGAGCGGTGGCGCGGCACCCCGGCTGTTCCGGCCGCCGTACGGGTCGCGGACGCCTCAGGTGATGGGCTGGCTCTCGGAGTTCGACGCCACCACGGTGCTGTGGGACGTGGCGCCGGACGACTGGGCGCTGCGGCGGGCCGGGGCCATCGCGCGCGACGTGCTGGCCGACGTCAGGCCCGGCTCCGTCATCCTGCTGCACGACGGCGGCGGCGACCGCACGCCCACCGTGGAGTCCCTCCCACTGATCATCGAGGGACTGCTCGAGCGCGGGTACGAGTTCGTCCGCGTCGACGACATGCTCGCGCACACCGGGTCCGGCCTTGCGGGTGCCGCATGAGGAACTGGGCGGGCAACATCACCTTCGAAGCGGCGCGGGTGTCGCGGCCCGAGTCGGTCGACGAACTGCGCCGGATCGTCGCGGACAGCGAACGGGTCCGGGCGCTCGGCGCCGGGCACTCCTTCAGCGAAATCCTGGGGACGGCGGGCAGCTTCGTACGGCTCGACGGGCTGCCGCCGGTCGTCGACATCGACGCGGAGGCCGGTACCGCCACGGTGACCGCGGGCATGCGGTATGCCGACGTGGCCGCCGCACTGCACCGGGCGGGCTACGCGCTGGCGAACCTGGCGTCGCTGCCGGACATCACGGTGGCCGGGGCGTGCGCCACCGGCACCCACGGGTCCGGTGACACCCAGCGCGCTCTCGCGGCCGCGGTGATCGGGCTGGAGATGGTCGGCCCGGAGGGCGATCTGGTCGAGCTGCGCCGCGACGTCGACCACGACACCTTCGCCGGATCCGTGGTCTCGCTCGGGGCTCTGGGCGTCGCCACCCGGATGACCTTGGAGATCGAGCCGTCCTTCGAGGTGGCCCAGTCGGTGCGCGTGGCGGTGCCCCTCGAAGAGGTCCAGGGCCGCTTCGGCGACGTGTTCGGCGCCGCTTACAGCGTCAGCGTGTTCACCAAGTGGGCCGACGACGCGACCGTGTGGCTCAAGCGGCGCACCGACCGGCCCGTGGCGGACCTGGACCTCGGAAGGCCGGCGACGGGCCCGCTGAACCCGGTGCCCCGGGCCGACCCGGCGCCGTGCACGGCCCAGCTGGGCGTGCCCGGCCCGTGGCACGAGCGGCTGCCGCACATCCGCACCGGCACCGCCCCGCGGCTCGGCGACGAACTGCAGTCGGAGTACTTCCTGCCGCGCTCCGCCGCCCCGGCCGCGTTCGCCGCGCTGCGCGAACTCGGCGCTGTGCTGGGCCCGGTCCTGCACGTCGCCGAGGTACGGACCGTGCGCGGCGACGACCTGTGGCTGAGCCCGGCGTACGAACGGGACTCGGTGACGTTCCACTTCACCTGGATCAAGGACATCGCCCGTGTGCCGCCGGTGATCGCCGCCGTGGAGAAGCGACTGGTGCCGCTGGGGGCGCGTACGCACTGGGCGAAGCTGACGGCGATGACCGGGTCCGAGATCCGGTCCGGCTACCGCCGCGCGCCCGACTTCCGGGAGCTGACGCGGAAGTTCGACCCGGACGGCAAGTTCGGCAACGACTTCGTCGACGAGCTGTTCTCCGCCCCCATCGAAACCCCTTGCCCCCAGCCGACCCGGGAGACGCGCGCATGGAAAAGCGACCTTTGAGCAGGACCGAGCGGAAGGTCTCCGTCGTCGGTCTCGGTACCTGGCAGTTCGGCGACGGATGGAACGAGGTGGCCGAGCGTGACGTCCGCGCCATCCTCGACACGGCCGTCACCTCCGGCGTCGACTTCATCGACACCGCCGACGTCTACGGCGACGGCCGCAGCGAGCGGCTGATCGGGCGGTTCCTGAGGGAGTTCCGTACGTCGCCGGGCGAGCGGCCCACCGTGGCGACCAAGATCGGGCGCCGCGGCCCGCAGGAACTCGGGGCGTTCACCCTCGGCAACTTCCGCGAGTGGACCGACCGTTCCAGGGCCAACCTCGGTGTCGACACGCTCGATTTGGTGCAGCTGCACACCCCGCCGGACGCCGTTTTCTCCTCCGACGCGGTGTACGACGCGCTCGACGTGCTGGTCGACGAGGGCCGGATCGCGGCGTACGGCGTCAGCGTGGAGACCTGCGACCAGGCCATGTCCGCCCTCGCCCGTCCCAACGTCGCGTCGGTGCAGATCATCCTGAACGTGTTCCGGCGCAAGCCGCTGGAGCGGGTTCTGCCCGCCGCCCGGGCCGCCGGCGTGGGCGTCATCGCCCGGGTCCCGCTGGCGTCCGGCCTGCTGTCCGCGAAGTTCCGGCGGGACACGGTCTTCGCCGCGACCGACCACCGTGCCTACAACCGGCACGGTGAGCAGTTCGACGTGGGCGAGACCTTCTCCGGCGTCGACTACGAGACCGGCCTGGAAGCCGCGGCCGAGTTCGCCGGCCTGGTGCCCGACGGCCTCACGGCCGCGCAGCTCGCCCTGCGCTGGGTCACCCAGCAGGACGGCGTCACCACGGTGATCCCGGGCGCAACCTCAGTTGCCCAGGCACGGGCCAACGCGGCGGTCGGCTCCATGACGCCGCTGCCCGAGCACACCCTGGACCGGCTGCGCGAGCTGTACGACCGCCGGATCCGGGCCCAGGTGCACCACCTCTGGTAACCGCAAGCCGCGGCCGGCCACACCGTGACCGCGGGCCGACCCTCCCCACCCAGGAGCCACAGGATGAACATCGCCGGACAGACCGTTCTCCTCACCGGTGCGACCGGCGGCATCGGCCGGGTGCTCGCCGAGCGCCTGACCGAGGCAGGCGCCGACCTGATCGTGACCGGCCGTGACGCCGACGCGCTGCGCGAGCTCGCCACCGCGGTCGGTGCCCGGTGGGTGCCCGCCGACCTCGCCGACCCGCGCGAGGTGAGCGACCTCGCCGAACGCTGCGCCGGCACCAGCATCCTGGTGGCGAACGCGGCGCTGCCCGCCAGCGGTGACCTGCTCGAGTACACGCCCGAGCAGGTCGACCGGGCGCTGGCGGTGAACCTGGGCTCCGTGGCCGTACTGGCCCGGCTCCTCGCCCCGGCGATGGTCGGCGCGGGCCGGGGGCACCTCGCCTTCGTCGGGTCGATGTCGGGGAAGGCCGCCACCCCGTACTCCTCGCTGTACACCGCGTCGAAGTTCGGCCTGCGCGGCTTCGCCCACGCCCTGCGGCAGGACCTGCGCGAGGCGGGCGTCGGGGTCTCGCTGATCCAGCCGGGCTTCGTCGGTGAGGCCGGCATGTTCGCCAGGACCGGGGCGCCCCTGCCGCGCGGCGCGCGCACCGTCACCCCGGACCAGGTCGCGGCGGCGGTGATCCGGGCCGTCGAACGCGACAGAGGCGAGATCAACATCGCGCCGGTCAAGCTCCGGCTGCTGTGCGCCCTCGCGGTGCAGTTCCCCGCCGCCGCGGCCTGGATCCAGCGCCAGGGCGCCCCGGACGACACCGCCCGGCGGATCGTCGACGCGCAACGGGCCTACCGGTGAGCGCCGGTGTCCGACGGCCGAACCCCACCCCCACAAGGAGCAGGCACATGAAGGACAGCGTTCTCGTCATCGGCACGGGGTTCCAGCACTTCAGGGAGTACGCGCTGCGCGGACTGGCGCAGCGGTACCGCGTCGTCCTCGTCGCGCGATCCCCGTTGGAGTGGGAGCTGCCGTACGTGGCCGAATACCGCGAGGCGGACCTCCAGGACGAGGCCGCGGTCCTCGCCGCCGCCGAGGACCTGGCGGCGCGTAACCGGATCGTGGGCGTCGTCACCTGGGACGAGTGGCTCGTGGCGCAGGCTGCCGAGATCGGCGCGCGGCTGGGCGTGCGGTCCATGCCCACCGGGGCGGCGCGGTCGTGCCGCGACAAGGCGATGCAGCGCGCGCGGTTCCAGGAGGACGGCGTCCCGTCGGCGCGGTTCCACCTCGCGGCCTCCGTGGCCGAAGCGGTCGCCGCCGCCGACGAGATCGGCTATCCCGTGGTGGTGAAACCCCGTGGCCAGGCCGCGAGCATCGCGGTCACGATCGTCCACAGCGAGGCCGAGCTGCGCGAGACCTTCGAGGTCGTCCGCGGCGCGGAGAGCCCGTCCATCGGCGACGGACTCGTCCTCGTCGAGGAGTTCCTGTCCGGCCCGGAGATCGCGGTGGACAGCTGGGTGCTCGACGGCCGGGTCGAGCCCTTCTCGATCTCGGCGAAACGCACCGACTACCCGCCGTTCTTCGAAGAGGTGGCGCACGTCGTCGGCAAGGTCCTCGACAGCGGGACCGAGGCCGCGGTCCGCGACGTGGTGATCGCCGCGAACCGGGCCCTAGGCGTCGACCGCACGGTCACCCACACCGAACTGATGCTCACCGCCGACGGGCCCAGGGTGGTCGAGGTCAACGGCAGGCTCGGCGGCGACCTCATCCCGCGCCTGGCCGAGATCGCGATACCCGGGCTGTCCATCGGCGGTGTCCTCGGCGCGGTCGCCACGGGCCGCGAACCGGACCCGATCCCGGAGCCGGACCGCCTGGTCGGCATCCGCTTCCTGTACCCGGGCGCCGACCTGACGTTCGACGGCATCGAGATGCCGGCCGCGCTCGCCGATGAGCCCTGGGTGCACGAGGTGCGGCGGGTCAGCGAGCCGGGGACCGAACTCCGGCTGCCGCCCCGGCAGTTCCTCGGCCGGGCCGGCTACGTCATCGCCACCGGCGCCGACATCGCCGAGATCGACGCGCGGCTGCTGGCGCTGGCCGACAGCACCACCGTGGTCGGCGAACCCCTGGGCGTCTGAGCCCCGACCACCACCCTCCACCACCCCCTTGCACCACGAATGGAGAGAAAAGTGAAGAAAGCTCTTATCTTCGGCGAGTACAAGATCGCCCGCTTCCTGCCCGTCCTGCGCGACCGGGGCTACACGGACTTCGTCGTCTACTCGGCCATCGAGTTCGACCCGGCCCTCGAGTTCGACGACGAGGGCGTGCAGGTCAAGCTGCTGAGCCTGGACTGGACCGCGCATGACGTGGTCCGCGTGCTGGAGGCCGAGCGGCCCGACGTCGCCATCGCCAACCCGTACGCCCACGGCCAGGAGCAGCTCCCCATCGTCTACGGACAGGCCGCCGCCCGCTGGGACGGCCGGTTCGTCGCACACTCCGCCGCGTTCGCCGAGGTGGCGTGCGACAAGGTCAAGCTGCACGAAACCGGCGTGGAGCGCGGCTGGCCCGTCCCGGCGGGCGCGGTCTGCGCCGACGCCGGCGCGGTCACCGACGCCGCCCGGGAGCTGGGCTTCCCGCTCGTGATCAAGGAGGCCCAGGCACAGGCGGGCGACGGCCGCTTCTACGCGGCGTCGGCCGAGGAACTCGAAGCGGTGCTCGCGGCGGGCCTGGCGTTCCCCGCGATCGTGCAGACCTTCAAGCAGGGCGTCGAGACCGGCATCGAGCTGATCAGCGCGGGCGGTGAGCTCATGCGCTGGCCGGTGGTGTCCATGGGCCCCCTCGACGCGGGCCTCGACCCGTCACTGCGGGCGCGCGTCGCTCCGTACACCCTCCCGAAGGGCGCCGCCGCGCGGCTGGAGGCGTTCCTGACCGACATCCAGGAGAACTTCGCCCCTTACGGACCGTGGCAGATCGACTTCGCCGTCGTCGGGGACGACATCGTCGTCCTGGAGATCAACCCGCGTCTGGGCGGCCTGTCCGACCTGGGGCTCACCGGCACCGGCACCGACCCGCACGCGGTGTTCACCGGGACCGCGCTCGGCGACCCGCTTCCCGAGGTCCGCACGCGCGCGGTGGCGATAGAACTGCCGTCGACCGAGATCCCCGGCGTCGAGGTGCCCGCGCACCCCGAGGGCGCCGACGTCATGCGGGTGACCGCGCGCAAGCCGACCAACCGGTGCTTCATCAACACCGACCGCATGCAGCTGGTCACCACGATCGGCGACCTGGAGGCGGGCCGGCACTGGGTCAAGGAACTCGACGCCGCGGACCTGTTGCGCTGCTCGCCGGAATCGGCCTACCGGCAGCTGGAGCAGGGTTTCGAGATCTTCGGCGGAAAGGCGGGGTCGTGATGAGGGTGCTGATCGCCGGTCTGGGCGAGAACAAGGAGTTCGGACTCAAGTCGCTGCGGGACGCCGGGCACTTCGTCGGTGTCATCGACCTGCCGCACCGCATCCCGATCAACCAGTGCGACTGGTGGCGCGCGGGCGACCGGTTCTCGGTCGACTCGATGCTCGAGGCGGCGAGCTCGGCCGACTTCGAGTGGGACGCGATCCTGTGCTGGGAGGAGCTGTCCACCGACATCGCCCGGGAGGTCGCCCGCAAACTCGGCGTCGCGGCGCCCCGGATGCCGGCGGGTGTCTTCCGCGACAAGGGCCTCATGCACGGCCGCCTGCGTGAGCAGGGCGTGCCCTCGCCCCAGCTCGGTGTGGCCCGCGCCGTCGAGGAGGGCGAGCGGCTGGCCGAGGGCCGGTTCCCGGTCGTGGTCAAGCCGACGGACTACGGCGGCAGTGGCGGCGTCACGGTGGTCGACGATCCGCAGGACTTCGCCGGCGCCTTCCTGGCCGCCGCCGCGCTGTCGGCGAGCGGGCGGGTGGCGGTGGACCGCTACGTCGTCGGCACGGAGTACAGCGTCGAGGCCGTGACCTGGGCGCCCGGGGACACGCAGATCATCGCGATCACCGAGAAGCACCTGACCAGGCCGCCGTACTGCGTCGAGGTCGGCCATGTGTCGCCGGCGACGGTGGCGGAGGCGGACCGTGAGCTGCTGTCGGCCGCGACGGTCCGCGCGCTGGAGGCCCTCGGCATGGAGGCGGGCGTGTGCCATGCCGAGTTCCGCATGAGCGACACGGGCCCGATCCTCATGGAGGTCGCCGGACGCCCCGCCGGCGACCAGATCCCCCGGTTGGTGGAGCTGGCCACGGGGTGGAACCTGAACACCGCGGAACTCGCGGCGGTGGTGGGCGAGCGCACAGCGCCAGGGACGCCGGCCGCGGAGTGCTCGGCCATCCGGTTCTTCGTCGGCGACGGCGAGACACCGTTCCACCACCGGGTGACGCTGGACGGCGCGAGCAGGCCGCCGCTGCTGGGAACCCTGCGCGAACTGCGCTACTTCGCGGCTGAGGGCACGGTGCCGCGGGTGCCGCGCGGCCCGGAGGACCGGGTGGGCTACGCGCTGTTCGCGGGCACCCGCGCCGAGGTCCTCGCGGCCCTGGCCGAGCTCGACCAGGGCGCGGAGGTCTACCGCGGTGACTAGCACCCACGTCGAGCCGCGCGGTACGAGCGGACCCGAAAACCGGACGCAGCCGTCGAGCGAGCCCCCCACACCGGGCCGGAGCCTGTGGCACAACCGCGACTTCCTCAAGCTGTGGTCGGGGGAGACGGTCGCCGCGTTCGGCGCCCAGGTGACCCAGCTGGCACTCCCGCTGCTGGTGCTGGGCCTGGGCGCGAGCGCGACGCAGGTCGGTGTCGTCTCGGCGATGCAGTACCTGCCCGCGCTGTGCGTGACGCCGTTCGCCGGCCTGCTGATCGACATGTTCGACCGCCGGCTCATCCTGCTGGTGGCGAACCTCGTGCGCGCCACGGCGCTCGCCATGGTGCCGGTGCTCCACCTCGTCGAGGCCCTGTCCGTCCCGGCGCTGTGCGTGATCGCGTTCCTGGTCGGTTCGGGCACCGCGGTGTTCGACGTCGCCTACCTGGCCTATCTCCCGGCACTCGTGCCGCAGCGGCACCTCGTGGACGCCAACAGCAAGCTCCAGGGCTCCTACTCCGTGGCCCAGATCGGCGGCCCCGGCGTCGGCGGCCTGCTGATCAGGGCGCTCGGCGCGTGGTTCGCGATCCTGGCGAACGTCGTGGCCTATCTGGCGGCGTTCGTGACCATGTTCCTGATCCGCCACCGGGAGCCGCCGCGCAACCCGGCGGACGAGACCACCAGACCCCGTCTGGCCGACATCCTCACCAGCTTCGGACTGCTGTGGCGCCATCGGATCCTGCGGGTGCTGACCTTCCAGGCGGGCTGGTTCAACCTGTGCGAGCAGGCGATCCTGACGTTGTTCCTGGTCTACTCGGTCAAGGAACTGGGGATGGACGCGGGCGGGGTCGGCTTCGTCCTCGCCCTCGGCAGCGTCGCCTCGCTCGCCGGGGCGGTGGTGGCCAAGCGGGCCGGAAACCGCTTCGGGTTCCCCAGGGTCCTGATCCTGGCCATGGGCTTCGCGTCGGTGGCGCCGGCGCTGCTGCTGCCGACCGGCGGGAGCACGCCCTGGAACTTCGTGCCGACGACGCTGACCTTCGCGGTCTACGGGTTCGGTCTGACCATCTACAACGTCCACGTCGTCGCGTTCCGGCAGTCGGTGATCCCCTCCGAGGTCCTGGGCCGGGCGACCGCGGCGTACCGGATGCTCACCTACGGGCCGTTCCCGCTGGGCGCGTTCCTCGGGGGCCTGATGGGCGAGCGGTTCGGCCTGTGGAACTCCATCCTCGTCTTCGCGTTCGCCTCGGTCGCGGGCTGGTCGCTGTTCGCTTCGGCCTGCTGGAGGCTGCCCGCTGCGGCGGCCGAGAAGACACCGACGGCATAGTCCGGGAAGGAACGGAAAATGACCTGGCTGGTCACAGGCGGTGCGGGGTACATAGGGGCGCACGTGGTCGCGGCGCTGCGGGAAGCCGGTATGGGCGCGGTGGTGCTCGACGACCTGTCGTCGGGCTTCGCGGACCGGCTTCCGGCGGGCGTGCCCTGCGTGGTCGGGTCGGTGCTCGACGGCCATCTCGTGGAGGGGGTGCTGCGCGACCACCGGGTCGCCGGAGTCATCCACCTCGCCGCGAAGAAGCAGGTCGCCGAGTCGGTCGGTGATCCACTGTTCTACTACCGGCAGAACGTGGAAGGTCTGCGCGTACTCCTCGACGCCGCCAGCAGAGCGGACGTGAAGCGGTTCGTCTTCTCGTCCAGCGCCGCGGTGTACGGCAGCCCGCCCACCGAGTACATCACCGAGGAGACGCGCTGCCACCCGGTGAACCCGTACGGCGAGACGAAACTGGCGGGAGAGTGGCTGGTTCGGGCGGTCGCGCACGCGACCGGGACGGGCTACGTCAACCTGCGCTACTTCAACGTGGCCGGGGCGGGCACCCCCGAACTCGCCGACCGGCAGGCAGCCAACCTCATCCCGATGGTGTTCCAACAGCTCGCGCTCGGCAGGCGGCCGACCGTGTTCGGGGCGGACTACCCGACTCCGGACGGGACCTGCGTACGGGACTTCATCCACGTGTCCGACCTCGCTGCCGCACACGTGGCGGCAGCCAGACGGCTGACCGCGCACACCGCGCGGCTGACCCTCAACGTCGGGCGCGGCCACGGGGTGTCGGTGCGGGAGATCATCACGCTGATCGGTGAGGTGACCGGGCACGCAGTCGAGCCGACAATCCTGGCACGCCGCACCGGCGACCCGGCGCGGGTGGTGGCCTCGGTCGACTCCGTCCTGCGCGAACTGGGCTGGAACGCGCAGTTCGGAGTGCGGGAGATGATCTCGTCGGCCTGGGCGGGTTGGCAACTCCGGTACCGCAAAGAGCCGGCGCCCGCCGGACCCGAGATGCGGGTGAGCCACGCGACCAGATAGAAAAAGCCGGCGATGAGCCCGGTGGACCCGGGGGATCCTCGCCCATGCCGACGCGGGCAGGACCAACCTGACCGAGCGGTCACTCCACGCCGTCGGCACCATCGACAAGACAGCAGCCGCGGACGAAGACAGCACACAGACCGACACGCTCGCGCTGGAACCGAGGCGCGGTATCACCATCAAGGCCGCCGTCGTCTCGCTCGAGGCGGCTGGGGTGGCGGTCAACCTGATCAACATCCCGAGCCACCCGGACCTCGCCACGGAGGTCAAGCACGTGCCGAGCACGCTCGACAGCGTCGTACTGGCGGCCCCGGCCCTCGACGAGGTCCAAGCGCAAACCAGGGAGTGCGGACACACGCCCACACCCAGCCGGACGACTTCGCCGAGCGGTTCGGTGGCCACACCGACCAGCTGCGGCGCGCCGCCTTCGTCCCCATTGCACGACTTTTTCTGGATGGACCTGAAGACACACGGCATCCACGGCACCGCGGCCTTCTTCTCGACGGTACCGGGTTGGCGCCAGCAAGCGCCACTGATGCCGAGGCAGCGCCCGCGCCGCAGCCATCCGCTTGCCTCAGGCCCTCGACGGCGGCGACCACGCCCGCAGCGTGGCAGCCGCCAACTGCCGTGCCCGCAAGGACAGCCTCGCAGCCGAGCGGATTGAGGAGCTGTCAGCCATAGGCATGAGACGGATGTGGAAAAAGTCCCCGGGTTCACCTGAGAATGAAAGGTAACCGGGCCAGTATCTGTGCCGCGGTGGCTTGTTCTGGGACTCCGCCTTATGCGGTGGAGTTTTGTTGGATGAGGATGGAGTAGAGGTGTTCTCCGTGAGCCCAGCGCTTGAGCTCGTGGCGGCCGATGAGGGTGAGGTTGTGGCGCTGGGCGAAGTCGATGGCTGGCTGCGTGAAGCCGTTGAGGCCAATGATCAGAGCCAGATCGGCTCCGTGTTCTGGGCGTGCGGTCCCGTTGAACGTCTGGACCTCCTTTGACCCAACTGGGCGCGCATACTTCTTGCACTGCAGGACGAGTTTGCGATTCTCATCGTCGTAGGCCACGACATCAGCGCCGAGGTCTCCGGCGCCACCGACGCGGAGCGGGCGGTCGAACCCGTCGCGAGCCAGCATTTCGACGCATGCTTGTTCGAACTCGGTCGGAGTCATGGCCGACAGTTGCTTCATCCGGTATGTCAGCACTGCCGGCTCGGGATCTTCTGCCGGCTCATACGGTTCGGCGTAGACGACGGCGCCGTCTGCGGTGGCCCGCCGGATCAGCCTCGCCAGGGCAATCAGCACCCCCAGGCTGAGTCCCGACCACCACGGGTGTTCGGTGATCCAGTGCCATAGGTCGAAGCTGAACCACCGCGCCACGTCGTCGGTGAGCCATGCCCACAGTGTCTTGGCCACCCCCAGGAGTACGACCGTGTACAGCAGGAACTTCAAGAACGGGTCGAGCGAGCCGTCTTCGTCGAACACCAAACCCCCCTCATCCGATGTGCGTTCACGCGGCCATGCGCCGGAGTGGCATACGCCTGGCCCTGGTCGGCAGGCGCAGAAGTTCCTGTAGTGCGGTGCCGTGCTCGGCCCAGCGCAGGAGCTGGTCCCGGCCGATCCAGCGGACGTTGTGGCGGTCGCCCCATTGCTTGGCGTTGTGGGTGAAGGCTCCGTTGGTGACGACGACCGCGTGATCGGCGCCGTGGACGGGCCCGGCAGTGCCGTTGACCTCGTACATCACCGATGAGCCGATCTTGCCACCCACACGGGTGTGCTTGGCCTGCACGACGATCCGCCCGTGGTGGGGATGCTGGCCGATGACATCCGCAGCCTGGTCACCGCCCTGCCCCACTTGGCGGGCAGACCAGCCGTCACGGATCAGCAGATCCCGCAGCGCATACTCGAACTCCTCGTCGTCCATGGCGTCGAACTGCGCCAGCGTGATCCTCAGTGCGGCCACCCGCTCGGCCGCACGGCGGCGCTGGGCCGCCGTACGCAGCGCGCGCCACATCACGAGGCCGGCGGCCACTGCGGCCACGACCACCACGACCGGCCAGCCACGCAGCAGCATCTCCCCCACCGTTGTAACTATCCGGACGGCCAGGACCACCGCCGCGATGGCGACGAGGGCTGCAGCCAGCCACTCGGCCTGGCCGCGGGGGCGTCGAAACAGTGACCGCCGCTGGGCCATCAGCGGCTGGCCGATGCGGAGACGGAGGGCTGCGGGGTGGCCGGCGGCGCTGAAGCGGCCTCGTCGAACCCGAACACCTGCCCCCACAGCCAGACTCCGGCGATCAGCCCTGCAATCATCCAGGCACTCAAGCGCTTCGCGCCCTTACGCGTCGGATTACGGCGGATGTGCCCTCGTACACGGTGGTAGCCCTCCGGCACCTGTCCCATAGCGTCCCCTCACGCTCATGTGGGCCGCGGCACGACCCGTCACTGAAATGGGTGTATCAGCGGGCACTGACAGAACCTGAGGGATCATCATGTGCGGTCGCCTTGAACCGGCCACGAGAGTGCACGGCTATCGGCGAAGGCAAGCGCAGCGCTGTGACCTGCGGCGGCAGCGGGGCTGAGAGAGCCTGGGAGAGGATTCCACCAAGTTGTGCTGTCAACTTCTCAGTTATGGCACGGAGTTGCTGACCTGCAGGGCGTATACCAGGAAGGGGACTTAGAGGTGTGTCGACAATTGACTCGATCACGTCGGCTCGCTGGTTCCGTGTCCCTCTGGAGACGGGTTGCAGCGCAGCGGGTCCATGGGGAGCGTCGAAGACGGAGCGGTCAAGGCGGCCGGGAAAACATTCAGGCCGATGTTGGCCGCGCCGGGCCGATCCCGCTCGCGCAGCACGATGCGGCGCAGGTTGTCATGGCCGACCAGGGCCAGGCCGCGGCCGAACTTCTCGCGGATGCGAGCCGCGGTGGACGACTTGCCCGAGGCGCTGTTGCCGCGCAGCATGACCAGCCTGGTTTCTTCGGTGCCCACCATCCCGGCGGGCACGCTACCGGCCTGCTTGCACGGCGAGGGAGGTCCTGACCTGCCATGGACGGGGCGCGCGGCAGCGTGGTCGGGGTCATAGCCAGGGCCTGTGCGGCCATGGCCGGTGTCCTATGACACGGAAATTTGAGCGTGTGCATCGAACCCTGCGCGACCATGGGAGCCATGGGTTCACTGCGATGCGACAGGTGCGAACTGGTCATTGGGCAAGGCTGCGCCTGCCCTGCAGACGGAAGCAGTCCTCGATGGGCAGACGGGGCGACTGCCGCCCCGCGCGCCCCAAGGGGCTTCGTCCTCGACAAAATCCTGGTCTCGCCTCGGGGTTACGCACATATCCCGGGTGCGTGCGTCCACTATGTGGAGTCGCCCGAAGACGCGGCATGGGGATGGATCCCCAACCCAGCCCCAGGACGGTGGGCAAGAATCAGTGAAGGTGAGCCTGCACAGGCCACGGCAGGTAACACCGCACTGAGCGCCAGGAGGCGCTGTCCGGACTGCGAACACTTCGTTGGCCTACCCTGAGCTTGTCTTTTAGTCTCTGTGCGCTTGTGTCTGCGGGTGCCGCTCCGTAGAGCTCGGTTTCTGATCACGCAGAAGGGAAGAGCTGTTCGCGCACCCATTCGGGATCGGGGTTGGTGTGTGGCTGGCCCGCCACGACGACGGTCGGCACGGTCTCGTTGCCGTCGTTGGCTGCTCTCACCGCTACCGCTGCTGCCGGGTCGCGCCAGATGTTGACCCAATGCAACTGGCGGGCGCTGCGGCCCAGCCGGATGCGCAGTCGTATGCAGTACTTGCAGCCCGGCCGCCAGAAGACGACCGGTCGGCCGTCGACCGCGCTGCGGCGTTGTGCCTCCTGCGCACGGATCGACCTCGGGAAGATCAGGGGTGAGTTCACGCCGGCGAGCGCCAGGAATGCCAGCAGGAGTGCTGTGGCTGTGCCGGGGCTCCCCTTTGAGATCTGCCCAGTCGCGACGGCGGAGCCGCTGAGCACAAGCAGCATTGGCAGGATCCAAGCGCGCGTCATGGTGATGCAGGCTATCGATGAGTCGAAATGCTCCTCGAACTAGGCCGCTCACCTGGGTGTTCGCCGGACGTTGATGCGGCCTTCGTCTGATCATGTGCTCGGACCAAGGATGCACGTGACCACGACGAAGGCTGTGAAGGTGAGTCTCCTGCCTGATCACGTTCCGGGGGAAGCGTTCGCGAAAGGCGTCACGCTTCAGGGAGGACTTATTCGACTGTCTGACCGCTCGAGGGGACGAACTGTTCGACCTCACGGATGTGCTGCTGTGTGCGGACGGGCCGGTGAAGGCGCCGGTGGACCTGACGTCGGTGGCTGAGCACCGGCGCGGGTACGGCGCCATGTACGACGCCCTGAACAGCGGGAACATCGACGTGCCCCGGCTGCGGCAGGTGCTGGCCAGCCTGCCCATGCCGCAGGCCGGCGACGGCTGCCTGCTCCTCGCGGTCGACGTCAGCAACTGGCTCCGTCCCGACGCTCCCACCAGCGCCGATCGCCTGTTCTGCTACGTCTACGGCCGCAGCGGACGGTCCTCGGACCAGTTCGTGCCCGGCTGGCGGTACTCGTTCGTCGCCGCACTGGAATCGGGCCGCACCTCCTGGTGCCAACTGCTGGACGCCCTGCGTCTCGGCCCGGCCGACGACGTCGCCGAGGTCACCGCCGCAGGTCCGCCGGGTGGTCGTCGATCTGATCGAGGTGGGCCGCTGGCACCTCGGCGACAGCGACATCCTGATCGTGTTCGACGCCGGCTACAACGCCCCGCGCATGGCCCACCTTCTGGCCGGGCTGCCGGTGGAGGTCCTGGGCCGGGGTCAGCTGTCGGACGGCTGGGGTTTCTTGGTCCAGCGTGGTGCCGGACGCTTGCGGGTCAGGCGCCGGGTCATCATCGTGATGAGTGCCCAGTTCAGGTGGGCCTCGGAGTGCTGTGGGAGGCGTTCGTAGGCGCGTTCTTGCGGCGGGCGTTCATGCACCAGCCGATCGTCCGCTCGACTTTCCAGCGGCGGGGCAGGACGACGAAGCCCTTGGTGCCCTTGGGCCGGGAGACGATTCGCAGGGTGAGCCAGAGGCGTTCGCGGGCCCAGTCCACGAGGCCGCCGGCGTAACCACGGTCGGCCAAGATCTGGGTGATCTGCGGCTGCGCGAGGCGCAGGTGCCAGAACACGTCAGGGCGGCGTCGCGGTCCATAACGCCGTTCCGCAACGCCCGTCGCTGACGGCATGCCCCTCACCCGGCGACGGTCCGAGCAGTACACAGCCGCCCTCGACCGCTCCACCCCCTCCGTCCACGACCTGCCGCATACCGGGCACTCCGCTTGCTCACCACGCTGTATCGCGATGACTCGCTCACGGGTCTTCTGACGTCTCCGCCACCGCCTGGACCTGCACCGCCCCGGACAGAACAGTGCCTCCGCCGCCATCGTCTGCGGCAGCGGATCACCGCACTCCTGGCAGTACCGCCGAGCCGTCTTGTCAGCCCCACAACCCAGATGATCCAGCCGTGCGCACCTCACGGCCAGGGATCAAAAACACCTAGCTGATCCCCTGGACTCTGTGCTGTGTCCGTACCCGCCTCTCCCCTTGCCGCGCGGTACGAGGGTCTACCACGTCTTGCCCCGGCCTGAGCCGTCATCAGGGGACTTTGTCCAGGGGGCAGGCGAAGCGGCCGCCGGGCCCCCAGGTGGTGACGGATTGCGCGCCATCGGCGAGCACTCCGCAGGTGAGGTCTGTGACCTGCGTGCCCTCGGGGGTTATCTCGCGGATGTGGATCTCCTTGTTCGGGGGGTAGTTGTGACCGCTGTCCAGTGTGATGACCCCTGATTCCCCGACGTACTCGCGGATGCCGGGATCCTGCAGATAGGTGACCAGCGCACTGGGTGAGAAGAAGCGGTCTGTGGTGAAGATGGCGTTCATGGCCTCCGAGAGGATGTTGGCGGCGTCGTAGCCCACCGCGGCGTCGTTCTCCGCGGACAGGTGGAACGCCTCCCGGAAGGATCTGGCGAACGGTCCGCCGGGGGCCGGCCGGCTGAACTGGCTGTAGAAGAGGGTCAGCCCGCCGTACCGCTGCGGCATCAGCCTTGGATACATGGTCAGGCCCGGGGCAGGGCTTTCAGCCAGCACCGCCACGCGGCCCCGGCGGGCGCGGCATTCCCGGTCACCCTGCATGGAGTGGAACAGGTCTTCCATGACGCCGGAGCGGCCCGCGTAGAGGACGAAGCCGTTGGTGCGGTGGACCAACGTGCAGACGGTGTCGGCTACGTCGCTCGTGGGGCGCCCGTCTTCCATCTCACCGTACGGCACGAGGTGCACCGGTCCGGTCGAGCGGTAGGCGGCGTCGAAGCGGTGGGCGAGGTCGGCGCTGAAATACTCGTCCCGAGGGTCGAAGACGACGACGGCGGCCGGACCGGAGTGGCCCGAGGCCGGCTCCGCCAAGGTCCGCAGCCGCGGCGAGTGGCGAGCGAAGGCGGCCATGACCTTGGCGATGCGCGCGTTGGGCGGTGAGAGCTGGAAGTACGACACGGGTGAGTTGCCCTCGACCATGCGCTGGCCGGAGACGCCGGTTCCAAGGACGGTGATGCCCCGGGTCCCCAGTTCGATCGCGGCCTGCTGGGACTCCGGACGGCTCTGGGCGAGGCCGATGACCGCCGCGATGTGGTCCTTGTCCGCCCGGTCGATGATCATCCGCGTGACGTCCACGTCACTGCGGTTGGTGGTGTTGAGGCCGCCGCGTGAGCCGTAGCGGAAGTACTCGCCGGCGTTGGCGACGAGCAGCCGCACGGGCACCTGGGACTTCAGATGGCGGTCGTTGACCTGCTTCTGGGCGAGCAGCGCGCCGCGCAGCATCTGGAAGCCCGTGGGCACGGTGCGCTTTGATTCCGAGCCGACGCTCAGCGGCGCGAAGAAGACGAGAGTTCGGTAGGGCCGGTCCGTGTCCACCTGAGCGTTCTGGCGGCCGAGGGTCCGCACCAGCTTCCTGAGGTCCTGCGCGTACAGGCCATGGGCGAGGTCGCAGCCGTCGACGCCGTCGGTGAGGCCAACAACCTCTCCGGTCGGCACCTGCCGACAGGAGGCTGTGGGGTGCCCGACACGGGTGGGGTGCTCGTCGAAGAAGAGCCCCACCAGCTCCCTGGACAAGGCGACGCCGCCGGCGCACAGCACCGCCGCAGCGGTGGCGGCAGCCACCGGACGCGCCCAGTCAAGGCGACGGGGGTGACGGAAGTGGACGGCGCGGTGCGAGGCCAGCCAATCCGCCGCGGTGCCGTCGTCGGGCGTGCGTGGCAGGGGCAGCACGTGCGCGGCATCGGCGGCCCGGCCGGCGATCGCCGCCGAGAACAGTGCGTTCGCCGCGCGGCCGGCTCGGTGGGCGTCGGGGGCGCCGCCGTGCACGGTCTGGCGCGGCGGACCGGCGGCGTACGAAGGTAGTTCGTCCGTGGCGGCGCCCAGCACCAGCAGCGGACTGGAGCCGGTGTCGCGGGCGACGGCGGCGTACGTGTCCAGGAACTTGCGGCAGGCGGATTCCTCGCCGCCCACGGTCGGCAGGAGAAGGACGAAGGCCCATCTGCGCCGCGGGCGGAGGCGACTCCACACCCGGGGCCGTGCTGCCCTGGCCAGGTCGCGGATCAGCGCGGTGAGGAGGACCTGGCGGACCACCGCCTCGTCGCGGGCCGCCAGGGAAGCCGCCTCCGGATGCCGGCTCTCCGCCGCGCTCTGGGCCAGGGTGTGCTGGTGCGCCGCACGCAGTTCCGCCGCCGCGTTGAGGAAGCTCCGGCCGGTCTGGCCCAGCATGCGGCCCACCCACGGGTGGCGTCGGTCGAGGCGCATGCCGTACCACAGACGCCGCAGCCAGCCGGGGAGGGCGGTCAGCAGTTGCAGGACCGCGCCCCACTTTCCGCCCATGGCCTCGCCGAGCTGCGCGGTCTCGGCGGCCGGCTGGAACCGCCGGGTGTACCTGTCGCAGAGCATGGCCCGCAGGGCCTGCCGCTCCTCCTCCGCGTCCCCGGGCGGGAAGTCGGCGCGCAGCACCGCCAGGCACGTGTCGAACTCGGGTAACCGCAGGGCCCCGGCCCCCTCCGGCATGGAGGTGCGCAGTTGCCGTGCCACATCCTCCAGCAGCAGCACGTGCAGCCCGCCCACGACGTCCTCCCGCGCGCCGCCCCGGATGAGCCGCACGTCGTCGATGACGGCGTGCGACGCGCGGCTGGCCAGATGTCGCGTCGTTACGTTCCCGGCAGAGGACACAAGGCGCTGCCCGTATGCCAGTACGAGTGCGGCGAGCCCCGGATCCGGCTCGCCAGTGCCCGCGGCCGCGTCGCCGTCCGGCTCGCGGGCCAGCAGCAGGGCCGGCAGTCGGCGTCCGCGGGATCGTGACAGGCGCGGCAGACCAGCCCGCCGGTCGGCGACGTACCGGTCGATCACCCGAACGATCTCGTCGAAGCCGACGGGCAGGACGAGCTGTTGCTCGTTCTCGGGGGGCGGGTGCAGCACGCGGAACCTCCAAGTGGCATCTATCGATGGAGTGTTGCGTGAGTCTAGGAACGGAATATGCCATACGGAGGCTTTGCTGCTTTTCGACTCCTTCTGATGGAGTGTGACCACAGTTCGCCCTCATTGCTGCTGCCGGAGCCCACCCCCGTGTCCGTGCCCGATCTGCGGCTGGCTGTGCTGCGGAGCCGAAGGAAGTGGGACGGATTTCGGCTCTCGTCTCCGTCGACGCGGGCCGGGTGGTGCCGCGTTCGAGGCGCGGCACCGAGATGGTGGCCTCGTTTCCGGAGGTCGTGGCCGGGGCCGTGCAGCTGCCGGACGCGGCCGCGCTGGGCGGCGTCATGTGACCTGCACGGGTGGCTCAGACCCAAGATGTCTCAGACGGCGCACCCTCTGTGGACGAGGCGCGTTCGCCGCCGATGGTTCGGGGAGCCGAAGAAGGAAACAGGCCGCGCTGCCGTCGGCGACGCGCAGATGACCTGCGAATGAAACGGATTCAGCGCGCCGCTGGTGCGGTCGTGGCTCAGTGGAGGGTGACGCCCTGGGCGGCCCTTCGAGTTCGAGTCCCCAGGAAGCATTCCCGCGCTGTTTCCCGCGCCTGGTGCCGGTGGCGAGTGCGCAGACGTCAGCCGGCGGTTCCGGCTCGTCGTCTACTCGTGGTCTTTCCCGGACTGCACCCCACGTTTCCCGGATCCTTCTCGAATCACCGGACGCGACCACTTGCCATCGACCGACGACCCCCGTATGGTCGTACGACCGTAAGGCATACGAACGTAATTCAAAATCAAGGGAGCTCGTGATGGCGACAACTCGGCCGGTGGCACTCGTGACAGGTGCGTCCACCGGTATCGGAAAGGCGGCCGCCCTCGCGCTCGTCGCAGCGGGTTTCGAGACGGTGGGAACGAGCCGGAAGACGTCGGGAGCCGACCGTCGTGACGGCGTGACGTTCCTCGCCCTCGACGTGGGCAGCGACGATTCGGTCGCTGCCGCGGTGGAGCAGGTGATGGAGCGGTTCGGGCGGATCGACGTCCTGGTCAACAACGCGGGCATCGGCTCCTCGGGCGCCGCCGAGGAGAACTCTCTCGCCCAGGCCCAGCGCCTCTTCAACATCAACGTCTTCGGTGTGATGCGTATGACCAAGGCCGTCCTCCCGCACATGCGCGCCCGGGGAAGCGGGCGCATCATCAACATCTCGTCCGTCCTCGGGTTCCTCCCCGCGCCCTACATGGCCAACTACTCGTCGTCCAAGCACGCGCTCGAGGGGTACACCGAGTCCCTGGACCACGAGATCCGCGAACACGGAGTCCGGGCCCTCATCGTCCAGCCGGGTGGTACCAAATCCTCGTTCGAGGCGAACACCGTCGCGCCCGACATGCCCATGCAGATCTATGCGGAGCAGCGGCGTATCGCCGACCAGGTGGCGTTGGCGGTCAACGAGGACGGCGACGACCCCACCATCGTCGCGAAGGTGATCGTCGCGGCCGCCACCGACTCCAAGCCGCAGGTGCGGTACACCGCCGGCCGGAGCGCCCGGCTCCTCAGCGCGGCGCACCGCATCCTTCCCGCCGGGGTCTTCGACGGACAGGTCCGCAAGAGCAACAAGCTCCCCGGCTGAGATCTGCAGACAGTGAACCGCTCCGATATCGGTGGAGGCTCCGGACTGACCCGAGGTGAGTGGAGCCGAGTAGCCGTGGACGCCGCCAGGGACCACGGGCCCGACCAAGACCGGGCCGGTCATCGGCCACCCGGGCGGCCTATGACCTGGTTGGAGGACATGGTGGGTGACGTGGACGCCGCCGGAGCCGATGCCGGCCGGCCCCGTGCCGGATCCGGTTCTGCAGCCGGGCTGGGCGGGCGAGCCGAAGTGGGACGGGTTTCAGGACCTGCTTTCCGTGGGCGCGGGCCGGACGGTGCTGCGCTCCAGGGCGCGGCACCGGGATGCTTCCGGCGTTTCAGGAGATTGAGACCCGGGCCGCGCAGTTGCCGGAGGTGACCGCGCTGGACGGCGTTATGTGACCTGCACGGGTGGCTCAGACCCAAGATGTCTCAGGCGGCGCACCCTCTGTGGACGAGGCGCGTTCGCCGCCGATGGTTCGGGGAGCCGAAGAAGGAAATAGGCCGCGCTGCCGTCGGCGCGGCACAGACTTTCGCCAATGAAGCGACTTCAGCGGGCCGCTGGTGCGGTCGCCGACTCGGCGGCGGGTGACGCCCTGGGGATTCCGGCTTGCTTCCACCCTGACCAGAGGGAGGTGAACAGCAGCGCGCCCGCATGCGGGCCGAAGTCGGTGTCCCACTCCTCCGGCATTTCGTACCCCGCCCACTCCAGCGCAGCAAGCAACTCGTGCAGCCGCGTCACGTAGCGGTCCCAGTCGTCGTCGGAGGGAGGGGACACCACTGTGCTGCCCACCGGTGCCGTCTCCGTGGGATGGCTGCCGGCAGTAGATGCGGGTGCTGGCACCGCATCACATCGAGAGTGTGTGCCAGGCGTGCTGAGCAATTCCTCTGCCTGCTCGGCGATCCGCTTGCGTTCCGTGGAGCGGCAGCGTGCGCACAGGTAGCGGTACTCGTGGCCGAATCGGGCCGAATAGCGGGTCAAAGAGCGGGACTTGCCGCAGTCGCGGCAGGGGCCGCGCCCGCTCTTGGGCCACCACAGCCACCACTTGCCGTCGTAGTCGCCTGGCTTGGGCACCACTCCCCTGCCGACGAGTATTTCGGCTAGCCGCCGCATGCTGCTGTCGCCGGGGTGGTGTGGAATCCGCGCGTACAGCAGATCGTGTGCTGCCAGCAGCACTGCGTCTGCGACGCTCTGACCGCTGTCGATGCGGCGCAGCACGCCCAGTGCCGCGGCCAAGTCGGTCACGCCGGCGCTCTGAGCGTCTACGGGCGGCCGTCGCGTGAGGTAAGGGCTACGGCTGCGTCGACGTCGGCTCGGGACGGTGCAGGGATCGTCACATGGGGAGACTAGTCCCGCCCTCTGACAGTGCGGGATCGAAGCCTTCACGGCCCCCGGCCAATGACGCGACCCCGCATCGCCGGAACGAACCCACATCGCAGAATGAAACATTGAGAAAAAACGACCTCGACCCGGTCGCTTTGCAGCGGCACCCACACCACCCGGTCAAACCGCGTCCTTGAGCCGTGGTCCGTGCCCGTTCATGCCCTCTTGTTGAGCACGTCGTTGATACGCAGCCCCTCCGCCGGAGTGACCCGCCCCTGCGGCAGGTCGATGCCCAGCGCCTCGGCCAGCTGGCGCTGGTGGGTGTCGACGGCGGCCTCGACGAGGTCCGCCAGGGCCGCGCCCGAGGCCCGGCCCCTGTAGTAGCCGACGAGGACCAGCGCCGCGCCGCCCGCCAGCGCCGGCCACCAGAACAGGCCGAGAAGCAGGGTGAGGAGCCCCCAGGCGGTGCTCTCCGTCGAGCCCTGGTAGCGGGCGTACGCGGAGCTGATCACCGGCCGTACGGTGTCGGGCAGGAGCAGCCACAGGCGGGGCCAGACCAGCGCCGCCGACAGTCCGTACTGCGCGTCCAGGCGTTCGTCGACCAGCCGGAGGCGGTCTCCGATGTCCGTGGCCCGCGCGGGAAGGTAGCGCTCCGGCCCGCCGGCCCCCTCTCGTTCCCGAGCGGCCCTGGCCCGCTCGCGTCGCCGGTCCACCCAGCGGCGAGGCCGGCGGGCGACCCAGGCTCGTCGCACGCCGACCGCCAGGGCCTGCACGACGAACCCCGACGCGGTGGCGGCCAGCAGGGCAGCGCTGACCGCGAGCACGGTGGCCGCCGGACGGGTCGCCACCCGCTCGCCCAAGCCGCCCAGTTCCTCCGTCAGCACGGTCCGGTCGAGTGCCGCGCCGTGCCCCAGCAGAGCTCCGCAGACGGCCGTGGCGACGAACAGCAGACCGGGCAGCAGCAGGGCGCCCATCCAGCGGTCGGCAAGCTTCTTGCCCAGCTCGGCCAGGACCGTGTTCATCGTCAGGGCTTCGCACGCAGGATCATCGGGGCGTCGTCCACCTGGCAGCGCGGCTCCCGGCCGGCCGCGTCCGCCTGCGCCCGGCGCGAGCAACGCCCCGCCGGACAGGTGTAGTCGCCCCGGACCAGCACCGGGTCCAGCCCGAAGTCCCCGAGACCGGTGAGGTCGCCCGACGAGTGCTTCTCCGGTTCCGCCCGGGACGGATGGCCCAGCCGACGGCACACCGCGGCGGCGGGTTCCCCGTCCCGTACCGCGGCCAGCGCCTCGTCGATCCAGACCAGCACCTGCTCGTCCCCGAGCGCACCCGCGCGAAGCTCCGGCACGGCGGTGCACAGCCACGCGGCGGCGGCACGGTCCTCGGCGGTGGGCAAAGTCGTCCACTCCTTCCCGACGGGGCTCATGATGTCCCGGACCCTCTAGGGTAGTTGGGGATGCATCGCTACGGGGGGTTGGTGCATGAACCTCGACGACGCCGTAGCCGCCGTACGGGAGCGGTTGGAGCGGTGGGAGAAGAGCGGCGACCGGAAGGCGGTGACGGAGCCGGGGGTGCTGGCTCTGGCGGGACGGATCTGGCGGGCCGTCCGGCAGGGCACCACCGTGGAGGTCGGGCACACGCTGGCCAGGCTGCACTGGGCGCGGGAAAAGGCGCGGGGGCCGGGCGAGGACATCGACGAGATACGGGAAGCGCTCACGCTGTTCACGGCGGTCGCCGACGTGGATCCGGCCCTGGTGCCCGACGAGGTCCGGCAGCTGGCTCCCCGCTCCTACCATCCCTCGTTCGTCGGCCCTGAACACTGGAGGCGCAGGGCGATCCAGATGCTGAAGGAAGTCCAGGTCGACGAGGACCTGGACAAGCTCGACCAGGTGATCGAGCTGTTCGGCGGCACGGTGGAGGCATACGAACCGGAGCACAGGCTCTGGCCCGGCGACATGTCGAACCTCAGCCTCGCGCTGCACATGCGCTACTTCCGCCGCGGCGACCCGACCGATCTGGAGCGGGCGGAGCGGGCAGCCCGGGCCGCTGTGCACGCCACCCCGTCCTGGGCCTCCGATCTGCCCACCCATCTCGACAACCTCAGAGCCACGATGTACTACCGGGCCGAACGCACGCACGATCCCTCAGCCTGGGCCGAGGCGGTCCGGCTGGCGGCCCGCGCGGTCCGGGCGACACCAGCGGACAGCGAATTGCGGCTGCTCTTCACGACGAATCTCGCAAACACCCGCGTCGGGCGGTTCCGTCTGACCGGCGACAGGGAGGAACTCGAGCGAGCTGTCCGCGAGTTGGAATGGCTCGTGGAGCGAACGCCCGAGGTCCACCCGGACTTCGCCGAGCGGCAGGGTTTTCTCGGCGACGCGTACCACTCGATGTATCTCCTCACCCGCGATCCGCGCCTGCTGCACCAGGCCGTCGACCTCCTGCTGAAGGCACTGCAAAGGACACCCGTCGTCTCACCCAACGGGGCCGCCTTCGCAGGCCATCTGAGCCGGGCCCTGCTCAGCCGGTTCCGGGAGACCGGCGACGGCCGGAACCTGGACGGTTCCCTCCAGATGGCGGAGACAGCCGTCGACAAGAGCCCAGCCGGAGAGGGAGGGGAGCCCGGAGCCGCACGGCGTGCCGGCCACCTGCTCACCCTGGGTAACGTGCTGTTCGCCGCGTCCGAGTACGCCCAGGACCGCTCCTTCCTCGACCGGGCCGTCGAGGCGTTCCGAGAGGCGGTACGGACACACCCGGCGGACACCGGTGTGTGGAACGACCCGAGTTTGGCCGCCTGTCACGCCGCTCTCGGCGACGCGCTCATGACCCGGCATTTCGGGGCGCTCGGCCGGGTGGCGCCCTTCGGCCTCTCCGACCTCGTCTCCGAAGCGGCCCGTCTCAGCTGGGAGGCGCAGAAGCGGTCAGCGGCTCTGGCGGATCCCGCCCTGCTCGAGGAGGTCATGGAGGCCCACGAGGCACGACTGCGCGCCGTTGAGCGGACCGGCCCCCACAGCCCGGACCTTGGAGGGCACCTCTGCGGCCTGAGTTCCAGCTCGTACCACCTCTATCGCCTTCACGGCCGACGAAGCGACGCCGACCGAGCGCTGGAACTGGCCGAGCGGGCCGTCCGGGTGACCCCGCCCGAGGACCCGGACCGTCCCGACGCGGTGAAGCTGCTCGCCGAGCTGCTGACGGAGCTGGGCGGGGAGACCGGGGCCGACCGGGCTCTTTCCCTCTGGCGGGACCTGGCCACGGATCCCTCGGCGCGGCCGGCGACCCGCGCCGCGGCGGCAGCGACCGCGGCGCGGGCCCTGTGCCGACGCGGTGACTGGGCCACGGCCGTCGATCTGTATGCCCAGGCCCTGGACATCCTGCCGTCCCTGGTGACCCCCGCCCAGGAGTCGGAGGCGCAGGAGAAGCTGCTGGCGCGCTGGAGCGGACTCGCCGCGGAGGCCGCGAGCTGCGCGATCGCCGCCGGGGACGCGGACCGCGCGGTCGAGCTGCTGGAGCAGGGCCGGGGCATCCTGTGGTCCCAGCTTTTGGACTCTCGTACGGAACTGGGTGCCCTGGAAGCCGTGGACGCGGAGCTGGCCGAGCGGCTCACCGCCGTGGAGCGGGAGTTGAACGCGCCGCCGAAGGCCAGGTCCGAACCGTGGTGGGTGCGGGTCGCCGACCGGCGCCTGGCCCTGACCGCCGAACGCGACGACCTCGTCGAGTGCATCAGGGCGCTGCCCGGTTTCGGAGACTTCCGGCGCCCGCCCGGCATCGAGGAGCTGCGGCGGGCGGCCGCGGGCGGTCCGGTCGTACTGATCGTGTCGAGTCAGTGGCGCACCGACGCCCTGATCGTCACCACGACCGCCACCCGGCCGGTTCCGCTCGGTGTCGACTACGGAGAACTCCTGGACAGGACCATGCGCTACGTGTCCGGACTGCACCAGTACGAGACCGGTCCGCGGGACGCGCTCACCCGGGTCAGGCTCAACCTCCTGGTCACCAGCACGTTGGCGTGGCTGTGGCGGGACGTCGCGCAGCCGCCGCTGAGGGCGCTGGGCATGACCGGCCCGTCCCCGGCCGACGGGACCCGCCCCCGCCTGTGGTGGTGCCCCACGGGCCTGCTCACCCTCCTACCGCTGCATGCCGCCGCGCTCCCTGACTCCGGCACCCGCTCAGCGGAGTCGGCCGGTGACAGCGTCCAGGACCAGGTGACGCCCTCGTACACCCCGACCCTGCGCGCCCTGCTGAACGGCCGCGCCGCCGTCCGTGCCCCCCAGGGGACGGACCGCATGCTGGTGGTGGGCATGCCGTCGACCCCGGGCCATCGTCCCCTGCCCCAGGTCGAGGAGGAACTGGCCGTGCTGCGCTCGGCGCTTCCCCGCGCCACGGTACTGAAGGGCGAGCAGGCGACCCACCGGGCCGTCCGGGACGCGCTGCGTACGCACTGCTGGGCCCATCTGAGCTGTCACGGAGGTCAGGACCTGACGCGTCCCTCACAGGGAGGCGTGGTGCTGCACGACGCGGTGCTGACCGTCGCCGACCTGAGATCCGACCGGTACACCCAGGGCGAGTTCGTCTTCCTCTCCGCATGCCAGACCGCCCTCGGCGGTGTCGACCTGCCCGACGAGTCCATCGCCGTCACCAGCGCCCTCCAGTACACGGGATGGCGGCAGGTCATCGGCACGCTGTGGTCGGTGGGCGCGACCACGGCCGCCGAGGTCACCGCGGATTTCTACGACACACTGGTCACCGATGAGGTGCTGCGCCCCGAGGGAGCGGCCGAGGCCCTGTACCGGGCTCTCCGGAAGCTGCGAGCGGCGGGTCATCCACCGCTCGTCTGGGCGCCGTTCATGCACACGGGAATCTGAGCTTGTCTTTCCTCCTGCGTGAAGCCTTTCCGGTAGAGCTCCGGCACTGCCCTTTGGGCTGGGAGGTGCTTCGGGCATGGGGGGGGGCGCAAGCACGGTGTGGTGTTGCCTGAGCCGTATTGCACCTTCACCGCCCGCGTGCGCTGCTGACCGCCGGCTCGGGGGTGGCGGATGGCGACGCGGCCCCGGCTGCGGGTGCTTTCCCCGTCGATGTCGACGCGCTGACCGTCACCCCGCACGAGCGCAACGGGGAGCCGTCCCCAGGGGCGGGCGGCGGCGCTCGCGCTGGGCGCGGAGAGGCGGGGTACGGCGTTCAGGCGTGGAGCGGCAACTCCGGTCCGGCCGACGAGCTCGGGCAGGGCGGCTCAGATCACCCGGCGCCGCAGTGTCCACGCGCCGAGGCCGAGCAGACCCGCCGACAGGGCGAGGAAGCTGCCGCTCTCCATGGCCTGCATGCCCCAGAATTGGGACGCGGGGTGGTATTCGGCTGCCTGTGAGGCCACGCCCTGTCGTTTCAGGCAGGTCTGGATCGTCTCGGTTCCATCGCAGCCGGAGGGGTTGAAGGAGATCTCCCGGCCACTCTTGTCGTAGTACGCCGAGCCGACCCGCCACGCATCGTCGGGGATCCAGCTTCTTCCGCCCCGCTCGCTCTCCCAGGTGCTCTCCGCCACGGTCCCGGTGATGCGCTCGGCCGCGAGGTAGTGGGGGCGCGCGGCCGAGCCGAGACCGACGAGCACGGCGAGGTACACGGCGAGGGTGATCGCCATCGCCGCGAGGGTGTTGCGGAACAGCAGGCCGGCCGCGACCCCGATGGCGACGGCGAACACCGTGTAGGCGGCAGGGGTGAGCCCCTGGGTCTCGAAGCCGGGAGTCATCAGCGGCCTCCGTGTCGCATGGTTGAGCGGCTTCAGCGCCCAGACCCCACCGAGTCCCAGCACGAGCATCAGGAGCACCACCGGTCCGCCGGCGGCACGGACCCGAGCTGCAAGGGCGCCCGACACCACCGCGAGTCGGTCCAGGCCATCGACCGTCCACCGCCAGGGCCTTCCACCTGCATGTCCGAAGCTCGACCGCCGATTACCGAAGAGTCATATTCGGCGCGGTACGGCTCCGTCCTGCGAGCGGTAGAGGTCGCGCAGCAGGGAAATCTCGGCGCCGTGATGGATCAGCTCCCTGTTGACGTGCAGGACGATGCCCTCCATGGGACGCCGCTCGGGACCCACCGCGGGCGGATTCTCCAGGTCAGCGTCCGAGAGTTCGCGGACCCCCGCGTTCCATCTCCCATACACCTCATCGAGCTGTTTCAGCGCCTCGTCAGCGGTCCCCGCGTAGGCGAATGTCTCGGAGTCGACGTCCTGACCGCCGAAGTGCCATCCGACCCGATAGCCCAGGCAGGAGACGATGATGTGCGCCAGCCGCCAGGCAATCGTGGTCACCGGCGCCGGCACCGGCACCGTGTCAGCGGACGCGGAGTCCATCGTCCATTCCCCCGAACCTTCCGACATCGGTGCGGCCGACGTGCCACGTGGGCGGATACTCCAGCAGCCACGCACCGGCTCCCAGAAGTACTCCTCATCGGTAAGACCCTCCAGCCGCGGCCGCAGGTTCTTGCGCCAGTACCAGTCCAACTGCTCCGCGAGCCGCTCGCTTCTTGTCATGTCCGCACACTACAAGGGAGACCTGGCTGGAACCCTCGCGGACGCCGTCGCCGGCCCGCGACGATGCTGGGCGGCGGGTTCCTGCGGTCCAGCGCCGCCGGCGCGGTACGGACCACGTCGGCGGGTGCGGCGAGCCTGTTTCCGCCAGCGGCCCGCTCGGTGCCCACGACATCGAAGAACTCGGTGCGGGTTGCGCCGGGGGGCAACCAGCCCTGGGTAGCGGCTGGGAAGCTCGCGTACCACAGAGACGATCATGTCGCGGAATGCCTCGAATCGTTCAGGGCGTACGCGTGCCTCACTCACCCTGATGATCAAGACCATTCCTCACCTGGTTCGGGGGTGTTCGTTCACCTCGCAGGATTCGCCCCCGGGGCGTGCGGCAGTCGACGGCGACATCGCTCCCCGGGAGACCATCTTGCCGGGACGCCCGGTGCCGAGCATGGCTGTCGCCACAGCGCGTGCCTCGTGGGCGGGGGCGGTCGTCCGTACCCGCAGGGCTGTGACGATCGCCCCGTCCATCAGCAGAACGAACCGCCGTGCGAGTTCGTCGGCTTCGGGGTGGCCGCCCTCCGCGAGCAGGCCGGCGACGTAGGCCGTGACGCGCTCCTTGTGCTCGGCCGCGACCCGGTATGCAGGGCTGCCGATGTCGGCGGTCTCGGCCATGGTGTTGATGAAGGCGCAGCCGCGGAAGTCGGCGCGGGAGAATCGCTCGGCCAGCGCGCGGAACACATCCAGCGGCTCGCCGCCCAGTGCCGCCACCCGTTCGGCCAGCCATGCGCGCCAAGCCTCATCCCGCCGTTGCAGCACGGCCACGACGAGGTCGTCCTTGCTGGCGAAGTGACGGTAGAAGGACGCCCGGCCCACGCCGGACTCGGCCAGGATGCGCTCCACTCCGACCGCCCGGATGCCCTCCGCGTAGAAGAGTTCCTCGGCGGTGTCGAGGAGGCGTTCGCGTGCTCTGGTGGCCATGGATTACACGCTATCCGACCTTGACGAGAAATGGAACCGGTCGGTACCGTCTGCAAGACGGAACCGATCAGTACCATCTGGAGCCATCGTGCCACGTATCCCCCAGCTCGCCGAGGACGCCTCGGAGCTGCTCGCCGCGACCCGCCGCCAGTTGGGCCGCGTGCCCAACCTCTACGCGGCTCTCGCCAACGGCCCGGCCGCCCTCGCCGGCTACCTGGCCATGCGCGACCACCTCACCCGCGGCGCCCTGTCGGCCCGCCTCCGCGAGCAGCTTGCCCTGCTGATCGCGCAGGAGAACCACTGCACCTACTGCGTCAGCGCCCACGCCCTGCGGGGCAGCAAAATGGGCCTGACCGACGCTGAACTGGCCCGCACCCGACAGGCGGCCGACGACTCCGACCCGCACGCCGATGCGGTCCTGCGCCTGGCCCGCGACATCATCCACACCCAGGGCCGGGTCGACGACGCGGCGCTGACCGACGCCCGCAACGCCGGAGTGACCGACGCCGAACTGGCCGAAATCGTCGCCCACGTCGCGCTCAACACGCTGTCGAACTACTTCAACCACCTGGCACAGCCCGACCTCGACTTCCCGGAGGTCGCCGCATGACCCGCGACTGGCGCACCGGCTCCATCGAACTCGTCGACGGCTACACGCTCACAGGTGGGGACGGCCAACGCATGGCCCGCGCCGACGGCGTCCGCTTCGCGATCGAGGGCGGCTACGTCAACGTCCAGGTCCCCGACGTCCCGCACGTCCAGGTCGTCTCCGCACCGGCCATACGCCTGATCACCTGCACCTCGTAGCCCTCCGGCACGAGAACGTAGAGGCCGGTTCCGTAGAGCAACCGGCCTCTACGGCCCAGCCAGACAGCAGCTACGTGCGGGTCGGCCTGATGTCAGGGGGTGATGCGTCCGAGGCACAGCACCAACTGCTCGACGGTGCCGGTGGGACTACCTGGGAAAGTCGGGCAAAGCCGCACTGAGGGAGACCTGACCATGCAGCGTCTGCACCTACGCCGGGCCCGGCGCTACCCGCTCGCCTGCCAGAGCTTCAAGAAATGAGAGAGCCCGATGACCACCACCCGCGACCTGCCGCAGGGCATCGCCCCCGACGCCATCGCGGCCGCGGCACCCCCGCTCGCTGGGCGGGGCTGACGCCGTGCGTGCCGTCCACGTCAAGATGACCGTGGCGACGGTGCTTCTCGGCTCCTATCTTGTGGCGGGCAAACTGATCCTGCTCGAGGTGCCGGTCTTCACCGCCACCTTTGTCAGGCTCGTGAGCGCCTGTCTCGTCCTGGGCCTCTATGTGGCGCTGAAGCGCCCGAGCCGTGTGAGCCCTGGACGCCGAGACAGAGCGGTGCTCTTCACACAAGCCATACTCGGCGTCTTCGCCTTCAGTGTGTTCGCCATGTACGGGGTCAAGTTCACCGGCGCCATCGAAGCCGGCGTCATCCTGGGCTTGGTGCCGGTCTCCATCAGCCTGGTCGCCCTGCTGTTTCTCGGGGAATCGGTCTCCCCAGGCCGGGGAGGAGGCATTGCCCTCGCGGTGCTGGGTGCCTTGAGCATCAATGTGATGAGCGCCCGGGCCTCCGACGGTTCATCGGGCTCCCATCTCGTTCTCGGTGCCCTACTGCTGGTCTGCGCGGTCGTGTGCGAGGCCGTCTTCATGACCTTCGGCAAACTCTTGACCAGTCCTGTTCCACCGGCCGCACTGTCTCTCATCCTGTCGGTGATCGGCGCTCTCATGTTCGCGGTACCTACCGCCATCGAGTTCGACTGGGCCACCATCGCCGATATCTCCTGGCAGGCGTGGGCGCTGATGATCTATACCGGAGTGGCCGTCAACGGTGTGGCTGTTGTTCTCATGTACGACAGCATGGACACAGTCGACACCACAGTCGCTGCCGCCTTTACCGCACTCACGCCGGTGAGCGGCGCAGTTCTCTCCGTGGTGTTCCTTCCCGAGAGCCTCCATCCTTATCACTTCGCGGGGATGATGCTCGTAGTCGTTGGTGTCTTCATCGTCGCCAAGGAACCGGCTCGTCCCGTGGGCGGCGAAGAGGGCGCTCGCGGTCGCCAAAGAGACAGCCACCAAGTGTTGGCCGCGGAACGCGAATGACCTCCGCTATCAGGACCGCATCAGTCCCTCGGGCCCGCCGGGTGCACGGCACTGATCCGTCGCCGGCTCAGCCGTAGTCCGACCCGCCGCCGGTGCGCCGAGACCGACCCAACTCCGGCGCACTGTGCTGCTGGCCACCGGGGTTTGGGGACTCTCAGGACCGCCCTACGCGTCCGCGTGCCAGACTGCCCGCCCCCGGACCGGTGTCATCTCACGGAAAGCTCCCCTTCCGCCCCAAGCTGTTCGCCTTCCTGCTCCGCGCACACCGGGAGCAGGAGCATGCCAGCAACCCCCTCACCGGCCCGCTCAGCGGCACCTACGACCCCAACGGCATGGGCGCAATGTTCTTCGCCGTCCTGGCCGACGCCGCCCAGATCGAGCGCAGCTACATCCGGGAGAAGACCCTGGAAGGCCGGGTGACCGCAGCGGCGAAGGGCAACCGCGGCGGACTGCCGAAGGTCATCGACGACGACATGCTCACCTTCGCCCGCGCGCTGAAGGCCAAGGGCGTCCCCGTCCCGGAGATCGCGAAGGAGCTGACCATCAAGACCGGCAAGAACGCCGGACAGCACCGGCCAAGAGGGGCCTGGGGATGAGGGGGTGCGCAGCGTTCATCTGCGGCACCAGCGAGCGTCGCGCCGAGCTCACCACTACGACGTGTCCGCTCACTGGGTGCTGGGGTCCCCGGCGCACAGTGCGTGGTCGATCAGGGCGCTGGCCGCGCTCTCCTGCTCCATTATGTGCTCCAGGGTGTCGCCGCGTGCCTCGGACATGGAGACCACCGCGCTTCGCCTGCCGTCGTCGGTGACTCCGTTGAGGGTGATGTAGCCGCCGTCCCCGCCCTCATGGCTCCAGTAGATTCCTCCGCAGCTCAGGGGGCGTTCGACCAGCCCGAGCCCGTATCGGCCGCCGGGCCACAGCTTTTGGACCTCCGCGCTCACGGGGACGGTCCGCCGCCGCCTTTGCCCGAGGCGGCGCGCACCGCCACCGCCGGCAGCGCCCGCGACTGCGTATCTGCCCGTGCGGGCACCGCGGCGGCCAGGTCAGGGGCCCCGGGGTGCTGCGTGCCGCGCGGTGGCGAGGCACTCCTCGGCGAACGCCAGGGCTTTGAGGTGGTAGGCGCGGGCGGTCCAACCGAGGCTGACGTTGTGCCCGGCCTGCGGCAGACGGTCGATGACGATCCGTGGTGCGGCGGACAGCCGCGTGGTCAGGTCGGTGATGTCTTCATCGCCGTGGTGCCACCAGGCCTCGTGCTCGGCGAAGGTGAGCCGGACGGGGACGCGGATGCGCGGCAGGATGGCCGCCGACAGGCGTATCCAGCCGGCGACGGTGTTCACCTCGCGTGCGGGCATAGGCGCGACGACCTGCTGGATCGCCCAGAACGTCTGCGGCGGATACAGGCCCAGCGGCCCCCAGTTCAGCCGCCGCAGGCTGCCCCCGCGGTCGCACCCGGCGAAACTGGTGTTGACGGCCAGTCGGCGCCCGCACCCGGAGACGTCCATGCCCAGCAAGTCCGGCGTGTCCCAGTCAGCCGCGGCCGCAAAGGCCACCTTGGCCCCGAAGGAATGCGCCAAGAGGAACGTGCCGGCACCGGGTGCGCGGCGTGCCGTGAATGCCTGGACGGCACAGCGCACGGTGGCCGCTTGGGCGGTCAGGCGTTGTCCTGCGGGCAGGCGGGCGGCCGAGGCCCCGTAGCCGGGCCGGTCCAGCGCCAGCACTGTGAACCCCAGGCGCGCGCCAAGAGTCAGCAACGACACGTCCGGGTGCGCTTGTCCGTCGAAATAGCCCGCGTTCATACCGCCACCGTGCAGGGCAATGATCACCGCGCGTGGAGCCGTCTGTGAGGGCTCGCTCAGCAGGCCGGACAGGATGATGCCGCCCGCATCGACGGTGACCGGCCGGACGCCGGGTGAGCTCCGCCGGTCACAGGCCTCCAGTGCATTCGCCGGGCCGACGGGAGCGAGCTGCGCGGCGGGGACATCAACCATGGCAGGCAGTCCTCAAACTCGGGGCCGGCGCGCAAGCTGCACTGCTGAACCGGCACGCGCAGCACGCCGACCGGGAAGGTCTGTCCAGGCGCGGGCCAGGCTACGTCCCAGGCCCCGCTGTTCATCCTGCGTGTCGCGACCACCGCCGGCCACCCCAGCCACCCATCAGGGTTACGTTCGGTTGCGATCTTTCCCGGCCCGGCTTTCGCTGGAGTGCACAGTCAGCTTCTGTGGGCCATCCGACCCCGGCCCGGCCAGGTCCAACGGTTGTGTCCGCGGAGGAGTCATGCAGGAGGCGCAGAGCAAGCAACTGCGCAGGCACGCCTGGTGGTGGTTTCTGGCGGCCGGCGCTGTAGTGATCACCGTCTACTTGCTCGTCACCGCGCCCGTGCGTCACCTGTTCTCCCCCGTGCTGGCGGCCTGCGCCACAGTGGCGATCCTGGTCGGCATCCGGTGGCACCGGCCGCGCCCGAGCCGGTCCTGGTATCTGTTCGCCGCAGGCATGGGGCTGTTCACGGTGGCGGACGCCATCTTCGGCGCCTTCCAGGCCTCAGGCACACTCGTGCCGTTTCCCTCAGTGGCCGACGTGCTGTATCTGGCGGCCTATCCGTGCTTCGCCGCCGGGCTGGTCAGCCTGATGGCGGCATGGGGCAGCGGCGTGCGATGGGGAGCCGTGCTCGATGCGGGGATCATCACCCTGGGGATGTCCACTCTGGCATGGGCGTTCATCTTCATGCCCTACCTGCACAGCCATCTGCCGGCGCTGCCGCTGACGGTGTCCCTGGCCTATCCGCTGGCAGATCTCCTGCTGCTGGGTATCGCCGCCCAGCTGGTGCTCGTCTCGGGAGTCCGTCTGCCGACCCTCGCACTGTTCACTCTGTGGGTCGGTACCACACTGGCCGCCGACGCCCTGTACTACTCCACCCTCGCCGCGACCGGCGCCCCGATCGCCGCCGACGTCTCCTACACCCTGTGGATGGCTTCCTATCCGCTGCTCGGCGCGGGCGCCCTGCACCCCTCCATGGCCGGCACAACCCAGTTGGTGCCGCGCAGCCAGGAGCGGCTGTCACCCACCCGCATGACCGTCCTCACCCTGCCCGCCCTCCTCGGTCCCGCCCTGCTGATCGCCGACGTCGGGGGCATGCGCGGGCAGCCCATGGACGCCACGGCCATCGCGAGTATCGTGGCCGCTTTGACCGTGTTGCTGGTCGTGCGCATCATGCTCCTGGCACGGTTCGCCGTATCCCAGGCGGACCAGGCCAAAGCCCGTGCACGCACGGCCGAGGACGCCTTGCGCCAGCAAACCTCGCTGCAGCAGCAGCTCACCCACCAGGCCTTCCACGACGCACTGACCGGCCTGGCCAACCGAGCCCTGTTCTTCGAGCGCCTCGAACACGCCCTGGGCCGCCCCGCGGCGACCCAGAACACCGTCCTGCTGCTGATCGACCTCGACCACTTCAAAGACATCAACGACAGCCTCGGCCATCCCATCGGCGACGAACTCCTCATCACTGTCGGCCACCGCCTCCTGGGCGCGGCCCGCCGCAACGACACCATCGCCCGCATGGGCGGGGACGAGTTCGCCATCCTCGCCGAAGACCTACGTGAGATCCCCGCCGAGGCCTACGCCCGGCGCTTCCTGGAGCGATTCCAGGAGCCCTTCGCCCTCTCCGGCCATCGCAGCGTCTTCATCACCGCCAGCATCGGCGTCGTCCTCATCACCGAACCGGCCACGCTCCACGACGCCCTGCGCGACGCCGACATCGCCCTGTACGCGGCCAAAGAACGCGGACGCAACCGTGCGGAACTCTTCGAGCCGGCCATGAGCCAGGCGCAGCAGGATCACGCCCGTATCGCCCAAGACCTACGCCACGCCCTGCCCCGCGATGAACTTTCCGTGCACTACCAGCCGGTCATCCACCTGCCCACCGGACAGATCACCGGCGTTGAAGCCCTGCTGCGCTGGCAACGCGGCGGCCGCTCCCCCACCCCGCCCGAGGTGTTCGTGCCCGTCGCGGAAGAGACAGGCCTGATTCGTCCCATCGGCGCGTGGGTGCTGCGCGAAGCCTGCCGCCACGGCCAGCGGTGGCACGACAGCATCCCGCAAGCCGCAGCCCTGAGCGTGGCGGTCAACGTATCCGGCCAGCAACTCAAGGACCACCGCTTCCCCGACACTGTGCGGCAGGTCCTGCACGAGACCGGCTTCCCCCCGGCCTCCCTGGTGTTGGAGATCACCGAGAGCACCCTCGTCACCGACGCCGACATCACATCCACCCACATCAGCGCACTACGCGACCTCGGCGTACGCATCTCCATCGACGACTTCGGCACCGGATACTCCTCCCTGGCCTACCTGCGCGACCTCCCGGCCGACATCGTCAAGATCGACCAGAGCTTCGTCCTCCGCGGCGGCGGCAATGTCGACAACAGCCTCATCCAGGCCATCCTCCACATCGGAGACGCCCTCGACCTGGACGTGATCGCAGAAGGCATCGAAACCCCTCACCAAGCCCAGCGGCTCCACGCACTAGGCTGCCCCCACGGCCAGGGTTTCTACTACTGTCCACCCATGGCCCCTAAAGCACTCGAGGCCTACCTCACCACCCACGCGATCACACAGGTAACTCATATCCGAGCTGACTCAGAAGTCGGCTGAGCCCGGATAGTGCACCCCCGGAACACCGCCTCTTCACCAATTGGACGGCGGTGTTGAGGCCGCGCCGCAGCAGTCGGTCTTCCATGAGGTGCTCGGGGAGCGCCGGCCCTCGCCGATGAGCCCGCCGTGCAGAGCCCCGTGCCCACGGCGGTGTTCAGCAGCGAGCGCGAGATCAACCAGCGTCCACACCGGCCCCTCAGTGCACAGCAGCGCGTCGGGTAACTCGAACAACGCGTCGCCCCCGCGCGGTCAGACATGCGTACAGCTCCGACCGGAAGTGTGACACTTCCGCGAACTCATCCCGCAGGACTCCCTGACGCACCGAACTCACGACCACGGCCTGCGTAGGCCGCCGAGCGTCGATTTCGTGTCCGCGCGGAGGGGTCCTGTCTTCGTGCACCCACCCCACTCTGAGGCCTATCGGGGGGTCAGCACACAGAACTCGTGACCGTCGGGGTCGGCCATCACCACCCAGTCGACGTCCCCTTGGCCGATGTCGATGCGCGTTGCCCCGAGGGAGACGAGCCGATCGACCTCCGCCTGCTGGTCACTGCCTGCCGGTGGAGCGAGGTCGAAGTGCAGCCGTTCCTTACCCGTCTTCGTCATCAGGGGTGGACCACCCCACGTGACCTTCGGACCTCCGTGCGGTGAGCGGATCGCGGTCTCCTGGTCCTGGTCCCAGACCAGTGGCCAGCCCAGCGCTCGGCTCCAGAAGTACCCGGTCTCCTGCGAACCATCGCCCGCCAGCGCTCCGATGAATCCGCACTCGGCGAGGAAGCTGTTGCCTGGCTCGATGACACAGAACTCATTGCCCTCGGGGTCGGCGAGCACCACGTGCCCCTCCTCCGGGCGTTGACCGATGTCGATGTGCCGGGCACCGAGTTGGAGCGCCCTTTCCACCACCTGCTTCTGGTCGTCGAGGGACGTGCTCGTCAGATCGAAGTGCATGTGGTTCTGGCCTGTCTTCCGCTCCTGGGTCGGGAGGAAGCGGAGCAGGAACCCGGTGTCATCGCTGGGAAGCAGTGTGATGCCGTCGGAGGAGTCCTCGGCTGTCTCCCAGCAGAGAAAGTCCGCCCAGAAGCGCGCGAGACGGAGCGGGTCGTGCGCATCGAAACAGAGCGCGTGTAAGCGAGAAGTCATCTGTAGGTCTCCCGGGAGGGGCAGGCGGCTCGTGCTGGAGCCTGCCCAGCCGTTGCCACCCGGTCAACTGATTTAACGCCCCGCGCTCGCGCGCGGTCGAGCACGCTCGAAACGGCAGTCCGTTCACGGCCTCACAGGTTCGCGAGGAGCCCGTCGAGCGGGGGCGGTGTCCGGTCCGATGCGAGAGCCTCGACAGGGAGACGGCCGTAGCGGATCTTGCGGCCCTTCTTCGTGCCGAGGAAGCCCCGCACCTGCTGATGCCGAGGCCGGCCCTGTTGCGGGCTGACGCTGGAAGGACCGCCAGGCACGGAAGTCGCCCTCAGCGCGGAGGATCTCCTCGACTCCTGCCGTGCCGAGCGCGCGGATGAGTTCGTCCTCGAGGTCTGCATCACTGTGCCGCCGTCCTCCACCCCGAAGATGCTCATCAGCAAGTTCGCCCGCTTCCTGGGCCTGCCGACGCTGGAGCGGATGAACCAGATCCATCACCAACGCCCAGCACCAGCTGGGTGCCCATCTCGCACAGCAGCCCGCACACAGCCGCTGCGCTTCTGCAGCCGCACGGAACAAACAGATCCAGCACGACCTGGTACTCGGCGTGGACAGCGCTCTGCGGCTGCGTCGGCACCGGCCGGGCACGTGGTCACGCACGCCGCCTACCTGCACGCCCGCACCGGCGGCCGCATGTGCAGCCTCTCCCACCTCATCCGCGAAGCCGCCCTGGTGTCCCTGCTGGACGGCACCGGGAAGGTCGCCAAGAAGCTGCTCGAACAGATCGAACTCGACACCGCCGCCGAACAACGGGCCCGGGCAGCACACCGCCACCGTATGCCCTCGCAGCGCCAGCTCTGACCGCGGCTCTGCCTCAACCGTCCGTCCGGATCCCCCGCTTGGCCACTGCTCGGATGCCGGTACATCCGAGCTCGCCAGGAACGCCCCCTGCTGCCTGATGCACGACTTTCTTCCACCACAGCCGCAGCCGCCGCGTAGGGCTGCCACACGACCGGGGCCTGCGAGGTGTACCTCAACGCCGAAGCCCGCGCCCGCATCTCGGCGTTCTGCCGCGTCCCCGAGGACGTCCTGGGACAAGTCCTGCCCGCCTGGGCCGCCCATGAGCCGGTCGTGCCAGAGGGGGCGGGTGCGGCCGGGCGGTTCCGCTTCGGGGCCGTGGTGCCTACCAAGCCCGTGACCACACGCGCGCCCGCGGAGCCCTGCGCCCCGACCGCGGCTTCCCCACCCCCAGCTTCGGCCTGGGCGAATGGCTGTACAACCAGTGCGCCGGCTACGACGACCTGCACCCCGCACAACAGCGCCTCCTGGCCGACATCGTCCTCACTCCTGAGGCGGTAGCGCGGCCACGCCGCGCTACCGGTGGCTGCAGATCTGTTGGCCTGGTCAGGGTCGGTGCGGGGTGGCGATCGAGACGGCGACGTAGTCGACGAGCATGGGGTGGCCGGGGCGGGTCTGCGGCGTGGGAGTGGGGTGCCCGGCCAGAGCGTTGGGGAAGCCGCCGCCGATGGCGAGGTTCAGCAGGAGGAAGTGACCCTGAGCGGTGGCCGCCTGCCAGGTCGCTGGGTCGATCTGTGTGGAGCTGACGGTGTGGTAGCGCCGTCCGTCCACGTACCAGTGCAGCCGCTCGGTGGAGGTGCGGCGGTCCCACTCGAGGGTGTAGGTGTGGAAGACGCCGGTGCAGCGGGCCCGGGGGCAGGTGGTGCTGGCGGCCAGGCCGGTGCTTTCGTTGCACGGCCCTGCGCTGGGTGTGCCGCAGTGCATCACGCCCCAGACGCGGTTCAGGCCGTTGGCGTTCTCCATGATGTCGAACTCGCCGGACGTCGGGGAGGGCACTCCCGCCCGGTACGAGGCGCCCAGAGTCCAGAAGGCCGGCCAGTACCCTTCGGCTGCCGCGCCGGTGACGGCGGGCAGCTGGATGCGGGCCTGGATTCGCATGCGCCCGCCCGCCGGAGGCCTGAAGTCGCTGCGGCGTGTCTCGATGCGCCCGGAAGACCACCGCCCGGCATTGTCGCGTAGCGGGGTGATACGCAGGTTGCCCCGGCCGTCGTGGCTGATGTTGGCCGGGTCGGCGGTGTAGGTCTGCACCTCCCCGGTACCCCAGTTGGGCGGACCGCCGGGGTACCCGGTGCCGACATCAATGATCCATTTATCGGCATCGGGCAGGCTCCCCGCGCGCCCGTTGAAGCCGTCAGCCCACTGAAGCCTCCACCCGTGGGTGGCCGACGCGGGAGTGCCACCGGCTGCCAGCGGGGCCAGGGCCGCGCACAGGGCGGTCAACGCCGCCGTCAGTGTCAGCCGCGCACGGCGGTTACGCAAAGGCCTTCTCATCCGGCTGCACCTCGCTGGGCTGTTGGTCAACGAACTCAAAGCACTCGCAGTTTGCACCATATGTCCATCATTACCCTTCGTGCTCGATGACAGGGTCCCCCCGTGCGGCGCATGGCGCACCACCCGCACCCACCAGGCGCGCGTCACCGTCGAGAGCCTGCTCATCGTGATCGCGGATGCGACCCAGTTGCGCGTACTGCTCCAAAACCTCGTCAGGAGTGCCGTGGGTTCGGAACTGACGCCCCCTCGGCCCAGCCGGCCTCCAGCCGTGCCCTCAGGGGTCCTCGGACGGCGGGCACGTTGTACCAGGCGATTGCCCGTGCTGCGGCTCGGCCAGGGGCAGTGTGGCGGTGATGGTGGTGCCTTTGCCTTCGACGGAGTGGACTTGGGTGGTGCCGCCGTGGTTGGTGATGATGGTGTGGACGATCGTCAGTCCGAGGCCAGTTCCTGGGATGGCCTGGGTGGTGGCGTTTGAGGCGCGGAAGAAGCGGGTGAACAGCTGGCGCTGTTCTGCTTCGGGAATGCCAATGCCGGTGTCGCTGACGGTGAGGGCGGCGTGGCCGTCCTGTGCGGCGGCCTGGACGCGGACCTGGCCGCCGGCGGGGGTGAATTTGATGGCGTTGGACAGCAGGTTCATCAGCACCCGGTCGACCTGGTCGCTGTCGGCTTCGCAGATGAGGGGCTGGGTGGGGCAGTCGGTGTCCAGGTGGACGGAGGCCGCTTCCGCCGCGGGGCGCATGGCGTCGAGCGCTGAGCTGATGAGGTGGCGCAGGTCGACCGGTGCCTTGTGGGAGGTGTATTTGCCGGATTCGATGCGGGAGAGGGTCAGCAGGTCCTCGATCAGGGCGCGCAGGCGGTGGGCGTTGCGGTTGACGACTTCGATCATTTGCTGCTGGGGTTCTGTCAGGGGGCCGGTGTCTTCGTCTTTGAGGAGTTCGAGGTAGCCGGTGATGCTGGTCAGGGGGGTGCGCAGTTCGTGGGAGACGGTGGAGATGAAGTCGCTCTTGGTCCGGTCCAGGGCGCGCAGTTCCTGCACCAGGCGGGTCTCCTTCTCATACAGTTTCGAGGCGTGCAGGGCGCGGGCCACGCTCGAGGCCATGGCCTCCGCCATTTCGATCTCCACCCTCTGCCAGGGGTGGTCGGGGCGGGTGCGGGCCAGGCAGACCGCTCCGATGGGCTCCTCCCCCACACCCATCGGGATGACCACGATGGAGTGCAGGCCCAGTTGGGTGGCTGCGGCGCGGTTGGCCGCCGGCAGACCGGTCCGGGCGAATTCGCCCGGTGCCCCCGGCACCGGCGTGGTGTCGGTGAGGTAGCGGGGCAGGTCGGGCACCGTCCAGGTGGTTCCCTGACGGTAGTGCTCGCGCACCACGTCCGCGGGAATGGGGGGCAGTGCCCGCTGACGCTCGCCGGGCAGCATGCCCTCCCGTGCCGACCAGGCCCGGGCGACGGGAACGACGTCAGGGTCGTCGTCTTGCATGAGGAGGGTGAAGACGTAGTCGGCGTCCAGGCCCTGGCCCATCCCGGTGCAGGCGGCGTCGAGGACGTCGTCGACGTCGAGGCGCTCACGGATGCGCACGCCGAGCTGCCGGACGGTCTCCGACAGCCGGTAACGTTCCGCCTCGATGCCGCGCAGCCGGTCGGACTCGTCGGCCAGCTGGTTCACCGAGCGGGCCACCGCCCGGATCTCCGCGGGCCCCCTCTCAGCGGCCCGCGCGGCGTGCTGGCCGCCGGTGAGCCGGCCCAGGGTGACAACAACCGATCTCAGCGGCCCGACCACGGTGCGGGTAGTGCGCCGCGCGGTGTAGAGGGCGATGGCCACAGCTGCGATGAGCAGGGCACCGAGCGCCGCAGCGCCGGCGGTGACGATGGTGTCGGCACGCCGCTGCAGCCGCTTGGCCTCGCTGACCAGCTGCTGCTCCAGGCGGTGGTTGGTCGCCTCGAACCTTTCGAAGCGCCGGTTGGCCTCACGGGTGAGGTGGGCCGCCTGGTCGCTGCGCGGGGAGGCCTGCGCCTGCTGGTCGGTCACGCGCAGGTAGGTCTGGAGCTGCTGGTCCTGCCGGTTGAGGTTCTGCTCGGGTTCGCCGGATGTGTGGCGTCGGGCATCGGAGAGGATCGCTGGATAGCCTGCGCGTGCCCGGCGGTAGTCGGCCAGCAGCTCCTTGTCGCCGGTGAGCAGGTAGCCGCGCATGGAACGCTGCATGTGGGCGGCCTGGTTGTGCAGGTGCGTGTTGTCGAGCAGAGCCGGCTGGACCCGGTCGATGATCTGATCCTGGGTGGCCTTCTCCAGGAAGGCCCCCGTGAGGGCACCGGCCCCGACCAGGAGGATCAGACCGGTCGAGACACCGAACGCGAGCGCAAGCCGCCGCTCGACACCCTTGCTTTTCCAGCGGCCCTTGCTGGTCACGAGCGGTCTCCTCCAGTCGCGCGGCATGGTGCGGGCTGCATCCCCGCGTTGATCAGCTATCGGTCGGGGCCAGGACGGCCCGCACCCGCTCGGTCAGCTCCCGCAGCGTGAACGGCTTGGTGAGGTAGTCATCGGCCCCTGCCGAAAACCCGGCCGCCACATCCCCCTCCTGCGTGCGGGCAGTGAGCAAAACCACCCGAAGCTTCGCGGTCGCCGGATGGGCCCGCAGCTCGCGCAGGACCTCCAGGCCGCTCATCTGTGGCATCACGACATCCAGCAGCACCACATCCACCTGCGCCTCGCGCACCGCCCGCAACGCCGCCGGACCGTCCGCCACGGCCGTCACCTGGTGACCGTTCTTGGCCAGCTTGATAGCCACAAGCTCGCGGACGTCGGGATCGTCGTCCACGACCAGCACGCAGGCCACTACTCCCCCTGCCGCTGCTCGGAGGCCTCATAGGAGTCGACCATCCGCCTCACCGACGCCGCCCCGAACGGCTTGGCCAGCAGCTCCGTCGCCAGATCCACCAGATCTTCAGGGTCGAGTACGGAGGAGATGACCAGATGACACCTACGGGTCCGCTCATCCATGCGCAGCCGCCGCACCACCTCCCGGCCATCAATACCCGGCAGCAGAATGTCGATGATCATGATTTGCGGCGGATCCGCGAACGCCAGCTCCAGCCCCCGCTCACCCGTCTCCGCCACACTCACCCGGCAGCCCAGAGCGGACAGATGCCGCTGCAGCAAAGCACCGACATCCCGATCGTCCTCGATCACCAGGACATGCGGAGAGGTCATCACATTCCCATCACCCGAGATCACCACTCGGATATTAGCGGCAATGCACCTGATTCCCACTGAAGAACGCAAATGGCGTATATATGTCCAAATATTCGGCGACCGCGTTCCGGATCGGCGCCTCTGTCCGGAATCACATGTGCGCCTGACGGAGCGCCGGGTCGGCCGGCCGCGCCGCACTGACGGTGCCGTCGCGGTCACGTCGCGGCTCGGTTGAGCAGCGCGGTGAACCCGGCTGGACAGCTCGCGTGGGCTGAACGGGAAAGGGCGCCCAGCCAAGGGCGCCCTCTGGGCGTCGCTGCGCGATGGGGCGGCGCCCCACTCTGGCAGCCCGCCCTGTCCCGATGATGACTGGCTGGCTGCCGGACGGCCCCAGTCCTGTGGCGACCGCGCAGCTGGCCGCTGTGGCGTGGACCTGACTGAGGAGAGAACCCCAGCACCTGGCCCGTTTCGGGTTCGCCGGGCAGGGCGCAACCGATGACAGCCCGTGTCCGCGACACCCGGGTGCGGCCTATGCGCCAGGGCGGCGTTGTGGCGCATGGACAGACGACGCGTCACGCATTCGGGTGATCGGGTCACCAGGCCCTGTCGGGCTTGGGTTTTCCTGTGTCAGTCTCCTGACAGCGATTTGGTTGTCATGTGCAACGCTCAACGCCGCGCACCGGCGTCATCTGGGGCGCGTGCCGTTTGCGCATGCGGACTGCGGCCCGCCACATGCATTCCCCCCCCAACGAAAGGCAAGTCCACCTATGATCAGATTAGCCCTGCCTTTGCGTAGTGTGACCGCTCTTGCGCTTGCCGCTGTCGGACTGGTCTGCGCAGGTGTCGCCGCCTTTCCCGGGAGGGCCGACGCCGCCCAAAGCGCGGCGGTCACCCAACCCGTCGTCGGCCAGGCGCTGTTCGACGACTTCAACTACACCGGCTACACCGATCCGCGGATCACCCAGCGGGGCTGGACCTTGAAGTCCGGTCAGGGCGGGCCCGGTGTTCCGGGTGCCACCTGGCGCCCGCAGGACATCACCTTCGCCACTGAGTCCGGCAACTCGATCATGAGTCTGCGCTCCGGCAGCAACGGCACGGCCTCCGGCACGACGCAGACGGAGATTTACCAGCAGCGCAAGTTCCACCGCGGAACCTATGCCGCGCGCGTCCAGTTCAGCGATGCGCCGGCGTTCGGACCGGACGGTGACCGCATGGTGCAGACGTTTTTCACCATCACGCCGCTGAACTACCCCATGGACCCGGACTACGGCGAGCTGGACTTCGAGTATCTGCCCAACGGCGGGTGGGGTATCCCGGGCAGCGCTCTGCTTGCCACCTCGTGGGAGACGTACCAGGAGGACCCGTGGCAGTCCGTCGCCATCACCACCCAGGAGCGTGCCAGCTTCGCCGGCTGGCACGACCTGGTCATCACGGTCGACACTGAGCGCATCAACTACTACATCGACGGCAGGCAATTCGCCTCGCACACGGAGCCGTACCTGCCCGAGACGTCGATGGGTATCCGCTTCAACCACTGGCTGATCGACCTACTGGGCACGAACAGCAAGAGGTCGCGCGCCTACGACCAGAGCGTCGACTACGTGTACCACCTCAAGGACCAGGTGCTGACTCCCGCCCAGGTACAGGGCGTCGTCAACGACTATCGGGCGCGGGGGGTGTCATTCGAGGACACCGTCTGAACCGGCGGTCGCGGCAACGTCGTTCAGGCGACGTGTGCCGCGCCGTCCGTGCCGGCGATCGGCAGCCGGGCAGTGATCGTGGTCCCCCGCGGCGACGGACCCTACGACCCGGGAGCCCGGCGTAACGGCTGCGCTGCTTCCTGAACCTGCGCGAGCTGCCCGACTCATAGCGCTGCGAGCTCCCGTTGACCAGCTGTGGTCGGGGTCATGGTCAGGTTGGGGTTGGGTTCCCTCCAGTTGGTGACGCTCAGGAGAGCTGTCCACGCCGGGGCCGGGGCGCGAACCGTCACCCTGGCCCCGGCGTCCCGCCCGGGTGGCGCGGTGGCTGCGAGACCCGTTCCGCTGTGGGACCTGGTGACTCCCAGCCATTCGTCGGGCTTGCCCCGTCAGGTCCGGCGACGGAACAGGCCGCGCCGGAGCTTGCCCGGCTCCTGGTCGTGGTCGTCCCCCGGCTCCGGTGGTGCGGTGGCCTGGACGCGGACGGCTTGGGCAGCGGCTTCCCTACAGGTGAGGTAGGCGGCGTAGCAGGGGCGGCGGCACATGGACGGGTTGCCGGCCTCCCAGGCGTACCCGGGTGTGGTGATCTCCTCCCAGCGCTGGTCGGTGAACTTCTGCCCGCAGCGCGTGCACACCGGCCGCCGCGCCTCCCGTTCGGCAGCCATCCCCGCTTCGCCTCCGCGTCGGCCCGGTCGGCATGGCGGCGAAAGAGGGCGTCGCCGTAGAGGTTATGGAGTGCGGCCGTCAGCGTCCGCTCACCTGTCCGGCCCGGCCGCCGCCACACCGCCGCGTCCACGCCGTGTTCCCGCAGCGCTTCCAGGGTGGTGACGACGACGGGCACGGCCTGGCCGTAGTCAGGGCGGTGATGCTCCAGTCGTAGCTGCCGTACCGTCGCGGCGCCCAGTAACGGCGGCCCGCGCGGCGTAGTAGCCACCGGACGAGACCTCGCCGATCAGTCCGGAGTCCGCGCCCCGTACGCTCGTCGGTCAGCAGGCCGACGTCGACGGAGAGAGCGCATGGCAGCGGACAGGGACGTACGCGGGCTCGCGGCAGAAGCCGACCGAGCGGACCAGCCGGCCGAGAACGCTCCTCCTCGACGCCGTACGGGCCCGATTCACTGGTTTCTGTTCAACAGCGCGTGCGTAGCGGCCTCGGTGGCCCTGATGTGGTTCGCACCGGTGGTGCCCCTGCCGGCCTTCCTACGCGGCCCGGCCTTCATCACCTCAGCGCTGGCGATACCCCTGGCGCTCATCCTGGTGCCCGGCGTCTTGCTCCGCCACGTCACTCACAAGAGGACGCCGAAACTGGCCATCGGGGCGCTCACCGTTGCCCTCCCTGCCGCGATCGTGCTGGCGGTCATCACCCGAGAGGCCGGCGAAGAGCGGGGGCTGGAGAAGCGGGGCCGGTGGACCGAGGCCGTCGTAGTCGACGTCGACAACGGCAAGACCGACGAGTGCACGCTCCGCACCAGCGACGGCCGCGAGATCTCACCTGCGATGACGGACGGCTGCGCCCCGGAAAGGGTTGAGCCGGGCGACACACTTCGCGTGCTGTACGACCCCAAGGGCGCAGTTGGTCCGTTGGAGGACGAGGACACGGAAGCGGACCTGGACCCCGGCGCGTACAAAGGGGTAATCGGCGGCCTGGCAGCGCTGATCGTCGTGACAGGCACGTGGGGCTGCGTACGGGTGAGTCGGGGGGAGAAGTAGACGGAGACATCCCTGGGACACGGCGGTGGGCGGCAAAGGCAGAAGGTACGCGGCTGCATCCGGATGCGTAGCGGCTGGGTGTGTGGGCTGGCTCGTCCGCATCAACGGGGTGCGTTCGAGCGGGGAGATCGCCCCGCCTGGCTGAGGCAGTCGCTTGGGGCATAGCACTCGAACGGCGGCCGACCAGCGTGGAGGGCATGGTGCGTGACGTGGACGCTGCCGGAGCCGATGCTGGGCCGGCCCGTGCCCGATCCCGAACTACGGCCCGGCTGGGCCGCAGAGCCGTGCCCTCCTTCGGCCTCCACACCCTGGTACGCGGCGCGCTCCTCGGACAGGCGCCGGGTCAGCTCGCGGTACTCCTTCAGCGATGTTCCCGCCAGGCGCCGGGATCCGGCCCTTGCCCTGGCTCTCCGCGAGCTTGGCCAGTTGCAGCCCTGCTGATCTGCTGCGCGAACCCGTCACCAGGCAGGGGCGGTTCCACTGGAGTGAACCCGCGGGCAATCCTGCTCGGAGGGCGCCCGGCGGCCAGTTACTCCGACCGCACCACCCGTGTGTACGAGAAGCCCAACCACAGTGGCCGACACGTGTGCGTCACCCGCAGCAGCGGCTCCCTCCAACCACGACCTGCGCGGCTGCAACCTCAACGACAGACCCGCTCCCTGAAGATCAACCGCAACGACTGCGGCTGCCCCTCCCCCACTCCCGCATCCAGGCGCCTGATTCCGCCGCAGCAGTCAGCTCCCGCCCGGCGAGCATCACCGGGAGGGGCTGATCAGCATGCGCGGTCGCGAAGGGCGGCCGCCTACGCGGCGAAACGCTCTGCAGGGCTTCAGCCGAACGATCTTCCGGCTGGGGTCGAACACAGCCACATGGGGAGGTCCAGTTGGCCCTCCGGTCAGGTGTGGATGGCGAGCTTGAATTCGGCGAGCACGAGATTGCGGGCGGCGCTGTCGTTGTGAGAGACGAGCAGCGCGAGGGGCGTGCCGACGGCGGTGAACAGGCCGTGGGCCTTGGTGAAGCACTGCATGCCGGGCGACGGCGGACGGTGGTCGGTGGCCGTCGAGTCAGAACCGGTAGACAGGTTCAGCGGATCGCGGACGAAGCGGTCCCGAAGCTCGGTGTAGGAGCCGTCCCCCCACTGGATCATCGCGTACAGCTGGCCCCAGCCCGCGGTGGAGGGCCAGATCAGGCCGGCGCGGTCGTCCGTGGCCCAGTTGGTGACGGTGTAGCCGTCCGGCTGGGCGGCCTGGTGCATGTTGTGCGCGTCGTACGACTCGCCGGAGCCGAACGGGAAGCGGACGATGTGGTAGGCGCCGTCGGCGGGGATCGACTGCGGAGTGTCGGTTTTCAACGAGCATACGTAGACGGGCACTTGGGCCTCCTATGCCGTGGGCTGTATGACGCGGGTTTGGGCTTCTGTTTAGCATGGGCCATCAACCCTGCAGCCCCTTTCTGCATCCGCATCGAGGGCAACGGCGACACCCCGTTCTGACAGGACGAAGCGGCCCCGCTCCCCTGCCGAGACGCCGCGAGCACCGAGTGCGCACGCCGCGCGAGCGGCGCCTACGAGGCGTTGCGCACGGACGCCGTCGCTGCGACGAACTGGTCCGTAGTTTTGAGGGCTTCGTGGGGGGCTCTTGTCGTCCAGGTCTATGGTCACCGAGCCGCCGGCGATCGCGCCTGGCACCCGGTTGGCCTTGTATCTCAGTGCGGGATCTGGTCCACCGCGCTCCTGGCCGCCGGGCACAGTAAGCGGTCCGTCGCAGGAAGTCTGCCAGGGCCTGGGTTCCCACCAGGTTGACGCCGCGCAGGTCTGGGCCGCAGAGGGCCGTGCCGCACAAATCCATGCCGTACAGCTCGGCCTGCCTGCCAATTCGCGCCCTCAGCTGACGCCCTCAAGTCGTTTCACCGCTTCCAGACGTTGACCTCAGCCGGTCATTTCCGCACGCCGTTCCCGGCCGCCGGGCCGGAGGCACCGGTCGGTTCCCTCACCGCTTCGGGCCATCGGCTGTGTCCGGATGCAGCCGATCAGGGCTTGTGCGACACGACCGACTCCAGCAGCGTGACGGCCTCGGCCAGCCCGGCCCGGCGCGGCAGGCCGGCCGACGTCCGGCCGGCCCAGCCGGGACCGATCGTCAGGACGACTGGTTTGCGGCGCGCCCCGCGCACCCCCCACTCCATCGCGGCGACGTGCTGAGCCAGCGGCCGGCTGGCGGTGGTGCGGGCCTGTGCCCACAGCCCGACCGCGGCCGGTCCGGTCCGGCGTACGGCCGTGACGAGCGACTCCACGGGCAGGGCACCGCCGAACATCCGTACCGGCAGGCCGCGTTCGGCCAGCTCGGCGGCCAGCGCCTCCAGCGGCAGCGTGTGGTTCTCTCCCGGCACGCAGGCGAGCACTGTGGTGGCGCCCGGGCGGTCGGCGACCGCGGAGGGGGTGCTGCGTCGCAGCGCGCCGGAGACGTGCCAGGACAGGAAGTGCTCGACCTCGACGTACTTCTCGCCCGAGCTCTCCCACTTGCGGCCGACCGCCTGGAGGGTCGGCGTGATCACCTCGGTCCAGGCGGTGACCAGCCCGTGCTCGTCGATCGCGGCTTCGAGCAGCTCGTCCAGTGCGGCGGCGTCGAGGCGCAGGGCAGCACGGGCGATGCCCTTGCATTCCTGACGCACGTCCCCCAGGCGTAGCCCGCTGCCCGCCCGGCTGCGAGCTCGCACGGCGGGCGCGGTGCCGCGTCGGCGGCCGGCCGGGCCGGGACCGCTTCGGGCGGGGCACCGCCGCGCACCATGCGCGCCGCCTCGGCGGGCGCCATCACCGAGGTAGCCAAGACCGCACAACGCGAAGGATGGCAGATCAGCAACGACCCCCCTTTTCTTCACCGGCGAACGCCTCTGACACAACGCCCACACTCCAACGCCCTGAACAAGGTAAGAGCGTTCTCAAGGTGGCCCAGCTGCTCGGCAGTGAGGTCGAGGGTGCGCTGTCATGCCGAGTGCCGATCGCGGCTCGGAGTCGGCATGCAGGAGCGGGATGAGGAGTTGCTCCGGCATCGCGGTCTGTTGGTGCGCCACGATGTCGTCGTAGAGTGCGCGGCCGTTGCGGCGCGTGGCGACCTGGCCTGGCAGCACACTCACCATCGGGGGCCCGTGACGACGCCCTCCGATGGCGCTTCCGGGCCCTAGCTGCTACCAGGGGACACCCTGCGCCGCAGCCGTGACCAAGGCTGCGGCCCGGACGCCGCGCCAGTGATCCGGGACGGCGTCCGGGCAGGCCAAGAGCGCGTGCTCGGAACGGACAGCGCGCATTCGGCGATCGAAGGCGGGCGTGATAACCGCACCACGCGGATCAGTGCGCCGTCTCGGCCATATCGCAGGTGTGGCACACCACCCTGCGCGCCGGGATACGGCCGTACGAAGCGCCCATGCCGATCTGGCGGGTGACCTGTGCCTGGCGTACGCGGGCGTGGTTCTCGCAGGTGGCCAAGCCGCAGCGCGAGCACACGCCGATACCAGTGGTGTCGCTGCGCGCCTCCTGGAGGCAGTCGTAGCACCTCATGTCCAACTCCGATTTCAGTAGGGGCCGGGCGTGGTGGCCAACACCAACGAACCCACACAGGCCACACGCACCTTCTCAGGGAGCTTGAAACTAAGCCCAAAATTAGACATTGTCAAACCTAGGATTTGATCGATCGTGCAGAAGCAGCTAACACCTGGTCGACGTCGAAGCGCCCTCCGCACCCGTGTGGACTGAACGGGCTGCAGCCGGGCCGGAGCGCCCGGCGTCTCAACCCGCACCAAGGCACCCTCGGCGACTTGCAAGCCGGCCGTGCAGAGAGAAGCCCCCCCGGCCGCGCGGCAGTTGTGTGCGGGCTGCCATTGGGCGATGCGGCCTGCCCGTCACCTACCTGACGACACATACGTTGATGTCGAGCAAACCGTCGACACCAACCAGGACGTGCCGGAGGAAAGCCTGGGACGCATTCATGGACTGGCACGACACATACACCAAGTGAGGTTCACAGATCCGGGTCTTCACCCGCTTGAGCTCTGACCGTTCGTAGTCAGCAAGGGTCCAGCCCGAGAGGTCGATGCAGTGCAAGTACCCGTGCCAGTGCAGCCTTTCGCCGCCCGATACCGGATCCGGCATGAGCTCCATGGAAGGGATTCGCCCGTCCAGCGGCGGGCGAGCGTGGGTCCGGCGATGAGATCAGTAGGTCGATGGCGTAGTGCGCTGCCGCACGGTCGCAGTCCCTCAAAGGCCGGGCCGTCGCGCCAGATTGGCGCACACGACCAGCGCGTGCGACAGTCGGCAGTGTCCCGTGCGGACAGCACTCCATGGGTGGTGCCGGAGGCCAGGGCACCGACGGCGTCGGCACGAGCGGCTCGGCCACAGGCTGGCCGCGTCGATGACGAGGAATTCCGCCCAACCGTTGGCGCTCCTTCGAGCCGGTACATGCTCGGCAGCCACCGTCGCTGCGCACACTCCCGGGCGCCTGGGCATCCGCAGCGACGTACAGGCGTCGGCGCGCCGGTGGTGGTGGCTGGCACCACGGCGAGGGACTGCGCGAGTCCCGTCCCTGCGCCGCCGAGGGTGTCGGTGAGGACGTCGATCGCGTCAGGGACGCCCTCAGCGGCCGCCGTGCTCCAGCCGTCCACGCCCGCGAGGTCCGCGAGGTGGCACGCAACCTACGCGGCCTGTTCGGCGCTGCCTTCTTCGCTCCGGACCGGTCGGGCGGACAACTCCATGACCAGTCAACGACCGTCCGCTCGCAAAAGATCGGCGAGCAGTTTCACCGACTGCGTGACGCGTGGTGACATCGGAGGCGAGTCAGGCGCCCAGCTGCGGGGATCCTTGCATGTGCGTGGCCGCAGTTGCCCTCATAGCCTGGTATTGCTCGCGGTAGCCGCGGCCTCAGGCTGGGAGAATCCCTACGTCAACATGCCGTGGTGTGGTGCAGCCAGCGCTGGAGGGTGGCGTTGATGCTGCCTGACAGGGCGCTGAGCTGGTCGATGGCGTCGCGGTCTTCCGGAAGGGGCGGGATGCCTGCTGCGGTCAGGGCCGCATGCAGTTCCAGACGTCGCCGGTCGCGTGGCTCGAGAGTGAAGCTCAGGCGTTGCGCGGGGCTGGGCGGCGGCAGCAGGTAGTCCGTGTCCTGCTGCTCCCCCGCCGCGGCCGGCCAGACGGGCTCGGTACCGTCGACGGCGTAAGGGTCGGCAAAGGCCTGAGGTGAGTGGCACTCAAAGGCGTTGAAGGTCACGTCGGTCTCCTTACCGGCAGCTTGCGAATCTGCATCATCAGAGCCGCGTAAGGCCCGGACCGGTTGCAGCGGAGGCCGGATGTCACGCCGACGGCGCCATCGGCAGCTCATCACCTGATTCGACCAGCCCATCAAGCGCAGCGCCACGCCCGTCCCGACCACAGATGATGCGGTCGGGCCGACTTGGACACCCCGAACAGTGGCGCAATGTGGCGCAGCGTCAGAAGCCGACGTGCTGTCACTCTGCCCCTCCCCCGGCCGCCTTGCTGTTCACCTTGCTCACCCACGGCCGAGAGAGACCCTGCCCGACGAGGCGTCAGTTCGCCGTGTGTTCGTTTCCTTCTCCGCGGGCGCGCTGCGCGCGGAGCTCCGCGCCGTCGAGGAACAGGCCGATCGCGGTCTCGAACTGGTCCTCCTCGTCGATTTCCGCGAGATAGGGCGACCTGTGCCAGGTTCGGGTACCGCTGCGGCGAGGCCGTCAGGTACTCACGGCGCCAGGCAGCCGGTCGCCTTCCTGAGCACCCTTGTCCAGCACGGTGAAGGAAGCCTCGAAGGCGCTGGTGGCGAGTGCCATATCGGCCAGGGTCCGGTAGTACGAGGCCGCTTCACGTCCCTGGAAACCGGCTTCGAGCAGGGCGCCGATGACCACGTCGGCACGCGTGTTCGTCTGAGGCGACGGCCGCCGTGGGGCCCCGCCGTACGGGAGGCGTTCATGACCATCCACAGCGTTCGCACCGGCGCCGGCAACGACGCAGCGCGCGCCTGGCCGGCCTCGCTGGCCGAGTCCGGCCATTACGCCGAAGACCTCTGGGCCGACTGGCCGCCAGCCGCTGGGCTGCGCCCCCCGAACGCGCCCGGGTCGAGTGTCCCCTCGCTGCCCAGAGGCTCCCTTCGCTGCTCCGGTGCTCGACACGGCACCCGAGTGCCTACCAGTTCTGAAGAGTGCCGTCTGGGCCCTGCGCAGCACCACCAGCTTCGAAGACGCGATACGCGCGGCGATCGACCTCGGCGGTGACACGGACACCGTCGCCGCGGTGACCGGAGGCCTCGCGGGGGCGTACCACGGGCTGAACGCAATCCCCCCGGGCCCAGCCGCTCCATGTCCCCCTCCCAGGCTTCGACGGACGAGTGCTGCACCTGACAGATCTGCTCTACCTGGCACAGCGCGGCGCCGGTGTGGACCTCTGCGTCGTGGCGGGTGGACGCGGCGCAGCCGGTGGGGTCGGTCAGGCCGGGCGGATGGCGCCTCTGATCGCCGACTGGCCGGCGTAGAACACCGACTCCTCTCGGATGAGCGCTCCCGGACCCGGGGCGTGAATCATCATGCCGGCGCCGCTCCAGATGCCGACGTGGCCGAGGTCGTCGTGGAAGAAGACCAGGTCTCCGACCCGGACGTCAGCGAGCGGGACCTGCACTCCCGCTTCCCACTGGGCCCGGGTGGTCCGGGGAAGCGTGACGCCGGCGGCTTTCCACGCGGCCTGGGTCAGACCGGCGGCATCGTACGATCCCGGCCCGACCGCGCCCCATACGCAGGGCCGGCCGATCTGTGCTCGGGCGAAGGCGACCACCCGCTCGGCCTGGGTGCTGTGGCCGGCGTCCGGCGCCGGCCAGGATCCACCGTGGACATCGGGTGTGAAGGTGGTGGAGGGAGTTTCGGCAGTCGCTGTCGGTGCGGCTGAAGCGGGTGCGGTGGTCGGCTCGGCGGGCTCTGCCGCAACTGGGGTTGCCGCCAGGGCAGATGCGGGGATGCCCGGCAGACCGGCGCCATAGGTCGCGGTGGTCATGTCGGCCGGTGGACCGGCGGCGTAGTAATCGGTGGGCTCGGCTGACAGAGCCGTGGTATACGGTGCGGTCGCGTCGCTTGCCGGAGCAGCAACGTACGTGTCCCACCCGCCCGTTGGAAGGTCCGCATGGTGAGTAGCCGCGGTGGGGTGCGAGACAGTGGGCAGCTCCGCGGCGGACTGCGGGCCGGGCAGTTGGCTGGGGCCCGGGGCGGGCGCCGGTGCGGGCTCGTACAACGGCCCCGCCGCCACGTCGCCGAGGACTGGCTGTGCACCAGTCCGCCAGGCGCTCTCGTCCCGCCGGGACTCGCCTGCCGCAACCGGTGCGACGCGGCTGTCGGAGAGCTCCGGGAGGAATCCGGTGGTCGGTGCCTGAGCTGATCCACTGGTCAGCTCCCCTGCGACACCGGTGGGCGCCTGGGGCGCTTCGAGAGCGCGGGGTTGGGCGGGACGTTCCGCCGGGCGCACGGGTCGTGCTGCCTCGGGCGCGCGGTCGGGACGGACCGGCAACCTCCTGTCCGGCAGCGACGCGGGCACGGTCGGGCCCAGCTTGGCACGGGCGGCGTCGAACCACTGCCGGGCAAATCCGACCACGGGTTCCGTGTCCCCCTGGGGCCGGCTGCGGGCGGACGCGCCCCGCTGGCGCGGGATCGCAGCGGCGCGGGTCGCGTTGAAGGTACCCGTGTCGCTCTCGGCCCGGTCGTAGAGGCTGTCGATCCACCGCCGGACTTCGTCAGGGCTCGGCCCCTCGCTGTCATTCGCCAACGCGGTAACCACCAGACTGCGAGAGCCCGGCCTCGACAGTGAAGGCCTCCGGCGCAAGGGAGTTGGCCTTGCTCGCGAAGGCGGTCACTTCCGGGCGCGAGGTTCGTTCCGACGCCATGGAAAGGGGCGCTCCTTCCGTTCGAGAGCGCACGAAATCACCTGCCTATTGGTGGAAGTCGTGCACGCAGTGGCCAACTTAGCCAACTTGTGAGCCTTCCGTGAAGATCGAAGCCCGAAAACGCCCGATAGGATTCTTTTGTCTGTGCGTTACAGGCCGAGTTGGTCGGCTACTGCTGGCGGCAGGTGAACGCCGCCATGAGCAGGGGGTGTGACGCAGCACACCTCCAGCGACCGATGACTCCGTTCGTGTCCCTCGGTCATACCAGCGACAACACCGAAGTCGCACAACGGACAGACAGGATGGCTCACATGACCACCACCGTTAAGGGCCCTGCCAGCTACTTCCCTTCCATCGAGAAGAAGTACGGTCGCCCGATCGCCGAGTGGAAGGACCTGATCCGCTCCTCTCCTCTGACCAAGCACATGGAACTCGTGAACTGGCTCAAGGCCGAGCACGGGCTGGGCCACGGTCACGCCAATGCCCTCGTAGCGCACACTCTCGCCGAGCGGTCCGGCAACTGAGCTGCTACGCACGGGAGCACGTCACGCGGGGTTGCGCTCTCACGCCGTGACCGGTTGAGTCGGGACCGCCCCTCGCCTCCCCTGCTGCGCAGCCCGAGTGCCTTCCGAAGGAACGGTGAAGAGCCGGCTGCACAACGCCGTGGCGGCGCTCGGCCAGCGGCTTTGGGACATGGAGGTGATGTGACGTGACCAGCCAGAACGAGCGGAAGAGGCCGTGGTACGCGACGCCCCGCGCATGATCGGCGACGAGGCCGACAAGCCGGACCCGGGCTCCGCTCGCGCCCCTGAACCGATTCCGCTGACCGAGCCGCGTCGCCGGCGCCGGGCTGTCGCCGCATCACTCGCGGCGGCCGCGAGCATCGCCGTGACCCTGTCCGTCATGAACGGAACCTCCCCGAACACCTCGCGCGAGGCGCAGAACGTACGCGGGCAGGCGCTCACCGAGTGGATCGCGTGCGCCGGCACCATCGCCGTCGGCGACGTTACCGAGGTCCACCCGTCCAGCAAGGGCCGTATCAGTGTGGCCTTCGCCGTTCAGGAGTGGATCAAACCGTCCGGCGGTGACGAGAGGATCAGCCTTGACCTTGTCGATCCGCGTGTGGCCGAGGCTCGCCCGCCGATGGAGAAGGGGCAGCGCCTGCTGATCGTGGTGCCCGAGCGTGCAGACCAGGAGGCGTCCACGTTTGAGGGCGCCCGAATCGCCCGGTACCGGTCAATGATCAGGGAGGCACTCAACAGAGCCGGGCGCGAGACGTGTCCTTCACCATGGGGCCGTACCGGCCCATAACGCCCGGACTCTGCGGACGCGGTCACCCCGAGGACATGAGCCTCTGCCGCAGGGAGTCGTTGTCGTCGTGGTGTACGACCTCCTCGAAGCGCAGCCGCAGACCGTGTTTGTCCAGCAGTTCCCCCACGATCGCGTCGAGCTGTTCGCGATGCTCCTTCGTCCGCGCCTGGAGGTACGCCTCGCGGACGTCTGCGGGCTCGTCGGCGAGCACCTGGTCCATGCGCTCGCGGATGTATCGCTTGAGGTTGATGTGCTCCATGAACACCTCACTCACCCCCGCGTCGACGAGCCGGCCGAAGAGGTCGTCCAGGATCTCGGGCCGGGTGGCGAAGTGGGGCAGGAGCGGGCCGACGAAGGCGTAGGTGGGGATGCCTGCCTCTTTGAGTTCGGCCAGGGTGCGCAGGCGGCGGGAGGCGAGCGGGGCGCGTACCTCCAGCCAGCGGCTGACCTTGTCGTCGGTGGTGGTCACGGACATGCCGACCTCGGCGCGGGGCAGGCTGGTGAGCAGGTCGATGTCACGGGTGACGACGGGTGACTTGGTGAGGAAGCGGACCAGGCCCGGATACTCGACCCTCTTCAGTTCGCGCAGGATGCCGCGAGTGAGCCGGTACTTCGTCTCATGGCCCTGGTAGGGGTCGGTGACCGAGCTGAGCAGCATCGTGCCCCGGCGCTTGTCCTCCGGCATCTTGGCCAGCTCCTTGCGGGCGAGCTCGACCGCGTTCTTCTTCACGTACAGGTAGTCGCCCCACTCCTGCACCGATCGGCCGAACTGCCGCCCGGCGAAGCTGGCGAAGCAGTAGGCGCAGCCCAGCACGCAGCCGGTGTAGGGGTTGATGACGTAGTCGTTCGACGGGGTTTTCGACTTCTGGATCAGGGTCTTCGCCTGGATCTCGACCGGCTCCATGACCGTTTCCTTCCTGCTGACCCGGCTGTCCGCGTCCGGGACGCCGGGTTCCTGTGCTGTCCAGAGGCCGGCCGGCTGGGGACCGCAGAACCCATACCCATGGAACAATAATCTTTGGAAGTTGCTTCCATGGAATGTAAATGGTTTGCTGGACACCGGATCGGCTCGGGGCCCCCGCCCGCCTGGAGAGCACCACTTCGGCGTGTTCTCCGTACCCGCCGCCTGATCGTTTCCGCAGGGCCGCGTCTTCACCGTTCACCGCTTGGAGGTTCCCGATGTCCGCCGCCAGCGCCGCAAGCGAAGAGATCCCCGTCCGTGTCCACGGCGGTCCGACGTCCGTGATCGAGTACGGCGGGCTGCGGTTCGTCACCGACCCGACCTTCGACCCGCCGGGCGAGTACCGGATGCCGCTCCCCGGCGACCACAAGCTCGTCAAGACCGAGCCGTCATCCGTCGCCGCCGCCGACCTGGGCCGCGTCGACGCCGTTCTGCTCTCCCATGACGAGCACGACGACAACCTCGACAACGCCGGCCGTGCCTTCCTGCCGGACGTGCCCGAGAGCGCTGAGCAAAGCGGCCCTACGGCGGCACCGTCACCGTCACCGGCCTGCCCGCCCGGCACGGCCCCGTCGGCTGCGAGCCGGTCACCGGCGACGTCGTCGGCTTCATACTCACCTCCGACGACCTGCCTTCGGTCTACGTCAGCGGCGACACCGCCGCCCTGGAGCACGTCGAGGAGATCGCCGAGAGGTTCGCCCCGGTGGACACCGCGGTCCTCTTCCTCGGCGGTGCCCGTATGCCTTTCGCCTTCGACGGTGCCCTGCTCATCCTCGACAGCGCTCAGGGCGCCGAGGCCACGAAGCTGCTCGGCGCCCGCCGGGTCGTCCCCGCCCACTTCGACAGCTGGGCCCACTTCAAGGAAGGCCGCCACGAGATCGAGGCCGCGTTCACCGCCGCCGGCCTGGCCGACCGCCTCGACTTCGCCCGATAACCACCATCGCCGTAAAGCACCCGTGGAAGACCCCGTGGAGGAAGCACCATGACCGACGCGAACATCGACATCGCCCGCACCTATTTCCGGGCCGTGCAGACGGGAGACATGGCCACCCTCGGCGAACTCCTCGACGAGGCGATCGTCTGGCACCAGCCCGGCGCCCACCGGTTCTCCGGCGAGCACAAGGGCCGTGACGCCGTCTTCGCCATGCTCGGCCGGATGATGGAGACCAGCCGGGGCACCTTCGCCATCGACGAGATCCACACGCTCATGGGCAACGGTGACCTGGTCGCCGCCACCATCCACTTCAGCGGCCGCCACGACGGCGCGTCGATGAGCATGGACGGCGTCGACCTCCTGCGCATCACTGACGGCATGATCACCGAGATGTGGCTCTTCTCCGGCGACCCGGCCGCCGAAGACGCATTCTGGGGCTAGACGTCTGGGTGTCCGAGGCCGAGTCGGCTTCGGACACCCACAGGAGACGACGGCTGCCGCTGCAGGGAGACTGTGTTCACCCGGCCCCGCCCCATCAGCCCACGGGTCAGCGCTTCGGCGCCCGCATGCCGGGCGCCGGCGTCTGCCCGGCGGCCTTCCGCTCCGCGTCCAGAGCCCTTCCGGCTGCCCGCAGCGTGCTGAGGACCGCCGTCACCTCGCGCACGGACCGCTCGGGGATCACCGACCCGATCCGCAGCTCCAGCTCTTCCTCGAAGACCTTCAGCGCCCCGTCCACCAGCTTCCGTCCCTCGGGCGTCAACTCGACGACCGAGGAACGGCGGTCGTTCGGATTGGCCCGCCGCTCGCACAAGCCCGCCGCCTCCAGACGGTCGACCACCTTGCTCGTGCCGCCCACCGTGATCGAGAACTCTTCCGCGATGTCCTGGATCCGCGGCCCGGGCCGACGCAACAGCAGGTGCAGCACCTCGAACGAGGTCAGCGGCAGGTCGTACTCGGCCCGCAGCCGCCCCTCGATGCCGGCCCACAGCTCGATCTCCAGCGAGACCAGCTCCCGGTACAGCTGCTTCAGGTCAGCGTCCACGATCACTCATCTTCCGAAGAACTATCTTCCGTAGATGATTAATTGTAGGTCACCGGTACCAGGGCTCGATCAGGTGTCACGGAGGACGTGGGCTTCGGCGGTCGGGGCGGCGGTGCGGAGGCTCCGCGCCAGGGTGGGGATCATCACCGCCGCAGGGACGAGGTGCAGCCCGAGGAGGGCGGTGATGGTGGCGGTGTTTGCTCCGGAGACGAGGGGCGGGACCAACGAGATCGTGGTCAGCGACACTGCCGTCCACACGAATCGTCCGGCGGGGCGAGCGCTCCAACGAAGAAGAGCGACGGCGATGACGATGCCCACGACCGAGAGGAAGCCGGTCACCACGGCGAACCCGGACAGCGGGATCGTCTCGCCGCCATCGGGGACCTCGAAGTCGACGCCGGCGGCCCTGGCAAGCGCAGCGGCGAGAGTGGTGGCCACCATCGCCGCGAGCGTGGCGATGAAGCCGGTGCCGACGAGCCCGCGGAGTCGGTGGGTGGGGCTGGTCTGGCCCGATTCCGGGACTGCGCCGACCCCGGTGTCATTCCTTCTGGTCATGCCGTTCCTCCGTCATTCGACAGCCGGCGTACATGCGACGGCCGGGATTGGCCGAACGCGTCGTACATTCCGCCGCGACCACCGCGGCACGCGCGCCACCGCGCGGCGCGAGCGTCCGCACCGGGCCTACTGCGTGCCGTCCGCCGGCAGACGCTCCGGCAGTCCGAGCCGCGGGAACTGGTCGTCGTGGAAGGTGACGATCTCGGTGATCGCCTCGCCGGTGACACGCAGGACGTCGATCGTCAGCGGCAGGTAGGCGCCCTCCCGGTCCTGCCAGAGGTAGAAGGCGACGGCGGGCTGCCGGTTCACGGAGGTGGGGACGGCGCGCAGGCCCTTCATGCCCTCGAAGCCGTTCTCGACCCAGTCGTTCACCACCGCGTCGCGGCCGACGTACAGGCCTGGCGTGGGCGGCATCGAGCAGCGGACGTCGTCCCGCAGCATCGAGGCGAGGGCCGGGATGTCCGTGGCCACGCTGGCGTCGGTGAAGCGGCGCACCAGCTCGCGCGTCCCGGCGTCCTGCTCGCCGCCGGTCCAGTCCTGCCGCTCGGCGGGCAGGTGCTCCCGCATGCCGGCGCGGGCCCGCTGCAGGGCGCTGTTCACGGAGTTGACGGAGTCCCCGAGGAGCTCCGCGACGTTCTTCGCCGGCCAGCCGAGCACGTCCCGAAGGATCAGCACGGCCCGCGGGCGCGGCGCGAGGTGCTGGACTGCGACCAGGTACGCCAGCTCGATCGTCTCCCGCGCGACGGCGACGGTCTCCGGCTCGTCCGCGTCGCCCGCGGGCAGCTCGTCGAGCAGCCGGTCCGGGTAGGGCTGCAGCCACAGCACCTCGCCGCCGGTCGCGGGCTCCGGGCGGCACTTGGCGAGCAGGTCCAGGCAGGCGTTGGTGGCGATCCCGTACAGCCAGGCCCGGAACGTCGACCGCCCCTCGAAGGTCTCCCGTCGCCGCCAGGCACGGAGGAACGTCTCCTGCACGGTGTCCTCGGCGTCCTCGAACGACCCGAGCATCCGGTAGCAGTGCACGTGCAGCTCCCGCCGGTGCCGCTCCGCCAGCCCCGAGAACGCCGGCTCGTCGATCTCGCCCAGCCCGCTCACGCCCAACTCCTCCAGCCGCGTGTCCGCACTCATCACGTCATCCTTCCGCCTCGTCGTGTCCCGTCGTAGGTGTGACGGGCGCGGGCACGAAAACTCATCACTGGGGTCGATCGGCACGGCCGAGCGCTGGAAGGAACGCGAAGCCGATCAGCGCCGGCAGGCCGAGGAGGACGCCGAAGGCGAGGACCTGGCCGCGAGCACTCACACCACTCGCTGCCGCACCCGCACCCGCTGCCGTCCGATGGCGATCTCGGGAGCGTCAGCTTGGCTCCGCGCGTTTCGGCAGGTCCTGCCCGTGCCCGGAACTGTGGCTTCCACCACGGCGGATGTTGTCATGTCCTGGTGAGATCACCGAATGCTCGGTTTCCTCCTGCGTCTCCTGCCCTTCTGGGTCCGCGAGCCGCTGCTCATCGCGGTCGGGTCCGTTCTCGGCGTACGCATCATGTATCTCGCCGTCCGCGATCACGATCGGGTCGCGGCCGGTCTCGGCGTGGCATTCCTCGTGTTCACCGTCATACGCCTCTACGCGGTGGTCCGGGCCCTGCGCACACGCCGGAACCCGGTTCCGGCAGCCTCCGCAGACGGGGCGACGGTCGATGCTGCCGCTCCAGTCCAAGTCCAGGCCCAAGCCCCGGTCCCGGCCCCAGTCCAAGCCGGAACTGGGACACGTCCCGGACCGGGCGCTCCGGAGAAGGAGCCCAACGCATGGGGCCAGGCCGTCGCGGCCGTGGCCGTGTTCGGGGCAATCGCGGCCGCGCTGTGGTTGGCCCCGCGCGTGCTACCGTCCGACGACAGCTCCCCGCAGCCCGCCTCGTGTTCAGCCGGGGACGACGAGGAACTGCCGAAGGCCTACAAGCAGACGCCCCAGCCCGTGACGGGTGAAGAGCTGTGCAAGGCGCTCAACCGGCCGGACCTGGCCAAGCTCCTCGGAACGCCTGGAGAGACCGCGACCACCGCTTCCGGCACCAGCAACACCGCTCCCCTGACGGACGGGAAGGTCGCCCAGCCGGAGGCCGAGGTCGCGTTCGGCACGTACACCGTGAACGTGTCGGCCACTTACAACAAGTTGTCGACCGGCCAGTACGTGAAGCTGATGAAGTTCGGGAACGAGAAGGACGTCAAGACGCTCTCCGTTCTCGGGCGGCCCGCGGTCTTCTCCTCGGATCACACCATGCAGTTCGAGATCGATCTCGGGAGTGGCGGATCCGGCGGGCCGGTCGAACAAGGTCCCCTGGCCAGGACACTGTCCGTGGCCCTCGACCGTGATGACCGGGGCGGCTACTACGAAATCACCGTGTGGAGCCCATCCGGAGCCCTCCCGGACGACAGCGCTCTCCTCGACATCGCTGAGAAGGTCCTTCCGACGATCTCCTGACGGGCTGTCCGACAGGCCTGGCAGCGCGGGATAGCCCACGAGGTGCGCGGAGTTGGGCCGGGGCGGTCACAGCTGCGTCGTCGGCGAGGTCGTAGTCGGGGAGGCGGGTACTGTTCGGCGCCCTTCGATCATTCTAGGTTCCGGATCATTCGCTACCTGCCGGCAAGGGTTTTGGGCGTGACAGAGGTCGTGCTGTTCCCTCACGTGCAAGGGCTGACTCCCGGAGTCGCCGCCTTCGCCGACGAACTTCGCGCGGCCGGCCACACCGTCCACACACCTGACCTGTTCGAGGGGCGTACTTTCCGCTCCCTCGAGGAGGGTCAGGGCTACGTGGAGCAGGTCGGGTTCGGCGAGATCACCGAGCGCGGCGTCCGCGCGGCCCAACTGCTGCCGCAGGGCGCCGTGTACGTCGGTTTCTCGCTCGGTGTGCTGCCCGCCCAGAAGCTGGCGCAGACGCGGGCGGGCGCGCGGGGCGCGCTCCTGTTCCACGCGTGCATCCCCGTGTCGGAGTTCGGTGGGGCATGGCCTGACGGTGGGCCGGTGCAGGTGCATGCGAAGGAAGCCGATCCGTTCTTCGCCGAGGATATCGACGCCGCCCGCGCGCTCGTCTCCGACCGCGCTGACGCGGAGATGTTCCTCTATCCCGGAGACCAGCACCTGTTCGTGGACAGTTCGCTGCCGTCCCACGACCCGGACGCCGCCAAGCTTCTGACCCGGCGGGCGATCGAGTTCCTCGGCTCACGCTAGGGGCTGTCCGGGGTGGCAGACCGGTCTCCCCCTGGGGGGCGTCGTGGGGGAACGCAGCCCGACCGGTTCCTCCCAGGACTCCCCTGGCTGAGTGACCGGCTCACGACCGTATCGAGTGCTCGTCGGGGGGTGTGGGCCAGAACTGGAGGACGTGTTCCTCTACCTCCTGGGCGGCAATGAGGAGGCGGCTCTTCCAGTGGTAGGGCGGCTCGAGGCCGTGCCTGCTGAACAAGTCATCCGGCGGCGGGTCCTGGAACATGTCGTCGGGGTCGGTTGCCGTCGTGAAACAGGCCGGGGTGCCCATGGCCGTGCAGGTGAAGGGCTCGGTGTGCCTCCACTGCCCGGGCAGTGGCTCGGGCTCCTCGTCGTAGACCAGGAAACTGATCTTGACCGGCGCCCACTCGCTCGCCCCCGCGGTGATGGTCAGGCAAGTGTTGCCGGGGGTGGTGGTGATGCGGGTGTCGGGGGTCGCGGAGGGCAGGGCGATGCCCTCGGGTTCTCCCAAGTCCACGACGTAGAAGGCGTGGTCCAGTGCGGCCAATGCGGTGTATTCGTTCACCGGCCGGATCTGGGGCATGGGCGTTGCCTTCCTCGGTCACGGGGGCGGACCAGGCAGCCGGCATCCAGCTCGGCAACGTCTACTGCGGCTTGGTGGCGATCTGGATCAGGTTGCCGCAACTGTCGTCGAAGACGGCGGTGGTGACGGGGCCCATCTCCAGGGGCTCCTGGGTGAAGCGGACTCCGAGACCGCGCAGGCGCTGGTACTCCGCCTTCACGTCGTCGACGGCGAACTGGGCGAGCGGGATGCCCTCCTCGACGAGTGCGTCGCGGAAGGTCTTGACGGCCGGGTGGCCCGCGGGCTCCAGAAGGAGTTCGGTGCCGTCGGGCTCTTCGGGTGAGACGACGGTCAGCCACCGGTCCTTCTCCCCCACCGGGACGTCGTGCTTCTTCACGAAGCCTAGGATCTCGGTGTAGAAGCGCTCGGCCTTGGCCTGGTCGTCGACGAAAACGCTGGTCAGGTGGATCTTCATGGGGTGCTCTTCCCTGGTCCGGACGTATCGGTCATCAGCCATCGCTCGGCGATCTGCCGCAGCGGGCCCGTGTTCAGCTCGTGGAACTTGTAGCGGCCCTCCCGCCGGGTCTCGACGAGCCCGGCGGCCTCCAGCACGGCGAGGTGCTGGGAGACCGCCTGGCGCGAGATGCCGAGCTGGTGCTTCATGCTCAGTCGGGAACAGATCTCGAACAGCGTCTGTCCTGACTTCTCCGTGAGCTCGTCGAGGATCGTGCGGCGGGTGGGGTCGGCCAAAGCTTTGAAAAGGTCATCGGCCACGCCCACACGATAGGCAAGTATTCACTTGCGTATCAAGTGGACGCGCACGTGTCGTCCCCCGCAGCCGGGCCGGCCGTAGGCTCGGGCGCCCGGTGCGGCTCAGTGGGTGATGTCCATGCGCTGCGTGCCGATGACCGACAGCAGCCGTAGCGCCTCTTCGGAGGACGAACCCGGGGCCGCTGTGTAGATCACGACCTGCTGGTCGCGGTCGGTGATGTCGAGGACGTCGCAGTTGACGGTGACCGGGCCGACCAGCGGGTGCTGGAAGGTCTTGCACAGGGTGGGCTCGGCGGACACATCGTGGGACTCCCACAGGCGGGTGAACTCTTCGCTTCCGTCGAGGAGTTCGGCCACCAGCTCAGCCACCTCCGCGTCGTCGGGGTAGCGGGCGGCGGCGGCGCGCAGCCGCTGCGTCGATCTGCGGGCGAACGCGTCCGCGTCCGACACCCCGTACAGCCGCTGCCCGTGCGTGTGGGGCCCGAGAAAGACACGGCGGACAAGATTGCGGTCGCGGCGCGGCAGGGCGGAGAAGTCCTCCATCAGGGCTGCCGCCAGATCATTCCAGGCGAGTACCTCGAGCGTCGCGGACGTCACGGTCGCCGCGGCCTGCGGCAGTCGGTGCAGCAGGTCGAGGATGCTCTGCCGTACCTCGCGCGAGGGCCCGGACGACGGGTGCGGCGGGGCACCGGCGAGGTGGTGGAGATGGTCGCGCTCGGCATCGGACAGGCGCAGGGCCCGTGCCAGTCCGGCCAGCACCTCGTACGACGGGCGCGGTGCCCGTGCCTGCTCAAGCCGCGTGTAGTACTCGGTCGAGATGAACGCGAGGTGCGCCACCTCCTCGCGACGCAGTCCCGGGGTGCGGCGGCGTGGGCCGACGGGCAGCCCGGCCTCGGCAGGAGCGATCCGCTCCCGTCGGCTGCGCAGGAAGTGCGCCAGTTCTTTTCGGTCCACCCGCCCAGTGTGTACGGACGTGGGCCGCCCAGCCAGGTACCGCTGGTGCCTGGCTGGGCTTCGCGGACGGGCGCAGGCTCGCGGCCATGGACAACACACCTACCACCGGCACATCCACCGCCCCTGCCGCCCTGGGCCTGCTGGCCGGCAAGGTCGCTTTCCTCACCGGTGCCGGGCGCGGCATCGGAGCCGCCGCGGCCCGGCTCTTCGCCCGCGAGGGGGCACGGGTGCTGCTCGCGGCCCGGACGGAGGCCCAGCTGAAGGCGGTGACCGAGGAGATTCGGGCGGCGGGTGGCACCGCGGAGTACGTGGTGTGCGACCTGGCCGACGCGGGAAGCGTGCGCACCGCCGTGGATCACGCCCTGGAGCTGTACGGCCGGCTCGACATCGCCTTCAACAACGGCGCGACGATCCAGCGGCCCGGCCCCATGGACCAGATGCCGGAGGCCGACTTCGACCGCGTCTACGACGTGAACCTCAAGGGCGTCTGGCTGGCCATGGTCGCCGAGATCGCCGCCATCCGAACCACCGCAGGCACGGGCGCCATCGTCAACAACTCATCCGTCGGCAGCCTGATGGGCAACCCCGAACTGCCCGCCTACGGCGCGATGAAACGGGCGGTCAACAGCCTCACCGAGTCGGCCGCCGTCACCTACGGCCCGGAAGGCATCCGCGTCAACGCCATCGCCCCCGGCCAGACACCGACCGAGATGATCCGCACGTGGGAAGAGGGATCACCGGGTCTGCGCGAGCGCCTCACGGCGCGCACTCCGCTGCGCCGCGCGGCCGACCCGCAGGAGATCGCGCAGGCCGCCGCCTGGCTCCTCAGCGACCGCGCCTCCTACGTGACGGGCACGGTCCTACGGGTTGACGGCGGCGCGCGGGCCTGAGCCGACGGCGGGCGCGCGGGCCTGATCGGGGGACGCCGCCCTGTTCACAGCCACTGGCCCCAAAGTGGTGCCTGCGGTGGCCATCCAGGGCTCCCGGCGAAGTCGGTGCCGGGCTCCGCGGGCTCCATCAGACGGCCGACGCCGGGCGTCTCGACCACGGCTACGGGGATCGCAGGACCGACCGATGGCCACGGGCGGATGCGACCTCGGACGTCGTCGCCCGGTTGCCGTGGCGGTTGTTACTCCTGGTACTGCGTGAGGTCGATGCCGTACACCGCGAGGTCGTGGCCGTGGACCGGGTCCGGTGCGGTGCCTTCCGCCTGCATGCCGAGTTTGTCGAGGACGTTCGCGGAGGCCCTGTCGCCCGTCCGGCACACGGCGACCACACGGTCGAGGCCGCGGTCCTGCAGTGCGAACTCCAGGGTGGCGTGCGCCGCTTCGGAGGCGTACCCCTGGCCCCACAGAACCCGCCCGAGTCGCCAGCTGATCGCCACCTGGCCGGCGACCTCGGCCGGCGTGTCGGCCACGGACAGGCCGACGGCGCCCGCCAACTCACCCGAGCCCAGGAGCTCGACCGCGAACATCCCGAATCCTTCCTCGTCCCACTCCTCTTCCCAGGCCTCGATGTCCTCGGCGGTCTGTTCCAAGGAGCGCGGCCTGCCGTCGCCGACACCCCGCATCACCACCGGGTCCGCCTGGATCTCGGACAGGGGGACGAGGTCGTCGTCAAGCCAGCGGCGCAGGAGGAGACGGGGGGTGCGGATCTCGGTCATCGTCCCATCCTGCCGATACGGCGGTGGGAGCGCGAACCGGGGAGCCGGATCGCGGCGGTTGCCGGAGGCATCCTGCCCCGGCGCATCGAGGCGCTGCGGTTGTACGGGGTGGTACCGCTGAGCGGGTACTGTCTGGTCACACTTGGGCGGACCGGCGGCGACCGGTTCACGGCGGACTTCCGGCTGTGGGCCGACGACCGGTCCGTCGTCGCGGACGCCATGGGTGTGGAGTTCCGCCACGTGCCCCCCGGGACCGTGGAGGAGCCCTTCGACCGCCCTCTGCCGAGGCCGGCGCC